>NZ_JBDHSP010000071.1:0-14475 GCF_039808215.1 Paracoccus sp. (in: a-proteobacteria)
ACCTTCAGCTATTCCATGTCGCAGGCCATCGCCGAGGGGCACCTGGTCCCCTATCAGATCTATCGCGCCATGACCGCCCGCACCGCCGCGACCGAGGGCTTCACGGTTGCGCGCAGCGATATTGACTGGGGTGCCCTCGATAACGAGACGCGGGCCGAGATGGAGGCGCTGTTTGCCGACCATGACCCGTTGACCGTTGATCCGACCGTGCTGGAGCGCAAATTCACCATCCCCGAGCGCAACCGCGCCATGGTCCGTGAGTTTCGCGAGGTGCTGGAAAAGGGCTATGTGGACGATCATGGGCGCAAGCGCGCGCCGGAACCGGGCAAGACCATCGTCTTTGCCGTGACCAAGCGCCATGCCGAGACGCTGGCGCGTATGTTCGACGCCGAATTTGCCGACAAGAAGCCGGACCCCATCACCCGCTATGCGGATTTCGTGGTCTCGGGCCTTGGTCCCGATGACACCATCGACGGCGTGGCCAAGATCAGGCGCTTCAAGAAGGAAGCCTTCCCGCAGATCCTCGTCAGCGTGAACATGCTCGATACCGGCTTTGACTGCCCGGAGGTGCGCAATCTGGTCATGGCGCGGTTTACGCGCTCGTCGATCCTTTACCAGCAGATGCGCGGGCGCGGCACGCGGCTGGCGCCGGGCAAGGACCGCTTCACTATCTGGGACTTTACCGGCGTCACCCTGCATCACGGCGATGACGAATCCCCCGGTGAGGGCGGTATTGTCACCGAACGCCCCCGTGCGTCCGCCAACTCAGCCGCGCCGGCTGCTGACCCTTGATGTTGACGATCAGATCGACCCGGAAACCCGTGAATGGGTGACCGTTGACGAAACCGGCCGCGCCTTTCTGGACCCCGACGAGGCACAGGCCGAGGCCCTTGGCGCGGCGTTCGAGACCTGGCTTGGCACGCAGGATTTCAACAGCGACCAGATCAGCCTGCTGCATCTGGTCAAGGAGCAGATCAAGGCCAATGCCGCCGATCTGGTGGTATTTGAAAGCTGGCGCTTCGATCAGCCGCCGCTGTCGATGTATGGCGGCTTTGCACGCGCGCGTGCCGCCTTTGGCGGTGAGGACGGGCTGACGCGCGCCCTTGCCTCGATGAACAAGGCGGTGTTCGGCATTGCATCGGTAGGCGATGCCGCCGACCACCCGACACTGCACCCTGACAAACCGACCCATTGAAAGCCCGACAATGCCCTTTACCCCCGACATGCGCCGCAAGGTCGATCAGATCCGCGACTATCTTTATGGCGGCGGCTATCCCGACCCGCTGTCGAATGCCGAACAGCTCAGCTTCCTGTTCTTCTTCTACATGATCGAGGGCATCGACGCTGCCAACCTGCGGCAGTCGCAAGCCACCGGGCGCGATTACACCTCGCTCTTCGCGGGCGACTGGACGATCCGAAACCCGCTGAACGCCCCGGATGAGGGCGTCAAGACCATTCCCCGCGCCCGGATGCGGTGGTCAAGCTGGGCGCAGGCGCTTTCCGGCGCCGCGCTTGTCACCTTTCTGCGCGACGAGGTGTTTCCCTTCTTCGCCAGCATCGGCGATGATTTCGGCCTTGGCTTCATGGCGCAGGCGCGCCTCGTCATCGACGATCCGACGGTGCTGGGCCAGGTCGTCACGCTGGTCAACGCCCTGCGGCTTGAGGAGGCCGACCCCGATACCAAGGGTGACCTGTTCGAACACGTCCTGCGCCAGATCAAGCAGGCCGGGGAACTCGGCCAGTTCCGCACCCCGCGCCACATCATCCGCGCCATCACCGAACTGGTGGACCCGCAGATCGGCGAGACCGTCTATGACCCCGCTGCCGGCACCGCGGGCTTTCTGGTCGCGGCATACGAACACATCCGCCTGGCCAATTCCTCGCCTGCCGGGACCGTCGAGGCCGAGTTTGACGGCAAGAGCTTCCCGCGCGGCATCGGTGACCGGCTGAATGCGCGGCAATGGCGCCAGCTTCAGACCGCGACCTTCTATGGCAACGACGTTGACCCCAAGATGGTCAGCCTGGCCTCGATGAACCTTGCCCTGCGCGGGTTGCCCGATGTGCGCATCCTCAAGCGCAACGTGCTGACCACCAGCCTTGACGCGCAGGACAAGGCCGAGCGGAACCTGCCCCTTGACGACTATGACGTGATCCTTGCCAACCCGCCGTTTTCCGGGCGCATCGACCGTGACCGCATTGTCGAGGATGTCAGGATCGGCACCTCGACCGCGACCGAACTGATGTTCGTCAAATACATGATCGACAACCTGAAACCGGGTGGCCGCTGCGACGTCATCGTGCCCGAGGGAGTGCTGTTCGGCTCGACCACCGCGCATCGGGAACTGCGCCGGATGCTGATGCAGAACAACCGGGTTGAGGCGGTGTTGTCGCTGCCCGGCGGCGTGTTCCAGCCCTATTCGGGGGTGAAGACCAGCGTGCTGATTTTCACGCAAGGCGGGCGCAGCGAACGGGTGATGTTCCTGCATGCCGCAAATGATGGCTTCAAGCTGGACGCCAACCACGACCAGCCCATCGAGGCCGACGACCTGCCCGGCCTGATCGCGGCCTTCCGCAACCGCGGCGCAAGCCTCGCCGACTGGCAGGCCCATGACCCGGCTGCGCCGTGGCGGGAAATGTGGTGGTTCGCCGAGGCCGAGGCCATCGAGGCCGAGGACTGGAACCTCTCCGCCGCCCGCTACCGCCCCGAAAGCCGCGAGGCCGTCACCCACCGCGCCCCCGGCGAACTGCTGACCGAACTGCGCGACGAGGTGGCGCTGATCCTCGCCGAGATCGACGAACTGGCCGAGGAATTGCAGGAGGGCGCGGCGTGAGCGGCTGGCCGACTGTGCCGCTTGGCGACTTGATGCCGTCTCGCGTGCCAAGCGTTGATCCAGCCAAGGCCCCGGATGAAAGATTCACGCTCTGGAGCATTCCGTCTTATGATGCAGGCCAGCCGGAACATGCGTTCGGCCATGAAATCGGCTCTTCAAAAAAGCTGGTCCAGAATGACGACGTGTTGCTGTCAAAGATTGTCCCCCATATTCGGCGGGCGTGGACGGTTTCCGTCGCCAACGATCATCGGCAGATTGCTTCGAGCGAGTGGATCATCTTCCGGCATGAAGCGTTCCTGAGCGATTATATCCGGCATTTCCTGCTTACCGATCAGTTCCACGCCCGGTTCATGGGCACCGTCGCCGGTGTCGGCGGGTCGCTGCTACGGGCGCAGCCCAAGAGTGTTGCCAAGATCGAGATCCCCCTGCCACCCCTCGATGAACAACGGCGGATCGTGGCTTTGCTGGACCGGGCCGAGGCGATCCGCCGCCGCGCCGACACCGCCCGCAAAGCCGCCCGCGCCCTCATCCCCGCCCTCTTCACCCAAACCTTCGGCGACCCCGCCACAAACCCAAAAGGCTGGGAGGTGGTGAAGCTGGGAGATCTGACTGGCGTCGCACTTCGCAACGGCGTCTCGCCATCCAAAGCCGGTGAGGTCGCAGGGAAAGTCCTGACATTGTCCGCGATCACGCGAGGGAGATTTGACGCGGCAGCGATCAAGGAAAGCATGTTCGCAGCAGTGCCGCATCCCGAGCAGACAGTATCGCGCACATCTTTCCTCATCTGCCGAGGCAATGGAAATCCAGCTCTCGTCGGGCGGGGCGCATTTCCGAGCATTGACATGCCGGACACGACCTTTCCGGATACGATGATTGCGCTTAGTGGCGTATCCGGCCGCTTACAGCCACCGTTTTTGTCCGCTTTGTGGGCGACGAGCTTCACGCGATCTCAAATAAATATGGCTGCAAAGACCACCAACGGAACCTACAAGATCAGCCAGGAAGGCATCCGTTCATTCATGGTTCTACTCCCCCCTCTCCCCCTGCAAACCGCCTTCGCCGCCCAGGCCCGCCGCATCGAGGCCATGGCCCATGCCCTCGACGCCGGCACCGCCCGCGCCGAGGCCGTGGCCGCCGCCCTCTCGGCCCGGCTGTTCGGCTGACGCCCCGGCCGGACACGCAGCCATCCAACCCGCAGACAAGAACAGCGCCCGCCAGCAAGGCGCGAGACAGGAGACAGTGCACAGATGGCCAGCATCGAGGGAAAGGCCCGGACGATCCGCGAACTGCTGAAGGGCAGGAAATATTCGATCGACTATTATCAGCGCGAATACAAATGGGGCGAAAAGCAGGCGCGCGAGCTGATCGACGATCTCACCGGAAAGTTCCTTGAGGAATATCGCCCCGAGCACGCGCGCGACCGGGTGGCCGATACCCGCATTACTTCGTGGGCGCGATCATCATCAGCAGCAAGGAAGGCGGCGCGAATTTCATTGTCGATGGCCAGCAGCGCCTGACCAGCCTGACGCTGCTGCTGATCCTGCTGCGCAACATGCAGCAAGGGCAGGATCAGCAGGTCAATATCGACGAGCTGATCGTGTCGGAGAAATACGGCAAGAAGTCCTTCAACCTCGACATCGACGAACGCAACGCCTGCATGCAGGCCCTGTTCGAGGGGCAGGCGTTCGACCCGTCCGACCGGTCGGAATCGGTGCAGAACCTGTTTGCGCGCTATCACGACATGGAAGAAGCCTGGCCGGACGAACTGGATGGCCACGCGCTGCCCTATTTCGTGGACTGGCTGCTTGAGAACGTCCATCTGGTCGAGATCACCGCCTATTCGGACGAGGACGCCTATACGATCTTCGAGACCATGAATGATCGTGGGCTGTCGCTCAGCCCGACCGACATGCTCAAGGGTTATCTGCTGGCCAATATCGACGAGAGCAAGCGCAACGCGGCCAGTGCCCGCTGGCGTGACCGGATCGCCGATCTGAACAACGCCGGCAAGGAGGTGGCGGCGGACTGCTTCAAGACATGGTTGCGCAGCCAATACGCCTCGAAGATCCGCGAACGCAAGCGGGGCGCCCGGCCCGAAGAGTTCGACCGGATCGGCACGGAGTTCCACCGCTGGCTGCGTGATGCCAGCCCCCGCATCGGCCTGACGTCAAGCGAGGACTTCTTTCGCTTCATCGACCGGGATTTTGACTTTTACGCCCGCCAGTATCTGCAACTGGTCCAGGCGTCGCAGCAGATGATGCCGGGCCTTGAGCATGTCTATTACAACGCGCAGCACGGGTTCACGCTGCAAAACATGGTTCTTCTGGCGCCGCTGCATCCCGACGACAAGCCGGAGGTGGTCAGGACCAAGCTGCGGCTGACGTCGCGGTTCATCGACATCCTCCTGGCCTGGCGGCTGTGGAACAGCCGGAGCATTGCCTATTCGACGATGCAATATGCGATGTTTCTGGTCATGCGCGACATTCGTGGCCTGGCACCTGAACCGCTGGCCCAAAAGCTGCATGAGCTGCTGGGCAAGGAAACTGAAACCTTCGCCAGCAACGACCGCCTCAAGGTCCATCAGCAGAACCGCTATGCGATTCATCGGATTCTGGCGCGTCTGACGGATCATGTAGAGACGCAATCCGGCCAGGCATCGCGGTATTCAGAATATATCGGGGACGGGAAGGTGCGCTACGAGGTCGAGCACATCTGGGCCAACCACCCCGAACGCCATACAGAGTTCGGCCACGCGGCTGATTTCGCGGAATACCGCAACCGGATCGGTGGCTTACTGTTGCTGCCCAAGGCGTTCAACGCCAGCTATGGCGACCTGCCCTATGAGGAAAAGCTGAAACACTACCGCACGCAGAACCTGCTGGCGCATTCGCTGCACGAAGACTGCTACAGCCACAACCCCGGCTTTTTGCGGTTCGTCGGGGCTTCAGCCCTGCCATTCAAGGCACGGCCATCCTTCAAGAAAGCCGACATCGACGAGCGCGGGCAGCTTTATCGCCAGCTTGCAGAGCGGGTGTGGGACCGCGATGACCTTCTGCGCGAGGTTTCCGAGGGCGCGTGAAGGGGTTGTTACTGGATAAAGTATGAACAATTATGCTTCGACGTGAAGGGAGGGCCTTCCATGTCCAGACTTACCATTTCGATGCCTGAACAGATGAATGGGTCGAGGCGCAGATCAGTGTCGGGCGCTACGGCAACGTCAGCGAATATTTCCGCGACCTTGTGCGGCGCGATCAGGAAAGCCGGGAAAGCGCCATTGCCGAGTTGCGCAGCCTGATCGAGCGGGCCGAGGCAAGCGGTATCAGCAAGCGGACCCTGCCCGAGGTGCTGGAGGCCGCACGTCAGGAAGCACGGCAAAGGGGCCTGCTTCATGGCGAAGGCTGAGCTGACCCATGAAGCTGAACGAGACCTGATCGACATCTACCTGCACGGCATTGAGGCGCACCGGAGCGTCAACCATGGGGATGGTTGACGACCACTTCACCCTCGGCTTCCTGATATTGCCGCTTCGATCCGCTGGCCAACATCGAGAAGAAGTCGGTCCGAGTATCTTCGGCCAATAAATTGGAGACTTGCGGGAAGACCATCCTCGGTTACTCCGAATGGAATAGACAATGCCGGCAAGCCAAGGGCCGGGGTCATGAGAATCGGTGCCTCGTCGATGCCCAGCTTTGCGGTATCGGCCTCGGCACCATAGGGTGGCTGGCAGTTGGTCGGCCAGACCAGGATGTCGTGGTCCTGGAAGAACGCCGTAACCCGTGCCCAGGCCCGCGCCCGGATGGCCTCTGCCCGCATCAGGTCTTCGGCGCACAGCGCATCGGCGCGGGTCAGCGTGCGCTGCATTTCCGCACCCAGCTTGTCACGCTGCCCCAGCGTTCCGGGCCCGAGGCGCGCCGACCAGTCGCGGAAGGTCTGTTGCGCGACCACCATATCGCCAAGGTCCGGATCGGCGTCGCGGATACTGCCACCGGCAACCTCCAGCAGATCGCGCGCCGGCGCCAAGGCGCGCAGGATTCTGGCGTTGATTGCGGTGCCTGCCGGGCGCATGCACCAGGCGAAGCGCAGCCCCGATAAAGCTGCGAGCCCCCGTCTGTCCACCAGCGGCGCCAGGCCCTGCGAAAGCGGATCGGCGTCCGACGGCCCGGCCATGACGGACAGCATCAGCTGCAGGTCTGCGACTCTCCGCGCCATCGGGCCAGGGACGTTCAGACCATCGAAGGGCATGGGAGTTCCAGCCAGTGGCACGAGGCGCGAGGTCGGGCGTAACCCCGCAATGCCGACGAACCCCGCCGGCGCCCGGATCGAGCCGCCGAGATCTGAGCCATCTGCCAGCGCAACTAGCCCCGCCGCCAGTGCGGCAGCCGCGCCACCTGACGAGCCTGACACGGTTTTCTGTAGATCATGAGGATTGCGGGTGGTGCCGAACAGCGGGTTTGTGGTCTGCGCACCATAGGCGAATTCAGCCGTATTCGATTTGCCAATGATCACCGCGCCGGCCGTGCGCAGCCGTGCGACATGGACTGCGTCATGGCTCGGCACATGGTTCGCGAACAGACGCGAGCCGTAAGTCGTGCGCATATTGGCAGTTGCGAAGATGTCCTTCACTGCTACGGGCAATCCATGCAGCGGACCGGCAAAGTGTCCGACATCCGCCATCGCGTCGAGTGCGTGCGCCTGCGCCATCGCGCCTGCTGCATCAACGGTGACGAGGGCGTTGATCAGAGGATTGATCGCCTCGATCCGAGCCAGATACGCAGTGACGACCTCGACCGCGCTCACCGTCCTTGCACGCAGCAAGCCGGCAAGCGTGGTGGCGTCGAGGTCACACAGGCCGGCCGACCCGTCATGGTGGACGGGCAGGACCGTCTGCCCCCTGCCGCTCAATGCTGCAGCACCTGGGCGAGGAACTGCCTCGCCCGGTCCGAGCGCGGATTGCGGAAAAACTCCTCCGGTGCATTCTCCTCGACGATTTGTCCGGCATCCATGAAGATCAGCCGGTCGGCGACCTTGCGTGCGAAACCCATCTCATGGGTCACGCACAGCATGGTCATCCCGGTCTGTGCCAGGTCGGTCATCACGTCCAGCACCTCCGAGACCATTTCCGGGTCGAGCGCCGAGGTAGGCTCGTCGAATAGCATGATGCGCGGTTCCATGCACAGGCTGCGGGCGATGGCGACGCGCTGTTGCTGACCGCCCGAAAGCTGCACGGGATACTTGTTGGCCTGGTCGGGGATCTTGACGCGCTCCAGAAAACGCATGGCGAGTGCCTTGGCCTCGTCCACCGGCATCTTGCGCGTGGTCGTCGGCGCAAGGATACAGTTTTCCAGAACGGTCAGATGCGGGAACAGGTTGAACTGCTGGAACACCATGCCAACATCGCGCCGGACCGAGGCGATATTTTTGGTGCTGTTGGTCAACTCGACCCCATCCACGGTGATCGTGCCAGATTGATGCTGTTCCAGTCGATTGATGCAGCGGATCAGCGTCGATTTGCCCGAGCCCGACGGCCCGCAGATCACGATCCTCTCGCCTGCCTTCACCTCGAGGTTGATGTTCTTCAGCACATTGAACGAGCCATACCACTTGCTCATGTCCCGAATGCTGATCGCGATCTGCGAGCCATCCTTGGTCATCTCGAATTTCCTCCCCTGAGCGGTGCCGGGTTGTTTCAGTCGAAATATCCGGCCCGGACCGCAGCGCCGATCATCATGCAGATGAAGCGTCCGGCGGTGATGGCCGTGATCCCGTTGACGTCCTTGGCCGGGGTGATTTCGACAATATCCATGCCGACCACCCGTCCCTTGCGGGCCAGCTTGTTGATCAGGGTTCGCATCTGCGCATAGTTCACCCCGCCCGGTGCCGGGCCGGCTACGGCAGGCATGATGGTCGGATCTACGCCATCGGCGTCAATGGTCAGGTAGTAGTTGCCGCCATCGGGGATGCGGTCGAGGATCGCCTGCATGCCGACTTCCTGCAACTCGCTGTCGGGCACCAGGTGCGAGCCATAATCCAGCGCCGCCTGTACCTCCTCGGGGCGGCCACTGCCGGCGGCGCGCAGGCCGATCTGCCAGATATCCTTGATCTGCGGCAGTTCGGATGCGCGGCGGATTACACTGGACAGCCCGTCATCGACGCCGTGGAACCGGTCGCGCCAGTCCACATGGGCGTCAATCTGGATCAGCGTGATCGGGCCGCGCCCTTCGAATGCGCGCAGAACCGGGATCGGGATAGCGTGGTCGCCGCCAAGAATGATCGGCATGGCCCCGGCTGCAAGGATTTTGCGGACCGCCTGCTCGGAACGGGCATGGTTACCGGAAATATCCTTGGCCTGGCCGACGACATCGCCGCAATCGACGACCTTGATGTCGCGCCCATTCAGCATAGTTCCGCCGATATCAAAGTCATAGCGATCGAGGCCACGCAGCGCGCGCTCGCAATAACGGCGGATATGGGTCGGCGCGTTGGACTGGTCGTTGCTGACCTCGGCCATGGAGTAGGGATCGCCGTAAGGGATGCCGAGGATGGCAATGTCCGCTTGCAGCGCGTCGAGGTCGGTGACAATGGGAAAGTCGTGAAAGCTCTGAAATTCACGCCGGGGCGGGGCGATCAGCGGGGTGGTCATCTGGGTTCCTTTCAGGATGTCGGGGGCGGAAGAGGTCAGCGGTCGGCGGGGAACGGAATAGCCACCGGCTGGCCGTCCCCACTGGTGGCATGATCGCGGGCGGTCAGATAGCGCGAGGCATGACGCTCCCACCGCCTCAGCCCGAAGGCGACCAGCGAATTCAGCCCCCAGTAGATCAAGGCGATGGCGGTGAAGCCTTCGACCGGCGCAAAGGTGCGGCCGATGATAACCTGCGCTTGGTAGGTCAGTTCCGGCACGGTGATGACCGACAGCACCGCAGATTCCTTGATCAGCGTCAGCGTCAGGTTCGAGGTGGTCGGGATCAGATAGCTGAGCATCTGCGGGAAAATCACACGTCGCTGTGTCGTCCAGTAGCTGATGCCGAGCGCCTCCGCAGCCTCGGTCTGTCCCCGCGGGATGGTCTGAATAGCGCCGCGCACATTCTCGGCAAAATAGGCGCCGCAATAGATGGCCAGGGTAATGATGCCGACGACCACCCCTTCCAGCCGGATTCCCATCTGAGGAAGGACGAAAAAGATCAGATAGATCTGAATCAGGAACGGCGTGTTACGAATGATCTCGACATAGATCATTACCAGCGATTTCAACCAGCGTCTGCCCGACAGCCGCGCCAGCGCGCACAGCGTCCCGATCACAAAACCCACCGGCAGCGCGATGCCGCAGATCAGCAGCGTATAGCCAAGGCCCTTGGCCAACAGAGGCAGGCCCTGGATGATGACGGAGATATCGAAGCTCATGCCCGTGCCCTTTCCGACCGGCTTTCCATCCGCCGTGTCAGATGACTCAGCGCGGCGAGGACAACGAAATAGAGGATGGCGGCGACAAAATAGGCGTCGACCGGCAGGTAGGTCTGCTGCAGCACCAGTTGCGCCGAGCGCGTCAGTTCAACCACGGTGATGACCGACAGCAATGGCGAGGCCTTGACCAACATGGTGAATTCGTTGGTCAGCGGCGGCAGGATGCGGGTGAATAGCTGCGGCAGAATAACTCGCC
Source organism: Paracoccus sp. (in: a-proteobacteria) (assembly GCF_039808215.1). Classification (GTDB taxonomy): domain Bacteria; phylum Pseudomonadota; class Alphaproteobacteria; order Rhodobacterales; family Rhodobacteraceae; genus Paracoccus. The sequence continues at coordinate 10,486 of NZ_JBDHSP010000071.1, forward strand.
GCCATGTCGTCATCCGGCTGAGGCCCAGTGCATCGGCGGCCTCCCACTGGCCTTGTGGCAGACTGCTTAACCCACCACGGAAGATCTCGGTGACGAAGGCGCCGCTGTTGAGGCTGAGGCTGAGGAATCCGGCAAAAAACGCCGGCATGTTCACGCCGATCAGACCAGGAAGCGCGTAATAGACGAAGAAGATCTGTACCAGCAGCGGCGTACCACGGATAAAGCTGATATAGATGCTGGCCAGCCAGCGCAGCGGCGCGAACCGTGCTCGCAGCATAGCCAACAACAGCAGACCGATGACCAGCCCGAACAGGAAGCCGGGAAGCGACAGGCCGATCGTCATCATCAAGCCCTTGAGAAACTGCGGCCAATGGGCCAGCGTCTCGGCAAGCATGGGATGTCCTTTCCGAATGGGGCCGGAATGGGCCAGGATGTCCGCCACCGGGGGCGGACAATGCCCGACTCACTTTTGGGTCTGTCGCGAGGTCAGAGGGCGCCTTCGGGTAGGTAGCCTTCGGAGGGCAGGTCCATCTCGAACCCGAACCACTCCCGCTGCCACTCCGCCATCTTGCCACTATCGATTAGTTCGCCGATCACCGTGTTGAGATAGTCGCGCAGATCGGTGTCATCGGCATTCGTTACCCAAGCCAGGTAGCGTGGCTCGCCGACTTCGCCGGCAATGCGGAACTTGCCTGGCTGCCGCGCCATCAGTACCGCAGCACCGTTCGAGCCGATCAGCGCCGCATCCACTTGCCCTGATCCTACGGCGGCATAGGTTTCTGGAAAGGCCTGGAACAGCTTGAGGTCGGCAAAGCCCTTGCCCTTGTCGGCAGTCAGCTGTCGATCGAACTCCTCGACCACCGGCTGTTCGGCGGATGCCAGTTGCGTCGCGACGATCTTGCCAGCGAGGTCAGCCTCGGAATGGATATCCTCGTTGTCGGCGCGCACCAGAACAATAGTCTGGACGGTACCGATCGGGCGGGTATAGGCGTATTTCTTCGCCCGCTCCTCGTTGATCGACACCGAGGTTGCGACAAAATCGAATTTTTTGGCCAGCAGGCCGGGCAGAATACCTTGAAACGGCAGGTCGAGTTGGTTGAGCTTGACGCCCAAATCCTCGACCACGGCGTCGAGGATCTGCTTGCTGTAACCGGTAATCTTGCCGTCCTGGATGAATTCGAACGGTTCATAGGCCGCCTCGGTGCCGACGGTGACGACGCCAGCAGCGCGGATCGCCTCGACCTTGCCTTCGGCACGAGCGGCGAACGGCGCGGTCAGGACAGATCCTGCAACCACCAGAGACAGCAGGCAGGCCCGCCGCGTTCCGTTTAGAAAAATACGTTTCATCTGTCGGATTCTCCCTGCACGGACGCCTCCACAACGTCCTTGTCAAAGGATAGCAAGCGGCCGGAATGGAAAAAGTATAGAAGCGGCCAGTATGCTTGTATAAACATGCAAGCATGGCAAAGATCGCGAAACTACGAAAGCTGCGTGGCGCGGACATCCATCGCCTGGATGTTTTTCGTGTCGTGGTCGAATGCGGCGGCTTGTCGGCTGCGGCTGAGTTCTTGGGCCTGGATCTTTCGACCGTCAGCCGGCAGGTCCGGGACCTCGAAATCAGGTTGGGGCTGGATCTGTGCAGCCGTGGGCCGGGCGGCTTTGCGCTGACTGCACCCGGACGGATTACCTATGACGTGGCTTGCCTTCTGGCGGAAACATTGTCGATCTGTGACGAACGTCTGGAAGGTATGCGCGATGGGCTGACCGGAACACTGCGGATCGGTGTGGTCAATCATATTCTGTCCTCGCCTCTGTTGGGCTTTCCCACCCTCGTCCGCATCATGCGGGACAAGGCGCCCGGTCTGGTCATCGACTGCAAGGTTCTGACGCCAGACGAGATCATCCGCCAGATCCGAAGCCGCCAGGTGCATCTGGGTATTCTCGGTGCCAGCCCGCATCCGGACGAGATCATCAGCACCCCGATCTTCCATGAAAGCGCGCGACTATATTGCGCCGAGGGCCATCCTCTCCATGCCGACCCCCGGCTCATCTTCGATCTTGAGGCGTTGGAGGGATTGCATTATGTGGCCCGTACCCACGGATCGCCCAGCGACCAGCGTGCCCAGTTGCTTGGCCTCGTCCCGGCAACGAAATCCAACGACATTGATGTGATCTCCGCCCTCGTCCGTTCGGGCCTCTATCTTGGGTTCTTGCCGGTTCACGCGGTCGAGTCCTTTGCGGATCACGACAGTTTCCGCTGCCTGCCACTCGCGCCACCAGAGGTTACCGTGCCCTTCCTCGCATGTACCCTTAGGCGCGAAAAGCGCAGCCGTCGCACTGATCTCTTTCTCCAGGTCGTACTGGATCAGTGTAAGCGGCAGCTGAGCCTCACATCGTCTGGCTAACACGGCACACAAGCCCCCCGCTTATGCCCAGAGAGGGCCTTCGAGCACGGTTCCGGCGGCCCGGTCGTCATATCCTCGACGGTCGCCCGCCTCTGCAGTTTTGCGACCATCTTTGGGTTGATGCCCAGTTCGCGGCTTTGGGTTACCATCTGAGATAACAAATGCCTGTCCGCAAGGGGATCGTTCAGCGGACGGCGAGCCTCGTCTGTGCGGCACCGGCCAGAAGCCCTTGCCTGACGGATAAACGCGATTCTCATTAGGTTGGTCCGGTTTGTTTTGCAATGACGGGGCGCTTTACGTTACAGTTCGCCCATGACTGGCACTCTCATCGGATACGCCCGCTGTTCGACCGACAAGCAGGACCTTGCTGTGCAGCGGGAGGCCCTGCTGAAACTTGGCGTGGCCGAGGACCGCATCTATGCCGATCACGGCCTCACCGGCACGAACCGCGCCCGTCCTGGCCTCGATCAGGCTCTGGCCGCCGTTCGCGAAGGCGACACGCTGGTGGTGCCGAAGCTGGATCGCCTCGCCCGCTCGGTTCCCGATGCCCGCGCTATCGCCGACGAGATGGCCGCGCGTGGCGTCAGGCTGCAACTCGGCGCCAGCGTACATGACCCTACCGACCCGATGGGCAAGATGTTCTTCACCATCGTTGCCACCTTTGCCGAGTTCGAGGCCGACCTGATCCGCCTGCGCACCCGCGAGGGCATGGCGATCGCGCGGGCCAAGGGCAAGCTGCGTGGCAAGAAACCCAAGCTGACCGAGCGCCAGCAGAAAGAACTTCGCCGCATGTATGACACCGGCGAATATTCGATCAGTGACCTAGCTGAGGTGTTTTCAGTCTCAAGGCCGACGATCTATCGCACGCTGGCTAAGCAGCCTGCGAGCGTAAAAAAGCGATGAGGTGTAGTTGGGGATGGTTTCTTTCGGCCCTTTGCGGACGGTCGCGGCGCGGACCTGGGGCAGCTTTTTGCTGACCGTCAGGCGGGTCGCAGCGAAGGCCCGGCGCCTACCCAACGCTGTCGGACGTGCGCGGCTCAGCATGACACCCGATGCGGGGATTCACTTCGGTGAGCCGAAATCGCTGCGCCCCGAGCCGGTGGCAATGCCGGCCCCATCAGCGGACATTATAAATAATTAATTGTAGCTCACTTGAGCTTCAGAACGGGCAGCGCCCGTGGCGCTTGCCCCCCATCATAACACGAAAACACAACGTTTTCGTCGACTTCTGGTAGCTCCCCAAAAACACTTTCTTTGTGGAAGAAAACATCGTCCCCGGAGGTGCGAATAAAGCCCCAAGCGTTGTACTGATAATTCTTGACTGAACCTATTTTCCGGTCCGACACTGTGTAGCAGAGTGCAGCACACATTTCTACAAGCTGGTCGGCTGTAGGACGGTGTGAAGGTTCAAGTTGCAGGCATCGGTTAGCAATCTCAATAATTTCCTCGGCAAGCGGCCTAAACTGCGGCTTTGAGGTAACAAAACTTGGGGTGTCGATCCGAGCATTTCGGGCTATGGCTGAAAATGGGTGATGGGGCCTGAGAAGGCGGCGTATCGTGGCGGGTGTCGAAGCCTGCCAGAACC
>NZ_JBDHSP010000072.1:0-14301 GCF_039808215.1 Paracoccus sp. (in: a-proteobacteria)
TGGCGTCGCCGCTGACGATGCCAGCCAAAGCCGCGCCGCATGATCAAGCCGCGTCACCCAAATTCAGCCATAGCTCAGCTTGGAATCCGTCAGACGCTTGTGAAGTTCGGTATTCTGCCTACGGCCATCGCGAACTTCGCTGACGGGTATCTGCGGATCCAAGATTGCGATAAACGATTGCAGCGCTGCAGGAATCTGGTCGATGCCGGGCTCGTCCAGGCTATCATCATCTTGGCCGGTTTGGCGCGGACGAAAATAGATGGCCTGCCCGGCGACACCACCGGAATGCAATCTGCCATCCGTGCACAGAAGCACGTCCTTACCCATGAGGTGGGATAGGTCGTCTGAGAAGATTTCGCAGACATCCTGCCAAAAGTGCCCCCAATCCAGCTCCGCTTCGCCCGCCAGCGCTTTTGCGGCGCCTTCGATCATTGTCGCCTGATCTGCTTCCGCAGGCATAACGCCGATACCAAAATGCTCGGAGAGTCGCCCGATTGACCCGATGCGCGAATCCATTGCCGCACCATAGGCAGGGAATGTCGCATGCTGGCGAAGCAGGACCGCATCCAGCACCTTGGGATTGCTTGGCAGCGGCAGCAGGGACGTCTCTGCTAGCGAGCGCCATCCGTGATCGCTAAGCATCCATGGGGCGGTCTCGATGCTGACCCCCATATCCGCCGCAGCTTGGCGCAAGTGGTTTTGCCAGCGCTCCTTTGGCGCGCTTTCAGAGGCATGTGGCGCAAGGATGTCTAGGATACCGGCTGCCTCTGCCGCAGAGCGTCCGGCCAAGTCGTCGGCAATCGCCTCTACAGCGAGGACGGCGGCCTGATGCAGCAGGAAGTCGTTGTAGCTTCCACCCGCCTGTGCGCCCTCTGTCTCGGTATCAAAGCTGATTGTCGTGCGGCTCATGTCGCCAAAGAACGGCGCGCTAATGTGAAGGGCGGCACCGGTCTCCAACGAGGTCGGAAGGAAGATGCTGAGTTTTCCAGGTGTTGGTTCACGGACATCGCTGACCGCGACGGAAATCTCGGCCTGTTCCAGTTTCGGCCAGTGGCCGGGCAAGCCGCGAATAGATTCCTGAACCGCCTCCGGCATGTCCAATACCGGAAGCGCGCGCCGCCAGACGGAGTAATGATTGGTAGTGTCGCCGGAGTTGACCGAGATCTTGCCATATCCCCTTGGCCCGTTCGCTTCCCGAAGGGCGTTTCGATAGAACGTTCTGGAGCTAATGGGAGTGGTGATTGTCAGCGCCTTCAGGTTGTCGAGAAACAACATGGAATCGGCTGTGATCTCTGCGAGCTTGCGTTCCACTAGGGTGGCGGCCGCAGGGGAAAGCAGCGGCAAGGCCAGGACGGATGCAAATCCGCGGGCCTCGAGATCGTCGACCACAGGGCTGCGCGCTGACTGCGGCCAAGGCAAGAGATAGGGCGAAAGGTAACCGATCTCTTCGCGCAACCAGTCCGAGGTCGAATTCGCGCCTTGCGCTTGGCGGCGCCTTGCGCCGGTGTGCAAACGCTCGCAAAGGCTTGGATCTTCATCGACAACCTCGGCAAACCATTCCTGTTCGACCGAAAGCGGTCGATCCTCAAGGATGGCAAGTGCGGGGTCGTAGATTGACTTGGTAAATTCGGGGTCGAAGCCAAAGCAATAGCCATCGAATTCCGGGCTGGCTTCCTGTCGCCGAGACCAGATGCGGGGCTTTTGGCTGATCTCGAGCACGCTGCGAAAGCCGATCCCCTTATTGCCTACAGATGTGGCCGGATCCTTGTCGCTCTGGCCAAGCCGAGAAACGCTTTCAAAATTACTGTGCGAAAATGGTGCGCCGTCATTGGCAACGTAAAGTGTTCCGAACCCACCATCCATTTCCAGTCGCATCTCGATCCGGCATTGCGAAGCTTTGCGGTCCGCGGCCCGACTGACGGCGTCATAAGCGTTCTGGATCAATTCGATGGCAAAACGGCCGTGGTACTGGTGCCTGACCTGCTCGGTCAGGCTATGGATGGACCGGTAATCCGTAACTCCTTCTGAGAGCTGGTAAAGAAAGCTGCGTATCTTGCTGCCAGTCTCCTCGCGGATCACTGCCTCGAGCGTGCTGGGGCGCGTGGACTTACGGCTGTCAATTAATGAAGATTCATAGAACATTAAAGATCTCTGCAATCAGGCTTTCTGTGCTTTCAAGGCCGCAAGGAGCGCGGGAGGTATAGCGCCACTGGGTACTGTGGGTGGCGAGCAAGGCGTATTCAAAGCACACAGCGTGTTCACCAGCCGCATTTGCTCGACCGTTTCGCATTTCGCCTCGCGGAGACGCGGGGCGCCAAAGACCAGCGCCAGCCCCTTCGCGCGGGACACGGCCACGTTGATGCGGTTGAGCGAAAACAGGAACTCCATTCCGCGCGGCGTTTCCTCGGCCGATGACGCGGTCATCGACACGAGGCAGACGGGTGCTTCCTGTCCCTGGAACTTGTCCACGGTGCCCACGCGGATGCCTTCGGGCAGCGCATCACGCAGGGCGTTCACCTGCGCGTTGTAAGGTGCGACGACGATGATGTCCGACTGCCGGACGGGACGCGCCTGACCGTCCTTGTCGGTCCATGTGCCCTTCAGCAGATCGGCCGCGGTGGCGGCGACGGCGGCGACCTCCTCGGGCGCGATCTGCGCATTGCCTTCATGGGCGACCTCCACCCAGAAAGCCCCGGCTTCTGGAAAACTGGTGCCGGTCACGGCCTGACGCGCGGTGTCTGGGTGGCTTTCCAGCCGCCCCTCATAGACCTGATCCGAAATGAACCGGCAGATGCGCGCATCGGGGTATGCGGCGAGACGCGCGCGGAAGAACTCCAGCAGTTCGGCGAGCGCGCGCCCCTCGGCGGCATGATCGTGCGCCCAGAAGGACCGGAACTGCCCATCGCACCAGACGCCATGCAGATATTCGAGGCCGCCCTCGTAATGCGGATTGCCTTCGATGTCGTAGAACAGATCGCCCGCCTGCGGCTCGGGCAGCAGGTCGAACCCCTTTCCGGGCTCGGGCGCGCGCAGTTCAAAGGTTGGCACCCCGGTCTTGCGGGCGTGTTGCAGCCGGGCCTGTGTCACGAGGCGCAGGCGCGTGTTTTCCGCCATGCCGCGGATGGGGTGATCGAGACTGGCGAGGGCTTCCATGGTTCGGACGCCTGCCGCTTCCAGCTTCTTCACCTGGCCACGGCTGATATTGGCGACATTGAACAGGCTGTCTTCCGTCTGCCAAACACCGGCGCAATGATCTCCCCAGCGACACAGACCACAATCGGCACACGGCGTCGGGCGTGTCGGCTGAGGATCGGCCACGAAACCTTCAAGCCGCGCCCGCGCCATGCGGGCATAGGCCGCGTAATCCGCCAGTCGAAGAGTCGCGCGGGTGCCGTCCCCCAGTTCGACATGCGCGAACTCGGGCGCCACGCCCTGAATTTCGGTCAGCAGGTCGGAATAGAGCACCAGTTGCAGCACATGCTTTGGGTGCGGACGGCGCTTCAGCTTGGTGTCGGCCACCTCGTAGCTGAAGTCTCCGAGTGCCGAGGGACGCTCGACGCGCTCCAGGAAATCCGACCAGCCACCCCAGTTGCCCGACAGGAACGCGCCTTGAAAGATCACCTCTGCGCCGCTGGCTAAAGCCTCGCGGGTGGCAGCCGCATTCTCGGCCAGATTGCCGCGTTCGATCTCGACGACCTCCCGCGTGGCCTGCAGCCCGGTCAGGTGCGCGGCCTCATGCACGTCGCCATGCTTTTGCAGCAGCGCGGTATCCGCGCTGTCAGTGCGTGGCGCTGGGCCATGACCATGAAGGCGCAGCAGGTCCAGTGTCGTGGCATGGGTACAACCCATGAACCGCATCAGGTCCGAGGCCGAGAGAAGAATATTGCCAGAGATCAGCCGCATATGGTCACGGTAACTGTGTCGTGGGCAGGTTGCGAGGGCATCGCCGTGGAAGTCCGTAAGCATCACGCGGATGAGCGCGGGGTGAGATGGGCGTCGCCGGATGCGACGATACACCCTTACAGCTTGGGAGGGATCGCTGGCGCACTCTCAAGTCCATCGATGATGCGGGTGTTGACCGGCTCTGGTCATGACGGATCCGCCCAGGAGCAGCCTGATACGATCCCCCAATTGCCTGCAGAATTGGGACGGCGCCATCTTGGGGTTTCCATCTCGCGCAGCAGGGTCAGCGCCTCCTCAAACGAGGCATGCCTGGTTTCGCTTCCCTTCGCGCCGATCGTAAAAAATCCGCGACGGGCGAGACCGGGATGGAAGCAGGTCCCATCGGCCGCATAGGGTACCTGACCCTCATTCTGCTTCCGGGGCTGACGCTCCGGACTTGGCACGGGCGGAGGCGAGGTCGGGTTGCGCTCTCCAAGAGTAATGTGGGGGTTTGCCGGATCGATAGCGTGGTTGGCCTTTGCTTTATCCGCGGGTCGATATCCACGCCCCGCCAGCAAGACGATCTGCGCTGAAGCTTTGGCGTCTTCGCCTGCATCGTGATGCCGGAACTCAAGGCCCAGATAGGCCTTGAGGGAAGCCAGCCCGTGGCCACCATTTCCCTTAAGCTCAGGCCAAGCGACTTGGGCGACCCGGACGCTGTCGCGCCATTCCCAATCCGGGGGCGCAAGGCCGGCGCTTGCGCAGGCGGCCGTGATGGCGCTTCGGTCGAATCCCGAGTGCTGATAGATGGTGAGGCTCGCGAGGCTTGCTTCAAGCAGCCCCAGAATATCGGCAAATCGTGGCGCATCTGCGACGTCGCGGGCCGTGATGCCGTGAATGCGCGAGCAACTCCAGTCGCTGGTCTGCGGGTTGATATAGCTGGTCCAGGTTGTGATCGCTTCATTGACACCCACGAAGGCAAGCCCGATCTGGCAAATGCTGGAGCGATCATTGTTGGCGGTCTCGACATCGAGGGAGACGAAACGAAAGCTGCCTGTCGGAAGCGGTGACACCGAAGCCGACGCGGTCACAACGACCGCATTCGACCCGCGTGCGTCGTAGCGCATCCTTTGCCGCGCAATTGCTTCGCGCTGGGATTGTCCAAATGACAGTGTGTCGATAGTTGCGTCCACCAGCGCCTCCGGCTCTTCATATGCGTCCATGCCGCGACCATTCCAGGCAATCGCATGGTCGGGCGCCATTTCCAGAATTTCGCGTTCAAGACGCGCGATCTCGACTTCATCAGGCAGAACGACCCAAACGGCACGGCAGTAGCGGGCGATGAACTCGTTGCGGATCGCCTTTGCGATTTCACCATCTGCGCGCGCTGTCGGATCCTTGGGATCACGCCACATGCGGCCGGTATTGTACATGCGGGAGAAATAGTGGCTGGAACTTTCCGACCCGGTGCGGTGGCGCTGGTGAATGCGCTTGTAGAGCGTTTCGTTCTTGGCGCTGGTCGAGCCTATATAGCACAGGGTGCCGGTGTGATCGACAAGGCCATAGATTCCGCGCCCATCGCGAGGGGCGTCCGAAGTCAGGCGCGGCGTCGCGGCAAGTAGTTGCTCGAGGATCGCACCGGCGGAGAGTTCTTGCGGCTTCTGACGTTCGATACGGGCGGTAGGAGAAGGAGAGGCAGACGGGGCAGTTACCGCGTCCTTCTTGCGAAACAGAAACTTGAACATGATAAGTCGTTCTCGGCGTGGGTGCTGGAAGGTTCGGTAGGCTCGATGACAATTGGGCATTTCCCGGAGACGCTGGCAAGACAGCGCCTCCGGGATAGCTTGTCAGAGCCTGATCAGGTTGTCCTTGCTCAGTTGCTTTTCGCCTTGCCAGCAATACGCCAGTGGCTCACTGGGGTAGTCGAGACAGGCGGCGCTGCCTTCGATCAGTGGCTCTCCGGTCATCTTGTAGTGGCCGACCAAGACCGGCGGAGCATCGGACGAGTAGATCTCGGCGAGGATGCCAGAGGGCAGCGCCTCCTCGGGAAGCAAAAGCGGATCAGGCACGGAGAGCGCTGCCTCTCGCCAAGTTGCGGCCCTAGAACGCCACCACGCCACGCGCATCTCGGTTCGGCGATGCCCGCCAAAATCCGAAAACGCATAGCCTGCTGGCAGGCTGACCTCCGGTCCTGAGGTCAGCGTCTTTACAGCCCGCCCAAAAGGCGTCGATTCACGCGCGATCTCCGGCAGGTCCTCGGGGCGAAGACGCCCGTCGGGACGGCGCGCCGCGATCAGATCGATATCCGGCTGGCTCCAGCAGGCATGGACGAGGCGCAGCCCGCCAAGATCGAGCCAGAGCGGCAGAGTCAGGAACCAATCGGTCCATTCCCGCGCCTCGGGCGTGGCGATGCCGAAGGTCTCGATGAAGCTGCGATGCTGGGCGCGGTTCTTCTCGCTGTGCGCGCGCAGGCGGTCGGGGTGATGGAAGAGGATCGCGTTCAGCTCGTGATTGCCCATCACCGCCTTGGCGCCGGCTTCGACCAGCCCCCTGACGCGGGTCAGGACCGTGCGGTCATCAGGGTGCGAGACCTTCTTTCCGGCATCGATGAAATCGCCCAAGAAGGCGAGCTGTCCGGAACCGACCGCCTGCAACGAGCCTTCAAGGCGCGCGGGATCGGCATGGATATCGGGAATGACATTGTACAAGGCGGTCTCCTTACCAGCCGGGATACTGGTCGCCGAATTCCTCGGCGAATTCCGCGCCGCCGCGCCGGGCGAGGCTCAGGTCGCGGGCGATGCGGGCGATCACGTCGGAACATTCGAGGTCGTGACGCCGCGCCAGCGCCTGTTCGGGATAGAGCAGGCCCAGAAGGTTGCCTGCGATCGCTCCGGTGCTGTCGCTGTCGCCGCTATGGGTGACAGCGATCTGCAGCCCGTGCCAGAAGTCCAGGCCCGCAAGCGCGGCATAGAGGGCGATGGCAAGGGCTTCCTCGGTGACCCAGCCTCCACCGAGGCTTTCGACGGTTTCCGGTCGGCCGTCACGGGGCGCGCGCTGGGCGGCCTCGAGCGCCGCCATGATCGGCGGCGAGAGCCGCACCGAGGCAATCGCGCGCTCCAGCGACGCGCCCTCGAAGACTTCGAACAGGATACGGGCGAAGGCCACAGCCGCTTCGATGCCCAGCACATGGCCATGGGTCAGGGCCGAAGTGTCACGGGCCAGTTGCTCGGCCTGCTCGGCGGAATGGGCGATCAGAGCGCAAGGGGCCACGCGCATGATCGTGCCGCAGCCCTTGCTGTCATTGCGCGCTGGTTCACCGAATTGCTTCGCCGAAGGCAAGGCCGAGAGACAGGTATTGCCCGGCGCACGGCGCTTCTGCAGCCGCGCATCGCGGACCAGGCCGACGTCCGAGACCTGCATCTGCGGCTTGCCGCCCTGGGTCCGGAACCAGCGCAGCAGCGCGTGATGCACCACCGCCTCGGGGGCGCAGATGCCCTTGTCTGCGGCGCGGACCGTGGCGCAGATCAGCCCTTCGGCGGTGAAGAGCGTCATCTGCGTATCGTCGGTGATCCGCCCAGAACGGCCGTCATGCGGCGGGAAAGAGGTCAGCCCCTCGGGGAAGCGTTGGCGGATGCGGGCGAGATCCCAGAACTCGATCTCGGCCCCGAGCGCGTCGCCCGCCGCGCCGCCGAACAGGCAGCCCCGGATCTTCCGGGTGACCGGGTCGACCTCCGGTCCGGTGATGAAGTGGCGCATGAAAATTCCTTTCGCTTTCCGATTGATGTGGGCAGGATCGCAGAAAAGCAATTCCATGTGTCAAAGCGTCGGGATTTTCCGTCATGAGTTATTTTGCCATCTATTGGACCTTTCCTGCCCCGTGGGCGGGCTTCACGTCGCTCGGCGATGACGTGGACGAGGCCGCGCGAAAGAGCCGCACGATCGCCTACCAGCGCGACCAGATCCATCGCTACGCCCGCAAGGTGAAACGCGTCATCGTGGCCGAGCGGGCCTTTCTCGAACGCGCGCCCGATCGGGGCAGTGTCGAAGTAGCCGACGAGATCGCGGCGGCAGTTGCGAAGCGCCCCGACTTGAAACCGATCATGGTCGATTTTGGCAAAGCTATTTCCTGGCGACCGCATCACATCCTGATCTCGAGGATGAGTGCGCTCGGGGCCGATCTACTTCCTGCAGATGAGGACTCGATCATTGCCGGCGTCCGCTTCCATCCGTCAGCACATTTCCAGGAATGGAACCGTCAATACGAAACCCATATCGCCGCGAAGCCGGTGCATCGCACCCGGATCCTGCAGGCGGTGCAGGAGGAGGGTGCGGATGCGGAGACCCTGAACGAGATGGGCCTGCGCACCCATACCGGAAAGCTCTGGACCCGCGACAACCTGCGCAAGTTCTTGAAGGCCGGCTGATGTCCTTTGGCAAGGCCCGCGACCTGCTGCACCTCGCGACGATGGCCGCGGCGCGCTACGACGGCGTTGGCCTCGACGAGATCGCGGCGGAGTTCGGCGTCTCGCATCGCACCGCCCAGAGGATGACCGATGCGCTCGAGACCCTGTTCCAATGCGAGATCAGGGACGATGACGAGCGCCGTCGACGCTGGAAGATCCGCGAGGCGCGCCTGCTGCATCTGCCCCGGCAGGCGGACTCGACGCTGGAGGGGCTGGAACTTGCGATCCGAGCGGCGAGGGACGACCAACGGGTGCGCCACGCCGCGGCACTGTCGGAAATGCGCGAGGCCCTGATCCTGCAGATGAAACCGCTCGAGGCCCGCCGCGCCGAGGCCGAAGCCGAGGCCATGCTGCAGGCACTTGGCCATGTCGCGCGACCGGGGCCGCGCATCACCATGGATCCCTACCTGCTCGACACCGTCAGCGCTGCGATCCGCGGCCCCTTCCGGTTGCGGGTGATATATCGCGAGGACAGCGCCCCTCGCATTCTCGAGCCGCATGGCATCCTGCTCGGAGGCCGGGCCTATCTGGTGGCGCGGCAGCCCGCCAAGGGCGACCAGCTGATCAAGTTCCGCTTCGACCGGATCCGCAGTGCCGAAATCACCGGTGAGGGGTTTGTCCTCTCGCCCGGCTTTTCCATCGAGGATTATGCGGCACAGGGCTTCGGCGTTTGGCACGACCCCGCTCAGCATGGCGAGGTCGTCTGGCGCTTCCTGCCCGAGGTGGCAGAACATGCGGCAGGCTTTCGGTTCCATCCGAGACAGAAGCTTGAACCACAGACCGATGGCAGCCTGATCGTCCGCTTCACGGCCTCGGGCTGGCTCGAAATGGCGTGGTTTCTCTATCAATGGGGCGACAAGGTCGAGGTCATCGCCCCGGAAGGCCTTCGTGCGCTGGTGGCTGGGCACCAGCGCAGAGATTTTACTGGTCACCCCTGATCGAGCATCCGCAGGCTGGCATCATTCTTCCAGCGCAGCCAGAGCGTCGGGCGCATCTCCTCGGGGCTGAGAAAGGTCCGGACCGAGAAGATCGGCACCTTGCTGCATCCTTCGGGCCATCCGGCCTCGGGCGCGATCTCGTCAATGCCGCCCGCCCAGAGGCCCTCCTGGACGCCGCGCAGAAAGTGCTCACCATCGTCGGCGATCATCGCGTCCGCCCGGAAGCTCCGCACGGTTGCGATGAACTCGGCATCCAGCGCCGGAAGCAAAGGGCGATTCACGGGGACGGCGCTGCGCTCGATCAGGCGTTCAAGGGCATGCAAGCAGAAACTGGCCCGCCCGATATGGTAGCAGGTGAAACCACCCCGGAATTCGATCCGGATCGTCGTGTAAAGGATGACGTCCTCGGAAAAGAGTTCGACGCTCTCCTTCACGTTGGTGGCTTGGCGGACGTTACGGGCCATGACGGTCAGCCCCGCTTGGTTCAAGGCAACGCGCACGACGCCCGGCTGCTTCCCGAGCCGTCGAGCAGCCCGTTCGAGCGCCTTTCGGTTCGGATGCATCTCGCGCAATTGCCCGAATATAGCGGGCAGATCGGCATCGCGACCTGCGGCATCGCGAAGGGCTTCGCGTGCGCGGCCGCGCTTGAGCGAACTGCGGGCGTGGCGGGAGGTCGTAAATCTGTTGTCAACGATACTCATGCAAAACGGCCCTCGGAAACTGTTGGAATGATTCGAACATTAACCGGCATGGGTGTCAGATCCTGTCGTCCAGCTCAGTATGTGCTGTGGTCCCAATCGATGCGGAACCAGATGCCTCCGAGCAGGGCGGAAAGCTCCCAGACGATGGTTTCGTCATCGCCGCGCCGCCGGCCGGTCGGATGCCAGCAGAAACAGGCGCGGTCTTTGGTGACGGAGATCGGCTTGTTGCCGATCCGGCGCGTGACTTCGGCAGCGTCCGCCAGTGCTGTTTCGAAATGGATGTCGAAGATGAAAGTGCCGACGCCGCTGGATTTGATCATGTGCTCTCTCCTTGTCTGCAAGGAGGCTGGCACACTCCGTGGGTCTGGAGGCGGCTCGGCGGGATTTTCCGTGCGATGGGCCACAGAGGATATGCTGCCTTCGGTGCTATATTGGCTCCGGCTGACGTGTGAATCTTCGGTGGAGGATGGCATGGCACGAGGACCGCTGCGACTCACATCGGAACTTGTCGCGCAAGTGGCGCTGCCTCCTGCCGATGCTTTGTCTGCCCCCCTCGATCCAGATCTCATACCGGCGGTTGAGGCAGACTACGACCGGATCGTAGGCAACATCATGACAAGCGAGCTGGCGTCCGAAGGCCTGTGGATCTTTGCCTATGGATCGCTGATCTGGAACCCCGCCTTCGATCATGTCGATCAGCGGACTGCCGTCGCCCATGGCTGGCACCGTTCGTTCTGCCTTGGCTGGGACAAATGGTTCAGGGGAACCGCAGATCAGCCGGGGTTGATGCTGGCGCTGGATCGTGGCGGCCAATGCGAAGGCGTCGCCTACCGCTTGCCGCCCGAAAGCCTTGAGGAAAACCTGCACAAGCTGGTCCGGCGGGAAGTGCATTTCATGCCGCATGCCTTTCCAGCGCGCAGGATCAAGCTCATGACGACAACGGGCGCGATGAATGGAGTGACCTTTGCCATGGACCGAACCTCCGGAAGGTATGTCAGCGGGTTGGCAATGGATGAGATTGCCGACGTCCTAGCTGTGGCGGCTGGACGCCTCGGTTCCATGGCCGAGTATCTTCTCAGCACCGTACACCACCTTGAGGCGCTGGGCCTGCATGACCGCCATCTCTGGAAACTGCAGGAGATGGTTGCCTCGCGCATCGAAGCGACTGCGCGTCGGGCAGCGGGGCAATCATCCGAGTTGCGGCTCGACTGGGGCGTGTAGTTACAGCGGACGGGCGCCGGATGAGAGCCTCCCCCGCACGCAGTTCGGCAGGTTGACTGGTGCATGGGGGCTAAGATGTCCCGCCACAGGCACGCCGCCGATGTCCGCCGGTTGCTCGTGGCTGCTGGAAGGCTCAGATCACTGCAGGCAACATTTCTTGAACTTCTTGCCGCTGCCACAGGGACAGGGATCGTTGCGACCGACGTGCCCCGTGGTGGCGGTGCTGACGGGATCCCTGTCTTCGCGGGGCGGGGTGGACAGTACCTTCAGACCCAGTTGCGCCTTCCGGGTGAGATACTCCTCCGAGAAGCAATACCATGAGCCAAGCTCGGCAATGGTGTCGGTGACCAGGCGGTTGCTGGCATGCCCGGTGAACCAGTCGGCCCGGCCCGTTTCCATCGTCGTCTGGAGGCGCTGGGCGAAATCCTCGAACCGGCTGTGATCGGGGCTGATCAGCTTGCTGTCGAACACTGTGCGGACCTGCGGCTCGAGTTCCGAGAGGCCGAGGGCGGCGATGCATTCAGCCCATGGCCACCAAATTTCCTCGCTGGCCCCGCTGCCTGCGCAGTCGCGAAAATCCGCCAGAAAGGCGGTGACCTGCGGCCGCAGGGTCTGATCGCTCAGAGTGATGATGGCGAGGGTGTCGAACATCTCGCCGCGCAGGAAGCTGTCGGCGGCCTCGTCAAGGATGATGTCGAAAAGCGGTTGCAGATCGCCGTCGAAGACCCCGGCCATGACCCGGGCCGAAGATTCGGTGATGCTATCCCCCATCAACGCATCCAGAAACTCGGGATCACGGCGCAGCAACCGTGCCAAAGGTCGATAGGCGCGCGTCTCCCGCCATTCGGCCAGCAGGAAGGCGATGAAGAAGAACGCATCCATCCTTTCCAGATCGGCGTTCCTGGCCGATTGCAGCCTGGCGATGTAGTCGAGAAACACCGGCACCATGGCCTCGCGCGATTGCCCGGCCGCCCGCAGCGCCTCGCGTGGCAGGGGACCTTGGGCTTCGAAGGCGGCCATGATCGCGGTGGGGGTCATCAGCAGATACTCCGGTCGGAAAGCTGTTCTGAGCCATAGCTCCGTTCGGCGGCGGCTTCCACCGGATCATGCCGGCCCCGCCGTCTCGGCATGACCTCCAGTGGCGTTGGCGGCGGGTGCCGAGTCGGGTGTATAGTGGCGCGGCAGGGGCGGCTTCCCGTCGCCTGAGCTCAGCAGGAGAACACCATGTATGTTGTGATCCGCAGTTTTCCCCAGATGCAGAGCATCGAAGAGGCAGGGCGGCGCGCCGTCGAGGGTCTGGCGCCGCTTCTGAAGCAGCAGCCGGGGTTCAGGGCCTATTACGTTGTCCGCTTTGCCGATGGCGGAGGCGGCTCGATCAGCCTCTTCGACAGCGCCGAGAGCGCAAGGGCGGCACATGAACATTCGCTCGCATGGATCAAGGACAATCTCGCAAGCCTGATCGGGGGTGCGCCGCCCGTGGTGACCATGGGCGAAGTCATGGCCGAGGTTCTGGCGGAGGTCACCGCGTAGTGAACGGCGGCAGGGTTGCGAAGGCGCGGCCGCGTGGCGCAATTTCAGCGTGGTTCAAAGGCGAAGGCGGCAGCTCGAGTTCCTCAAGCTTGCCGTTGTGCAGGATCCGCATGGCATGGCTGGCGGGTGTATGACGTCCCCCCTGTGCTGGGCGGTGACGGGTAGTTCTCGTAGCCTTGGCGCAAGGCGGCGTAGATGGTTTGGCGGGAGTGGATGCCGACCGCAGCCGGCCGAAATCAGGGGCGCTCTTATCCCGTCATACGACTGGTGCAAGGCAGAGGTCACTGCCTTACATTGCCATGATAACGGCATATTTCTTGTCTGTGGTCGTGCGTGAGACAGGACTTGGCGAAGGTTAAGCGGGTCATCCAGGGTGCTTTCTGCCTTCCCTATCCGTTCTTGCGTGACTGAAGCTATGGCGAGCGGTGGACCAATTTGCTTGCCAGGCTTGGCCCGGAGACTCTAGTTAGAATGCTCGCGTCGGAGTTTTCTCCGAATCGGATAGAGGAGGAGTTCGACCACAACCTTAAGTGATCGCTGAGCTGCGACAGCATCGAATCATCGTTTCGCCAAGATGCAGATCGTCACCTGCTGCTCCGAGGCAGCCGGATCGAATTCGCTTGTCGCCAGTGCTTCACTGACCAATCCAATCCAGAAAATCTCCACCCCGCTCAGCGTTGGGCGGTTGCTCTGGCGTCTGAGCCGGCTCGTCCTGCATGCCCTGCGCTTCAGTCTTGTGGCTGATGGCGACGAGAATGCATGACGATCAGCCCCCAAGGCCCATTTCTCATCAAGGCGGGGCACTTTGTTGCGTCTGATGCGATAGGGTGCGCGCCCTGAACGAGTAGCCGTGGAATCAATCTGGGGCAAGAGGTTTCTGCAATCCTGGGCATCTATTGGGGCCCGGGTCGAAGAATGAGTTCACTGGGGCAGCCCTCACCTTGGCTGCTCAGTTCAAGGCATATAGATGGAAAAAAGCATGAAGTTCAAAAACATGCATCCGCTGTCATTCGCGGCAAACTTTGGCAAATGTAAGGAATGCAACTGCTTGCCTCTCGGCGCTCGTGCGACGTCGATATGGGGCAGCATGATGCCTGGCACACCTCGTAGAATGCGTGACGCGGTGGAGGTCAGTGTAGGCCCGTGCAACTGCGGGAGCTTGTGAAATGGCCCGTTGCACCAATCTTCGCTTGGGTAAGCCCAGAACCTACGTCAACATTCCTGCTCTTAACTGGGCCTCTGCGGTCGAGGGTTTGCCCAAAGGTGCCAAGGCGTTGCTGCTGTTTGTCGCTCGGTATTGCGACAAGTATGGCGTCGTCTGGTACAAGCAGAGCGCGATCGGCCTGGAACTCGGATGCGACCCGCGCAGCGTTCGCAATTATCTGAAAGTACTTCTTCAACTGGGTCTCGTTCGGCGTATCGGTCAAGGCCGGGGAGGTCGGCAGGTATCAAATGTCTATCATTTTATCGCGTGGCCGGGACGCCAACTGGTAATCCTCCCCATGGTTAAGGGGATGCGAAGGTAGAATTTTCTCGGCAAGATGGACGAGGAGATTCCGATGAAGA
>NZ_JBDHSP010000073.1:0-14271 GCF_039808215.1 Paracoccus sp. (in: a-proteobacteria)
GCTGGTCGATTTCGCCCCGGCCGGAGAGATCATCGCGCGGTTCTTCTTCGTCGCCGATCCCGACGGCTACCAGATCGAGGTGCTGGAGCGCGGCGGACGCTACAAATAGCCCGGCGGGCCTTGCAACCGCCGCGCGGCTGCGACATTTACGCGCAGGAAACCCGCGCGACGCGGGCGCGGACAGGACAATTCGGATGACTATCTTGCCCGGGGCAATGCTGCCCCGGATCATGCAGGCGCTTGGCCCGGCCATCGCGCCCGGCTCGCCGCGCGAGGCGCTCAGGGCCGGCGTCGGGGCGCTGATCGGGCTGGGCCTGGCCGGCCTGTTCCTGCTGGCGCCCTCGACCGACCTGCGGCTGGGCCTGTGCATGGTGGCGCCCTTTGGCGCGACCTCGGTGCTGCTGTTTGCCGTGCCCAACAGCCCGCTGGCGCAGCCCTGGTCGGCGGTGGTCGGCAATCTGGCCGGCGCCGGCATCGGCATCCTGACCTGTCGCCTGGTCCCGGACGGCACGCTGGCGGTGGCGCTGGCGGTCGGGCTGACCATCGCCGCGACCATCCTGCTGCGTGCCGTGCATCCGCCGGCGGGCGCGGTGGCGATGACCGCGGCGCTCAATCCCGAGGCGGTGCGCGAGCTGGGGCTGCGCTTTTTGCTGACGCCGGTGCTGGCGGGCACGGTGACGCTGGTCATGCTGGCCATGGTCTATGCGCGGCTGACCGGGCGGCGCTATCCCTTCCGCCAGTTCAACGAGCCGGGCCGCCACGGCACCACCGACCATCCCGCCATGGAGCGGCTGGGCCTGTCCCGGGCCGAGCTGACCGACATCCTGCAACGCTATCGCCAGTCGGTGAACCTCGGCGTCGAGGATCTGGCGCGGCTGATCGGCGCCGCCGAGATGCAGGCCGCCACCCATCGCACCGGGCCGCTGACCGCGGCCGAGGTGATGTCGCGCGATCTGGTCACCGTGGAGCCGCAGACGCGGCTGGCGCGGGTGGCCGACATCTTTCGCCAGCGCGGTTTCACCTCGCTGCCGGTGGTGGACGGCGAGGGCCGCTTTCTTGGGGTGATCTTCCAGCTGCACCTGATCCGGCGGGCGCGCGAGGACGCCTTTCACCACGACCGCCGCTTTCTGGCGGCGATGTCCGAGATGCTGAACCCGCGCGAGGACCTGCCCACCCGCGCCCGGGAAATCATGCAGGTCGATCCCCCGCATGTGGCGCCGGACGCGCCCATCGCCACGCTCTTGCCGATGCTGGCCTCGGGCGCATGCGAGGCGGTGCCGGTGCTTGAGGACGGGCGCATCGTCGGCATCGTGACGCAGACCGACCTGATCTCGGCCCTGGCCCGGCAAAGCCTGCGCCAGCAGGTCGCGGCAGAGTGACCACCTGCCGATAAGGGCAGGCCGCGCCGCATTGCCGGCCATGGCCCGCAGCGGTTAGTCTGCGCCAGGTCCGAACAACCCCCGGAGGAACCATGACCCGTCCGAGCCTGGGCGCCGTCGCCATCGGCCGCAATGAGGGCGCGCGGCTGCAAGCCTGCCTGCGCTCGCTGGTCGGGCTTTGCGAACGCGTGGTCTATGTGGACAGCGGCTCGGGCGACGGCAGCGTGGCCTTCGCACGCAGCCTTGGCGTCACCGTGGTCGAACTGGACAGGTCGGTTCCCTTCACCGCCGCCCGCGCCCGCAATGCCGGGTTCGAGGCGCTGCTGGCCGCGGGCGAGCTGGACCTGGTGCAATTCGTCGATGGCGACTGCCGGGTTGAGGCGGGCTGGCTGGCCAGGGGCAGCGCGGCGCTGGCTGGCGATCCCGGTCTGGGGTTGGTGACCGGCTGGCGCTCGGAAATCCATCCCCTGGCCACGGTCTACAACCAGATGTGCGAGGTGGACTGGCGCCGCCCGGCCGGCCCCATCGCCACCTGCGGTGGCGACATGATGGTGCGGGTCTCGGCCTTTCGCGCCGCCGGCGGCTTTGACCCGACGGTGATCGCGGCCGAGGATGACGAATTCTGCCTGCGTCTGGCCCGGGCCGGGTGGCGGCTGCAGCGCCTGCCCGAGCAGATGACCTGGCACGATGCCGACATGACCCGTTTCGGGCAATGGTGGTCGCGCACCATCCGCAACGGCCATGGATTCGCCCAGGTCGGCGCCATGCACCCGTCGCATTTCCGCCGCGAGAAGCTGCGCGTCTGGGTCTATGGCCTGGCGCTGCCGGCGCTGTTCGTGCTGGGGCTGGCGGTCTCGGGCTGGATCTCGGCGCTGGCGCTGGCGCTTTACGCGCTGTCGTTTTTCAAGACCCTGCGCGGGCTTGCCGGCCAGCCGATGGCGGCACGGCAGGCGGGGCTGCTGACCCTGGCCAAGATCCCCAACCTTTTTGGCATGTTGACCTATTACCGTCGCCGCCGCACAGGCGAGGCCATGCGCATTATCGAGTATAAATAGGAGCTTTCCATGACCAGTGACCTGCGGATCGGCATCATCGGCGCGGGCTATATCGCCCAGTGGCACGCGGATGCGATCAGGGCCACGCCGGGGGCGCGGCTGGTCGCGGTCTGCGACCCGGCCCGCGACGCGGCCGAGGCGCTGGCATCGGCGCATGGCATCGCCGCCTTCACCGACCTTGACCAGATGATCGCGGCCAGGCTCTGCGACGTGGTGCATATCCTGACGCCACCGCAACTGCACCGCGAGCTTGCGGTGAAATGCCTCGGCGCCGGGCTGCATGTCATGGTGGAAAAGCCGGTGGCGCTGTCGCTTTCGGAGCTGGACGAGATGACCGCCGCCGCCAGCACCGCCGGCCGCCAGCTTGCCGCCTGCCACAATTTCCTTGCCCTGCCCGCCTATCAGCGGCTGAAGACGCAGCTGCAATCGGGCGATCTGGGGCGGGTCAGCAGCGCGCAGATCAACTGGGCGCTGCCCTTGGTGCCGCTGCGCTCGGGTCCCTACAGCCTGTGGATGCTGCGCCGCACGGAAAACCTGCTGCTGGAACTGGGCCCGCATCCCTATTCCATGGCCTGTGACCTGTTCGGACCGCTGGAGGTCGAGCATGTCAGCCTTGGCCAGTGGATCACCCTGCCCGGCGGCGAGAGCCGCCCGCAAGCCTGGCGCATCCTGGCCCGCGCCGGCCATGTCGATGTCACCATTTCCCTGTCGCTGGTCGAGACCTTTGACGACCGCTCGGTCAGCTTGCGCGGCTCGTCGGGCATGGCGCGGATGGATTTCGCCGCCGACACGCTGGTGACGGCGCGCGACAATACCGCCGATCTGGTGCTGAACCCGCTGCTGAAGGAACTGGCCCGCGCCACCGGCCACCTGCGCGAGGGGCTGCGCAATGCCGCGCGCCAGGCGGCCTCGCTCAATCAGAAAAGCCCCTATGGGCTGAGTTTTCGCGAAACCGTCGCCGGGTTTTACGCCGGCATCCGGTCGGGCACACCCGACCCGCGCCTGGGCCCGGCGGCGGCACGCCAGGTCATGCAGGCCATCGCCGACACGCTGGCGCGCCTGCCCGCCCTGCCTGCGCCGCCCATCCATCCGCAAGGCAGGCCCGATCCGCGCGTCATGGTCATCGGCGGCACCGGCTTCATCGGCCGCAACCTGGTGCGCCGGCTGGTGCAGCAGGGCCATGACGTGCGGGTAATCTCGCGCGGGGCGGGCGGTCCCTTCCCGGATCTGGCCGCGCATGTGGAAACCACCGGCGTCTCGATGCGCGATGAGGCGGGGCTCGCCGCGGCCATGGCGGGGATGGATTGCGTCTATAACCTGGCGAAATCGACTGACAAGAACTGGGACGCGGCACTCGCGGGCGACATCGCCACCACCGAGCGCATCGGCCGCGCCTGCCTTGCCGCCGGGGTCGGCAGGCTGATCCATACCGGCACCATCGCCTCATATGACATGTCGGCGCCGCACGCGACCATCACCGAGGCCACGGATTTCGGCGACATGGCGGCGCGCAACATCTATGCCCGCGCCAAGGCCGAGGGCGAGCGCCGCCTGGGGGCGCTGCAGGCGCAGGGGCTGGCGCTTGCCATCGCGCGGCCGGGCATCGTGCTGGGCGACGGCGGCCCCTTGCAGCACTGGGGCATCGGGCGCTGGCACGGCGCCGGTGCGGTCCGGCTGTGGGGCAATGGTCACAACATCCTGCCCTTCGTGCTGGCCGATGACGTGTCGGACGGGCTGATCCTGATGATGCAACAGGATGCGGCCCTGGGCGAAAGCTTCAACCTGGTGGGCGATGCAATGTTCTCGGGACGGGATTATTTCGACGCCATCCACCAGCGCGCCGGCGCAAGGCTGCGCGTCGCCGGCTCGAACCTGACGGCGCTGTGGCTGGCGGATGTGCTGAAACAGGGGCTGAAGCGTCACGCGCTGCGCCGGCGCGACGCGGCGCCGGCCTCGCTGGCGGACTGGAAATCGCGCGGGCATCTGTCAGCCTTCGACAATTCCAAGGCCAGGCGGGTGCTGGGCTGGACGCCCGAAACCGACCGCGACGCCTTCTGGCGCCGCGCCATCGACGAGGCGCATCTGTTTGCCTGATCAGATCAGCCCGTCCAGCAGCAGGAAGCCCGGCAGCCAGCCGGTCAGGATGCCGGTCCACAGGGTGAACCATGCGGTCTGGCGCTGGATCGGGCGATCCAGTGCCAGCAGCAGGAAATACAGAAACCACAGCACCGCCCAGACCAGCCAGTTCAGCGCCAGCCAGACCTCGGTGCCGCTGGCGGCGGTGGCGATGGCGCGCAGGAACACCGGCACCGCGGTGATGGCGACGAACAGGCTGAACCAGCCGAGGCCGCGGCCATCGACGCCGGCAAAGCGGTTGTAGGCCACCCACAGATAGGTGGTGGCGAACAGAAGGCTCAGCGCCGCATTGCGGATGCTGGCCGCATCCGCCGCCGCGCCAAAGGCGTCATGCAGCACGGTGGCCCCCGAGACCAGCGCGGTGACGATATTGATCACCACGATCTCGCGATCCGAGATCCGGCCCAGAAGCCAGAGCCCGTTGAGGAAAAGCACGGCACCGACATAGAACAGCACGAAACCGGTAAGCATCGTGGACTCCGTTTGATTTCAGCGCCAGAAAGGCCAGATCGCGCGCAAGGTCAATGGCCGGATTTTCAAGGAATGCCTGAGTCAGTCCTTGCCCGTGACGCCGGTCAGCGGCAGGGCGCGCACCACCTCCCAGGTGATTTCCTGCATCCGGCGCGCCAGTTCCGCCGAGGGCGCGGCGGCGGGCGTGCCGTCGGCCAGGGTCAGCTCATGCGGCAGGCCGACCGGGCTCTTGCCGTAAAGCACCGCGTAATGGGTCAGCGCCACCAGATACAGCCCCAGATGCCCCGGATGGATGGTGTCGAGCGTGCCATCCGGGTTGCGGGCGAACAGCTGCTCGCGCGAGGTCAGCTCAGCGATGCCCTTTTCTTCCGCCTCGCGCACCACGGCGGCCATCACCTGACCGGCCGGGATCAGCCAGACCGGGCGCTTCGCCGCGCGCGCGGCGGGCCACAGGACCTGGCTCCACATGCCGTCCAGATCGTCAGGCAGGCGCGCCAGCCAGTCGGGCTGGTCGTCCAGCGCATGCCAGGTCTCATAGAGAAAGATCTGGACCTGCGGGTTGCCGGCCACCGCCTCGGCCGCCCAATTCGCGGCGTATTCCCGGCTTTCCTTGTAAAGCAGCGCATCCTTCAGCCGCACCATCTCGGTCATCACGAAGGCGTCGTAATCGCCGCTGGCCAGCGCCTGATGCGCGTCGCGGTAATGCGGCGTGGCGTTTTCCTCGGCAAAGCCGCTGATCGCCTCGGGGCCCTGGAAATGTTCGCGCAGCGCCGTGCCCCAGCCCAGCTGCAGCGCGTAATCATGCCCCGCGAGCTGCGCCAGCATCGCCGCCATGTCGCGCCCGACCAGGCTGTGGCCCAGCTGAAAGACGCGCAGCGGACCCGTGGGCAGGTCGCGCCTGACCTGGTAAAGCGCCGCCACATCGGCGCCGTCGTCATGGGTCGCACGCCCCTGACGCCCGAAGGCCAGCCAGAGCAGGGCCAGCAGGACAAGGACAAGGACCGCGGCGATCGCATAACGCATTGAGAAACCTCCGGCTGCCATGCCCCTATAGCAGATGCCCGCCGCGCGCGCAGCAAAAAGGCCGCCGCCCGGGTCGGGGCGGCGGCCGGGGCCGCGATGGCGCCGGGATCAGCCCTTCGCGCCGTTCCTGCGGTTCCAGCGGATCGAGGACCAGAGCGAGATGCCGATCAGCGTGGCGCCGCCCAGGCCGGTGACCACCTCGGGGATATGCAGCAGGGGCTGCACGAACATGATCAGCGACAGCGCGAGGATGGCATAGAAGGCGCCATGCTCCAGATAGCGGTATTCCGCCAGCGTGCCGCGCTCGACCAGCATGATGGTCATCGAGCGCACATACATGGCGCCGATGCCCAGGCCGATGGCGATGACGAACAGGTTGTGGGTCAGCGCGAATGCCCCGATCACGCCATCGAAGCTGAACGAGGCATCGAGAACCTCAAGGTAAAGGAACGCCCCGAGCCCGCCCTTGGCCCCCGCCTGCACTGCCTGCTGGCTGCTGTCCAGCAGCCCGCCCAGCACCTCGACCAGCAGGAAGGTCACCAGGCCCCAGATCGCCGAGGTGAAGAACACCTGCGATTCGACTGGCTCGAAGAATTTGGAAAAGCCCAGCACCGTGACCAGCACGATGGCGACCTCGATGCCGCGGATGGTGGCATAGCGCTGCATGCGGTTTTCCAGCCAGCGCACCCAGTGCACGTCCTTTTCATGGTCGAAGAAGAAGGACAGGCCCACCATCATCAGGAAGGTGCCGCCAAAGGCCGCGATCGGCAGATGCGCCTGTTTCATGATCTCGGAATACTGGTCGGGCTGGCTTGCCGCCATGACCATCGCCTGCCAGGGGCCGATATTGGCGGCGATGATGACGATCAGCAGCGGAAACACGATGCGCATGCCAAAGACCGCGATCACGATGCCCCAGGTCAGGAAGCGGTGCTGCCACGCGGGCGTCATCTCCTTGAGCTTGTTGGCGTTCACGATGGCGTTGTCGAAAGAGAGCGAGATCTCCAGCACCGCCAGCACGGCGCAGATGAACAGCACCGACAGCATGCCGCCCAGGGTGCCAGTGGTCTGCCAGCCCAGTGCCGCGCCCAGGGCCAGGCCGGCAATGGTGACGATGAAGGACCAGGTGAAATAGCCCAGTGTCGGGCGGGTGCCGCCATTCGCTGTGCCCCCCGCGGAAGGATGGTGTCCTTGTTGCATGTGAAATCGGTTCCAGGCGGCTGGTCAGGGTTCGACGCCGACATCACGAACGTGCCGCCACGTCCGCCAGAGGGGCCCGGCCGTCAGACTGCGTTCACGAAGGCGCGAACGCCGGCAAGATGACGGCTCGGCGCGGAAATTTCAAGTGCCCCGATCAGGCCGCCGGCAGCAGGATGCGCGCCACCAGCCCGCGCCCGCCCGCGGCATCGGCCAGTTCCAGCCGGCCGCCGAACAGCTGGGCGATCTCCTCGACCACCGGCAGGCCCAGCCCCATGCCCGGCGTGGCATTGCCCCCGCGCGAGAATCGGCTGACCGCGGCGGCGCGGGCGGCGGGGGCGATGCCGGGACCATTGTCCTCGACCTCGAGCAGCGCCTGGTCGCCGGCGCGGCGCAGGCGCACGGTGACCACGGCGGCGCGCCCGGCATGCAGCAGCGCGTTCGAGATCAGGTTGCCCAGCGCCTCGCCCAGAAGCAGCGGCTCGGCGCGCACCGCCAGATCGTCCCCGACCCCGGCCGCAACCTCAAAGCCAAGATCGATGCCGGCCTCGGCGGCGGCGGGAATATGTTCGGCGGTCAGGTCGCGGGCAAAGGCCAGCAGATCCAGCCTTGCGCCCGCCGCCACACCCGCCGCCGCATCCACCCGCGCCAGCACCAAGAGCTGCGCCAGCACTCTTTCGGCGCGGGCCAGCGCCAGATCGCCCTTGGCGGCGGCGGCCTGCGCCTCGGGCAGCGAGGGGGCGCGCGCCGCCAGCGCCAGCTGCGTGCGCACCACCGCCAGCGGCGTGCGCAGCTGATGCCCGGCATTGCCGGTGAAATGGCGCAGCCCGTCCAGCGCCGCCTTCAGCCGCTGCATGAAGGAATTCACCGCCGCCACCAGCCCGCGCACTTCCGAGGGCACCGGGGTTTCCACCGCCCCCAGATCGTCGGGGCTGCGGCTGCCGATCGCCTCGCCCAGCCGGTAAAGCGGGCGCAGGGACAGGGTCACCGCAATCCAGACGATCAGCGCCGCCCCGGCGATCATCAAACCCAACCGCAGCGCCGAGCGCATCAGGATCGCCCGCGTCAGCGCCTCGCGCGCATTCGTGGTCTCGGCGATGGTGACGGTGAAGGGCACCTCGTCGATGCCGGTCGAGGCGGCGCGCGCAAGGCTGGCCACGCGCACCGGCGCGTCCAGAAAGCGGGCATCGGCGAAACCCGGGCCGCCGCCCGGCGCCGCCGCGGCCACCGGCAGGTCGGCATAGCCGGTGACCAGCCGCCCCGGCGGGCCGTCGACACGGTAAAACACCCGGTCCTGCGCGGCCGAGCTCAGCATCTCGAGCGCGCCATAGGGAATGTCGATGGCGATGCGGCCCGCCTCGTCCAGCGAGGCGCGTTCGGCGATCACCAGCGCCGATCCGGCCAGCACCCGGTCGGCCAGGGCATTGGCCATGCGCCGCGCCTCGCGCCAGGTGTCCAGCAGCGCCGCCGCCCCCAGCAGCAGCGTCGAGAAAAGCAGCCAGGCCAGCAGCCGCCGCCGCAGCGAAAACGTCGGCCTCACCGCGCGACCCGGTCGAGGAAATAGCCGATGCCGCGCGCGGTGCGCACCGTCAGCCCGGCCGGGGCAAGGCGCTTGCGCAGGCGCGAGACATATTGCTCGATGGCATTGGCCGAAAGCTCGTCCTCGAGCGAGGTCAGCGATTGCACGATGGACTCGCGCGTCACCACCTTGCCGGCGCGCATGATCAGCAGTTCCAGCAGCCCGCGTTCGCGCGCCGGCAGATCCAGCGGCTGGCCAGCCAGCTGAAAGCTGCGCGCCGCCTGGTCCAGCACCAGATCGCCGAAGCCAAGCGTGGAATTGCGCAGCCCCGCCTGCCGGCGCAGAAGCGAGCGGATGCGGGCCTCGAACTCGCCGATGTCGAAGGGCTTGATCAGATAGTCGTCGGCGCCCAGGTCCAGACCGCGCACCCGGTCCTCGGGGGCGCCGCGCGCGGTCAGGATCATCACCGCCGCCGGGTTGCGCCGCGCCCGCATGGCGCGCAGCACCGAAAGCCCGTCCATCTGCGGCAGGTTCAGATCGAGAATCACCAGATCAAAGCTTTCTGCCGCCGCCAGGGCCTCGGCCGAGGCGCCGTCATGGACCACATCCACCGCATAGCCCGATTGGCGCAGCAGCGTGACCAGCCCCTCGGCCAGCGAAAGATTGTCCTCGACCAGCAGGATGCGCATGTCTGTCCCCCCGGGCGCAGGTTAGCGGGCGCGGCCGGGCTTGTGAACGGGCTGCGGCTTTGGCAGGCTGCGGCCATGCTGCCGCTGGCCCGCCTGATCGCCACCCTTGCGCTGCTGCTACTGGCGGTGGCGGCATCGGCGCAGGTGACCGATTTTCCTGCCGCCCCCGCCGGCGGGCGGGTGCTGACGGTCTATTCCTCGCTGGACGACGATCTGGCAGCACCGCTGATCGCCGCCTTTCAGGTCGGGCATCCGGGCGTCGCCGTGCGCTATGAAAACCTGCTGACCACCGAGCTTTACCGCCGCATCGCCGCCGAATCGCAGGACGGGGCGACAGCGGATTTCGCCTTTTCCTCGGCCATGGACCTGCAGGTGAAGCTGGCCAATGACGGGCTGGCGCGCGCGGTGCGCACGCCCGCGACCCCGGACTGGCCGGCCTGGGCCAACTGGCGCGACAGCGCCTATGCCCTGACCTATGAGCCGGCGGTCTTTGCCTATCACCGGCCCAGCTTTGCCAGGCAGACGCCGCCCGCCACCCGCGCCGAGCTGGCGGCCTGGATCACCGGCCATCCCGAGCAGGCGCGCGGCCGCATCGGCACCTATGACGTGGCGCGCTCGGGCGTGGGCTATCTGTTTCTCGCCCGCGACCAGGAACTTTACCCCGGCATCTGGTCGGTCATCCGGGCCATGGGGCGCGTGGGCGTGCGGCAATTCCCCACCTCGGCCGAGATCCTCGAACGCATCGCCGACGGCAGGCTGGCGCTGGGCTACAACCTGCTCGGCTCATATGCGGCGGAATGGGCGCGCCGTCACCCCGACATCGGGCTGATCCTGCCCAGGGATTTCACCGTCGTCGTCTCGCGCGTGGGGCTGGTGCCGGCGGCGGCGCGGGCGCCGGATCTGGGCGCGGCCTTCCTTGGCTTCCTGATGTCGCCCGAAGGCCAGCGCCTGCTGTCGCAGACCCTGCGCCTTTCCGCCGTCAGCCTTCAGGTCGCAGGCCAGGACAGCCCCGCCGGCGGCATGCAGGATCTGGCCGGGCTGCGGCTGAAGCCGGTGCCGGTCAGCCCGGGCCTGCTGGCCTATCTTGACCAGGCGACGCGGGCCAGGCTGCTGGCGCGCTGGAACGCGGCGCTTTCGGGGCGCTGATTTTTCGCGGCGATGTCAGGTCCGTGACAGGTTCCTGTGCAGGATGGGCCATGGTCCGGGAGTGCCCGGTCCCGAGGAGGGGGCCCGCATGCCAGCAGATTACGGGCCATGGAAAAGAACGACAGGAACCGGGCCGGGGCGCAAAGCCGCCGGCCGCAGCGGAGGAACACCATGAAGCCATTCATCCTGGCCGGCCTGCTGGCCGGCGCCATCGCCCTGCCGGCGCTGGCCGATTACACCATCATCGCGCCCGCCAACCCCGGCGGCGGCTGGGACCAGACCGCGCGCACCATGCAGACCGTGCTGCAGGAAGAAGGCATCTCGAAATCGGTGCAGGTCCAGAACGTGCCCGGCGCGGGCGGCACCATCGGGCTGGCGCAGTTCTCCAGCCAGAACAAGGGCAATCCCGATGCGCTGATCGTCGGCGGCTATGTCATGGTTGGCGCCATCGAAACCAACAAATCGCCGGTCTCGCTGAAGGACGTGACGCCGATCGCGCGACTGACTGGCGAATACGAGGCGATCGTGGTGCCCGCCGCCTCGCCGATCAAGGACATCCAGGGGCTGATCGAGGCGCTGAAGGCCGATCCGGGCGCGGTCAGCTGGGCCGGAGGCTCGGCCGGCGGCACCGACCATATCGCCGTGGGGCTGATCGCCAAGGCCGCTGGCGTCGATCCGACCAAGATCAACTACATCGCCTATTCCGGCGGCGGCGAGGCGCTGGCGGCGATCCTTGGCAACCAGGTCACGGCGGGCATCTCGGGTCTGGGTGAGTTCGAGTCCCAGGTCAAGGCCGGCACGCTGCGGCTGCTGGCGACCACCGCCCCCGAGCGCATCGAGGGCGTGGACGCCCCGACCCTGAAAGAGGCCGGGCTGGATGTCGAGTTGCAGAACTGGCGCATGGTCGCCGCCGCCCCCGGCCTGAGCGACGAGCAAAAGGCGAAGGTGACCGCCGACATCGAGAAGATGGCGGCTTCGGATGCCTGGAAGAAGCAGCTGGCCGACAAGGGCTGGGCCGACACCTTCCTCGCCGGACCCGCGTTCGATGCCCAGCTGGCCGAGGACATCAGCGCGACCCAGAGCATCCTCAAGGACATCGGTCTGGTGCAATGAGCGGGGATCGTCACGCAACGCCGCGCCGCCCGGACATGGCGGCGCTGATCCTCGCCCTCGGGCTGGCCGCGATCTCGGGCGTGATGCTGTGGGACAGCGCGCGGCTGGCCGATCTGGGCGGCTATTCCGGCGTCGGCCCGGCCAGCGTGCCGCGGGTCGTGGCCGTGGGGCTGCTGGGCCTTGCGCTCTGGACCGTGGTCGAGGCGCTGCGTGGCGATTTCCCCGAACGGCCGGCGCAGAACGCGGCGCCGGTCGCCTGGATCATCGCCGGGCTGGCGGCGCAGCTGATGCTGCTGAACGTCGCGGGGTTCTCGATTGCCACGGGCGTGCTGTTTGCGCTGACCGCCCGCGCCTTCGGCAAGCGCAACCTGGCGCTGACCATCCCCCTGGGCATCGCTCTGTCCTTTGCGGTCTGGATGGTGTTTTCGCAGGTCCTGATGCTGCATCTGCCGCCCGGACCGCTTGAGCATCTGTTCTTCGGAAAGGCCTGAACCATGGGTGCATTCGATTTCCTCATGCAGGGCCTTGCCACCGCGGCCGAGCCGATGATGCTGCTTTACGCGCTGATCGGCGTGACGCTGGGCACCGCGGTGGGCGTCCTGCCCGGCATCGGCCCGGCGCTGACCGTGGCGCTGCTGTTGCCGGTCACCTATCGGCTGGACCCGGCGGGGTCGCTGATCATGTTCGCGGGGATCTATTACGGCGGGATGTATGGCGGCTCGACCACCTCGATCCTGCTGAACACGCCGGGCGAAAGCGCCTCGATCATCACCGCGCTCGAGGGCAACAAGATGGCGCGCAAGGGCCGTGGCGGCCCGGCGCTGGCCACCGCGGCGATCGGCAGTTTCATCGCCGGGCTGATCGCCACCCTGCTGCTGGCCTTTCTGGCGCCGACCATCGTGCGCCTGGCACTGGTCTTTGGCCCGCGCGAGTATTTCGCGCTGATGGTGCTGGCCTTCGTCACCGTCTCGGCGGCCTTCGGCGATTCGGCGCTGCGCGGGCTGACCTCACTGTTTCTGGGTCTGGCGCTGGCCTGCGTCGGCATCGACCAGCTCAGCGGCCAGGCGCGGCTCTCGTTCGGCATCCCCGAGCTGCTGGACGGGATCGAGGTCACCACCATGGCCGTGGCGATGTTCGCCCTGGGCGAGGCGCTGTTCATCGCCGGCCAGCGCGACGCGACCGAGGGCGAGGTGACGGCGGTCAAGGGCTCGGTCTGGATGACGCGCGCCGACTGGGCGCGCTCGTGGAAGCCGTGGCTGCGCGGAACCTTCATCGGCTTTCCCATCGGCGCCATGCCGGCCGGCGGCGCCGAGATCGGCACTTTCCTGAGCTATGCCGCGGAACGCAAGCTGACGAAACACCCCGAGGAATTCGGCCAGGGCGCCATCGAGGGCGTCGCCGGTCCAGAGGCCGCGAACAACGCCAGCGCCGCCGGCACGCTGGTGCCCTTGCTGACGCTGGGCTTGCCGACCTCGGCCACGGCGGCGATCATGCTGGCGGGGTTCCAGCAGTTCGGGCTGCAGCCGGGGCCGTTGCTGTTTGCCACCAACCCGACGCTGGTCTGGGGGCTGATCGCCTCGCTGCTGATCGCCAATGCCATGCTGCTGGTGCTGAACCTGCCGCTGATCGGGCTGTGGGTGCGGCTGTTGACCATCCCGAAGCCCTGGCTTTACGCCGGCATCCTGCTGTTTGCCACACTGGGCACCATCGGCGCCAACCCCTCGACCTTTGAACTGGGGCTGCTGCTGGGCTTTGGCGTGCTGGGCTATGTGATGCGGCTCTTCGGCTATCCCATCGCGCCCATCGTCGTCGGGCTGATCCTGGGCCCGATGGCCGAGCAGCAACTGCGCCGGGCGCTGGCGATCAGCCAGGGCGACTGGACGACGCTGGTGCAATCGCCGGTCGCCGCCACACTGCTGGGCATCGCCGCTCTGGCGCTGATCGTGCCCTTGATCCTGCGGGCGCGCGGCCAGGGCGAGGTGCTGGCCCAGCTGGGCGGCGACGAAGACTGACGCGGATCCCCGGCCCGGTCAAGGGCCGGGGCATGCCCCTGGCGCATGGCGGCCCTGAGCCCGCCCGGCGTTGTGAAGGCAGATCCGCGATGCCATCTCTGTGCTGTCGCGACAGGCGACATCAGAACAGGCACAAGACCATGACCATCATCCGTTTCATCCGCTCATTTTTT
This sequence comes from Paracoccus sp. (in: a-proteobacteria), assembly GCF_039808215.1. GTDB lineage: Bacteria > Pseudomonadota > Alphaproteobacteria > Rhodobacterales > Rhodobacteraceae > Paracoccus. The sequence continues at coordinate 13,914 of NZ_JBDHSP010000073.1, forward strand.
GGCACGCTGGGTGCCGCCGCCGAGATCAGCGCCGCCGCCCGCGCGCATCGCAAGCCGCGCCCGGCGGCGCTGGCGCGGCTGGGCATCGACCGCCAGGCCTTCAACGCCATCCATCTGTAGGCACCGGGCCGGGTGTGGCGTGACAGACATTCTTGCAGGGCTTGACAGGGATATTTGCAGCACGACGTTTTTTTGGAAACGGGCGTTAAACGCCTCTTTCACGCCCGCCTGACACCCTCTTTATACCCGTTGAACGGGTGTGGCCGTCCCCGTGCCGAAAGCAGGGCACCTCGATTTTTCACTGTTTTTGGCAGTTATGGGCCAGTTCAGTGGCCTGAAGCTCATATGAAGTGGCTTG
>NZ_JBDHSP010000074.1:0-14172 GCF_039808215.1 Paracoccus sp. (in: a-proteobacteria)
ATCTGGGCTTCGGTGAAACGGCTCTTCTTCATCGGAATCTCCTCGTCCATCTTGCCGAGAAAATTCTACCTTCGCATTCCCTTAACCATGGGGAGGATTACCGCCTGCTGCCGCTTCGGCGGGGTCTTGCCGCTCCGCCCATGGCTGAAGAAAGCGTGAATGCCACCGGCGCGGGAAACGTGCCATGCTGGCCGCGCGAGAAGGCGGCAGGGGGCTTGCGCATGAAGATCGGATTTCCGGAACTGGCGGCCATCCGGCTGGGCTTTGGCCTGTCGCCGCGGATGTCGCCGCCGGCGGACGTGGCGGTGCTGCTGGCGGCGCCGGCGCTGGCCGGGCCCGGACCCGAGGCGATGACCACCGCCGGCGCCATGCAGCTTGCCCAGGAATACCGCGCGCGCGACAAGGCTCGGCGCGAGCAGGGCGCGGCGCATGAGCCCGGTCTTGCCGAGATCCGCCGCCAGCTGACGCGCATGGCCTTCGACGATCTGCGCCGCCGCGTGATCCGCGCCGTCGACGATCCGCCGGGTTTTGGCGAGCGCCTGGTGCAGTTCTGGGCCGATCACTTTACCGTCCGCGCCATGGGGGTGGTGAACACCCCGATCGCCATGGCCTTCGTGGACGAGGCGATTCGCCCGCATCTGGGCGGCCGTTTCGAGGACATGCTGATCGCCGCCGAGACCCATCCGGCGATGTTGCTCTATTTGGACCAGGTGGCCAGCCGCGGTCCGAACTCGGCCTTTGTGCGCAGGCGCCCGGACCGCAAGCTGGGCCTGAACGAGAACCTCGCGCGCGAGACGCTTGAGCTGCATTCGCTGGGCGTGGGCGCCGCCTATACCCAGGCCGATGTGCGGCAGCTGGCGGAACTGCTGACCGGGCTCAGCTTTGACTATCGCGACGGCTTCAGCTTTCGCCCCGGCCAGGCCGAGCCGGGGGCGGAAACCGTGCTGGGCCGCAAATATGGCGGCCGGCGGCACGGCGGGCTGGAGGATATCGCCGAGGCCCTGCGCGACATCGCCCGCCATCCGGCGACGGCGCAGCATGTATCGCGCAAGCTGGCGGTGCATTTCGTCGCCGACGATCCGCCGCAGGATCTGGTCGCGGCGCTGGCCGCCGCCTGGCAGGGCAGCGGCGGCGATCTGGCGCAGGTCTATGGCGTGTTGGCGACCCATCCGGCACTGGCGCTGAACCTGCGCCGAAAGGTGCGCCAGCCCTTCGACCTGACGGTGGCGGGGCTGCGCGCCCTGGGGGTCAGCGGCGCGCAACTGGCGGCGCTGGAGCCAGCGGCCTTTCGCCGCGCGATCTGGAGACCGCTCGGGGCGATGGGCCAGCCCTGGGGGCGACCGCGGGGGCCGGACGGCTGGCCCGAGGCGGCCGAGGCCTGGATCGGGCCGCAGACGCTGGCCGCGCGCGTCAACTGGTCGCTCAGCGCGCCGCGGCTGCTGCTGGCCGAACTGCCCGACCCGCGGCAGATGCTGGCCACCAGCCTTGCCGGCACCGAATCCGCGGAACTGGCCTGGGCGGTGCCCAGGGCCGAAAGCGCCGCCGAGGGCGTGGCGCTGATCCTCGCCTCGGGCGATTTCAACCGGCGATAGGGGAAAGCCATGAAACTTGACCGACGCCTGTTTCTGAAAAGTGCTGCGCTGCTGGGCTGTTCCGCCGCGGCGCATCCGTTGCTGAACTCGATGACCTTCGCGGCGTTGCCAGGCGAGAACCGGCTGGTGGTGATCATCCTGCGCGGCGCCATGGACGGGCTGGACGCGATCCAGCCCTATGGCGATCCGATGCTGCGCCAGCTGCGCCGGGACCTGTCGGCGGGGCCAGGGGCGGGGGCGGCGGATCTGGACGGGTTCTTTTCGCTGCACCCCCGGCTGGGGCCGCTCATGCCGCTGTGGCAAAAGGGCGAGCTGGGTTTTGCGCATGCGGTATCAACCCCTTACCGTGACAAGCGCAGCCATTTTGACGGCCAGGACCTGCTCGAGGCCGGGACGGGTAACGACCTGCCAGTGGACCGCCGTATCGGCGGCTGGCTGAACCGGCTGCTGCAGGCCACCCCCGGCGCCAGCGCCGAGACGGCCTATTCCGTGGGCGTCGAGCAGATGGCGATCCTTGCCGGCAGCGCCGCGCATCTGAGCTGGGCGCCGCGCGCCTCGCTGTCGCTGTCGCCGCAGGCGCAGGCGCTGCTTGAACATGTCTATCACGAGGACGCGCTGTTTCGCGAGGCGGCCCGCGATGCGGTGCAGATCGAGGCCGAGACCTCGGGCATGGCGCCGCTGAAGGGACCGACCGCCGATGCGCAGGCGCTGGCGGCCTTTGCCGCCGACCGGCTGAACGGTGCCAGCCGCATCGCCGCCTTTTCCATCGCCGGCTGGGACAGCCACGCCCGGCAAGAGGCGGTGCTGGGCCGGGCTCTGGATCGGCTGGCGGCGGCGATCCTGGGGCTGCGCGACGGGCTGGGGCCGAACTGGGGCCGGACAACGGTGCTGGCGATGACCGAATTCGGCCGCACCGTGCGCGAGAACGGCTCGGGCGGCACGGATCACGGCACCGGCGGCGCGCTGATCATGGCCGGCGGCGCGATCCGCGGCGGGCGCGCCTTCGGCGACTGGCCCGGTCTGGGCGAGGGCCAGCTTTACGCCGACCGCGACCTGATGCCCACGCGCGACATCCGCGCCTATGCCGGCTGGGCGATGCGCGGGCTGTTCGGCATTGCCCCCGACCTGCTGGAGCGCACGATTTTTCCCGGTCTTGACCTTGGCACCGATCCGGAGATGCTGGCCTGAACCTTCAGGAAAGGCAAGGACATGACCGACCGCCCGATCGGCGCCGCAGTTACCGGCTTTGCGCCGCCGCCCGTCCCCGGGCCGGCTCGGATCGAGGGGCGCCATGTCGTGCTGGAGCGGCTGGACCCCGCGCGCCATGCCGACGAGCTGTTCGCCGCTGTTCAGGGGCAGGACTGGGTCTGGGATTATATGTTCAATGGCCCCTTCGCCGATGTGGCGGCCTTCCGCGACTGGCAGCACCAGATGGCCGCCGAGGCCGATCCGTGCTTTTACGCGCTGCGCGACCGTGCCGGCGGGCAGATCGGTGGTCAGGCCTCGTTCATGCGAATCGACCCGGCAAATGGCGTGATCGAGATCGGGCATATCCTGATCTCGCCGGCGATGCAGCGCAGCCCGGCGGTGACCGAGGCGATTTCGCTGATGATCGGCTGGGCCTTCGACGCCGGCTATCGCCGGGTGGAATGGAAATGCGATGCGCTGAACGCCCCCTCGCGGCGGGCGGCGCTGCGCTATGGCTTTGTCTTTGAAGGTATCTTTCGCCAGCATATGATCTACAAGGGCCGCAACCGCGACACGGCCTGGTTCGCGATCATCGACGGCGACTGGCCAGCGCTGGCGCTGGCGCATCGGGCCTGGCTGGCGCCGCAGAATTTCGACGCCGAGGGCCGCCAGCGCCAGAGCCTGGCAGCGCTGATCGGCCGATAAGCCTCAGGAGGCGCGCACCGCCGCCAGCCGGTCCTGCACCAGCCCGCTGATCCGCGCCAGATTCATCGCCAGCGCGCCTCCGCGCGCGTGATCGCGGGCCAGCGCGTTGGCTGCATCCTCAAGCATGCGGTCATGGGCCGAACGCGCCACCCCGGCCAGAAAGCGGGCGATGTATTCGATGGCCTCGGTGTCATCGGCGCGGTCCAGCACCTCGGCAACATGCGCAAGGTCGTCGCGCAGCGCCCCGGGATCGGCGGGGATGATGTCGTCGGGCAGGGCGCGCGGGCCCTGCAGGCGCGCATTGGCCGGCAGCACCGACAGGATCGCCTGCTGAAAGACGGCGAGGCTTTCGATGGGCTTGCCCAGAAAGCCGTCGGCCCCGGCCCGCAGCGCCGATTCGCGATTTGCCGGATCGCCCGAGATGCCCAGGATCACCGGCACCCTTGGCGCGGTGCGCGCGATCAGCCCGATCATCTCGGCACCGTCGCCATCGGGCAGGCCCATGTCGATCAGCACCGCACCCGGGCGATAGGCCTGCAGATGGCGCATGGCGGCGCGCAGGCTGTCGGCGCGACGGATGCGCGCCCCCGAGCGCAGGCACAAAAGCCGCACCGCCTCGGAGGCGACGCGCGAATCCTCGACCACCAGCACTGTCAGGCCGGTCAGCGGCCGGTCGGGCCTGGTGGCCTGCCAGTTGGGCAACTGCCCCGTGTGGTTTTCGTTCCTTTCCGTCATCACCGCCATCCTGTCCTGGGCTTTGCGCTGCCGCCAAGCGTCGCGCGGATTCGCTAAGATGCGGTTAACGGGCACGGGTTTTCCTTTAACCGGCCGCTGGACCGTCCTAGAAGGGCGCAAATGACGGAGGACACCATGATCGGACGCCTGAACCATGTCGCCATTGCCGTGCCGGACCTGCAGGCTGCGGCCGGGCAATATCGCAACACGCTGGGGGCAAGCGTCGGCGCGCCGCAGGACGAGCCCGACCACGGCGTGACCGTGGTCTTCATCGAACTGCCGAACACCAAGATCGAACTGCTTTACCCCCTGGGCGAGAACAGCCCGATCCGCGGCTTTCTGGACAAGAACCCCGCGGGTGGCATCCATCACATGTGTTTCGAGGTCGAGGACATCCTGGCCGCCCGCGACCGGCTGCTGGCCGAGGGCGCCCGCGTCCTGGGCAGCGGCGAGCCGAAGACGGGCGCGCATGGCAAGCCGGTGCTGTTCCTGCACCCGAAGGATTTCAACGGCTGCCTGATCGAACTGGAACAGGTCTGATGAGCCCGACCGGAGGCATCATCCTTTACGCGGTGATCTGGTTTCTGGTGCTGTTCGTGCTGCTGCCCATCGGCCAGAAAAGCCAGGCCGAGGCCGGCCATGTCGTCCCCGGGACCCCCGCCGGCGCCCCGCACGAGCCGAGACTGGGGCGCAAGATGCTGTGGGCGACGCTGATCACCGCGCTGATCTGGGCGGTGATCTTCTACATCATCGAATGGGATGTCATCACCCGCGCCGACCTGGAGGCCTGGACGGGCTGAGGCGCTGCTCAGCCCGGGGCGTCCAGCCGCACCGGCCGGCCGCTGCGCACCGATTCGTCGGCCGCAAGGCAGACGGCGAGCGAGGCCACCGCATCCTGCATGTGGCGCTCCAGATCCATGTCCTCGGCGATGGCGCGGGCCATGAAGGCGGCCTCGGCGTCGCACAGGTCCTGATGGCCCGGCTCGCCTCGCATGGAGATGTCCCGGTCGGCCTCGCCCAGGCGGTGCAGGCGCAGGGTCGCGGTGCGGGTGTGGGTGTCGATGTCGTCCGAACGCGCGTCCTCGGCCATGCGGATGCTGACCGCGCCGTTGGGGCTGACCACATCCTTCACGAAAAAGGCCGTGTCCGACATCATCGGCCCCCAGCCGGCCTCATACCAGCCCAGCGAGCCATCGGCGAAGATCACCTGGAAATGCCCGTAATTATACATGCCCTCGGCGATTTCATGCGACAGGCGCAGGCCCATGCCGCGCACCTCGAGCGGGGCGGCATCGGTGATCTGGCACATGACATCGACATAATGCACGCCGCAATCGACGATCGGCGGCGTGGTCTGCATCAGGGCCTTGTGCACCTCCCAGGTCGGGCCGCTGGACTGCTGGTTCAGGTTCAGCCGAAAGACCCAGGGCCCGCCCAGGGCGCGCGCCTCGGCGATCAGGCGCTGCCAGCTGGGGTGGTGGCGCAGGATATAGCCCACGACCAGCTTGCGGCCGGTTTCACCCGCCACCGCGATCACCCGGCGGGCGTCGGCGACCGTGGCGGCCAGCGGCTTTTCGACAAAGACATGCGCCCCGGCGCGCATGGCGGCGATGGCAAATTCGGCATGGCTGTCGGTATAGGTGGCGACGACCACAATATCGGGGCGAAACCGCGTCAGCGCCGCGTGAAAATCGCGCTCTTGCGGGATGGCCGCCAGTTCCGGCGGCAGCGCCACCGGGCTGCGCATCACCAGCCCGACGATTTCGGCGCCCGGCTGTTTCAGCCAGGCCAGCGCGTGGCTGCGCCCCATGTTGCCCAGTCCGGCGACAAGCACGCGCATGGCTCAGTCGTCCACGATCGACAGGATCTTGGGCAGGGCCGGGCAGGGCAGCAGCTGGTTTCTGGCCACATCCGCCAGCGTGTGGTTGTGCAGGAACACATAGACATGCGCCGAGAGGCTTTCCCACAGCCGGTTCGACAGCGTCTGCGCCCGCGAGCCCGAGACCCCGCCCGAGGCGCCGGCGCCGACATGCAGCGCGCTGACCGTCTCATCGACCGCCTCCAGCACCTCGGCGACGCGGATCGTCTCGGGGGCGCGCGCCAGGCGATAACCGCCGCCGGGGCCGCGCACCGAATCGACCAGCCCGGCGCGGCGCAGGCGCACGAAAAGCTGCTCGAGATAGGGCAGCGAGATGTCCTGACGTTTGGAAATCTCGGCCAGCGAGGTCAGGTCCTCGCCCTTGGCGACCGCCAGATCGACCAGCGCGACCATGGCGTAGCGCCCCTTGGTGGACAGTTTCATCTTGCTCTCCTCCCGCCGCGGATCGTTGACGGCGTGTGCGTCAGGGGCTAATTCCCCTGCTCCGTCCCTGACCGCAGTCTTGCCTATGTCGGGCGCGCTTCCCAGATTGACGGTCTAGAGCCGCGCTGCCATTGGGTCAAGGAACCCGAGATTTCAAAGGAAGACCATGCCCGAACTGATTTTCCCCGGTCCCGAAGGTCGTCTCGAGGGGCGCTATCACGCTCAGGCCGCACCCGACGCGCCGATCGCCATCATCCTGCATCCGCATCCGCAATATGGCGGCACGATGAACAACCGCGTGGTCTATAACCTGCATTACGCCTTCCACCGCATGGGCTTTACCGTCATGCGTTTCAACTTCCGCGGCGTGGGGCGCAGCCAGGGCGAATTCGACCAGGGCATCGGCGAGCTTTCGGACGCGGCCTCGGCGCTGGATTACCTGCAGGCGATGAACCCCAACAGCAAGCATTGCTGGGTCGCGGGTTTCAGCTTTGGCGCCTGGATCGGCATGCAGTTGCTGATGCGCCGGCCCGAGATTACCGGCTTCATCTCGGTGGCGCCGCCGGCCAATCTTTACGATTTCTCGTTCCTCGCGCCCTGCCCGTCCTCGGGGCTGATCATCAACGGTTCGGCCGACCGGGTGGCGCCGCCCAAGGACACGCATGCATTGGTCGGCAAGCTGCGCGAGCAGAAGGGCATCACCGTCACCCATGAGGAAATCGAGGGCGCGGACCATTTCTTCCGCGACGACGAGGCGCATATGGCGCCGATGATCGCCACCGTGCAGGCCTATGTCCGCCGCCGCCTGACCGAGACCACGCGCTGAGCCGCGCGCCGGTTCCCGGGGGCAGCGCCATGACCGCGACGGCGCGGCGCCTGGCGTTTCTGGCCGAGGCCGACCGGTTGAAATCGGTCAGCCGCGCCAATGTGCTGATGGACCTGTCGCGGCCCGAAAACAGCGCCGAGCACAGCTGGCACGCCGCGCTATACGCGCTGGTCCATGGCGCATCGGACCGCGCCATCGCCATGCTTTTGCTGCATGATCTGGTCGAGATCGACTGCGGCGACCATCCGATCCACCTGCCGCAGGACTGGGACGCGGTGCAGGCCGCCGAAGCCGTGGCCGCCGAACGGCTGTTTGCCCTGTCACCCGAGGGCGCGGCGCAACTGGCGCTCTGGCAGGAATTCGAGACCGGAGCGGGCGATTGTGCGCGCATGGCGCGGCGCATGGACCATGCCCAGCCGCTGTTTCAGGTGCTGTCGGCGCCAGAGCCGCTGCCCCTGCATCTGCAGATCGCGCGCGACAATCTGAGCGGCGGTCGCGTGGCCCGCCTGGCGCAGGAATGGCCCGAGGCCTGGGCAGGCGCGCAGGACCTGCTGGCGGGGCGCGCGCCGCAGGGCGAGTTCGCGCAGCGCCTGGCGTTTCTGGCCGAGGCCGACCGGCTGAAATCCGTCACCCGCGCCAGCATGCTGGGCGACGCCTCGCGCCACGAGAACAGCGCCGAGCACAGCTGGCACGTGGCGCTTTACGCGCTGGTGCTGGCGCCGCATTGCGGGGCCGGGGTCGATATCGGTCGGGTGATCCGCATGCTGCTGATCCATGATCTGGTCGAGATCGACTGCGGCGACGTGCCGCTGCATTCGGCGCAGGGCCAGACGCATGGCTCGGCCGCGGTGCAGGCGGCCGAGACCGCGGCGGCGCGGCGCATCTTTGGCCTGCTGCCCGCGGGCCAGGGGGCCGAGCTCCTGGCGCTGTGGCAGGAATTCGAGGCCGCCTCCAGCCCCGATGCCGTCTTTGCCAAGGCGCTGGACCGCTGCCAGCCGGTGCTGCAGAACCTTGCCACCGGCGGTATCGGCTGGGTCGAGTATCAGGTGACGCTCGTGCAGATCGAGCAGCGGGTCGGGAGCTGGATCGCCTGCGGCGCCCCCGATCTGTGGCGGCACCTGCATCTGCGCCTGCGAGCGCATTTCGCCTGACCCCGCGCAGGATCAGGGGCTGGCGCTGACCCGCGGGCGGCCGTTGCCCTGATACCCCTCGGCCAGCCTGCGCGCGATGCAGCGCCAGCCGACTGTCGAGCCGGGCAGTGACCACCTTGCGATTCGTCATGGTCAGCCCTGCAGGGCAGGCGGTTTGCCAGTGCATGATCATGTCCTGCCCGCGCCTGTGGAAAGGCCCATGCAGACAATGCGCTGCGCGAATTCGCGCCGCTGCGCCCGGCATGCGCGATCTTTTGCATACCGTTGCATACCGTCTTTCCTTTCAGCGCGATTGCGGCTATAGCGCCGGCAGCACATTCATGCCAAAGGGGGACTCTCCATGTCGAAGATCAAGGTCGCAAACCCAGTCGTCGAGCTGGACGGCGACGAGATGACCCGGATCATCTGGGACTTCATCAAGCAGAAGCTGATCCTTCCCTATCTGGACATCGACCTGAAATATTACGATCTGGGCATCGAGGAGCGCGACCGCACCTCTGACCAGATCACCGTGGATGCCGCCAATGCGATCAAGCAATATGGCGTGGGCGTGAAATGCGCCACCATCACCCCCGACGAGGCCCGCGTCGAGGAATTCGGCCTGAAGAAGATGTGGAAATCGCCCAACGGCACCATCCGGAACATCCTGGGCGGGGTGATCTTCCGCGAGCCGATCATCTGCCGCAACGTGCCGCGCCTGGTGCCGCACTGGACCCAGCCGGTGGTGGTCGGCCGGCACGCCTTTGGCGACCAGTACAAGGCCACAGATTTCCGCTTTCCCGGCAAGGGCAGGCTGACGATCAAGTTCGTCGGCGAAGACGGCGAGACCATTGAGCACGAGGTGTTCCAGGCGCCGTCCTCGGGTGTGGCGATGGCCATGTACAACCTCGACGATTCGATCCGCGATTTCGCCCGCGCCAGCATGAACTATGGCCTGAACCGCGGCTATCCGGTTTACCTTTCCACCAAGAACACCATCCTGAAAGCCTATGACGGCCGCTTCAAGGACCTGTTCCAGGAAGTGTTCGACGCCGAATTCGCCGAGAAGTTCAAGAAGGCCGGGATCACCTACGAACACCGGCTGATCGACGACATGGTGGCCTCGAACCTGAAGTGGTCGGGCGGCTATGTCTGGGCCTGCAAGAACTATGACGGCGACGTGCAGTCCGACACCGTGGCGCAGGGCTTTGGCTCGCTTGGCCTGATGACCTCGGTGCTGATGACGCCCGATGGCAGGACCGTCGAGGCCGAGGCCGCGCATGGCACGGTGACGCGCCATTACCGCGAGCATCAGAAGGGCAAGCAGACCTCGACCAATTCGATCGCCTCGATCTACGCCTGGACCGGCGGGCTGAAGCACCGCGCCAAGCTGGACGACAATGCGCAGCTGCTGAAATTCGCCCAGACGCTTGAGCAGGTCACCGTGCAGGCGGTCGAGGACGGCCACATGACCAAGGACCTGGCGCTGCTGGTCGGGCCGGACCAGAAATGGCTCTCGACCATGGGCTATCTGGAAAAGGTGGACGAATACCTGAACAAGGCGCTGGCCTGAGCCTCGCGCCGCGCCGGGCATCGGGCCGGGGGAAACCCCGGCCCCTTGCGTTTTTCCGGGGAGAACCCGGCAATCGGCGCGGAAATCGGCGGTGACGCCTTAACAGCGGCGCCGTGCTGCACTATCTGATGCCCAAGCCATCAGCCGGAGCCGCGCCATGAAAGCCGCCGTCATCACCTTCCCCGGGTCGAACTGCAACCGCGATCTGGAGATCGCCCTCGCGCAGGCCGGCGCCGAGGTGGTCAAGGTCTGGCACAAGGACGATGCCCTGCCGGCGGGCACGGATCTGGTCGCGGTGCCGGGCGGATTTTCTTTCGGGGACTATCTGCGCTGCGGCGCGATCGCCGCGCATTCGCCGGTGGCCGCGGCGATCCGCAGTCATGCCGGGCGCGGCGGCTATGTGCTGGGCGTGTGCAACGGCTTTCAGGTCCTGACCGAGCTTGACCTGCTGCCCGGAGCGCTGATGCGCAATGCCGGGCTGAAATTCGTCTGCCGCGAGACCGTGCTGCGGGTGGCGACCGCCGACAGTGCCTTTACCGCCGGCTATGCTGCGGGCGAACTGATCCGCGTCCCGGTCGCGCATGGCGACGGCAATTACCAGATCGGCCCCGAGGAACTGGCGGCGCTGCAGGCCGAGGACCGCATCGCCTTCACCTATGCGCCGGCGATCAACGGCTCGGTATCCGACATCGCGGGGGTGCTTTCGCCGAACCGGCGCGTGCTGGGCATGATGCCGCATCCCGAACGGGCCGCAGATGCGGCGCATGGCGGCACCGACGGCGCGCGGCTGTTTGCGTCGCTGGCGCGGGAACTGGTGCGCGCCTGACTTGACGCGGTCCTCCTGCGGATTAGAATCGTGCGGCCCCCCTCGCGGGGGCGATGCCGGAGGCGCATGGGAAAGCTTGGTGATTCCAGTGCTCTGGCGGATGGCAGGGCCAGCCCGGCTAGCCGCTGGGGTTTGCGCGGCATCGTCGCGGTGCTGCTGGTCGTGGCCATCGGCACGATCTGGTTCACCAATTCCTGGCTGACGGCGCGGTTTTCGGAAACGACGCGGGTGCGCACGGAACTGCGCTCGGCGCTTTATATCGGCAACCTGCTGTCGGAACTGCAGCGCACCTCGGTTGTGCCGCAACTGCTGGTGCGCGACCCGGCGCTGATCTCGGCGCTGGTGGACAACGATTTTTCCGGCACTTCGGCGCGGCTGATCATGGCGCAGAAGGAAATTGCCGCCGCCTCGATCAAGCTGCTCGACGCCTCGGGGCGGGTGGTGGGGGCCACCGACCGCAACCTGATCGGCACGAATTTCGTGCAGGAGCCGTTCTTCGTCGAGGCGATGCGTTCGAAGGATACGGTGTTCACCGTCTCGCCCACGGCGCAGGGCGGCTATGAATTCGCCTATGCGCGCACCGTGGTCGCGGACGGGCGCACGCTGGGAGTGGTGGTGGTCGAGGCCGATCTGTCGCGGCTGGTGCGGTCCTGGGCCGGGATCTCGGATGCGATCGCGGTCACCGACAGCGCCGGGCAGATCATCCTGTCCACCGAGCCGCGCTGGCGTGGCCGGACCCTGCCCGAGGCGCTGGCCGTGCGCTCGGCGCCCTCGGCCATCGCGCGCGCCTTCCAGGTCACCGCGGACTGGGCCGCGCCGCCGGTCGACGGCTATGTGCAGGGCAAGGCGGTGATCCAGTCCGAGACGCGCATCCCCTTCCGCGGCTGGGAGATGGTCGCCTTTACCACCTATGATTCGGTGCGCGAGCGGGTGAACGCGGTTCTGGCCATGGTGATCATGGGCTTTGCCATCCTGCTGGCGGCGGTGTTCTATCTGCTGTCGCGGCGCGCCCGCGTCGAATCGGCCGCCTATATGCGCGAATCGGCCGACCTGCGGGCGTTGAACCTGCGGCTCACGCGCGAGATCGCCGAGCGCGAGCGGGTGCAGAAGGAATTGCGCGTGGCCGAGCAGACCGTGCAGCAGTCCAGCAAGCTGGCCGCCCTGGGCGAGATGTCGGCCGGCGTCAGCCATGAGCTGAACCAGCCGCTGGCGGCGATGAAGACCTATCTGGCCGGGGCGCGGCTGCTGTTGCAGCGCGGCCGCGGCGAGGAGGCGCTGTCGAGCTTTCAGCGCATCGACGATCTGGTGGACCGGATGGGCGCGATCACCCGGCAGCTGAAATCCTATGCCCGCAAGGGCGGCGAGGCCTTCGAGCCGGTGGACCTGCGCGCGGCGCTGTCCAGCGCCCTGGTGATGATGGAGCCGCAGCTGCGCAGCCGCACCATCCGCCTGAGCCGCAATGTGCCGCGCTATCCGGTCATGGTCTATTGCGACCGCATCCGGCTTGAGCAGATCATCATCAACCTGCTCAGGAACGCGGTGGACGCGACGCGGGGCATGCGCGACCCCGCGATCGAGATCTCGGTCAGCTCGGGCTTGCATGCCTTCCTGTCGGTGCGCGACAACGGGCCGGGGGTCTCGGACCTGGAGAACCTGTTCGAGCCGTTCTTTACCACCAAGAAGCCCGGCGAGGGCACCGGGCTGGGGCTGGCGATCTCGTCGGGGATCGCTGCCGATTTCGGTGGGCGCCTGACCGCGCACAACGCCCCGGAGGGCGAGGGGCGCGGCGCCGTATTCGAACTGGAACTGCCGCTGCACCATCCCGGCAGGAAGGCCGGAAGGCGACTGGCAGCGGAATGATGAAAGAGGGGTGACACGCCATGAGCCGCAGTCTGAAAATCGCCGTGGTCGATGACGAACCCGACATGCGCGAATCGATCAGCCAATGGCTGGTGCTGTCCGGTTTCGAGACCGAGACCTTTGCCAGCGCCGACGAGGCGCTGAAGGTCATCGGGGCCGACTGGCCGGGGGTGGTGATTTCCGACATCCGCATGCCGGGAATGGACGGGATGGCCTTCCTCAAGCGGCTGATGGGCATCGATTCCGGCTTGCAGGTGATCATGATCACCGGCCATGGCGACGTGCCGATGGCGGTCGAGGCCATGCGCATCGGCGCCATGGACTTCATGGAAAAGCCCTTCAACCCCGAGCGCCTGACCGAGCTGGTCAAGAAGGCCGGGCAGGCGCGACGGATGACACTGGACAACCGCGCCCTGCGCCGCGACCTGTCCGAGGGCCAGCAGGTGATGTCCAAGCTGATCGGCACCAGCCCGGTGATGGACCGGCTGCGCGAGGACATCCTGGACCTGGGCCAGGCCGACGGTCATGTGCTGATCGACGGCGAGACCGGCACCGGCAAGACGCTGGTGGCGCATGCGCTGCATGCCGTGGGCCCGCGCGCGGCGAAGAAATTCGTGCCGATCTCCTGCGCCGCCTATAACGACGAGATCCTCGCCACCCGGCTGTTCGGCCCGGTCGAGAACGGGCTGCCCGCGGTCGAGGAGGCGCGCGGCGGCACGCTGTGCCTCGAGGACATCGAGGCGCTGTCGGATCCGCTGCAGGCGCGGCTTCTGGCCTTCATCGCCGATCAGGGCGCCCCGGCCGAGACGCGGATCATCGCCATCTCCAACGCGCGTGGCGAGGGCCGCCGTGCCGAGGATTCGCTGCGCCCCGACCTGTTCTATCGCCTGACCGCGCTGAAGATCACCCTGCCGCCGCTGCGCTCGCGCGGCGAGGACATCCTGACGCTGTTCACCCGCATGACCGAACAATTCTCCGAGGAATATGGCTGCGAGCCGCCGCAGGTCACCGCGCAGGAGGCGGCGCAGCTGCTGCAGGCGCCCTGGCCCGGCAATGTGCGCCAGCTGATCAACGTGGCCGAGCGCGCGGTGCTGCAGAACCGCCGCGGCTCCGGCTCGATCGCCTCGCTGCTGATGGCCGATGGCGAGGAGACGCAGGAGGCGACCACCACCGAGGGCAAGCCGCTGAAGGAATATGTTGAAAGCTTTGAAAAGATGCTGATCGACAATACCATGCGCCGCCACAAGGGCAGTATCGCCGCGGTCATGGACGAGCTGTGCCTGCCGCGCCGCACCCTGAACGAGAAGATGGCGAAATATGGCCTCAGCCGCGGGGATTACCTGTAAGCGGCGCGGTGCCCTTGCAGTTACCCACAAGTGTCTTTGGCGCTGTGAAAGGTCTTGCACCGGAGGAATCCACCGTGATTCGTTGTCTG
>NZ_JBDHSP010000075.1:0-14157 GCF_039808215.1 Paracoccus sp. (in: a-proteobacteria)
GGCGCGCCGTTCGGTCCCGGCCAGACGCTGGCGATCCGCATCTACCAGCTCTCAAACCGCCTCGGCCGCGGCACGCCTGCGTCCGTCACGCTGCAGTTCTGATCCCAACCTGCGGGAACCCCCATGTCCGACACCACCACCCATCTGGGCCTGCCCTACCTGCTGGCCGCGCAGGCGCAGAAGCATGTCACCCACAACGAGGCGCTGCGACTGCTCGACGCCATGGTGCAGCTATCCGTCCTCGACCGCACGCGCACCGCGCCACCTGCAATCCCCGCCGATGGTGACCGGCATCTTGTTGCCACCGGCGCCACCGGCGATTGGGCCGGGTGGGATCTGAACATCGCCTTCTGGGTGGACGGGGCATGGATCCGCCTCGTGCCTCGCACCGGCTGGCTGGTCTGGGTCGCCGCCGAGGGGCTGTTCCTCGTCTGGACCGGCAGCGCTTGGGAGGTGGTCGGCGAACCGCGCGACGTCTCGGACGCGGTGTTCAGCCTGGTGAACGACGCCGATCCCACGAAAAAGGCGACCTTCTCGCTGGCGGGGATCAGCGCAGGGACCACCCGCAGCTTCACGCTGCCGAACACCTCGTCGGAACTGGCGATCCTCGCAGGCACGCAGACCTTCACCGGCAACAAGACCTTCTCCGGTACGCTGACAGCCTCGGGCACCGTCACCGTCTCGGCGGCCTCGGCAAGCATTGGCACGGCAACGACCACTGCCACCTACGGCATGGGGACCGGCGCCACGACGACCGGCGTCACCAAGACCGTGAACCTCGGCACCGGCGGCGCCTCCGGATCGACCACAGTCGTCAACATTGGCTCGGCCACGGCTGGCGCGGGCGGCACGACGGTGGTCAACACGCCGACCGTCACCTTCGGCAATGCCGTGACGCAGGTCGGCATGCCGCAGGCAAACCTGACCGCCCAGCTGATGGGCCTCGGCGGGGCGACAGCCGACAGCTACAACCGGCTGTCAGTCAACACGCCCGCCGTGCTGCTGAACAACGCGGGCGCGGGCATCGAGGCGACCGTCAACAAGGCCGCCCCGGCGAACGACGCGGCCTTCGCCTTCAAGACCGGGTTTTCCACCCGCGCGCTGATCGGACTTCTCGGCAGTGACGACTTCAGCTTCAAGGTCAGCCCGGACGGCTCGGCCTTCTACGAGGCCATCAGGATCGACCGCACCAGCGGCCAGGTGGAACTGCCGCAGCCCACGATCCTGCCCGGCCTCAGTGCGGCGCCGACCCCGCCACCCGCAGGCAAAGCTGCTCTCTACGCCCGCAACCGGGCCGGAGCGCCGTGGATCGACGTCATGCGCCCCTCCGGACGCGACTTCCCGTTGCAGCCGCATTTCGGGGTCAATCGCATCGCCAGCTGGTCGCCCTCGAGCGGCGGCACCATCAACACCGAGGGCCTGCCGATCACCTCGGTCGGTACCGTCTCGCATCCGACGCTCGCCGCCACGAACCTGGCAGCCTCCATGCGGCGCTGGCGGTTGACCTCGGCGGCGGTGGTGGATTCGGTCTCCGACCAGCGCTCCGCAGGCTGGGCCTGCTGGCGCGGAAACGCGGCCGGCCTCGGCGGCTGGACCTTCGTCGCGCGGATTTCGCTGACGACGCTGCAGCCGACCGGCATGGGGTTCTTTGGCCTCTACGGATCCTCGGCCGCCCTCGCCACGACGCTGACTCTCGCCGCCGTGGTGAACTGCATCGGCATCGGCTTCCAGCGCGGCACGCACACCCGATGGCAACTGGTCGCGAACGATGGAACCGGGGCCCCGACGCTGACCGACATGGGGGCGAGTTTCGCCATTGCGACGGGTGGGGTGCTGACCCTGTTCATCGCAGCCCCGCCGAACGGCAGTTCCGTCTGGGTGCGCATCGCCGACGAAGTCTCCGGCGCGGTCTCCGAACAGGAGATCACCGCCGACCTGCCCGCCGCGACGCAGTTCCTGTCGCCGCGGCTGTTCCTGAACAACGGCGCCACGGCCGCCGCCGTCGCCTTCGACTGCGCCGGGGTCTATGTCGAGACGGACTTCTGATACGCCTTATGGAAATCCACCTCATGTCGATCCCGGGCCGGACGGCACTCCCGCGGGAAGCGCCAGACGCCTCGACCGGAGCGACACGTCCGGCCCGGAATCACGGATTCACAGATTCAAAGAGCGGCAGAGATTCGCTGCGCCGAAATGGTGGCACGGCAAAGCGGCATCTGTCCCGTGCGGCGATGGGCACAGTTTTGCCCGGTTGCTTGGAGTTTCGCCCCCACTGCGTTCGCTTACGCCATCCTCTGTTCGAGCCGAAGCTTGCGCTTTTCCCAGTCGGGTAGGACGCGGTCCAAGAGTTCGAAGAACTCTGGACCGTGGTGCGGCACCGCGATGTGGCAGAGCTCGTGTGTGATGACGTAGTCAATCGCATCAATCGGTGCCTCGATCAGACGTCGATTGAGCAGAAGGCGCGATGCTGGCGACATCGAGCCCCAACGCTGCCGCAGTTGCCGAACAATCAGGCTCTTGGGGCGAAAGTCGTCAGGCGAGGGGAAGCGCAGGAGATTGACCTCAAGTCGCTCGACGAACTTCACATGAGCGCGCTGTCGATACCAACCCTCGACAAGCTCGCGCGTGGCCTCGGTTCGCTCGGGCTTATGAGTCTGGACCACGATAAAGCCGCGAACGAGCTTCACGTTCGCCTGAACGTGGGGCACCAATTTCAATCGATACTGGCGTCCAAGGTAGAGATGGGTCTCGCCTGCCACATACTGGCGATCTGGGGTGCGCGGCAGGAACTGGACGAAATACCGCTGCTGGCGCCTGATCCACGCGGCGCGCTTGCGCACCTTCTCCTCGATAGCCGCCAGCGGAGCATCCTGTGGAGCAGCGACCACCACGGAGGCATCAGGCTCGACAGCGATTTCGAGCGTGGTCCGCTCACGGCGCACGATGGCGAAATCGATCCTGTGTTCACCGTAATCGACGCTGTGTCGCTCCGTTGTCATCCCGGAAACCGCGCCCGGGCCAGGTCCATGATCTTGAGTTCAAGATCGTCCATCACCTCGACCGGCAGGTCGAAGCCGCGCTCATCGCGCAGGACATCGAAGAAATAGTCGTCGATCGCATTGCGCATCTTGTTCTGGGCGAGGTCGTTGGACCAGACATCGACGATGTGGTGGGCCTTGATGATGTCAATGATGGTGATCGCGATAGCGGCTACCTCAGCGGCCGCGATCGGTTTGCCGGCGCCGGTCGCAAGCGCGCCTTCAAGGATCCCGAAAAACGCCTGCCCGTCGTCGTTGCCCTTGATCGCGTCCGGCACCTCGCGGCCCCGATCCTTGCGCGCGACCTTGCTCGCCAGATCTACCACGTTCTTGAGGTAATCCCGTTCGGAAATCCGTTTGGCCCGATAGTCGCGGATGGTCTCCTCCAGCAGTTCCGAGAAGCTGCGATAGAAGGTCGGATCCTCGTCCATCTTTTCGGTGATGGTCCGCCGCGTGGCGCTGGCGATCCGGTCCGCCCTTGAGGCTTCGGAAACCCCCGTTTCCTCGACCACCGCTTTCAGCGCGTCCGGGTCGTTGATGTTGACCATCTCGATGATCGTCTCGGCCGGCATGGCAACCACATGGTCGTCCAGCAGCTTCTGGATCTTCGGCTCGAACTCCTTGACGTCGACCGTTTCCTGATAGCGCAGCTGAACCGAGCGCCGCAGCTCGGAGAACTGCTTCCAGTCCCGCTTCATGGCGTCGATCTTCGCCTCGTCGAAGACGTCGAAGAGCTTGTCCGAAGACAGCGAGATATGGAGGCAGCGGCTGAACGCCTTCAGCCGTTCATAGAACTCCTGCCGGATCGCCTCATCGGCCAGGAACTGCTCGAACTGCTCCATGTCCTTCTTGTTCCTGACCGGCTTGAACAGGTCCCAGAGCTGATCGTGCAATTGCGGCAGCTTCCGGATTTCCTCGCGCACGTCGTGGACCGTGCCAGCCAGGTCGGCGGAGTCGAAGCCCTCGAAGGCGCTGTAGGTCGTCAGCGCGGTATCCAGCTCTCCCAGCAGTCCCTCATAGTCGATGATGAAGCCGAACTGCTTCTCGGTCGCGCCGTCTTCGTAGAGCCGGTTCACGCGGGCGATCGCCTGCAGCAGGTTATGTTCGCGCAGCGGTTTGCACACATAGAGCACGGTGTTGCGCGGCGCATCGAACCCGGTCAGCAGTTTCGAGACCACGATCAGGATCTCCGGATCGCCCGAGCCCTTGAACGCGTCGATGATCTGCCGGGTGTATTCATCCTCGGTCTTGTAGCGCGCCATCATCCGCGCCCAGAATCCGCGCACGAGGTCCTTCGATTCCTTGTCGACCTCCTCGTTGCCCTCGTTGTCATCGGGCGGCGATATGACGATTTCGCTGGTGACGTGCCCGATCTCGTCGAGCACCTCCTTGAAGCGGACGGCTGCCGCCTTGGACGGCGCCACAAGCTGCGCCTTGAATCCCGTGCCTTGCCAGTGCTGGCGGAAATGCTCCGAGATATCGAAGGCTTTCGCCTGGATCGCCTGGCCCGTCTTCGACAGCGCATCCATGCGCGAGAACTTGCGCTTCAGGTCGGCCTTCTGGCTGGGGGTCAAGGCCTCGCTGATCTTGTCGAACCACGTGTCGATCACGCCGCCATTGACCTGTTGTTCGACAAGCCGCCCCTCATAAAGCAGCGGCACAACGGCGCCGTCGGCGACAGCCTCGTCGATGGCGTATTTGTGGATCAGGCCGCCGAAGGTCGAGAGGGTGTTCTTCTCCTTCTTCAGCAGCGGCGTTCCGGTGAAACCGAGATAGCAAGCCTTCGGCAGCAACCGGCGCATCCGCGTGGCAAACTGGCTGTGACCGCCATAGCGGCCAGTCTGTGAACGATGGCTCTCGTCGACCAGGACGAAGACGTTGGCATCCTCGTCCACATCCTCGGCAGCTTTGGCGGCGGTATCGAACTTGTTGATGATGGTGGTCACCAGCGGTGTCCGGTTTCGGATCAGCTCGATCAGATGGGCGCCGCTGGTTGCCCGCACGGGCTCCAGTTCGCAGGACTTGAACGTGTCCTTGATCTGCTTGTCGAGGTCGTCGCGGTCGGTGACGATCAGGATGCGCGGATTGGGGATGGCCTTGTCGAGCGCGAGAGAGCGCCCCAGCATCACCATGGTCAGCGACTTGCCGGACCCTTGCGTGTGCCAGATCACGCCACCCTTGCGGCGGCCGTCCAGATAGAACTGGCAGACGCGTTCGACAGCCTTGCGGATCCCGAAGAACTGCTGGTGGCGCGCAACCTTGCGTGCGCCGCCATCGAAAACCGTGAAACGACGGATCAGGTCCAGCAGACGTTCCGGCCGGCACATCGCATGAAGCGCGCGGTCCTGCGCCGTGATCGCGCGCGGCCCCTCGGCGGCCAGGGCATCGAAATGGGCGCGCGCAAAGGCGAAGTCGCCCGAGAAGACCGCATCGGCCTCGCCCGCCGTCAGCGGGCGATTGGCCAGCGGATCAATGATCTCGTCGCGGTCTTCCTCGTCCCGCCATGTCTGCCAGAACTGCCGCGGCGTGCCCACTGTGGCGTAGCGCGCCTCGACACGGTTCATCACCATGAGGATCTGCGCGAAATGGAACAGCTGCGGGATGTTGTCTTCGTTCTGGTAGCCGATCAGCTGGCTACCGGCCTTTTTCAGGCTCTCGGTCGGCCGCTTGTTCTCGATCACCAGAAACGGGATGCCGTTCACATAGGCGACGATATCGCACCGCTTGGTCTGGGTGCTGGCCGTGCGCTCGACGGAGAGTTCGGCCGTCACATGATAGACGTTGTTCTCAGGCACCTCCCAATCGACATAGCGGAAGGAATAGGATTTCGAATCCCCCCGGATCGTCTTGGTGATGGTCGTGCCGAGGACGAGGGTTGGCGGGCAGGCCCACCACCGCGTCGAGCAGGTTCTCCTCGATCAGCGCCTGGCGGATGCGCCCCTCCGCCCCGCCGCGGAACAGCACGCCATGCGGGACGATGACGGCCACCCGGCCGCTCTGGCGCTTGGCGATCTCGATCATGTGCGTGATGAAGCCATAGTCACCCTTGGACTTCGGCGGGATGCCGCGCCAGAAACGCTTGAACTGGTCGGTGTCCGTGTTCTCCGCCCCCCATTTGTCGAGGCTGAACGGCGGATTGGCCACCACCACGTCGAATTTCATCAGGTGATCGCCCTCGACCAGCGCCGGGCTGTTGAGCGTGTCGCACCACTCGATGCGCGCGGCGTCCTTGGCGTGGAGAGCCTATCACCGCGGCGGGGATCGAGATCATCGGCGCCGGCACCCTTGCCGATGCGGGTCCCCCGTCGCGCCGCGATGACGGCACGGCGGTCGTGCTTGCTGCGCTCGCCGAACTCGAGGCCGAGGCGGGGCCGGGATGTGCAGGCTTCACCTCCAGCGAAATCGCCGTGCGATGTGCAGCGAGCTTCAAACCGGATTCGAAGTCCGACTCTCGCGCCAAGGCGGTGCGCGGCGTGCTGAAACAGGCCCACGAAGAATTCCCGCCGCGCGTGGCGCTGAACGGAAGCCGCTACACGACCGCAACTGCTGCCGGTCAGGAAGGCTGAGGGAGGGCTGACGGAAGGCGGACGGATGAAAGGTCGTAAGACCTTTCCCATCCGTCCGCCTTCCGTCAGCCTCCTCACGCGCGATGCCGGCCGCGGCAGGCGTGGTTTCCGAACGGCCCTGACCGAAAACCCTAAACCCTCATCCCGGTCAGCAGCGCCTCGGCCTGTGCCAGAACGCCCTGAACGGCAGCATCCTCGAGATCGGGTGGGTAGCCATATCTGCGCAGGATGCGTTTGACGAGAACACGCAGCCGGGCACGGGCGCTTTCGCGATGCGCCCAGTCGACGCTGACATTGGCGCGAAGGGATTTCAAAAGCTCGGCCGCGATCAGTTTCAACTCATCATTGCCCAGGACCTCGACCGCGCTCTCATTGTCGGCCAGGGCGTCGTAGAAGGCGATTTCCTCGGGTGAGAGGCCGGTTTCCTCGCCGCGCGCCCGGGCCGCCTGCAGATCGTGGGCCAGCCCGATCAACTCCTGGATCACCTCGACCGTGCTGATGGCATTGGTGTGATAGCGGGCGATCGCGTCCTGCAGGCGCTCGGAAAAGCGGCGGCTTTCGACCACATTCGAGCGCGACCGCGACCGGATGTCGTCGTCGAGCAGCTTGCGCAGGGCCTCGAGCGCGAGGTTCTTCTGCGGCATCCGGGCGATCTCGGTCAGGAACGCATCCGACAGGATCGAGATATCCGGCGTCTCAAGCCCGGCCGCGGCCAGAATATCGACGATCCCGGTCGGGGCCACCGCGCCATCGACGATCTGGCGGATGGCAAGGTCGCGATCCGCGCCCGAGCCGGCAGCCGTGCCCGGTTTGACCATTGCCGCGCGCAGATACTGGAAAAAGGCGACCTCTTCACGCACCCCGCGCGCCGCATCGCTGGCGGCAGTCAGCGCGAATGCCTTGGACAGCGCCAGCACCGCATCGGGGAAACGCCGATGCGCGGCCTTCTTCGCCTCCTCGGCTGTCTCCCTTTGCGCCCATTCGTCGGCGCGGCCGAGGATGAAATCGAGCGCCGCCGCCAATGCCGCCAGCCGCTCCTGCGGCGTGCCGCCGATACCCTTGCCATAGTCGTGGCCGGCAAACATCGCCTGCACGACATCAAGCTTTTCGAGCAGCACCGCGACGGCCTCGGCCTCGTCGATGCCGGTCTGGTCGCGGTCGCTGTTCGAATACTGGCCGAGCGCCGCCTTCAGGTTCTGGGCGATGCCGATATAGTCGACCACCAGCCCGGCGGGCTTGTCGCGAAACACCCGGTTGACGCGGGCGATGGCCTGCATCAGCCCGTGCCCGCGCATCGGCTTGTCGATATACATCGTGTGCATCGAGGGGGAATCGAACCCGGTCAGCCACATATCGCGCACGATGACCAGTTTCAGCGGATCATCGGGGTCCTTCGCCCGCCGCGCCAGCAGGTCGCGCCGCGCCTTGCCGCCGATATGGGGCTGCCATCCGGCCGGGTCGCTGGCCGAGCCGGTCATCACCACCTTGACCGTGCCAGCAGCGTCGTCGTCCGAATGCCAGTCGGGGCGCAGCGCGATGATGTGGTCGTAAAGCTCGACGCAGATGTGCCGGCTCATACAGACGACCATCGCCTTGCCGTCCATCGCCTCGAGGCGGGCCTCGAGATGCGCGACCAGATCCCCGGCCACCATCGCCAGGCGTCTGTCTGCGCCGACCAGGGCTTCGACCTGCGACCAGCGGCGTTTCAGGCGCTCGGCCTCGCTGCCTTCCTCGTCGCCCATCAACTCCTCGATCTCGGCGTCGATCTTCGGGCGCGCCTCTTCCGGCAGTTCGATCCGGGCGAGGCGGGACTCATAATAGATCGGCACCGTGGCGCCATCCTCGACCGCGCGGCTGATGTCGTAGATGTCGATGTAATGACCGAATACCGCCGGTGTGTTTACATCCTCGGCCTCGATCGGGGTGCCGGTAAAGCCGATGAAGGAGGCGCCGGGCAGCGCATCGCGCAGATGCTTGGCAAAGCCATAGCCGACCTCGCCGGTCTTGCGGTCGATCTGCGCCCGAAACCCGTATTGGCTGCGATGCGCTTCGTCGGCGATGACCACGACATTGCGCCGCTCGGTCAGCATCGGGAAAGCCTCGCCCTTTTCAGGGGCGAATTTCTGGATGGTGGTAAAGATCACCCCGCCCGAGACCCGCGACAGCGCGCGCCGCAGATCCTCGCGGCTTTCGGCCTGCTCCGGGGTCTGGCGGATCAGGTCGCGGCACATTGAAAATGTGCCGAACAGCTGGTCGTCCAGATCGTTGCGGTCGGTGATGACGACGATGGTGGGGTTTTCCATCTCGGGCGCGCGCACCAGCTGCCCGGCATAAAACGCCATCAGCAGGCTTTTGCCCGAGCCTTGCGTGTGCCAGATCACCCCGGCCCGGCGGTCGCCCTGCGCGCGGCTGGCCTCAATCGTGCTGGCCAGCGCCTTTCGGGTGGCGTGGAACTGGTGATAGCCGGCGACGATCTTGACGAGACCGCTGCCGGTATCGCCGAAGACGGTGAATTCGCGCATCAGGGGCAGCAGGCGTTCGGGCGCGCAGACGCCCTCGATCAGCACCGCCATTTCGGGCGCGGCTCTGGGCGCCACCTCGGCGCCATCGGTGGTGCGCCAATGCATAAAGCGTTCGATATCGGCGGTGAGCGAGCCGACCCGTGCCGCGATCCCGTCGGTGGTGATCAACACCGCATTGCTGCGAAACAGCGCGGGGATCTCGCGCTTGTAGGTCTGCAACTGGTTGAAGGCCGCCGTCAGCGTCGCCGCCTCGGCGCCGGGCTTCTTGACCTCGATCACCGCGACCGGCAGGCCGTTGAGGAACAGCACCACATCGGGCCGGCGGCGATGCCCGCCCTCGATGACGGTGAATTGCGCGATCGCCAGCCAGTCGTTGCCATCAGCCGCACCGATCAGTTGCAGCCGGTCGCCGCGAATGCTGCCATCCTCCGCGCGGTATTCGACGGCCAGCCCTTCGACCATCGCCCGATGCAGGCGCCGGTTTTCCTCGATCAGCGCGGGCGATTCACTGGCCAGCACCCGGCGCAACCCATCCTCGCGCACATCCTCGGGCAGATGCGGGTTCAGCCGCGCAATCGCCGCCCGCAGCCGCCCGGTCAGGATCACATCGCCGTAAGCCGCGCGCTCGGGCGCGTTCCCGTCCGGCCCCGAGACCGACTCGGCCAGCACCTGAAACCCCAGCCCGGCAAGCTGCTCAAGCAGCAGAGCCTCGACCTCGGCCTCGCTCAGCATCGCTCATCTCCGGGTTTGTCGCTCACTTGTGCGATACAAACCGCGTTATGACTCACTTTGGCGCAAAAACTACCACACAAACCGGCTTGCTGCGTATGGATGATCATCAAAATGCCTCCCGCCCCTCGCAGATGTTCAAAAGCTCCGGGAAGGACAGCACTGCCGGTCGCCGGCCACTTGCCGGGCGCATCTCGCGCAACAGGCCATTGTCGCGCACCAGTTGCAGGATGCGTCGTGCCGTGGGGGCGGGGATGTCCGATTGCGCGACGAAGTCCGAGGCCACGAAAATCGGACGCGAAAAGAACCAGTCCAGCGCGCGCGTGCCGTATTGCGAGCGCGTGGCCTCGACCATCCAGTCCTTGCGGGCGGTATAGAGGGCGTGGATCGCCTGCGCCTTCTGCTGGTTCGTCGCCGCTTGCGCGATGATCGCGCGCAGGAAGAACCTGCACCAGCCGGTCCAGTCGTCATCGCGCGAAATCGCCAGCAGGCGTTCGTAATATTCGTCGCGATGGCTTTCCAGATAATCGGAGAGGTAGAAATTCGGGGCCGACAGCAACCCCTTGGCCTTCAGAAACAGCGGAATGAACAACCGCCCCAACCGGCCATTGCCATCGAGGAAAGGGTGGATGGCCTCGAACTCGGCGTGCAGGATCGCAAGCTGGATCAGCACATCGGGGGCGTCGGCGTGGATATGGGCCTCCCAGGCGGACATGGCGGCGGGCAGATGCACAACCGGGCAGGTGATGAAGCGCGCATCCTTTTCCAGACAGCCCGCCGGCCCGATCCAGTTCTGGATGCGCCGGTATTCCCCCGGCGCCTTGCCGTGCCCGCGCACGCCCTGCATCAGGCGCGCATGGGTCAGCCGCATCAGCCGCTGCGACAGCGGCAGTTCACCCAGCAGATGCGAGGCCTCGGCCAGTGCCGCGCGATAGTTCAGCACCTCGTGGATATCGGCCTTCTTGGGCGTGCTTTCATCGCCGGGCTCGCCCTCGGCCTCGAATTCCAGAACCTCGCCAAAGGTGGCTTGCGTGCCTTCAATGCGGCTCGACAGCACCGCTTCCTGCGTGGTCAGGGGCGAGAGCAGCACATTCGGGTTCGGGATGCCGTGCAGCACGCCCTCATAGCGGGCCACGGCGGCATTGGCCGGCCCGATCAGCGGCAGCAGCTGCGGCCAGTCGAGATCACCGGGAGGGAACCGCCCCGGATGGTAGGGAACCGCCATCAGATTACCTCCTCGACCTGTTCCCCGGCCTCGCGCAGCCGCCATTCGCCTGACATCAGGCGCGGCAGCAGCAGGTCGCGGGTGCGGGCGAGGGTGCGGGATTCGAGAATATTTGCGCGGATACGGTCGAGCATTGGTGCCACCAGCCCGTCAAAAGCCTCCGCGACCGCGACGGGCGGCACGGCAACCGGATATTTCGACATGATCCGCCAGCTTGTGCGCGGCATCTTCGTTCCGGTCGAGGTCTTGTCCGTATAGGCTACGAAATCTGCACCCGAGATACAGGCGATGACGAAACCGCGCCATGCCGGGGCAGACGGGCGCACAACGACAATATCGGTCGAGCAGATACCTGCAACCGGGGCGATTCCCACCTTGTGAAAATAAGGGCGCAGCTTTCCGAACAGAAAATCCCCGGCGGAAAAAGCGGTCTTGTTGCTTGAAACCTTGGCGGCGCCGTCCCAGTCGGCAAGTGCGATGGAGCCGCGCGGCATGTGTTCAAGTCCGATATAAGGCGTGGCGTCATCGACGGCCGCAGGATCGACGCCATCATTGCGCGCCGTGGCGATTTCGCCAAGCGTTCCCATCTCCCACCCTTCGGGGATGCCGTTTTCATCGAGGCGGGCGGGGAAGAGGGGCCAGAGATCGGGGGCTCTCCGGCCTGTCTGGCGCGGGTGGGGCCGAAATCCACGAACCAGTCGCGAAACAGCGCCCGCGCCATCGCCTCAAGCGTCGCATTCATCCGCCGGTTCAGCGCGATCTTGTCATCCAGAGCCCCAAGCACCGAAGCAATCGCCCGCTGCTCGGGAAGGGGGATAGCAGGGATGGGCAATCCCCGTATAGTAGGCATGTTTAGCCGTTCTGCAACTGTCCCGTCCCGAAAGCCCATGATGTGCCGATGAAGCACCGGAGAGTTGAGCCAGAAGCGCAGAAAGCGTGTATCCGCCTCGTCCGCTGGCCGGATCAGGACCATTCGTTGCCCAAGGCAAACCCGGATATTGGGGGGCACTTCGGCAGCTAACCCGAAATAGGTCCCCTCCCTGCTATACAGAATATCACCGTAGCGAGGCTCCGCGCGTGCGATACGCTCTTGGTAGGTTGCTTCACTGACCCGCCCGGCCTCCTCGGTGCGAAAGGCGCCTGTTCGGACATCCTGCGACCGAACGACATAAGGCCCCGCCTCAACGATCTCGGGCGTGGTATGTGGGCAGTCAAAGACTCCATCACACAAGTCGTCGAGACGCGCCCAATTGCGGACCACTGGCCAGTTCTGGGCTTCGAGTGGTGGAAAGACCGGCTTCGGGGCCTCCCTCACAACCCCACCCCCGCCAGCCGCTCGCGGATGGTGGCGGTCATGGCCTCGGCTTCCGCAAACTGCGCCTCCAGTTCGGCCTCGAGGGCAGCGAAACGCTCGGCAAAGGGAGTGTCGTCGTCCTGAGTTTCCTCGGCGCCGACATAGCGGCCCGGGGTCAGCACGAAGCCGTGGGCGCGGATGTCCTCGATGCTGGCGGATTTGCAAAAACCCGGCACATCCTTGTAATCCCCGCCCTCGCGCCAGGCGTGGTAGGTATCCGCAATGCGGGCGATGTCCTCGGGCGAAAGCTCGCGTCGCGTGCGGTCGACCATATGGCCAAGGCGGCGGGCGTCGATGAACAGCACCTCGTCCCTGCGGTCGCGCAGCATCTTGTCGCGGGCGATGCCGTTCGATTTGTCGCGGGCCAGAAACCACAGGCAGGCCGGGATCTGCGTTGAATAGAACAACTGCCCCGGCAGCGCGATCATACAATCGACCACGCCGGGGGCGGTGCCGGTGCCCGCCACCATCGCGCGGCGGATCTCGCCCTCGCCGGATTGGGTCGAGGACATCGCGCCATTGGCCAGCACCACCCCCGCCGTGCCCGAGGGCGACAGGTGGTGCAGGATATGCTGCAACCAGGCGAAATTCGCATTGCCCACAGGCGGGATGCCATAGCGCCAGCGCGCGTCGTCGCGCAGCCGGTCCCCGCCCCAGTCCGAGATGTTGAAGGGCGGGTTGGCGAGGATGTAATCGGCGCGCAGGTCGGGCAGTTCGTCCTTGTGAAAGCTGCCCTCGGAATTCCAGCGGATGTCGGCGTCGATGCCGCGCACGGCGAGGTTCATCTTGGCCAGCCGCCAGGTGGTATAGTTCGATTCCTGCCCGTAGATGGCGATATCGCCGATGCGGCCGCTGTGATCCTGCACGAAGCGGTCGGACTGCACGAACATCCCGCCCGAGCCGCAGCAGGGGTCATAGACGCGGCCGCGGAAGGGCTCCAGCATCTCGACCATCAGGCGCACGATGGAGCGGGGGGTGTAGAACTCGCCACCCCGCTTGCCCTCGGAGCCGGCGAATTCCGACAGGAAGTATTCATAGACCCGGCCCAGCAGGTCGCGCCCCTTGCTGTCGTGCAGCGGGATGCCGGAGATGAGGTCGATCAGCTCGC
Source organism: Paracoccus sp. (in: a-proteobacteria) (assembly GCF_039808215.1). Classification (GTDB taxonomy): domain Bacteria; phylum Pseudomonadota; class Alphaproteobacteria; order Rhodobacterales; family Rhodobacteraceae; genus Paracoccus. The sequence goes on from NZ_JBDHSP010000075.1 coordinate 13,543, forward strand.
CCAGCATCACGGGGCTGAGCGCGGGGCGGGCATAGTCCTTGGGCAGCACGCCCTTGAGCGACGCATTCTCGGCCTCGATCGCCATCATCGCGGCGTCGATGCGCTTGCCGATATCGGGTTGCCTGGCGTTGTCGCGCAGCGTGCCCCAGCGGGCGGCGGTCGGCACCCAGAAGACATTCTCGGCCAGGTATTCGTCGGGATCCTCGGCGCCCTCGGGGTATTCGACCAGCAGTTCGGCGTGCCTGGCCTCGAACCCGTCCGAGATATGCTTGAGGAAGATCAGCCCGAGCGCGATGTGCTTGTAGTCCGAGGGCTCCATATTGCCGCGCAGCTTGTCGGCGGCCTTGAAGAGCGTGTTTTCAAAGCCGAGATCGGCGCCTTCCGTCGATGTCATTGCAACCCGCCCATTTTTTCTGCTTCCGTCATAGCGCGGCAGGGTGATCACGACAACCAAAGCAGGACCATCGCGGCGCCCCACGCCGATTTTCCGCAAGTGGGACCTGTGGGCCGGCCTGTGAGGGAGGCGGGGCGTATCAATCCAGACAGAAGCCGGGGCTTTCGTTCCGGATGCTTGTCAGCCTGAGCACCTGTGCGCGGCGAGGGAGGTGGCGGGCG
>NZ_JBDHSP010000076.1:0-14029 GCF_039808215.1 Paracoccus sp. (in: a-proteobacteria)
TCTTCATCGGAATCTCCTCGTCCATCTTGCCGAGAAAATTCTACCTTCGCATCCCCTTAACCATGGGGAGGATTACCGACACGCTAGGCCCGGCGGCAGAACCGCCGACACCCTGAACTGAGAATGGGGACCCGGACCCGATAAGCGCGGGGACCATGGGAGAAGCCGCACTTTGGGGCGGATCAAGCATGGCGGTGGGAATGGCGGCGAACCCGCAGGAAGCCCACCAGGCTGGCCGTCATATGGTCCAGCCGCATGAGGGGTTATTTGCCTCTCATGAACGAGACGGCGGGCGTGTCGGGAGCGCCGACCGGCACGCCCGCCATTTGTGGCAAGCTGCCACGCTTCGCGGCGATTCAGGCTGGGTGGATGACCTTGGTTTCGATTAAAGCGTGCAGATGGTCACGCAAGCGAGGCGGGATATGGCCACCAACGACAAGGACGCCCGCTTCCATATTCTTTTCGAGCGCATGGCCGGTCAGATTCGCACTCGTCAGGAAGGCTATGGCATCGTCGGCAACGGCGACCTTCGCGTGAACCCGGCCGTTGCTGAAAGGGTGTGGGCGATCCTTCCAGGTGTACAATTTGGCTGATGGAACGGCGTTTCTCATCGTCGCTACTGGATCGACGAGCAGGCTGCCGCCCTGGGTCAGGGAAGCTTCGACGAGAATTCTCACCTCGAGTCCTTGATGGGCCGCCGCGTTAATCGCAGCTATGACCGAGGGGATGTCATAGGCAACGAAGCTAACGATGAAGAGTTCTTTCGTGGCCTTCTGGATGACATCCAGAAGCACCTGTTCGGTACGGCGCGGCGCAACGAATGGCGTCGTTGGCCCGGTCCAGACCAATTCGACGGCGCAGTCCCGTTGCGTGCGTTCACGAGCATAGGCTGCGCCCATCAGCATCCCGGCAACTAGTTCTCCTGATGACTTCGTCGTCTGCCACGCGCCGGTAAGGGAGGCCAAAGCCGCCCGAGCCGCCGGCGTGCCGACGACTTGCTGAAGGTCTTGGTCTCGCCCCGGTAGCAGACCGTCGCGTAGCCGCGACGCTATCGCTTCAATCTTCGAGGGCGGCAGCAAGGCTACGAGTTCGGTGACGGCATCCAGGAGCGCCTCCATCAGCTCCCCCGGAAGAACGCCGCGTTTGGATTTTCGAGCGTCGGAACCACTAACGCACGGTCCAAATGCCGATTTCCCCGTTCGCACGAGGTTTCCGATACGAAGGAGCAAGCATGGCAAGCCGCTCCATGCAGCGATTGATCCTTACTGGGATCGTGTTCCGAGCATAGGGGATCGGAGGCGCAGACATGTGCTCGATCCAGCGCCTGGCGGAGCAACCTTCCCAGATTTTCGGGCTTGCCCAATTCGACCAGTCCCCCGAGCGTTCCATCGGAATCGGCGGCTGCCGTGTAGATTAGGAAGCCAGCTTGGTCCTTCGCTCCATCCACTTCCGCGTATATCCGTTCCCGGATACTGGCGGCATTGTAGCCACATTCGAGGGCCAACTCCCTGACCAGCATGTGCGCCAAGGTATGGAGCATGACGTAGCGCGATCCGGGATAGCCCTCTCGCGGATCGAGATTCCGCTTTTGGCGCCATCCGCGATGGCCCACGCGCAAGCGCGCATCGACCTCTTTGACCGCATCCTCATCGGCCCAGGCTTTCAGAGCTTCGGTGTCGAAGCGGATGAAGATACCTTCGCCATGAACTTGCGTCGCCGGCACCCAATCGGGAGCCGAACGCCCCAACGGAGCGCGAGGCGCCGCATCGTCACCCGATCCTTCGTCCGGGGACTCGACGCGGGTGAAACCGACCAAGGCATTCACCTCGCGCAGTCGCTCCAATAGCAGGACGCGCGTGATCGCGGCTTCGAAGCCTTTCGGAATCCCGACCTTCTTGCTCATGAAGTGCGGGTAGTCGGTCGGCGGATCATCGGCCGTCAGAACCTGCCACTCCGGCTCCTTGAGGTCGCTCGGACCGGCGTCCGCGCCGCCGTTCCGGTGGGCTTCGATGGCGGCCCAAATCTGCTCGCTGGTGAACTGCTCAATGCCGGGGAGCTGAGCCGTTTTCTTCAGCGTCCTGACCACGAACCCGACCTCATCCGCCGAGGACACGTCCTCGAAGAAGGTCCAGCCGTCGCCGACGAGCTGCACCAGGGGACTGCCCGTTTGAGGTATGGCGAGGACCGACAACGTGACCGGGAACCAGCCGTTGGTCGCCCCGAGCAGGATCGCCCGCGGATCTTCGGGGCAGTCATCATCGAAACGATCTATGTGGGGATGCCGTCCGCGACATGCGGGCAGGTTGTCTCTACCGGCCTGGCCGAAGGCTTGGGCCATGTTCTTCGATGCGCCGCACGCATCGCATTTGACCCAGAGATTCTCGGTTTGCAGCGATGCGCCGCTCTCGAAGAACCGCAGCGTTCCACGGCAGTCGGATGGGCCGCCGTGGACGAACCAATGCCACGAGAAATCGTCAAGGTGCCCTGCACGGCAGGCCATCAGGAAACGAGCCGGCACGGCATCGGCGTCACGGGCTTTCTGATCGTTGTTCGATCCGCGACACCCCTCATGGACGAAGCGCGTCAACTCTGGCCGGTAGCGGTTTTCTTTCAGCTTGAACAAGCCGGCGTCGAACGGCGACAGCAGGCCGCATTTCACGCAGCGCAGCCATCGGGGAAAAGGCTTCACGGGAACGCCGATCAGCGCGGCGGGCGAGAACGGATCGACGACATCGCGGTCGCCGAGCGGCGGCATACGCAGCGATTCCACTTGGGGACCGAGAACGCTTCGGACGTTCGCCAGCAGCCGGGCCTCTTGAATGGGCTGGCATCGATCCTTTTCCCAACGGTCGATCCCCATGGTGACGACCGAGAGATTGGGCAGGTCGATCAGAGCGCCGGGGCCGTAAGTCCATAGAAGCTGGCTCGGACGGATTTCTCCAACGGGCGTCTTGCTCATGCGTCACCCCCATCAGCCGTTGCGACACGGGCTCGCCAGGTTGGATCGTTCGTCGAGCGCGAGTCCTCCATCACCAGCCTCACACCGGGCTCGACCTCCCGCATCGACATTGGGACGGTCCAATCCGTCCAAGGCTTCACGCCCGGAGTTTCCAGAAGGGGATATGCCGTCGAGCCGGCCCCGTATCTCTGATAGACGAGTGTGCGACCTCCGACGCCGGCCTCTTTCGCCCAATCGTCGGCGCGGTGCTTCAGCTCCTGTTCGGTCAGCGCCTTCTTCGCCGAGTCCTCCGTGACCTCCCAAGTTCGTTCGGACACGACGCCGATCGTCGTCGTTATCTCCGGTCGGCTCGGGCTGTTCATCGCGCCCGCCCCAGTATTCGGAGCGAAAGGATCGTAGCTGTTCCGCATGATCGACAGCATTGCACCAGTGAGGCCGCGATCCAGCGCCCGCGGGGAGAATGGCGTGACGGATTGGGCCTCGACGTGCTGATAGAAGGTCGCGTGGTAGTGCTCGAACGTCTCGTAGTGGGAGAGATCGCGCGGGCGTGCCCAGGTGAGCACCGTTGCTACAAGGCCCGGTGGCGAGCGCCCGACGCGGCTGGTCGCCTGGATATACTCCGCCGTTCCTTTCGGCTGGCCATTGACGACCATCACACCGAGGCGGTTCACGTCCACGCCTACCGACAGCATATTGGTGGCCAGAACGACGTCGATCGGACGCGGATCGCCCGGAGCCCGGTTCTCTACCCATTCGCCCGTGTTGGGATCTAGCGTTCCATTGAACGGTATTTCGAGCTGATCGAGATAGCGCGGGATGTCGTGGCTGGAGACGCGAGAGGTGAGTTCCCGAACGTCATCGACGCGACGTTGCGACAGCCCCGGACGATCGACCAAGCTCATGTTCACGCGGAAGGACCGCGTCTGCACGTCGTCCTCGGCGAGACGCTTCATTCCGCCCAATTCGCGCAGCGAATTGAAATATCCGACGAGCGTCATGTAAGGATCAGCGACCGGGCCGAAGCGATCGAAGAGGGCTTGTGCGGCGGTAAGGAAGGCCGTGTAGGTTCGGATCAGAACGGCGGGCCGGGAACTGCCGGGCGCGCAGATGCCCATGTAGCGGCGTCCGGGCTTCTCTCCGATGGGACGTTGAACTGAAAAGAAATTGTCTTCCACGTCGAGGCCGGTGGGTGGAAAGACCGAGATCCGCCGCATGAACACGTTGCGCACCTGATCTTCGGCTCGTCGAACCGTAGCGGTGGAAGCGACCACCTTCGGTCGGACCTTCGTGTCGCCGAGAAGCCAGGAACTCAGCTCGTCGACGGCGGTCTCGTAGAGGCCGACCATGGTGCCGAGCGGCCCGCTGATGAGGTGAAATTCGTCCTGGATGATGAGATCGGGAGGCCGGATGGCGGCGCGCACCGGCTTCACCCTGGCGGCGGGATGAGTACCGCGCGCGCGATGCCCGGTGCCGCAGTCGTGTCCCGGCCAGAGCAAGCCGTGCCGTTCGCACTCTTCATCGACACGGCCAAAGAGGGTTCGCACCTCCGGCCGCCAGGCCATCATGGCGAACTTGTCGACGGTGGCGATCATCATGGTCGGCGGACGATGGTAGATTTCCTCGTCGACCACTTTCACGGGCAAGCCACGATGCGGGCGACTGCTGGAGCCGGCCCGAGAAAATTCGCAGGCGCCGAGTTTGTCACCGCAATGAATGAGGGTTCGCCCGGCTATCCGATCGACCTCAATGTCGCGTCCCGCAGAGATTTCGGAACCGCACCAAGGGCAGCTCGTCAATTGCGCCGGCGAAGCGATCCCGGACCTATTACGGTCGCCGTTGCGCAGCGCCTCAATCGCCTGGTGGGCGTCGTCGGTTCGGCCCGGCGTCACCCGATTGCCGACCCATAGGCCCAGCGAGAATGGCTCCTTGCCCCAGAGCTTCTCGTCGGCGAAGCGGATCACCTCCATCGCGCATAAGAGGGCCGCGGCGCGCTGGAACTGTTGCAGGGTCAGCAGCCGCAGCGTGTATCGCATAATGACGGCCAAGCCACGGGAGGCATCAAGGCCGCCGAGGTCATCCTTCAAGCGGCGCATCGCCATGGCGAAGGCGGCCACGCCCAGATACGCTTCGGTCTTGCCGCCGCCGGTCGGGAACCAGAGGAGATCGGCGAAGGCTTCCGCAGGCTTCGTCCGATCGGGATGCGCCGGATCGGCGAGGGACGGCACCGACAGCAGGAGGAAGGCCAACTGGAACGGGCGCCAGGACCGATTCCTTGGAATGTCGAGCTGCGCGACGTCGGCCGCTTCGCCGCGCCTGCGTTTGAGCGCATAGAGACTCCGCACACGCTGGAGCGCCATCGACTTGTTGGCGAAGCGGAACGCCGATAGCGCCGCGCCGTCGGAAAAGAGCGTATCCATTCCCTCGCGCAGGCGACGCAGGGTTTCTTCGCAGCGAGCGATCACGTCCTGCCCAGGACCATCGAAGCCCGTGATCTCGGCTGTTAGCCGCACTCTCTGCTCGTCGATCCAGACGGCATAGTCGTCGACCAGGCACGACAGGGCCTCATGCAGTTGCTGCGGCTCCATCTCCGCGAGGCGGCCCATGTCGAGCCATCCCTCATCGACCATCCGGCGCATGGCCGGACGGTCGTCCGGGTCGAGGCCGGGCGTTTCGGTAACGGCGACCTCGTAGCGTGGGATGATCTCCGTGCAGAGATGCGAAGCCTTCGCGGAATCGTTCGGCGACGTATCGGCATGGACGGAGACGCCGTGGCCTACGGCAAACTCCAGCCGGTTGCGATAGATCAGGGCGAGGCGATCGCGTTCCGGGTCATCGACGACGATTTCGTTGGAGGGACGCCGCCTGAAGATCGACGGATCGGCGGCACCTTCCAGCGCGGCCACCGCGATTTCCGGCTGGAACAGCCAGGCGCGGTCCTTGTTGTCGTCGGGCTCCAGTTGGCCGTTTACGAGGAAAAGGGTAACGAGGCGTTCGCCTTGGGCGTTCGTTCGGATCGTCCCTTGAAGCCGTACCTCGGGCTGGTCGCGATCCGGCGTCGCCGGCCGTATCGGCCCGTCCTTCAGCGGGAGGGGAACCACCCCGCCGCATGGGATTCGCCGCCACACCCTGACCTTGGTTTCTTCTTCTCGGCCGGTTGCCCGGTTCCGGCGGGTCTTGACGACATCGTGCTCGTCGCTCGGGACGCGCTCATAGCGTCCCCACCGGACATCGGCGGCCAGCGCCTCCACGCCCGGCGCGACGCAGAAGGTGAGCCCCATGCTCGACGGCACGAGCGACTGATTGTTCGTGGTGTCGATTTCGTCGAGGGCATCGTCCTCCGGCTCCACGCGACCGGAAACGCTTGCGAACTCGGCACCGGGTTCATGGATGGGCGCTGCCCGCTCGTCTTCGATGTCGCGTATTTCATCCGCGCCGGCCGCCGGCTCGACGGCGACGGCATCTGTGTCGCTCGGCCGTCGCGGGGCGAGCTTGCCGACCAGATAGCGGTCGCGGACACTCATGTCCTTGATGAGTTCGTGCGGCCCGCCGGCAGGTCCGAGAAGATCGTCGCGGACGGCTATTTCGAGAAGATCGCGCACATAGGCGACGTTCTGGATGAGCGAAACATCGCCGATCGAAATGCCGTCGAGCGCGAAAATGCCCGTCAGGTCTTCCGGCCGAAGGCGCGCGATCGGGCCGGTCGGCAGCGTCAGGCCGAGGCCGAACACCGTGCCCGACGCGCGGAACGTATGCACATGATCGAAATAGATCGTCGTGCTGTCGAGGTCGCCACGGACGCGCAAAATCCGCCCGGCCCGTGTCAGTGTGCCATCGGCTTCGGCTGCGACGATCCAGTGCCCTTCATCGACCGCCGAATAGGCCGAACGCTCGCCGTTCAATCGAGCCATGCACGGGCCGAGCCAAGTCGGTTCTTTGGCAAGCCAACTTTGCCGGTCTGGATCAGCAATCAAGGTCATGCGTCGCCCTCAGATGAATCTCTACAGCTCGACGCGAGAGAAGTGTGGATAGATACGGTAGAATTTCTTGAAGACTGTGATGGGGTCTTCGCCCATATCGGACTTGGGAAGATCGAAGGCCATTTTCGCCTTCACATCGTCGTTCGACTCCATCGTCAAACGCTCCAGCGTTGAAAGCGCGGGCAGGTCGAGACGATGCGGCGCATCCGGCGTCGAGTAGAACTCCCACCCCTTCACGAGTGGTTCGACGGCAGCGTTATGAATGGCGCAGACCACGAGTGCGACTGTCACCATTGCTTGACCGTCTTTATAGTGCGTGGATAGCGCCCATACGATCCGGCGATCACGGAAATTGAGCGCTTCTTTTTCTACCGCCAGTTTGAGAACACGGAGCACACTAAAACCGAAGCGTTTCTGTGTCATGCCATCAGCGGACAGCCCGCTCGGGAAGAGCTGTCCAACTCGCTCCTTGAAACGGGCAAGTCGCCATTCCTGCACGGTCGGCTTATCCTTGCGATCATCAGAAGCTGCACCGTCAATCTCGACGGAGACTTCATTGGCTTCTGGCTTCCCGAGAGACTCGGGATTCGCGTTGAGCGTCACCCGAAGCACGCTCCCGAGCGGAACGGTGCCGATCGTCCGCGCGAAGCGTTCGATCTGAGTGGTGATGCCCCTCGGCTCGGTATAGTCGAACCACACAATTGCGGGCACATCGAAGTCGATCCCGTCGAGATAATCTTCGAGGGTCTTGTGGACGCATTCGATCGACGCGACCGGGCGATTGAAGATCTGGCGCTTGTGGACTTGCTCCTCGGTCTCCACGCAGGTCATCCGCGCGAGACCGAGCCGGGCATGGACCATTCTGAAGTCTTCGAGAAACGGGCCGCCCAGGCCGACGTAGTGGTATTTCTCCAGCGACAACGCCGGAGCCAGCCGCATCAGCAGCGAGATGAACAATTCCCGGTCGACGGCCTTGTTGGGCCTCAGCCGGTAGGGGAGCGAGGAACCGGCGCTCATGTCTCAGCCGTCCTGCTTCTTGGCCTTGGCGAGCGTCAGCTCGAAGCATTTTTCGCCCACGATCCCCGGCTTCTCGTCGTCGATGTCGAACAGCATCTTCGAGACGAGCCGGATTTCCTCGATTGGTCGCGAGAACACGACCTTTCGCGACGACGGGCTTCTGCCTGGCGGTTCGGGCAGAACCTTTGCTTTTTGCGGATTGAACTCGATTTGGCTATCGCTCTTCTTGATGGCGCTGCGTGCCGCTACCGACGCGATTGCCTTGCTCAAGGACAGAGGCTTTGCATCTTCCCAGAAGTTCGTCTGGTCGGTTCGGGGATGGTTCTTCCACTGGTTGGTGTACGAAATCCAGACCCGCATACCCTCCTTCATTTTCACCAGCGCTTCGAGCCAGACGCTAGATGAGGTATCGAGCGCGCGCTTCGTCGTTGTGACCGGCAGCTTGTCGGCGCGCTTGGAACGGAACTCGATGATGCCGGTGATGATGGCGAACTGTGGATGATACAGAGGAATGCCGTCGCCCCAGCCGGTAAGGCGGCTCTTGTCGCCGACGATCACCGCACGATCGTTGCAAAGGACCGTCCAACCCGCCGTGGCTGATGAGCGATCGCGCTCGAAATCCAAGTCGTCGTCATCGTCGTTGGCGAGACTGCGTCCAGTGTTCAGCCCGACTGTGATCGACACCAAGACGTCATCAATGGTCTTCTGGAAAACGAACGGCGCTGGTCCATCAGCGCGTTCGGACACCAGAACCTCGACGAAAACGGGCTCCACGGGTTTGCCATTGAGATCGACCTTCAGCCCCCATTGGAGGAACATCGTGAAATGTTCGGAGATCGCGGTGCGGACCTCGTTCTCGAACGACTCGTTGGCGAAGTGACGGGAGACGCCCTCATACAATTCATGGACACGAATCACCGTGCCGGGCTCGGCGAGCATCTCGCTGGCTTCGCTGGGCTCGTTTATGGGCAGCGGATCCCATCCCTTGGCTTCGAGCCAGGCCGACGTGATCGGCACCTCGAACGTGTCGTCGCCATAGCGGGTTCGCACGAGGGCCTCGCGCCCCATCTTGAAGATCGCGCGCTTCATCCCCACGCCATACATTCCGATGGTCTCGGATTCGGAATCGCGATCGTCGTCGGGCTCGCGGCCCATCTTGAAGGCGTAGTTTTTGGCGACCTCGCGCGGGATGCCGCCGCAATTGTCTTCGATCGAGAAGTGATCGGCGGCGAGTTCGATTTTCACGAAATGCTTCGAGTAGTCGACGTTGCTACCGTTCGCGAGCCGGAGCGCGCCATCAAGGCAATTGTCGAGAAGGTCGAGGATTGCGTCGGCGAGATTGATGTCGCGCGTCAGCATCGACACGAAGAACCGTTTTGTTGGGCTGGCCTGTGCCTGATCGGTCGTGGGTTTCGTCATCGGCAGGCCCTCTCTTTGAGACGTGAGAGCACGTTGAGATCAACCGCCGCGTCGGTGGTGTCATTCATCGACGGTCTCCATTTCAGTTGCCTCGTCGTCGAAGAGGCCAGCCTCCCGATCACTTGAACGGGGCTTTTGAGATGCTTCTCTTTTCGATGCTTTGAACAATCCCAATGCTACTTCTTCGTCATGAAGATTAGAATTCAGCACCGCTAGGCGGCGCATAATTTCCAATCTTGCTTCATCAGATATTGTGAATCGAATGACATTCGATTCGGAAATATAAGATGCTTGTTGGAAGTCATGATTTAGTTGAACGTCAGTCCATCCGTAGGCGGCGAGAAGCGAGTTATCCAGAGCGATGCGCCCCTCTCGCAGGGCGGTTATATGAGATTCAACGTCAGAGCGATCGTGAATCGCATTGTAAATCTTTGTAAGATTGAGATCGCGCTGTCGCTGAATTTCTTTTCTGAGTGATAGATAATTATCTGAGGCAGAGCGGAGTTTTTCGATTTCGTTGGTCGGCATTGGAAATGTACGCAGGGCGTCGCTAATAGAATATCGCAGCCGTGTTTCCATGGTGCTGGAATACTGTCGAGCCCACACCTCGTGGATAGTGCTTTGCAGCGCGCCAAAATCCGCCGAATCGTCGCTCGGTATGACCGCCAGTTCTTTCGAGTAAATCCATCCAGTTGGAAGGAAATCGAAAATCAGATGTGACGAAACAAACGAACATGCCAGGACACGAGTTATTTTGGATATTTGGTCGTAAAGAGCTTCTCTCTTGTCCCAGTGCTTCCAATAACATTCTTCGTGAATCTGCCTTGTGAGCTTGTCCCTTTGAGGCTTAACCAGCTCGCGTATCCGCTGCATGGCGAGCGGGTATTGTTCGGCCTCCCCCTCTGTCAGGCTGTTGAAATCGATGACATAACGATCAAGGTTGTCGTTTTTTCGAGAATTTAGATCCTTACCATTGATATATGGCCGGAGAACGTCGTTGTATTTTCCGTCAATGGACCGCCATTCCTCTGCCTGCTGGCGATCAACCACGAAACCAATTCCGAGAACTCCAGTTCCGCCGGACGCATTGGGAAAGTTTCTCAACAGTTTGTGCGGCTTTTCCAGAACACCTATATCCCCGGTGAGAAATGATGTGACGAATGGGGAAATCTTATCATCAATGGTGCATAGGCCATTCCAGCCCTTTGCAAGCACAACTATAGAAACATGCAGGCTGGCAGAGCCGGGCCATTTCATATTTGGGTTTGTATGTTTGATTTTTGCGCCAGAACTAAGAATATAATCTAGGCCGACCTCTCTTGTGTCGGCCTGAGAAATTGTATTCGTGGCCAGAAAACCAAATAAGCCAATATCATTTGAAATCAAAAGCGCGAGTCGGAAAAAATACGTGCATATGTCTGCTGCGCCTTTAGCGGGATGGAAAATGACCTTAAGGGTATTGTTATAATAGTCTCCGAATGTTGAACTGATCTTCTTGCCGCCCAAGAAGGGTGGGTTGCCAACAATTGCATCAAATCCCGGAGCTGATCGCGTAAATACTTCTGGAAATTCAAGCGGCCAATGGAAGGGGCACCGTACCATCCCGTCGGGGGCATCATGCGCAAGGTCCGCCTTTGCCTGCTTCAACAAGCGGGGCTGCGCATCAATAGCGCCACTTGCGACATCGTCCGCAATGGTCGCCAGTGCCGTAGTTCGCACCACGCGTTCACCCGCGCGGTCCTCGGAGAGGATGATACCAACGAGCGCGTCGGCGATCAGCTCCGGCAGAGCGAGTTCGCTACGCGATTGAGCGTCGAGCGCTGCCATCGCCTCGACGTCGCCGATGTCGCGGATGGGGATCGAGCGAAGCTGGCTACGGAGCGCAAGCGCCTTATCCACCGCCGACCGGATCGTCCGGCCAAAAAGGCGAAGCTGCGCCTTGCCCTTCGGCTTCATGTCCAACTCGATGAGCTGGCCGAGATCATGGATGCCTAGCAGGCTATCGCCGCTGCGCAGATTGTGATCGAGAAAGCCGAAAGGCCGCCCCTTGGCGAGCGTCGTCAGCCAGAGCGACAACTTGGCGAGTTCGACCGCGAGCGGGTTCTTGTCGACGCCGTAGAGGCAGCGCTCGGCGATCAGGCGGCGCGCAAGGATGGCGCGTTCTTCCGTATCGCGTGATAGCGGCTCGAACCCGGTCGTGTCCTCGGCCGCGCGGATGCGACCTTCATCGTCGATCTGACTGCCCGCAGCTTCCATGTCGGACCAGCCTTCGACCAGGCGGTCGGCGAGCCAGCGGCAAGCCTGCACGAGGAACGCGCCCGATCCCATCGCCGGATCGCAGACCTTGAAGTCGAGGAGTTCTTCGGCGCTCTTGAGTTTCCAATCCTCGCGTGCCGCGCCTTCGGCGGGGCCGCGATAGACGATCGGGGTCAGCGTCTCTTCGACGATCTTCTCGGTCAGGCTTTTGGGCGTGTAGTGCGTCCCGCTCTCGCGCCGGTCGGCGCCGAGGACGACGACGAAAGCGCCGGCGTGATGGACCAGAGGGTATCCCCACGGGTCCGTCCGCAAGAGTTCGGAAAAGGGCAGGATGCGGTCGCGCAGGGCCACATCACCACGGCAGACGGTGAGCAATCGTGCCGCCACGCGCTCGTCCGGCTCCCGGCTGATGGCGTTGCGAATGGCGGGCTCGGAACGCTCGCTCCGTTCCTTCAGGAGATCGACGATCCTGGCGGCGCCGTCGAGGCGCGCGGACTCGATCTCGCCGAGCGCCACGCGGGCGTTCTTGGCCTTGGCCGCTCCTTCGAGTTCGAGCGTCACGTCATCGACGCGCTGAACGGTGCGTTCGAGGAGACCCTCATAGACGTGACCGATCTGTTCCACGTCGAGCGCGCGGTAGGACAGTGTGCGCCCCTCGAAGGTCTGGATTGCCTCCAGCAGCAGCAGGACCGTCCGATCGTCGATCGGCAGGGGCTCGGCGGGATCGCTCCGCCAGTTCGTGCCCTTCTTGCGGCCTTCGAGGAAGGGGTAGCGATCCGGGTCGAAGAGCGAGCCGCCCATCGCCGGCAGCCGCAGCAGCGGATGGTCGATGCCGCCATAGACGCCACGGAACAGCGCGAGCAGCCGCGACCATGCCGAGCGGCGACGTTCGAGTATCTCTTCGGTGTCGGCGCGCAACTGCATACGCAGGTTGGAGAGCGCATAGAAGGCGTCGTAGCGGGGATCGCCGAGCAGGAGCAGGCCGCGCTCTTCCGCCGCCAGCAGGAAGACGAGTCGCATCATGACCGTGAGGCCGGCCTCGTAGAGTTCCTTCGGATCGACGTCGTGCAGCAGATCCCGGTTGCGATCCTGGTCAGCGCGGTCGAGGGATTGGACCAGCACTTCCACCGCGCGACGGACTTGTTCGCCGAGCGCGTCGGTCACGTCGTCCTGATGCTTCAGCGACCGCTCGAACAGCGCCGGCAGCCTTTCGGCATCCGGGCCGAAGAAGCGGCGAACCCCGAGCAGGCTGACGAAGGCGCGAAGCGTCTCGGACTCCTGGCCCCAGAGGCGGGCATACCAACTGGCGAAGCCCGCGACGGCTCCGGCGGGCGCATGAACGAGCATCCAGCGTTCGCCATTGGTCACGAGGCCGACCGGGCACCCAACGGCGCGAAGCAGCGCCACCATGCGGTCGCCCGGAGTCGTGGCCAGCCCGTCGTAATTCCGGGTGGCGTCGAGATCGGTGTCGGGATCGTAGAGCTGGACGAGCAGGAGCGGGGCGTCGCTCTGCGTCGGATTGACGATCGCAAGGTCGGGCGCGATCGTGACGCCGTGCTCGGGCAACGACACCTTCAGCCGCTCCGGCAAAGTCGCCGCCCGGCGCAAGACCTGATCGTCCACCTCCAGGGCATTTCGGAGAACCTCGTCGATCCACGCCGAATGGACCGCCGTCAGATCGGCATCGTTCGCATCGACGGCATCACGCCATTCGTCATAGGCGGCGCGCAGCCGTTGCGGGCGACCGGAGGTCAGGGCTTCCAATCCCTGGGGCAGCACCTCGCGCAGCACGGGCACCGCAAGGAACGGTCCCGACACTTCGATGAGGTTGAGCCAGTCGTGGTTGGTGCTCATCGTGGCTGTCCCTTCGTCAAGGACTCGGGCACGAGCAGGATGACCGCGACGGGAAAGGTGTGGTCCCGCACATTGGAATATCTGTTCTCGATGGCGCACACCTCTTGTTCCCGTTCCAGCGGAATACGGGCGAGCCGTGCTTCGAGGGCGGCGTGATCGCGCCGAAGTTGGGTGCGCTCGTCCTCGGAAAAGAGTGAAAGCTGTTGCGGCTCGCGGTCGGCGACGAGTTCGGCCCGTAGGGCCTTGTCGAGATCGTCGAGCACCTGCCGGATGTCGTCGCTCTCCCGTTCCTTACGGGTCTCGATCGAATTGGACAGGAAGCGCAGGCGGTCCTTGGAGCGCGCATCGACCGCCCCCAACACGGAGTCGCGCTGCTTGTCGAAGCGGGTGCGCAGCGCTGCGAAGGTCGTATCGGGCAGGACGGCGGGGACGGAATCCTGGAGCCATCGGCGCACCTCCGTTACGCGATCTTCGCGGCGGAAGCCGGCGTCGCGCAGATAACCGCCGGCCTCGGTGAGTTCCTCGTGCAGACGATGGTGGCTGCCGC
>NZ_JBDHSP010000077.1:0-13157 GCF_039808215.1 Paracoccus sp. (in: a-proteobacteria)
GGTTCTGGCAGGCTTCGACACCCGCCACGATACGCCGCCTTCTCAGGCCCCATCACCCATTTTCAGCCATAGCCCCTGGTTGGTCAGCGAAGTGCGCTCGCCGACCAGTCGATCCCGAACCCGGTGCAGCGTCTGAACGTCGAGTTGCTCCTCGCTCTTGAGTTCGACGAAACGCATCGTGGGCCGGGTCGCCGCTTCGGCAATGGCCTCTGCGTCGCGGTCGTCGTTCTTCTGCGCCTTGACGTAAGGCCGCACATATTCCGGCGACATCAGCCGAACCTCGTGTCCCAGTGCGGCCAGCGATCGTCCCATGTGATGAGCGCCGCAGCACGCCTCCATGGCCATGACGCAGGCCGGGAGCTTCGACGCGAAGGCGATGACGCCATCACGACGCAATCGCCGACGCACCACCACTGTCCCCGTGCTGTCGAGCCCAACGACGCTGCAGCTGTTCTTGCCCAGATCGATGCCAAGGATCACAATGCTCATGGTCCGCTCCTTCCTTCTTTGAACACCGACATCCTACACAGAGGTCGGCGGGAGGGGCGGGCCATCCATAAAGGGGGCTGGCATGGGGCACGATCGCAGCCAGGATCACGGGCATGGGCATTCGCACCTGCCGGGCGGCGTCGGCGACGGCACCATCCTGATCGCGGTCGCGGTCAATCTGGCACTGACCGCGGCGCAGGTGATTGGCGGCTATGTGGCGGATTCCACGGCGCTGATTGCCGACGGCGTGCACAACCTGTCGGACGCGCTGGCGCTGGTGCTGGCCTTTGGCGCCCGCAGGCTGGCGCGGCGCCCGGCCAGCCCCGAGATGAGCTTTGGCTGGAGCCGGGCCGAGATCGTCGCCGCCTTCGTCAACTATCTGGCGCTGATCGCGGTCTCGCTGTGGCTGGCGCTTGAGGCGGCGGGGCGGCTCTTCGATCCGCCGCAGGTCCAGGGCGCGCTGGTCGTGGGGCTGGCGGCCTTCGCGCTGCTGGTCGATCTGGCGACCGCGGCGCTGGTCTGGCGCGCCGCGCGCGAAAGCGTGAACATCCGCGCGGCCTTCCTGCACAATCTGGCGGATGCGGCGGTCTCGGTGGCGGTGATCATCGGCGGGGCGGTGATCTGGGCCTTTGGCTGGCAGGTGGTGGATCCGGTGCTGACGCTGCTGATCTCGGCGGTGATCCTGTGGCATGTGCTGCGTGAACTGCGGCCGGTGCTGCGCATGCTGATGCTGGCGGCACCGGGAGGCATCGACCAGCCGGCGCTGCTGGCCGCCATCGAAGCCGATCCAGATGTCATCCGCGCATGGCACCTGCACCTGTGGCAGATCGACGAGCGCCGCATCGCGCTTTCGGCGCATCTGGCGATCCGCGACGGCGCCGATGCGGTTGCCGCGGTGCGCCGGGTCAAATGCTTGCTGCAGGCGGATTTCGACATCGATCACGCCACGATCGAGGCCGGGCCCGGGGACGAGCCGGGGGTCGGGGGGGCCTGCACGCCGCATTCCGGGCATGGCCATGCCGGCCACGCCCATCGCCACCAGGGTTCAGATCGCCGTTGAATGCCCGGTCGGCGCCACGTCATAGGCGTCGAACATCTGCGCGATCATCCGCGTCAGCGGCCGGGCCTGCGGGGGAATGCGCAGCCCTGCGGCGTCGATCTCGACCATGGTGCCGAATCGCGCCGAAACCGGGGCAAACAGCCGCTGCAGTTCGGCGGCCGTAAGCCCGTGCCCGCGGGAGAATTCCTCGGCCCGGATTTCAAAGTCGCACATCAGCGCCTCGATCATGCGCGAGCGCCAGATGTCCTCGGCGCTGAAGGCATGGCCGCGGGTGATCGAGAAATGCCCGTCGCGGATCCTGGCGGTATGGGCGCCGGTCGCCGGGGCGTTCTGCGCGAATCCCTGCGGAAAGCGCGAGATCGACGAGGCACCAAGCCCGACCAGCGCCTCGGCGCGATCGTCGGTATAGCCCTGGAAATTGCGCCGGAGCAGCCCGGCCTTCTGCGCCACGGCCAGCCCGTCGCCGGGGCGGGCGAAATGGTCGATGCCGATCTCGTCATAGCCGTCGGCAACGAACAGGTCGCGCGCCACCTCGAACAGCGCCAGGCGACCATGCGGGTCGGGCAGGGCCTCGGTCGGGATCATCTGCTGGCGCTTGGCCATCCAGGGCACATGCGCATAGCCGTAAAGCGCCACGCGGTCGGGCGACAGCGCCAGCAGCTTCTGCACCGATTCGGCGATCCGGCGCGGGTCCTGATGCGGCAGGCCGTAAAGGATGTCGGCGTTCAGGCTGGCGATGCCGCGGTCGCGGATCATGTCCACGGCGCGCTTGGTCAGCTCAAAGCTTTGCATCCGGCCGATGACCTTCTGGATCTCGGGGTCGAAATCCTGCACGCCGATCGAGGCGCGCGTGAGCCCGGCCTCGGCCAGCGCGTCCATGCGCGCCTCGTCGATCTCGTTGGGGTCGATCTCGACCGAGAATTCGGCGCCCTCGGCCAAGGGGAATGCGTCCAGCACCGCGCCCGCGACCCGGCGCATGATCTCGGGCGGCATCAGCGTTGGCGTGCCGCCGCCCCAATGCAGGCGCGACAGCCGCACGCCGGGGGCGAGGCTGGCCTTCAGCATCTCCAGCTCGTCAAGCAGCACCTGGGCATAGGCGCGCACCGGATCGTCCGATTGCGTGCCCTGGGTGCGGCAGGCGCAAAACCAGCATAACCGCCGGCAGAAGGGCACATGCATGTAAAGCGAAATGGCGGCGCCGGCGGGAATCGCCTCGATCCAGCCGCGGTAATCAGTCTCGCCGATGGCGGGTTTGAAATGGGTGGCCGGCGGGTAGCTGGTATAGCGCGGAACACGCGCGTCAAACAGCCCCAGGCGCTCAAGTTGCGATTGTTGTGTCATGCTGCTATCCTTGGACCTGAACACGCGCCAGGACCTTGACACAAATCAAATGCCACATGACGCCGCCGCAGTTTGCGCGACGCAGCAGCCATGCGAGATTTGTCCGATCCGCAACCGCGCCGTTTGTGCGCATTGTGAAACGGATGAGCTGTCTGCGCTCGAGAGCATGAAGTATTACCGCCGCTATGAGGCGGGACAGGTCGTGGTCTGGGCCGGCGACCGCATGGATTTCGTCGGCTCGGTCATCGCCGGCATGGCCGGGCTGACCCAGCAGCTTGAGGACGGGCGCACACAGATGGTCGGGCTTTTGCTGCCCAGCGACTTTCTGGGCCGGCCGGGGCGCGAGAATGCCGCCTATACCGTGACCGCAACCAGCGACCTGCTGCTGTGCTGCTTTCGCCGCAAGCCGTTCGAAAAACTGCTGGCAGAGACGCCCAGTGTCGCCGGGCGGCTTTTGCAGATGACGCTGGACGAGTTGGATGCGGCGCGTGACTGGCTGCTGCTGCTGGGACGCAAATCCGCGCGCGAAAAGATCGCCTCGCTTCTGGTCATTCTGGCGCGGCGCGAGGCGGCGCTGCTCAAGCGCCGGCCCGAGGGCCGCATCTCGCTGGAACTGCCGCTGACCCGCGACGCCATGGCCGATTACCTGGGGCTGACGCTGGAGACCGTCAGCCGTCAGGTCAGCGCGCTGAAGCGCGACGGGGTGATCGAACTGGACGGCAAGCGCCGGGTGATCGTGCCGCTGTTCGAGCGGCTGGTGACGGAAAGCGGCGACGATGCCGACGGCGGCCCGCTGAGCTGAGCGTGGCCCCGCCCGGGACCACGCCGCAGGTCGCGCCCTAGCGCGCCATCAGGACCGGAACCCCCGCCTTTTCCAGCATGTTGCGGGTGGCGCCGCCCAGGATCGCCTGGCGGAAGCGCGAATGGCCATAGGCGCCCATCACCAGCATGTCGGCGCCGATCTCGGTCGCGCGCCGGTTCAGGATGTCGCTGACCAGGGGCAGGGTGCGCGCCAGCACCGCGATCTCGGCCTTGACGCCCTGACGGGTCAGCATCTGGCACAGCGCCCCGCCGGGGTCCGAACGCTCGGGTCCGTGCGGCGAGGGATCGACCACGGTGATCTCGACCGCATCCGCCGCCAGAAGCAGCGGCATGGCCCGGCGCACCGCGGCCAGCGCCTCGTTCGACTGGTTCCAGGCGATCATGATCTTGCGCCCGAAGGGTTCCTTCAGTTCCTGCGGCACGATCAGCACCGGGGCCGAGCCCTCGAACAGCGCCGCCTCGGTGATCGCCTCGGCATCGGGCTGCGCGCCCTCGCCATAGGGGCGGTTCAGCACCACGAGGTCGCAATAGCGCGCCCGCATGCCCACCAGCGTCGCCAGGCCGCCGACCTGGGCCACGGCAGAATCGACCGACCAGCGGATGTCCTCGGGGTCAAGCCGGGCGCGCACCTTTTCCTCAAGCGCGGTCGCCGCCGCCACTGCCTTGTCAATGGATTCCTGGAACACATAGGCCGAGGCGCCGGCGTAGTAATAGCCGCTCTGGCTGTGATCGACGCCCATGCAGAACACCTCGAGGTGGGCGTCCTCGCGCCGGGTCATGGCGACCGCGGCATCTACCTGTTTTTGCGGCGTTGTTTCGGTCAGCACCGTCAGAATGGTCTTGTATCCCATGAGCCTCTCCCGCCCGTTCCTTGTCTGCCTTCGGGTGACAGTCTGCGCCACGCCCCGGGCGGCTGCCCACAAATAAAAGGGGGTGCAACAATCTGTCTCAATGATTTAGCACTCTACACCGGCGACAGACGTTCCGTTTGACGCAGATCAAAGTTGCACAAAACCGTGTGATTATAGAACGCTTGTGTCCAGCTTCCGTTCCCGTCGTGTCGCGGGCGCGATTCGGGGGCAAGGACACAGAACGAAGGACAGGAATTCATGTTGGACACCATCAAGCTGATCGCGCTTGGCACGGTCGCGGTTCTGGCCGCGATTGCGGCCAATTACGCACGACCCGATGATCCCGCCTATTTGGTCAATGCCCTGATCGTCATGCTGGCGGCGGGCTTTTTCTTCGTGCGGGTCCTGCGCCAGATGGGCAATGAGCAACCCTCGCTCGAACCCCACCCCGAGACGGAATACATGGACGGCGTGATCCGCGCGGGTGTGATCGCCACCGCGGGCTGGGGCGTGGTCGGGTTCCTGGTCGGCGTGGTCATCGCGTTCCAGCTGGCCTTTCCGGCGCTGAACCTCAGCGATGTCACCCTGGGCTACACGAACTTCGGCAAGCTCCGGCCGCTGCACACCTCGGCGGTGATCTTCGCCTTTGGCGGCAACGCGCTGATCGCGACCTCGTTCTATGTGGTGCAGCGCACCTCGGCGGCGCGGCTCTGGGGCGGCAACACCGCCTGGTTCGTGTTCTGGGGCTATCAGCTGTTCATCGTGCTGGCCGCGACCGGCTATATCCTGGGCGCCACCCAGTCCAAGGAGTACGCCGAGCCGGAATGGTATGTGGACTGGTGGCTGACCGTGGTCTGGGTCGCCTATCTGGTGGTGTTCCTCGGCACGATCATGAAACGCCGCGAGCCGCATATCTATGTGGCGAACTGGTTCTACCTGTCCTTCATCGTCACCATCGCCATGCTCCATATCGTCAACAACCTGGCGATCCCGGTCAGCCTGCTGGGCAGCAAGTCCGTGCAGCTGTTCGGCGGCGTGCAGGATGCGATGACGCAATGGTGGTATGGCCACAATGCGGTGGGCTTTTTCCTGACCGCAGGCTTTCTGGGCATGATGTATTACTTCATCCCCAAGCAGGCCGAGCGCCCGGTCTACAGCTACAAGCTGTCGATCATCCACTTCTGGGCGCTGATCTTCCTCTATATCTGGGCCGGTCCGCACCATCTGCACTATACCGCGCTGCCCGACTGGGCCACGACGCTGGGCATGGTGTTCTCGATCATCCTGTGGATGCCCAGCTGGGGCGGGATGATCAACGGGCTGATGACGCTTTCGGGCGCCTGGGACAAGCTCAGGACCGATCCGATCATCCGCATGATGGTGGTGGCGGTGGGCTTTTACGGCATGGCCACCTTCGAGGGCCCGATGATGTCGATCAAGGCGGTGAACTCGCTCAGCCATTACACCGACTGGACCATCGGGCATGTGCATTCCGGCGCGCTGGGCTGGAACGGCATGATCACATTCGGCGCGCTCTACTACCTGACGCCGCGGCTCTGGGGGCGTGAGCGGCTGTATTCGACGGCGCTGGTCAGCTGGCACTTCTGGCTCGCCACCATCGGGTTGGTGCTTTACGCCGCCTCGATGTGGGTCTCGGGCATCATGGAGGGGCTGATGTGGCGCGAGGTGGACGCCCAGGGTTTCCTGGTGAACGCCTTTGCAGACACGGTCGCGGCGAAATTCCCGATGAACGTGGTGCGCGCGCTGGGCGGGGTGCTTTACCTCACCGGCGGGGTGATCATGTGCTACAACCTCTGGGCCACCGTTGCAAAACAGCCCAAGACGCAGCCCCTGGCTGTCGCAGTCCCGGCTGAGTGAGGGCGGATCATGGCCATTCTTGAAAAGCACAAGGTTCTTGAAAAGAACGCGACGCTGCTGCTGATCTATTCCTTCCTGATCGTGACCATCGGCGGCCTGGTGCAGATCGCGCCGCTGTTCTACCTGGAAAACACCATCGAAAAGGTCGATGGCATGCGCCCCTACACGCCGCTCGAGCTGAAGGGCCGCGACATCTATGTGCGCGAGGGCTGCTATGTCTGCCACAGCCAGATGATCCGGCCGATGCGCGACGAGGTCGAGCGCTATGGCCATTACAGCCTGGCGGCGGAATCGATGTATGACCATCCGTTCCAGTGGGGCTCCAAGCGCACCGGGCCGGATCTGGCGCGCGTGGGCGGACGCTATTCGGACGAATGGCACCTTGACCATCTGGTAAACCCGCAGGCGGTGGTGCCGGAATCGATCATGCCGAAATACGGCTTCCTGATGGATCGCAAGGTCGATGCCTCGAACATGGGCGAGCGGCTGGCGACCGATGCCACGGTGGGCGTGCCCTATGACGCGGCCATGGTCGAGGCGGCCAGCGCCGATTTCACCGCCCAGGCCGATCCCGATGCCGATGCCTCGGGCCTTGAGGAACGCTATCCCGGCGCACAGCAGCGCAATTTCGATCGCCGGCCCGGCGTCTCGGAAATGGATGCGCTGATCGCCTATCTGCAGGTCCTGGGCACGATGGTCGACTTCTCGACCTTCGAGCCGGACCCGAACCGCTGAGGTCGCGCATGGACAGGTATTCCTTCCTGCGCGAACTGGCCGACAGCTGGGTGCTGCTGTCGCTGGTGCTGTTCTTTCTGGGAACGGTCTTCTTCGCCTTCCGGCCGGGTTCGCGGGGTCTGCACCGCGACGCCGCGGAAAGCATCTTCCGCAACGAGAACAGCCCGCGGCAAGCGGCCGGCAAGGAGGTCGAGTGATGGCCGAGAAACACGACGAGCACGCGACCCCGGCCGAAAGCGCGGCCGAAAGCGTGGCCGAGGCGCAGGCGAAACCCGGCGCGACGCGGGTGGTGCGCGACCACAAGGGCGCGCGCAAGGTGGTCGAGGTGCCCTCGACCGGTCATAGCTGGGACGGGATCGAGGAATATGACAACCCGCTGCCGCGCTGGTGGCTGTGGACCTTCTACGCCACGATCATCTGGGGCATCGCCTATCTGATCGCCAGCCCGGCGATCCCGCTGGTGACCGGCTCGACCCAGGGCATGCTGGGCGGCAAGTATCGCAGCGATGTCGCCGCCGAGATCCAGCGCGTCAATGAGGCCAATGCGCCGATCCAGGCCAAGCTGGTCGACACGCCGCTGGACGAGATCGCCGCCGACCCGGAGCTGGCGAACTATACCGCCAATGCCGGCGCCGCGATCTTCCGCACCTGGTGCGCGCAGTGCCACGGTTCAGGCGCGGGCGGCGGCAAGGGCTACCCCTCGCTTCTGGACAACGACTGGCTGTGGGGCGGCACCCTGGATGAGATCTATGCCACCATCCAGCACGGCATCCGCGATCCCAAGGACGGCGAGGCCCGCTATTCCGAGATGCCGCGCTTCGGCACCGACGAGATGCTGGACAAGGACCAGATCAGCCAGGTGGTGAACTATGTGCTGGAACTGGGCGGGCAGCCGCATGACGCGGCGCTGGCGGCCGAGGGTGCGACGGTATTTGCCGACAACTGCGTCTCGTGCCACGGCGAGGACGGCACCGGCGACCGCGCCCAGGGTGCGCCGAACCTGACCGATGCGGTCTGGCTTTACGGCTCGGACCCGGCGACGATCACCCGCATCGTGCATGACGGCCCCTTCGGCGTCATGCCGGCCTGGTCGGGGCGCCTGTCCGAGGCAGACATCCGTGCCGTGGCGTCCTATGTCCACGGCCTGGGCGGCGGCGAATAGCACCCGCCTGACCGGATCCGCGCCCGGGAAACCGGGTGCGGTGGCACCGGCCCCCCGTCCTGTTCGCGCGTTTCCAGGGGGGCCGGTGTTCTTATGAAGCGCGACCGCGACGCCAGCGCAAGCCGCCGGCGCGATTTTTCATGCGCAACTGCGACAAATCGACCCATGGCGCCATGTCGCGCCGGCTGTTAACCGCCGGCATGGCCGCGCTTGACCCAGATCAATGCAGGGGCCACACCCGTCCCTATATCCGGGCCACGCGCAACAGGAGCCAGCCATGTCGAATTCCGACATCGACCCGCCACGCCTCTATGCCGCCCGCGAGCCGATCTTCCCGCGCCGGGTCAGGGGCTGGTATCGCAATCTGAAATGGATCCTCATGGCGGTGATGCTGGGGATCTATTACATTCTGCCCTGGCTGCGCTGGAACCGCGGGCCGAACCTGCCCGACCAGGCGGTGCTGGTCGATCTGGCCAACCGGCGCTTCTTCTTCTTCTGGATCGAGATCTGGCCGCATGAGTTCTATTTCGTCGCTGGCCTGCTGGTCATGGCGGGGCTGGGGCTGTTCCTGTTCACCTCGGCCCTCGGCCGGGTCTGGTGCGGCTATGCCTGCCCGCAGACGGTCTGGACCGACCTGTTCATCCTGACCGAGCGCTGGGTCGAGGGCGACAGGAACGCCCGCCTGCGCCTGTGGAACGCCCCCTGGAGCCTGCGCAAGGCCCGGTTGCGCCTGACGAAATGGCTGATCTGGCTGTTCATCGCGGTGGCGACCGGCGGCGCCTGGGTGTTCTATTTCACCGACGCGCCGACGCTGCTGCGCGACCTTGTGACCGGCAATGCCCATCCCATCGCCTATATCACCGTGGCGGTGCTGACCGCGACCACCTTCTTCTTCGGCGGCTTCGCGCGCGAACAGATCTGCATCTATGCCTGCCCCTGGCCGCGCATCCAGGCGGCGATGATGGACGAGGATACGCTGACCGTCGCCTATCGCGAATGGCGGGGCGAGCCGCGCGGCAAGCTGCAAAAGGGCGAGCCGACGAAATCCGACGGCGGGACCAAGGGCGACTGCATCGACTGCATGGCCTGCGTGAATGTCTGCCCGATGGGCATCGACATCCGCGACGGCCAGCAGATGGAATGCATCACCTGCGCCCTGTGCATCGACGCCTGCGACGAGGTGATGGACAAGATCGGCAAGCCGCGCGGGCTGATCGACTACATGGCGCTGCGCGATGAGACCGCCGAACGCACCGGCGCCGCGCCCAAGCCGGTGATGAAGCATGTCTTGCGCCCGCGCACGATCCTGTATTTCACCCTCTGGGCCGGGATCGGGGTGGCGCTGGTGGTGGCGCTGTTCCTGCGCTCGCCCTTCGATCTGAACGTGACCCCGGTCAGGAACCCGCTTTACGTCACCATGGCGGACGGCGCCATCCGCAACACCTATGCGCTGCGGCTGCGCAACAAGCAGGGCACTGCGCAAGAGTTCACCATCTCGGTCGCCGGGCCGGATGGCGCGCCGGTGCCTGGCGTCACCCTGACGCTGGAGGGCCAGCCGGCGGCATCCGTCACCGTGCCCGCCGACAGCACGCATACGCAGCGCCTTTACCTCACCGCCGAGCCGGGCTCGGCACTGGCCGGGCGCGGCCAGAACGAGTTGACGCTGTGGGTCGAAGATGGCACCGATGGCATCAGGGCGCAGATCGGCACCGTTTTCCATGGAAAGGGTGAATGATGGCAGGCGAGCTGACCGGTCGGCGGGTGCTGGCGATCACGCTGGCGGGTTTCGGCACCATCATCGCCGTCAACCTGGTCATGGCCTTCATGGCGGTGGGCACCTTCCCGGGGCTTGAGGTCAAAAACAGCTATGTCGCCTCGCAAAGCTTCGACCGTGACCGCGCGGCCCAGGACGCGCTGGCCTGGCGCGTGACGCCCGAATATGACGGGCGCGAACTGGTGCTTGCGATCCGCGACGCCCGGGGCCTGCCGGCGCCGGTGAGCGAGCTGCAGGTGACCGTGGGCCGGCCCACGCATCAGCGCGAGGACCAAAGCCCCGAATTCAGCTATTCCGGCGGGGTCTTTCGCGCGCCGCTGGTGCTGGCGCCGGGGCTGTGGAACATCCGCCTGACCGCGACCGCCCCGGACGGAACGCTGTTTCGCCAGCGCCTCGACCATTACGCCGGCAGCCGGGTGAAGTGACATGACCGATGTGCCGTTTTCCGACCATGACAGCAGACTGTCGGCCTGCGCCGCCTGCGATGCCGCGCCGCTGGCCAGCCGCATCGCTGCGGCGAGGGCGGGGCAGGGCGATGTCATCCTGTCCCTGCCCACCATCCATTGCGCCACCTGCATCACCGATGTCGAACGCGTACTGGACGCGCATCCGGGCGTGCGCGCGGCGCGGGTGAACCTGACCCTGCGCCGCGTCACCGTCGATGCGCCGGGCATGACCGCCGAGGATCTGATCCCGATCGTCGAATCCATCGGCTACGAGGCGCATGAGCTGGACCCCGGCGCGCTTGCGGCCTCATCCGCGGACCGCCAGGGCCGCGACATCCTGATGCGCATCGGCGTGTCGGGTTTCGCCATGATGAACATCATGATCCTGTCGGTCGCCGTCTGGTCGGGGGCCGAGGATGCGACGCGCGACCTGTTCCACTGGGTTTCCGCCGCCATCGCCCTGCCGACGGTGGCCTTCGCCGGGCGGCCGTTCTTTGCCAGCGCCTGGCGCGCGATCAGCCATGGAAGGCTGGGCATGGATGTGCCGATCTCGCTGGCGCTGATCCTCGCCAGCGCGATCTCGGTCTATGAGACCATCCATTCCGGCCATCACGCCTATTTCGACGCGGCGGTGATGCTGTGCTTTTTCCTGCTGATCGGGCGCTATCTGGACTATCGCACCCGCGCCGTGGCGCGTTCCGCAGCCGAAGAACTGACCGCGCTCGAGGTGCCGCGCGCCTTTCGCGTCACCGCCGAGGGTGACGAGCCGGTGCCGGTGGCAGAGCTGCTGCCGGGTGATCTGATCCGCCTGCGCCCCGGCGCGCGCGTGCCCGCCGATGGCGAGATCACCGAGGGCGCAAGCGAGATCGACCGCTCGCTGCTGACCGGGGAAAGCATCCCGGTGGCGGCGGCCCCCGGGCTGATGCTCTCGGCCGGAGAGGTGAACCTGACCGGGCCGCTGCTGATGCGGGTGACGGCAGCCGGGCGCGACAGTTCGCTGGCGCGGCTGACGGCGCTGGTCGCGGCGGCGGAATCGGCGCGCGGGCATTATACCTCGCTGGCCGACCGGGCCTCACGGCTTTATTCGCCGCTGGTGCATCTCTTGGCCTTCTGCAGCTTCCTTGGCTGGTATCTGTCCACCGGCGATCTGCGCATGGCGGTCAATGTCGCGGCGGCGGTGCTGATCATCACCTGCCCCTGCGCGCTGGGGCTGGCGGTGCCGGCGGTGATCACTGCCGCCTCGGGGCGGCTGTTCGGGCGCGGCATGCTGATCAAGGACGGCACGGCGCTGGAACGCCTGGCCGAGGTCGATTGCGTGGTTTTCGACAAGACCGGCACGCTGACCATGGGCGTGCCGCAACTGGTCTCGGCCGATGCCATCCCCGAGGAGGCGCGGCCGCTGGCGCTGGCCCTGGCGCAGGGCTCGGACCATCCGCTGTCGCAGGCGCTGTCGCAGGCGCTGCTGGCGCAGGGCGTGCGGCCGGCGGTACTGCAGGATCTGCGCGAGGTGCCGGGCCACGGCATCGCCGGCAGCTTTCAGGGGCGCGAGCTGCGCCTTGGCCGCGCCGACTGGCTGGGGGCCGAACATGGCGCGGCGCTGCTTTCGGCAAGCTGGTTGTCGCTGGGCCGGGGCGCGCCGATCCGGCTGGAGTTTTCCGACCGGCTGCGGCCGGGGGCGGCGGATTGCGTGCGCCGGATCATGGGCTCGGGGCGACGGGTGCTGCTGCTTTCGGGCGATGCGGCGCCGGTGGTGGCCGATCTTGCCGGGCGTCTGGGCATCGGGGAATGGCGCGCCGGCGTCACCCCGCTGGAAAAGGCCGAGACGTTGCGGCAGTTGCGCGACAGCGGCCATCACGCGCTGATGGTCGGCGACGGGCTGAACGACACGGCGGCGCTGGCCGAGGCGCATGTCTCGATCTCGCCCGCCTCGGCGCTGGACGCGGCGCGGACGGCCTCCGACATCGTGCTGATGGGCAGCGATCTGGCGCCGGTGGCCGAGGCCCTGGGCGTGGCACGCAGCGCGCGCGCCAGAATCAAGGAGAACTTTGCCATATCGCTGCTGTATAATGTCGTGGCGGTGCCGTTCGCGATCGCGGGCCTTGCCACGCCCCTGATGGCGGCACTGGCCATGTCGCTCAGTTCGATCAGCGTGACGCTGAACGCGCTGCGCCTGCGCCAGAGAGGTTGAGATGGAGATCCTTGTCGTTCTGATTCCGGTATCGCTGGGGCTTGGCGGGCTTGGCCTGCTGGCCTTTGTCTGGGCGCTGCGCGGGCGGCAGTATGACGACCCCAAGGGCGATGCCGAGCGCATCCTGAGCAGCGCCTGGGACGACCGCCCCAAGCCCTGACTGCCCCGTTGCCGGGATTGCCGCATCAACCCATGGGGCAGGGGCCGGCGGTCAGGCCAGATGGGGTGGTTGCCGCCCTGACCTGGCGGCATCGGAATGTGCCAAAGTGGTGGTGTTCACAGCCACTGATCGGGAAAGACCGCAACCATGGCGAAAGATGCGATGATCGGGGCGGATCGAGCTATGGCTGAATTTGGGTGACGCGGCTTGATCATGCGGCGCGGCTTTGGCTGGCATCGTCAGCGGCGACG
>NZ_JBDHSP010000078.1:0-12668 GCF_039808215.1 Paracoccus sp. (in: a-proteobacteria)
TTTGAAACACAAAGAAAAAAGGCCCTATCAGGGGCCTCGCCATGGGTTCGCGAATTGAAAGTGGCGGAGGGGATGGGTCTGACTTCGAACCTTCTCTGGCATCTAGTCATTGTTTTATATGAAGCGAATAATGGTTTGAATGGTCGTCTGGTTCAGTCGCGACTGGCAGCGAAACGGATGACAGTGGTCCCTATACCCTCATGCGGAGATCAACGGACCTGTCCGCTGCGGCGCGCCGTGGATTCACGACGGCCGTCTTCCCTCCCGCACGATTCTGGTCTTCCTTGAGAGGGGTGCCAAAATGTAGGCAAGTCTCATCGCATTGACATGACGGCAATTTTTTAAGAACCGTGGTGGAGCCCGGCAAGATGAATTCGACGTTTTCCCTCCTTCTGGTCTTCCTGGCCCGGCTCTTCATGCCGCGGCACAACGCGCAGATGCGGCTGCTCAAGGCCCAGATCCATATTCTGCGGGCCCGCATCCCGGCGCAACGGATCATCCTGTCGCCCGCCGAGAAAGCCGAACTGCTGCGCATCGGGGCGGAGTTCGGGCACGATATCGACGGGCTCATGGAGGTGGCAAAGTCCGCGACCTACAAGCGCTGGCTTTCCCAGATGCGCAGCGGACGCCCCTTCAAACCCGTGGGTAGGCCGCGCCTGACGCAGGAGCTGCGCGATGTCGTCATCCGCATCCTCGAGATGAACGGCGAGAGTTATCGCCTCGCCAACAGCACCGCCCGAAAGCAGCAACAAAAGTCCTGAAATCAGATGGTGCTGTTTTGGCCCCAAGGGGCCAATGCGCCATGGCACGCGCCAGCTATCTGGTAAGCGCGCGCGCCATGGCGCCGGTCACCGCCGCGTGGCCGGATTTTACTCCGCCGCGTGGCCGGATATTGCACCGCCGTTGACACACGGGGCGGCCGATCGGGTTCTTCATGTCGGCCGGCCAGGTCAGCGACTACACAGGCGCCGCGGCTCTTCTGGGCAGTCTGCCGAAGGCGGGTTGGCTGCTGGCTGACAGGGGCTACGACGCTGATTGGTTCAGAGAAGCGTTGAAAGACAGGGGGATAAAGGTCTGCATCCCCGGTCGAAAGTCCCGCAGGAAGGCCGTCAAATACGACAAGCGGCGCTACAAACGGCGCAACCGCATCGAGATCATGTTCGGCCGTCTGAAGGATTGGCGGCGCGTCGCCACCCGATACGACCGCTGCCCGGAAACCTTCTTCTCCGCGATCATGCTCGCCGCAACCGTCTTGTTCTCGCTGTGAAATTCAATGAGTCTGGACCCTAGCATAACGGCGACCGCAAAAACGATTGCAATCAGGGGGGTTAGTAATCTTCGCGAGCAACAGGCGGAAACGAGACCAGAACGCACAGGCCCGGATGATTATCGTTCAGTGTCAACACCGCGCCATGCAATTCGGCAATCGCCCTGACCATACTGAGGCCCAAGCCATTGCCCGGGGTCGTGCGACTCTTTTCGAGGCGAAAGAAGCGGCGGAAAACCTTGTCCCGTTCCTCAGCTGGGATGCCCGGACCATTGTCGGAAACCTGAAGCAGGGCGCTGTCATCCACCCTCGACAGCGTGACCTCGATCCGCGTGTCTGATGGACAGTGACGCAAGGCGTTTTCAACGAGATTTGCGATCATCTGGGTGAGGAGTTGCTGATCGCCCTGAACCATCGCGTCCTGATCTTCGATGTCAAACCTCAGCGTTTGACCGTTTTCTTCGGCGACGGGACCGTAGGCGTCTTCGATCCGGGCGAGGATCGGGGCAAGAGGGGCTGCGGTAAACCGACCTGACCGCTGACCGGCTTCGATCTGCGCGATCCGCAGCAGGGCGTGGAATGTCTCGATCAGATCGTCGGCGATCTCCACGGCTTGTTCCGCATCTTCCCTGATCTCGGAAGTCAGGTCGGGCGTATTCCGAAGCACATCCAGCCGTTGTTTGAGGCGCTGCATGGGCGTGCGAAGGTCATGGGCGATATCGGCTGAAATCTGTTTCTGGCTTTCGACCATCTGCTGAAGCTGTGTGATGGTGCGGTTGATTTCATCTGCCATACGGGCAAGGTCATCGCCATCGCTGCCAGTGGTGGGGACGCGTCGATCCAACTGCCCCAATGCCACCGATTTCAGCGTCGTGGCGATCTGGGTCAGCCGCCGTTCGGTTTTGCGGCCGACAATGATCCCGGCCAGCAAACCGGTAAGCAGCAAGAGGATAAAACCTGCAACGAATCCGCGGCCTAAAACCTCGCGCAGCTCTTCAAGAAAATAGGTGCTTGTGCCCAATGTCAGCCGGTTCGGGCCGAGTTGCACCGAGTGAAGCAGATAACCCGTCACATCTTCATAGCGGGGCTTGTCGGCTTGGATTGCATTGACCGGGACGTAGTCGCTGCTGCCTTGCCGGTCGATGGCATTGACATTTCCGACCAGAACGTTGCCGTCCGCGTCCTGAAGCAGATAGATCCGATAATCCTCGAAGTTGAACCCGTCAAATCCGCCCAGCTTTTCCTGAACCGCATCCAGACCTTCGCTTTCGTAAAGATTGCCAAAACCGGCTGCATCGTCCGCAAGTTGGTCTAGCACCCACTCGCTGATTTCCCGATCCGCGAAGTGGTAAGTCAGACCAAAGACGAGGGCAGTGATGATGGCGTAAAGTGCGGCGAAACGCAGAGACAACCGCGCCGAGGTCGAGCGCAGGAAGTGAAACATGCCGAGATTCCTAGCCATGCAGGCTATACCCGGCCCCGCGGACGGTATGGATCAACTCGATCTTGAAGGGCCTGTCCACTTTGTTACGTAGCCGGCTGATATGGGTCTCGACGACGTTGGTTTTGGGATCGAAATGGAAATCCCAGACTGATTCCAGCAGCATCGTGCGGGTCAGTACCCGGCCAGCATTGCGCATCAGATATTCCAGTAGCTTGAACTCGCGAGGCTGCAGGTCCAGAGAAATGCCCGCCCGCGTGACCGTACGGCGGATCAGGTTCATTTCCAGATCGGCCACCTGTAAGACGGTTTCCTCGGCTTTCAGCGGCGGCCTGCGAGTCAGCGCTGCCAGCCGCGCTGACAGTTCCTGAAACGAGAATGGCTTGACGAGATAGTCGTCCGATCCCGCCTCAAGCCCCTCGACCCGGTCATTGATCCCGTCCATCGCCGAAAGGATCAGGATCGGCGTCTCGACTCCTGCGCCGCGCACGGATTTGATCAAGGTCAGCCCATCCAGACCTGGCAACATGCGGTCAAAAATCATCACGTCGTAACTGTTGTCCAGCGCCGACAGGAAACCATCGCGGCCATTGTCGCAGTGATCGACCAGATGCCCCTGCGCCCGGAGGCTGGAGGCAATGTAGTCGGCCGTTTCGGGATGGTCCTCGACCACAAGGACGCGCATGGCTGCTGCTTTCCGTATTCTGTCTGCCCGCAGGGATAGCCCACTGTGCGGTTGGGTCAAGACGTCGGGACATTACGGATTGGTATAGTTCCGGCAACGGCCCGGACAGATCGTTCCTGGTAGATAGCTGCTGACACGAACCGTCAGCCGATCGAGCAGGACAAGATGACAACAATAGACGAGGCCCATGTGCGCCAGCACGCGGCGGCGACCCGAACCCGCCCAAATGTGCGACCGACGCTGTGTGATATGCAGTTGGATAGCCCGACCCGCCGGTTTCTGGTGGCAGTTCTAACGGCGTTCGGGCTTCTGCGGCTCTGGGCAATGTTTGCCGTACCTTTCTCCGACACGACCGAGGCCCGCTATGGCGAAATCGCCCGCAAGATGGTTGAAACCGGGAACTGGCTGACACCGCAATTCGACTATGGCGTGCCGTTCTGGGGCAAGCCGCCGCTGCATACCTGGCTATCGGCAGGGGGAATGCAACTGTTCGGCGTGAACGAAGCGGCCGCTCGGTTGCCGATCCTGCTGACCGCTCTGGCGGTTCTGTTTCTCGTCTGGCTGTGGGTGCGTGATACCGTCGGGCGCAATACGGCGTTGGTTGCGATGACGGTGCTTGCGACGATGGCGATGTTCTTTGGCGCTTCGAGTTTCGTGATGACCGACATGCCGATGGTTCTTTGCACGACGCTGGTCATGGTCGGATTCTGGCAGGCGGTCGGTGATGGCAACAGGCGTTGGGGTTATGGCGTCTTTCTAGGGCTGGCAATTGGAATGCTGGCCAAGGGGCCGGTGGCGGTTGTGCTGAGCGGCATTCCCCTGATGCTGTGGCTGGCCCTGACATGGAACTGGCACCTGCTGCGCTTGCTGCCATGGGCGCGCGGCATGGCATTGCTGATAGCGCTGGTCGCGCCTTGGTATGTCGCCGCCGAAATCGCCACACCCGGATTCCTGCGCTACTTCCTCATCGGAGAGCATGTTCAGCGTTTCCTAACCCCCGGCTGGCAGGGCGATCTGTACGGGTCTGGCCATCGGGAAGCCAAGGGCATGATCTGGCTGTTCTGGCTGATGGCAGCCCTGCCATGGAGCTTGGTTGCCACCTTGCTACTGACCCGCCTGGACAAGACGGTCACAATGTTCCGGCAGGATCGCTCGGGCTGGCTGGTTTATCTGTTGCTCTGGGCATTGTCGCCTTTGCTGCTGTTCACGCCCGCATCCAATATTCTCGCCGCCTATGTCCTGCCCGGCCTTCCAGCTGCCGCTGTCTTGCTGGTGGTGCTGTTCACGCAGGTGTTCGAGGCCCAACCGAGCCGTGCAACTCGAACAGGATTTGCCATCGCGACATCGGTAATCTTCGCGTTTTTCCTGGCGCTGATCTCGGGCGCGGTTTTCGCGCCGCAGAAGATCCGATTGAAATCCGACAAGCGGCTCGTTGCGGCCGCCAGCACAGCGATGCCCGATGCGCCGCTCTATACCCTCGGCGGGCGCAGCTACTCGGCCGAATTCTATTCGCGGGGCAAAGCGCGCGCCATTGATCCCGCAGATTTCGCGCGACTGGCCGGCAGCGGTGCATCGGCGGCTTTCTCGGTGCCTCCGACCATGGCGTTGGAGGCGGCGACATTGGGTCTTGAAAACTTGGGAGAATATGGGCGGCACGTCCTGTTCGTCACCCGACCGACGAACGAGGTGAAATGATGGGCCGCATGCAGGATATAAGTCGCGAAACGGCAAACATGAGGCCGCGCGCACTCGATTCAGGGCCATTGGTGCCCGATCTATCCTTTGTCATTCCGGCATATAACGAGGCAGAAACAATCGCGGAAACGCTGACACGGGTGTCGCGCAAGGCGCGCAGGCTGGTGCTGCATTCCGAGATCGTTGTCGTCGATGACGGCAGCAGCGACGAAACGCTGGAACTGGTCACATCCGGCCAATGGGACCTGCCGGTTCGCCTGCTGCGTCTGTCGCGCAATTTCG
This sequence comes from Paracoccus sp. (in: a-proteobacteria), assembly GCF_039808215.1. Lineage (GTDB taxonomy): Bacteria > Pseudomonadota > Alphaproteobacteria > Rhodobacterales > Rhodobacteraceae > Paracoccus. The sequence continues at coordinate 5,371 of NZ_JBDHSP010000078.1, forward strand.
GCAAGGAACAGGCGATCATGGCTGGGCTGCGTCATGCGACGGGCAAAGCCGTGGTAATTCTCGACGCCGACCTGCAAGAGCCTTTGCGCTATGTCGATACGATGCTGGAGCGCTACCGAGAAGGCTATGAGATCGTCTACGCCGTCCGCGCCCATCGTGATGACGAAAGCTGGTTGAAGCGCCGCTGCACCGCCGCTTTTTACCGCTTCCTGAATATCGGCAGCGAGGTGTCAATGCCTGCCGGAGCGCGGGATTTCCGGCTGATGGATCGAAAGGTGGTCGATGCGCTTTGCGCCCTGCCCGAAAGAAATCGCTTCATGAAGGGGCTTTATGCTTGGGTCGGTTTCCGCTCGCTTGCCATCCCGGTCGAGTTGCAGCCACGCGGCGGGGGCAGCTCCAAGTTCCGCTTCCGCGGGTTGCTGAAACTGGGCATGACCGGGCTGACCGCTTTCACCGACTGGCCATTGCGCATGTGGACCGGCATCGGAATGATCCTTGCCATGCTGTCGATCCTCTACGGGCTGTTTCTAGCCAGCCGCACGCTGCTGCTCGGCCATGCTGTGCCCGGCTGGTCCACGCTGGCAGTGGCGATCTTCTTCTTCAGTGGTATCCAGTTGATGTCCATCGGTGTGTTGGGCGAATATCTGGCGCGGGTCTTCAGCGAGGTGAAAGGCCGCCCCGGCTATCTGATCGCCGAGGATGTCACGATTGCCGCGTCACGCGAATGCTAGGCGAGGTCGTGCGGTTCGCCCTGACCGGGGGTGCAGCAACGCTTGTCCATCTGGGCGCCGCGATTGGCCTTGTCCAGTTTGGCATGCTTCCGCTGATGAGCAACGCCGTTGCTTTCGTGATTGCCTTCATGGTCAGTTTCTTGGGTCACCATCTGTTCACCTTCGCCGGACATGGCTCGGCCGCGACCCAGACCTTCGGACGGTTCGCTGTGGTGGCGGCAATCGGATTTCTAGCAAATGAAACCGTCCTGTTCCTATTGCTGGGCATCGGCTTGTTTCGTCTCGAAGCTGCCGTTCTGATCTCGACCGTCTTTGCAGCTATCTGTACGTTCATCCTGTCGCGCACTTGGGCGTTTGCAGGGAGCGGTTGTGCTCGGGGCTGCGATAGGCCGAGCGGACGATCAGCGGCTTGCCCAGCCGGTCACGCAACGCTTGCAGCTTGTCGAGTGCGGGTTCGTTGACGAGCAACTTGCCGGTGCCGCGGCAGGCGATCTCGGCGGGTGAGAAATTCGGCCAGCGCCAGGTGCCCTCGGGCACGTCGCGCCAGTGGTCGTAGAACGTCGTGGTCATGGGGTCCTCCGAAAACAAAAAGCCCGCCACGAGGGCGGGTGCGGTTGGGCTGATGAATGGGGATGGGGCGCGGCTACGGGCCGCCGCCGAAGATCTTCAGCTTGATGGCGATGCCCGCGAGCAGCGCCAGCATGACGCCGGTGGTGATCATGCGGACGGCAGTCTGCATCGCGGTGCGCCGCACCAGCCGGATGCAGTCGACGAGCGAACGGAGATCGCGGACGTCGAGCGCGGCCTCGTCGCCGTCGAGCCCGACATCCGCGAGCGCCCGCTTCGCGCCTTCCTCCGCCGCCCGCGTCAGGATCGCCTCGAACTCGGCGTCGGGGATGCGGACGAAGCCGTCGGATCGGGGTGGTGTCATCTGATGCTCCCTCTACCGCTCAGCCGATCTTGCAGCCCCAGAAGGACGTGTGATCGGCGGCGAAGTAGCCGTCCGCGACCCGGAAATACCCCTGCAGCTCGACGGTATCGCCTGCGGTCAGCGGCACCATGGTCTGCAGCCAGATCGCGGTGGCGAGCGAGACATGGGTCGCGGAGATTTCACCGAGTGAGCCACGGATTTCGGTCGTGCCGTTCAGGACCAGCCGCCCGCGCATGCGGGCGGTGGCGCTGGCGTTGATCTTGTAGAGCAGCGTCGCACCGAAGAGGTAGGTACCGTCCACGGGCGCCACGAAGTGGTTGTTCGCGGCGTCGAAGGCTCCCTGATCGTTGGTGTCGGTGTTGTTCAGACCGATCTTCGTCCAGGTCCCGACGCCGACATAGTTGTCGTAGTTGGTGTACGCCTTGAACCGAGGCAGCCGGGGCTGATCGACGATGCCGTTGGCGTTGTCGACGCTCAGCCCGTCGAAGAAGGTGCTGCCGTCGGCCGAGACCGCGAGCCGGAAGCGGTCGGAGCCAAAGAGCCCTACCAGCGCCTTGGTCACGAAGCCGGTCTGCAGCGTCAGCCCGAGATCGTCGCCCGCAGCCTCCTTGTTCATGGTGTAGAACAGATCGCCGGTGCCGCCCTCGGCGACGGTCTTCGCCGTCCAGAGCGCAGCGTTGAGTTTGGCCGAGAACGGGTTCGACGCATCCGCCATCGTGCCGACCCCGAGCAGTGCCATGTTCTGCAGCGCCGCCGGTGTGGTCCCGATCCAGCCCGCGCCATCGTAGACCAGCAGGAGGCCCTCGTCCTCGATCCATGCCCGCCAGCCGATGCGCGGCGGCAGGCGCAGCCAGGCGCCATCGGTCCAGAGCGCGACGTTCATGTCCCACCCCGCCCAGTCGCCCGTCGCGCCCGAGGCGACAATATAGCGGTCGCCGTCGGCGGGGCTCGCCGGGGGTGCTGCCAGATCCCGGTCGAGGACGGAGAGCTGGACGAGACCGTCGAGGATCCGAAGCGCCTCGTTGTGGGTGACGTGCTTCTGGGCCTGCGCCGCCAGGATGTAGGGCAGCAGAAGATGGGTCGTGGCATCGGACATGGGATAGCCTTCAGAACAAGAGCGTGACGGTCTTGGGCGCGCCCCGCCCCACGAGGGCGGAGAGCTGGAAGATGCGGATGGCAAGGCTGTCGCCGTTCCCGAGCAGCGCGCCCCAATCGGCGGTCTGCTGGGCGGCGGTGTAGACAGCGCTGGTGGTGGCCGTGCTCAGCACCCGCTTCACGGCAAGGCCGTCGAGAATCTCCACCTCGTTGGCGTCCAGTTCCTCGGTCAGTGGCACCTCAAGCCCGCCCCAGCTGTCGGCCGCGAGGGCTCGGGACCGGCGTGTCCAGCGGATCGTCAGATCGCCCGGCGCCCGCGGCCTGCGCCACGGCTGCCCCACATGGACAACGGAGAACGGACGGAGCCCGATGCCCGCAGGCGTGAAGGCCTGTGCGACATAGGTCTCGTCGCTGACCGGACGGCTTGCGGGGCCGATGCGCCAGTTCCACGGGATGCCGAGATCAGCCTCAGCGATCGGCAGGGACGCGAGCGACGCGTCCAGCACCACGACTCGCGCGCCTGCGGGGGCCGGGTTGCCCATCGCGCTTTCGGTGCCGCGCTGGCCGCGCAGGAGCCGGGTCAGCCGATACCGGCCGGGCGCGAGCAGCTCGGCCGTGCTCGCCTGCACGATCTCCCACACCCCCGGCGCGCTCTCGATGGCCAGCGCGTTCGCTCCGCCAAACAGCGTCAGGTCGGTGACGCTCTCCAGCGTGCCGGTCAGCAGATCGACCACCAGCGCATTGCCAAGGTCGAAGCGCGAGGTGGGGCCCGGGTAGAAGTCGGAGACCAGTGCCCCCATCCGGGCGCGGGACTGAGCCGTGGTCAGCAGTTCGAACCCGTCCGTCGATGGGCTGCGGAACACCGCCATCTCGCCCGGCCAGGGAACGGCGTGCGCGGCGACAAACGGTCGATGCGCGGGCTGGTCCTCGGTCAGCTGCGGCAGGTCCATCAGCACCGCATCCGGCGCGCCGAACACCACCGCGCGCGTCAGTGAGACTGCGCGGGGATCGCCGGGCGGCAGGTCGTAGGTCGCCCGGTCCTGGCGAACCGCCTCGATGCCGCGCGCCTCGGCGTCGGCGATGGAGACGAGCCGCAGATCGACCAGCCGTCCATCATGCGCGAGTCGGATCGCGTCGGCCGGATCGAGGGCGAGGCGCGAGGGCGGCAGACGGAAGGCCGCGGTCTCGCGCCCCACCCACGCCTCCATCAACGCGCGACGGCAGCGGCGCTCGGCCTCCTCGGATGGCACAGCCATCGGGAAGGACTCCGAGGCGATCCGCGTCGTGTCCACCGTTATGCGCCGCGCCTCGACGAGGGCCGCGTCGTAATCCTCGTCGGCGCGGGCGACCTGCCACTTCAGCGCCTGCGGCAGTTCGGTCTCCTGGCCGCGCGTCAGTTCCAGCACGTCGCCTTCACGACCGGCCACCAGATCGTCGGGCGCGAGGGTGGCGACGGACGCCCGCCCGCGCATGACGAACCGGATAACGCCCTCGGTCTCCACCGCGTCGAAGCCGAAATGCCGCGACAGTGTGGTGATCGAGGCGCGCGGGCTTTCCAGCGCGGTGATGGCGTAACCCTCGACCGCACCCCAGAGGCCGGAGACGTCGACCCGGGACTCGGGCAGCCCGGCGCGCAGGCAGAGGTGCCGGACCAGTGCGGCCAGCGACACCGCGCCGAGACGCCCGGTCAGCCAATGCCCAAGCCGCCAGTTCGCGCCGTCCGTCCAGACGTCGGTCAGCGCCGGAAAGAACGGATAGGGCCGCGCGTCCCAGGTCCAGGCGGCGCATTCGGGGACGTGCACCATCCGGCCGCCGTAGACCGAGGACAGCAGGTTGTTCGCGGCCTCGCCCCACCAGAGATATGTCGCCTCGAGATAGGCCCGCTGGATCGCGTCATCGCGCCAGCCCCGCGAGAAATGTGGCGTGAAGCTCTCGGACGACTTCGGGTCGAAGAAGACGTTGGGCTGGTTCGTGCCGCGGTCGATGGCTGGGCAGCCGAGCTCGGTGAACCGGATGGGCTTCGACTGCGGCACCCACGCCGTCGGGGTCGCGCGCTCCACTCCGCCCGGTCGGTCATGATGCGGGTTCGACCACCAGCTCCGCAGATCCTTGTAGCGGAAGACCCACGGCTTGCTGGCCGCGCCGTCCGTGATCGGCGTGCGCACCTGAGCCGACCGGTCGGCGGCGCTGGCGTAGAACCAGTCGAAACCTTCTCCGCCCGCGATGTTCCCCTGCAGGTAGGCGCGGTCGTAGATCGCGGGCCAGCCATCTTTGGCATCCAGATGCTCGAAGCCGTCCCGCCAGTCGGAGAGCGGCATGTAGTTGTCGATCCCGACGAAATCGATCTCCGGGTCCGCCCAGAGCGGATCGAGATGAAAGAACACGTCGTCTGAGCCATCGCCCGGCTGGTGACCGAAATACTCCGACCAGTCGGCGGCGTAGCCGATCTTGGTCCCGGACCCGAGGATCGAGCGGACATCCGCAAGCAGATCCCGATAGGCCTGCACCGCCGGATAAGTGCTGGCTCCAGAGCGGATCGTCGTCAGCCCCGGCATCTCGGTCCCGATCAGGAAGGCATCGACCCCGCCCGCCGTGGCACAGAGATGGGCGTAGTGCAGCACCATACGGCGCAGGCCCCAGTCGCCCGATGGCCCGATCCACGAAACCGACTGACCCGAGACGCTGAAGCTGGCAGGCGTCGCCGTGCCGAACAGCGCCGCGACCTGGCTTGCCGCCGTGGCGGTCTTGTCCACCGTCCCGGCGAACCCCGCAGCCGGGGAACAGGTGATCCGCCCCCGCCAGGGGAACGCGGGCTGGCCGATCTCGACGGCGTTGTCGGAGTACGGGTTCGGCAGGCTGTTGCCGGGCGGCACGTCCATCAGGATGAAGGGATAGAATGTCACTCGCAACCCGCGCGCCTTCATCTCCTGGATCGCCTGCACCACGGCGAAGTCGGACGGCGTGCCGCCATAGACGGGGCGATCCTGATCGTCGCGGCTGACGAGGAAGGCGCTCGCGCGGCTGACGCCATTCACCGACCAGCTGGCGGGCGTGGTCGATTTGGCCGACACCTCGACGCCAGGCCGCGCCTTGCACGATCCCGCCCGAAGGTCGTCGCCGAACCAGGCGACGACGAGGCTGACGCTTTCGACCGCAGGGGCCATCGCCTGCAGCCGGTCCAGCGCCTCCACCATGTCGGTGGAGTCGGCCAGCGCGTTCAGGTTCTCGGGCACCGTCGCGCCGCCATCGGTCTTCCGGATCGCCTGCGTCGCGTAGGTGAACTCGCCCGAGGCGGGGATCATGGTGACGGCGCGGGTCAGCCCCTCGGCGGTGTCGGGATCGGCGAGCGGGCGGAACACCTCGAAGGACAGCTGCGGCAGGCGGTTGCCATAAGTCGAGAGCGCCAGTTCTTCGAAGACGACATAGGCGGTGCCACGATAGGCGGGCGTGCTGGCCGCGCCCATCCTGGCCGCGATGAGGGGATCGGCGGTCTGGGCCTCGTCGCCAGGATACCAGCGCCATGTGACGCCGGAGAGGTCCATCGGCTTGCCGTCGGCCCAGATGCGGCCGATGCCGGTGATCGGGCCTTCACACAAGGCAACGGCGAAGCTGGCATAGTAGAGATACTCGGTGGTCTTGACCTTGCCACCGCCGCCGCCCTTGCCGCCGCCCTGCGTGGTGGTCTTCGTCTCCTCACGGAAATCCGTCGCCCAGATGATGTTGCCGCCCATCCGCATCCGTCCGTAGAGCCGCGGGATGACCGCGCCTTCGGTGGCGGAGGTGATGCGCAGCGTGTCGAGCCGCGCGCCCTCGATGCGCTGGGTCGGCGCCAGCGACGAGACGATCCAGCTGTCGACGACCGAACCGATGCTGGAGCCGATGAACCCGCCGATGGTCGCGGCGCTGACGCCAAGGATCGCGCCGCCGATGCTGCCGCCGATGGCGGCGCCGGCAACGCCGAGAACGAGGGTGGCCATTGCGAAATCTCAGCGGTTGGGAAACAGGAAGGCGAAGGCGATGCGTCGTCGCCAAATGGGCGTGAGCGGTTCCTCGATCACGCCGAGCCGCTCATAGGCGTGGAGGAAGCTGTCCGGCCCGGTGACGATCCCGACATGCTTGGCGATGGCGCGCGGCTTCATCCGGAACAGGACCAGCGCGCCCGGCCCGATCTCGGACAGGGCGATCTCCGGCATCATTCGCCGCGCCCCTTCGGCCAGCACCTCGCGCGGGCCGGTCTCGCCCCAGTCGCGGCTGTAGGGCGGGATCGGGAACGGCTCGGGGCCGACGACCTCGCGCCAGACGCCCCGCGCCAGCCCGAGGCAGTCGCAGCCGACACCGCGCAGGCTCGCCTGGTCGTGGTACGGCGTGCCGAGCCAAGAGCGCGCAATGGCGATGATCAGTTCTGAATTCGAACTGACTGGTGATTGAAATTCAGACAATCTGAAGAAACCTTTAACTTGAGATGTAAGCGTATTCTGCGCCCCACCTTCCGGCTGTCACGGTAAGGGGCACATTGGGCCATGGTGATTTTTGGAATGGGT
>NZ_JBDHSP010000079.1:0-12477 GCF_039808215.1 Paracoccus sp. (in: a-proteobacteria)
GAGCCTGGGCGAGCGGGAGAGCGGCACCGGGCGGCTCGAGGAAGCCGTTGTCGCCTATCGCGCCGCTCTCGAGGAACAGACCCGCGATCGCGTCCCGCTCGACTGGGCAATGACGCAGAATAACCTCGGCACTGCGCTTTCGAGGCTGGGCGAGCGGGAGAGCGGCACCGGGCGGCTCGAGGAGGCCATTGTCGCCTATCGCGCCGCCCTCGAGGAATGGACCCGCGCCCGCGTCCCGCTCTCCTGGGCAATGACGCAGAACAACCTCGGCAACGCGCTTTCCAGGCTGGGTGAGCGGGAGGGCGGCACCGCTCGGCTCGAGGAGGCTGTCGCTGCCTATCGTGCCGCGCTCGGGGAATGGACCCGCGCCCGCGTCCCGCTCGATTGGGCAACGGTACAGAACAACCTCGGCACTGCGCTTTCGATCCTGGGCGAGCGGGAGGGCGGCACCGCGCGGCTCGAGGAGGCTGTCGCCGCCCATCGCGCCTCCCTCGAGGAACGGACCCGCGCCCGCGTCCCGCTCTCCTGGGCAATGACACAGAGCAACCTTGGCAACGCGCTTTTGAGCCTGGGCGAGCGGGAGGGCGGCACCAGGCGGCTCGAGGAGGCCGTTGCCGCCCATCGTGCCTCCCTCGAGGAATGGACCCGCGATCGCGTCCCGCTCGACTGGGCGGCGGCACAGAACAACCTCGGCATCGCGCTTTTGAGCCTGGGCCAACGGGAGGGCAGCACCGGGCGGCTCGAGGAAGCCGTTGCCGCCCATCGTGCCTCCCTCGAGGAATGGACCCGAGATCGCGTCCCGCTCGACTGGGCGACGGCACAGAACAACCTCGGCAACGCGCTTTTGAGCCTGGGCCAACGGGAGGGCGGCACCGGGCGGCTCGAGGAGGCCGTTTCGGCCTATCGCGCCGCCCTCGAGGAATGGACCCGAGATCGCGTCCCGCTCGCTTGGGCAGGGGCACAGAACAACCTCGACCAAACTCTTAATCTTCTGATCGAACGCCGAGCATCTGAGGCAGAAAAAATGGAGAACTAAACGGGAGGTTATATCTGATGTGGCAACTGTTGAGTGATCCCGAAATCCAGCGCACGTTGGCCTTCTACGGCGGTGGGGCGGCTACAGTCATAGGCGCTCTCTGGGTGGCATGGACCCGGCTCTCAAGCTCCCAAAAATCTCCGCCGCCAACGGCCCAGGGCGAGCATGGCATCGCCGCTGGCAGGCCGATACAGGCTGGCGGTAACATCACCAACGTCTCGACTCCGGTGATCGCGTGGATCGTGCTTGCGCTCGGGCTGCTGATCCTTGGCGCGGTGGCACTCTTTGGCCGCGGGGACTGCATCGCCCAAACGGAAGGGACCGGAATCTCCGCCTGCGGGGATGTCAGTGGCAGCACAGTATCGACACCCAACCATGACCCGAAGCCGACCGAGACGCCAGAACCGCAAGACAGCAAATAGCTCACCTGAGCGCAGCTATGGGCGCCAGTCATAGACCTGCCACCGCGTGACCCCGTGCTGTCGCGCAACATCCGCCACCGTCACTCCGGGCATCATACTGTCCACTGCGATCTGCGCGCGTTCGGGGGAGTGAGACCACAAGTATCGAGCGACCGGCGCGGCGGGTGGCAGCACATTGCGTTATTATAAAAATGTAGTAACATTATCGGATGAAGCTAAGATTCGAATGGGATCCGGAGAAGGCTGACAGCAACCTCCGAAAGCACCGCGTGAGTTTCCCGGTTGCCGCCCGTGCCTTCGCAGACCCATTCGCTCTGGTCGAGCAGGACCGCATCGAGGGCGGGGAATACCGCTGGCAAACGCTGGGTCTCGTGGAAGGCTATCTATTGCTGCTGGTGGCACACACCGTCTGGGACGACGAGGACGGCATGGAAGTGATCCGCATCATCTCGGCGCGTCGGGCCGATCCGAAAGAAAGGAAACGCTATGAGCAAAACCGTTCGCTATGAGGTCGATCTGCGCAACCTGCCGCCCCTGACCGATGCGCAGAAGGCCGAAATCGAGGCGCTGGCGGCAATGCCGGAGGACCAGATCGACACCAGCGACATTCCCCCGCTGGACGATGCCTTCTGGAAAAGCGCCGTTCGCAGCCCGTTCTACAAGCCTACCAAGACCGCAACCACGGTCCGGGTGGACTCCGATGTGCTGGCGTGGCTCAAATCACAGGGGAAAGGCTACCAGACCCGGATGAACGCGATCCTGCGCCGCGCCATGCTGGCCGAGATTGAGCGCACCAGCACCAACAGGAAGTGACCAGCGGCTTCGCGGTTCACCTGCCTGTTTGGGACCGCACATGCATTGCTGTCATTTGTGTAAAGTGTAGCATTGGTCAATGAGGGTTCAAACTCACCCGCGCCTCCAAGGCCACCAACCCCGGCGCTTCGGCGGCGCAGCTAGAAGTGCCGTGGCCTGTTTTTTCCATGCGTCCCGGTCGGCGCGCACCTCGTCCAGAGCCTCGCGTTCACGGGCCAGCATGGCCTCCAACGCCTCGATCTTTGCCCGCAGTTCAGGGGTCTCATCAGGGGGTCGCGTAGTGTCCAATTTGGAGTCGCGCGAGACGGTATCACCGCTGACCACCGGAAAGACACGATGAAGCTCTGCCGGGTCGATGGAATAGCCGCTGCCACTCTTTTTTTCGGCTGAAATCTGACCTTTGGCGATAGCCCTCTGGATGGTCGTCTTGCTCTTTCCGGTGGCTTTTGCAGCAGCTCCAAGGGTGTAGCGCATGGGGTCTCGCACGATCTCACCGAGACGGTTTCAGGGTTACACTGGTGATGCCACTCATATCTTGCCCACCTTGGCGCAAAAGCTGCTGAATGCCTGCTCGATATTCCGAGCATCGAGGGCGAGGCCCTTCCCGGCACACCATGCCCGGAATTTGTCGGCAATCATGGTGTTGTCCATGCTGCAGCCCGCTGCCCGCTTCAGGTCGCGCCAATGCTGGTCGAACTCGATCCCGCCTGTTGCCGGGAAGGACCGTGCCACCGTCTCGGCCGAGCCGTTGCGCCGGGCCTTCCGGCCCGCGCTGTGGCCCTGCAATTCCCGCTTGGCCGGGGCTAGATCGTCCTTCACCTGCCAGCCGATGGTAACGCTGGCTACCGTGCGTCCGATCTTGTTCGGCGTGGCCGTCAGGGTCAGCCGGGAAAGCTGGTTGATCTCGGCAATGGCATGTTTGATCACCCGGTCATTCAGGTGCGAAAACCGCGCCAGCTTGCCCTCTGGGATGCCCAGAACCGCCCGAAGTTCGGGAATGCTGAAGGTCTTGGCGGTGATGTGGTCGAGGTTCACGAGGCTGGCGATGTGCTGGAACAACAGCACGGAATACCGGCTACCAAGGTGGAACACGGTCTGGCGGTCGAGGATCGCCCAATGGTTCGATTCCGCGGCCATGCGTCGGAAGGTCCGGCGAAACCACCATGTCACCAGCAGATCGCCGCTGACCTCATGCCGGTAGTCGATCCGGGCCTCGTCCAGCAGGCCGCCGATGGTCACGACCTGCTTTTCCGGGTCGTCATGGGTCAGCACCGCCGCCGCCAGTTCCTGAAACAGCGGGGTCAGGCTGGCCCGGTCATGGTTCCGCATCCCCTCGATCTGGCGAATGTCCGACAGTCGCAATTCGTGCTGGACCTCATCGGCCATGCGTCCGCCCGCAGTGCCGATCATCAGGTGCATCAGCTTTAGAGCCTGCAAGCTGGGTGCGTTGCGCATGTAGACCCCCCGCGCCACCTCGGCGGGCAGCACGGTCGCAGTCCGGTCAAAGGCCCGGTCGCGGGCAACGTCGAGTGTCTTTCCCATAGGCCACTAATTTCAACCCAATACGTGGCCTGTCAATGGACAATTTCCGCCCGATATGTGGCTTTTGCGGCCCCAAACGTGGCTTTTGCGGCCCCAAACGTGGCCGATAGACGCGCAAAACATTGTAATTATTCTATAATTCCTGCCTGAACTATAAGAACTTATAGAACAAGAAGGGCTGCGCCCCTTTTCCAATGAAGTTTTGGGTTAAAATCCGGGACCGGAGGGCCCGGAATAGGGCTTCGGCGGGACCGGTTTCGGCTCCGGTTCGGGCTAGGAAACAGGTGCAGGCTTCGGAGCCTCTGCCGCCCGTCTGACATCAAAGCGGGCACGATCCAGTGCGGTCACGTCCGCTGCGACCAAATCGACCGACGGCCCGTAACTTCCAGTCTGATCACAGATCCAGGTCTAGACCCCTGTCGCGCCGGCGGTCTGCTGCTAGCTTCTGTTCCTTGCGCAGGGCTTTGGCGCGGCGCTCGTGGTCCAGTTCCTGTCGCCTGGTCAGCTCGTGAAGCTGGCGCTGCCGTTCTGCCTCGATCCCGGCTTGCTGGCGCTCATGCGCGGCCTGCTGGGCCTGTTTGTAGTCGTAGACCGTATCCACCAGCTCCTGGGTGCGGCCTGAGGCCTCGTAGGCGGCAAGGATCCCTGCCAGTGTGTCGAAGGCGTGCTGATTGTCTGCCGCCTGCCTCTCGGCCAGGTCGAGCTGGCGCGTGAGCCCGTCGATCTGATCCTTGGCTTTCCGCTCGGCCATGCCCTGACGCAGGACAATGCCCGTCAGCCCCTCTGTAAGGCCCGCAGAGACGCGTTCCCGGTATTTCTGCTCTGACTCCCCGCCAAGGCCCAGAAGGCCGCCTGTGCCGCGTTCTGGCAGCGCTACGGCCATAGGCGGGTCCTGCATGTAGCCGTAGACCCGCTTGACACGCTCGTGGGTGGCCGTGCTGCGGATCTGGCCGCGTTCGAGGCCATAGGCCGCCCCGACCTCGGCGGCAAAGCCTGTCTGCAGCTCTGAAAGGTCCTTGCGAGAGCCAACGAAGCTCCGGGCGTTGAGCTTGCCCCTGGCATCGAGGGGGATGGTCATCACCGTCATGTGGGGGGTGATTTCGTCACGATGGACCACGGCAGAGAGGATATTCTCGGCCCCATGGCGCTTTTGGAGCCATGCGAGGGCATCGGCGAAATAGGCATCCTGCTGTTCCCTGGTCATGGCCCGCATGGCTTCCGGAGAGCCGCCAACGAAATACTCCAGACCGTGGACGGCATTCTTGCGGATCTTCTCGGGCGCCCGCCTGTGCCAGGTGTCGAGCACGGCATGTGCGGTGTCCGGGCCTGCCAGGACCGTGTTCTCGGTCAGCCGGCGCGGGTCGGCGTTCGGGGTCTCGCGTTCACGGAAGGTGTGCTGGAGGCTGGCCCCCATATTGCCGAGGGTCTTGATCTTGGCGACGCGCATGATGGCAAAGGACTTCCCGAAGCCCTTGAAGGCTGGCCCGCCGCGGCGGCGGAACAGATCATCCAGGTCGGCGATGAGCATGGTCATGTGGCCCCCTCCGCTTTCTCAAGAGCAGGATTTATGTGTAATGTGTACTCACTAGACATTCTGGAACAAGTCCAGAATGTCGCTCGCCCGCAAAAGCGGGAGGAATACATAAATCCTGCTCTTGTCGCGATATGGGGCGGCCCATGCATGTTCCATCACCGCGGAAAGCGTTGGGTTGCTGGCTCGCCGGTGTTCAGCTGCGGATTTCGCGAGATTGGGGCAGCAATTCCCATCAAGATCCATGACGTAGAATGGCCCGCAGCCTATGATTACTCGTGCTAATATCTAGATGTCACCACCCGTGTGAAGGTGATTTCCAGAGTAAAGCGAACAGACCGTATCCGAAAGCCGACCTCCTGTTCGGAGCACTCCATGAAAGCATTGTTCGCCGCAGCGATGCTTGCCCTCACGATGACCGCTGCCGGGGCGCAGGAGGCCAGCGTCTCTGGTTGCGGCGTCGCTGCCGGCGGCAATGTGAGAGACACCATCGTCAACTGCTACGACACATCCCCAGAGCAGGAGAAGATCATCGCGCTCCTGCAGGGGATCGACCGGCGCCTCGCTGATCAGGCCCGGCAATTTGGCATACAGGAGAAGGCCATCATCGAATTGGCCCAGCGGATAGCACCCAACACGGAAACATTCGACCAGGCGCAGGTCGAACTTGATCGTGTCGTCGGCATTGCCATCGACGTGCAACGACGCGGCAATGCGCCGAGCGAGGCCGGCCCCTTCGTGGATGAGGTCCTCCAGCAGGTTGCCAAGCTGTCCCGCACCGGCCAGCACGTGGACGCGGCAGCAACCGTGGACGAAGCGCTTGCGAAGCTGAGGGAGGCCCAGGCCGCGATGGCTGTGGCGCAGGCAGAACTGCTCGAAGCCGGGATTAAGGAGGATCTGCTGCGCGGGGATACCGCCAGTGCCGCCCGCAGGATTGTCGAGAAGATCGACCTCACGACGCCTGCCGAGGATCGTTTTGCGCGCATCTGGCAGGAATGGGATGTCTGGTATACACGAGGCAGGGATCAGGGCGTCAATCTGGATCTCGAAGTTGCCATCGAACTCGGCAGACTGGCCCTGAACCGGGCACAGGATGCAGATGTTCGCGGCGCAGTACAGAACAACCTCGGCAACGCGCTTTTGAGCCTGGGCCAACGGGAGGGCAGCACCGGGCGGCTCGAGGAAGCCGTTGCCGCCCATCGTGCCTCCCTCGAGGAATGGACCCGAGATCGCGTCCCGCTCGACTGGGCGACGGCACAGAACAACCTCGGCAACGCGCTTTTGAGCCTGGGCCAACGGGAGGGCGGCACCGGGCGGCTCGAGGAGGCCGTTTCGGCCTATCGCGCCGCCCTCGAGGAATGGACCCGAGATCGCGTCCCGCTCGCTTGGGCAGGGGCACAGAACAACCTCGACCAAACTCTTAATCTTCTGATCGAACGCCGAGCATCTGAGGCAGAAAAAATGGAGAACTAAACGGGAGGTTATATCTGATGTGGCAACTGTTGAGTGATCCCGAAATCCAGCGCACGTTGGCCTTCTACGGCGGTGGGGCGGCTACAGTCATAGGCGCTCTCTGGGTGGCATGGACCCGGCTCTCAAGCTCCCAAAAATCTCCGCCGCCAACGGCCCAGGGCGAGCATGGCATCGCCGCTGGCAGGCCGATACAGGCTGGCGGTAACATCACCAACGTCTCGACTCCGGTGATCGCGTGGATCGTGCTTGCGCTCGGGCTGCTGATCCTTGGCGCGGTGGCACTCTTTGGCCGCGGGGACTGCATCGCCCAAACGGAAGGGACCGGAATCTCCGCCTGCGGGGATGTCAGTGGCAGCACAGTATCGACACCCAACCATGACCCGAAGCCGACCGAGACGCCAGAACCGCAAGACAGCAAATAGCTCACCTGAGCGCAGCTATGGGCGCCAGTCATAGACCTGCCACCGCGTGACCCCGTGCTGTCGCGCAACATCCGCCACCGTCACTCCGGGCATCATACTGTCCACTGCGATCTGCGCGCGTTCGGGGGAGTGAGACCACAAGTATCGAGCGACCGGCGCGGCGGGTGGCAGCACATTGCGTTATTATAAAAATGTAGTAACATTATCGGATGAAGCTAAGATTCGAATGGGATCCGGAGAAGGCTGACAGCAACCTCCGAAAGCACCGCGTGAGTTTCCCGGTTGCCGCCCGTGCCTTCGCAGACCCATTCGCTCTGGTCGAGCAGGACCGCATCGAGGGCGGGGAATACCGCTGGCAAACGCTGGGTCTCGTGGAAGGCTATCTATTGCTGCTGGTGGCACACACCGTCTGGGACGACGAGGACGGCATGGAAGTGATCCGCATCATCTCGGCGCGTCGGGCCGATCCGAAAGAAAGGAAACGCTATGAGCAAAACCGTTCGCTATGAGGTCGATCTGCGCAACCTGCCGCCCCTGACCGATGCGCAGAAGGCCGAAATCGAGGCGCTGGCGGCAATGCCGGAGGACCAGATCGACACCAGCGACATTCCCCCGCTGGACGATGCCTTCTGGAAAAGCGCCGTTCGCAGCCCGTTCTACAAGCCTACCAAGACCGCAACCACGGTCCGGGTGGACTCCGATGTGCTGGCGTGGCTCAAATCACAGGGGAAAGGCTACCAGACCCGGATGAACGCGATCCTGCGCCGCGCCATGCTGGCCGAGATTGAGCGCACCAGCACCAACAGGAAGTGACCAGCGGCTTCGCGGTTCACCTGCCTGTTTGGGACCGCACATGCATTGCTGTCATTTGTGTAAAGTGTAGCATTGGTCAATGAGGGTTCAAACTCACCCGCGCCTCCAAGGCCACCAACCCCGGCGCTTCGGCGGCGCAGCTAGAAGTGCCGTGGCCTGTTTTTTCCATGCGTCCCGGTCGGCGCGCACCTCGTCCAGAGCCTCGCGTTCACGGGCCAGCATGGCCTCCAACGCCTCGATCTTTGCCCGCAGTTCAGGGGTCTCATCAGGGGGTCGCGTAGTGTCCAATTTGGAGTCGCGCGAGACGGTATCACCGCTGACCACCGGAAAGACACGATGAAGCTCTGCCGGGTCGATGGAATAGCCGCTGCCACTCTTTTTTTCGGCTGAAATCTGACCTTTGGCGATAGCCCTCTGGATGGTCGTCTTGCTCTTTCCGGTGGCTTTTGCAGCAGCTCCAAGGGTGTAGCGCATGGGGTCTCGCACGATCTCACCGAGACGGTTTCAGGGTTACACTGGTGATGCCACTCATATCTTGCCCACCTTGGCGCAAAAGCTGCTGAATGCCTGCTCGATATTCCGAGCATCGAGGGCGAGGCCCTTCCCGGCACACCATGCCCGGAATTTGTCGGCAATCATGGTGTTGTCCATGCTGCAGCCCGCTGCCCGCTTCAGGTCGCGCCAATGCTGGTCGAACTCGATCCCGCCTGTTGCCGGGAAGGACCGTGCCACCGTCTCGGCCGAGCCGTTGCGCCGGGCCTTCCGGCCCGCGCTGTGGCCCTGCAATTCCCGCTTGGCCGGGGCTAGATCGTCCTTCACCTGCCAGCCGATGGTAACGCTGGCTACCGTGCGTCCGATCTTGTTCGGCGTGGCCGTCAGGGTCAGCCGGGAAAGCTGGTTGATCTCGGCAATGGCATGTTTGATCACCCGGTCATTCAGGTGCGAAAACCGCGCCAGCTTGCCCTCTGGGATGCCCAGAACCGCCCGAAGTTCGGGAATGCTGAAGGTCTTGGCGGTGATGTGGTCGAGGTTCACGAGGCTGGCGATGTGCTGGAACAACAGCACGGAATACCGGCTACCAAGGTGGAACACGGTCTGGCGGTCGAGGATCGCCCAATGGTTCGATTCCGCGGCCATGCGTCGGAAGGTCCGGCGAAACCACCATGTCACCAGCAGATCGCCGCTGACCTCATGCCGGTAGTCGATCCGGGCCTCGTCCAGCAGGCCGCCGATGGTCACGACCTGCTTTTCCGGGTCGTCATGGGTCAGCACCGCCGCCGCCAGTTCCTGAAACAGCGGGGTCAGGCTGGCCCGGTCATGGTTCCGCATCCCCTCGATCTGGCGAATGTCCGACAGTCGCAATTCGTGCTGGACCTCATCGGCCATGCGTCCGCCCGCAGTGCCGATCATCAGGTGCATCAGCTTTAGAGCCTGCAAGCTGGGTGCGTTGCGCATGTAGACCCCCCGCGCCACCTCGGCGGGCAGCACGGTCGCAGTCCGGTCAAAGGCCCGGTCGCGGGCAACGTCGAGTGTCTTTCCCATAGGCCACTAATTTCAACCCAATACGTGGCCTGTCAATGGACAATTTCCGCCCGATATGTGGCTTTTGCGGCCCCAAACGTGGCTTTTGCGGCCCCAAACGTGGCCGATAGACGCGCAAAACATTGTAATTATTCTATAATTCCTGCCTGAACTATAAGAACTTATAGAACAAGAAGGGCTGCGCCCCTTTTCCAATGAAGTTTTGGGTTAAAATCCGGGACCGGAGGGCCCGGAATAGGGCTTCGGCGGGACCGGTTTCGGCTCCGGTTCGGGCTAGGAAACAGGTGCAGGCTTCGGAGCCTCTGCCGCCCGTCTGACATCAAAGCGGGCACGATCCAGTGCGGTCACGTCCGCTGCGACCAAATCGACCGACGGCCCGTAACTTCCAGTCTGATCACAGATCCAGGTCTAGACCCCTGTCGCGCCGGCGGTCTGCTGCTAGCTTCTGTTCCTTGCGCAGGGCTTTGGCGCGGCGCTCGTGGTCCAGTTCCTGTCGCCTGGTCAGCTCGTGAAGCTGGCGCTGCCGTTCTGCCTCGATCCCGGCTTGCTGGCGCTCATGCGCGGCCTGCTGGGCCTGTTTGTAGTCGTAGACCGTATCCACCAGCTCCTGGGTGCGGCCTGAGGCCTCGTAGGCGGCAAGGATCCCTGCCAGTGTGTCGAAGGCGTGCTGATTGTCTGCCGCCTGCCTCTCGGCCAGGTCGAGCTGGCGCGTGAGCCCGTCGATCTGATCCTTGGCTTTCCGCTCGGCCATGCCCTGACGCAGGACAATGCCCGTCAGCCCCTCTGTAAGGCCCGCAGAGACGCGTTCCCGGTATTTCTGCTCTGACTCCCCGCCAAGGCCCAGAAGGCCGCCTGTGCCGCGTTCTGGCAGCGCTACGGCCATAGGCGGGTCCTGCATGTAGCCGTAGACCCGCTTGACACGCTCGTGGGTGGCCGTGCTGCGGATCTGGCCGCGTTCGAGGCCATAGGCCGCCCCGACCTCGGCGGCAAAGCCTGTCTGCAGCTCTGAAAGGTCCTTGCGAGAGCCAACGAAGCTCCGGGCGTTGAGCTTGCCCCTGGCATCGAGGGGGATGGTCATCACCGTCATGTGGGGGGTGATTTCGTCACGATGGACCACGGCAGAGAGGATATTCTCGGCCCCATGGCGCTTTTGGAGCCATGCGAGGGCATCGGCGAAATAGGCATCCTGCTGTTCCCTGGTCATGGCCCGCATGGCTTCCGGAGAGCCGCCAACGAAATACTCCAGACCGTGGACGGCATTCTTGCGGATCTTCTCGGGCGCCCGCCTGTGCCAGGTGTCGAGCACGGCATGTGCGGTGTCCGGGCCTGCCAGGACCGTGTTCTCGGTCAGCCGGCGCGGGTCGGCGTTCGGGGTCTCGCGTTCACGGAAGGTGTGCTGGAGGCTGGCCCCCATATTGCCGAGGGTCTTGATCTTGGCGACGCGCATGATGGCAAAGGACTTCCCGAAGCCCTTGAAGGCTGGCCCGCCGCGGCGGCGGAACAGATCATCCAGGTCGGCGATGAGCATGGTCATGTGGCCCCCTCCGCTTTCTCAAGAGCAGGATTTATGTGTAATGTGTACTCACTAGACATTCTGGAACAAGTCCAGAATGTCGCTCGCCCGCAAAAGCGGGAGGAATACATAAATCCTGCTCTTGTCGCGATATGGGGCGGCCCATGCATGTTCCATCACCGCGGAAAGCGTTGGGTTGCTGGCTCGCCGGTGTTCAGCTGCGGATTTCGCGAGATTGGGGCAGCAATTCCCATCAAGATCCATGACGTAGAATGGCCCGCAGCCTATGATTACTCGTGCTAATATCTAGATGTCACCACCCGTGTGAAGGTGATTTCCAGAGTAAAGCGAACAGACCGTATCCGAAAGCCGACCTCCTGTTCGGAGCACTCCATGAAAGCATTGTTCGCCGCAGCGATGCTTGCCCTCACGATGACCGCTGCCGGGGCGCAGGAGGCCAGCGTCTCTGGTTGCGGCGTCGCTGCCGGCGGCAATGTGAGAGACACCATCGTCAACTGCTACGACACATCCCCAGAGCAGGAGAAGATCATCGCGCTCCTGCAGGGGATCGACCGGCGCCTCGCTGATCAGGCCCGGCAATTTGGCATACAGGAGAAGGCCATCATCGAATTGGCCCAGCGGATAGCACCCAACACGGAAACATTCGACCAGGCGCAGGTCGAACTTGATCGTGTCGTCGGCATTGCCATCGACGTGCAACGACGCGGCAATGCGCCGAGCGAGGCCGGCCCCTTCGTGGATGAGGTCCTCCAGCAGGTTGCCAAGCTGTCCCGCACCGGCCAGCACGTGGACGCGGCAGCAACCGTGGACGAAGCGCTTGCGAAGCTGAGGGAGGCCCAGGCCGCGATGGCTGTGGCGCAGGCAGAACTGCTCGAAGCCGGGATTAAGGAGGATCTGCTGCGCGGGGATACCGCCAGTGCCGCCCGCAGGATTGTCGAGAAGATCGACCTCACGACGCCTGCCGAGGATCGTTTTGCGCGCATCTGGCAGGAATGGGATGTCTGGTATACACGAGGCAGGGATCAGGGCGTCAATCTGGATCTCGAAGTTGCCATCGAACTCGGCAGACTGGCCCTGAACCGGGCACAGGATGCAGATGTTCGCGGCGCAGTACAGAACAACCTCGGCAACGCGCTTTTGAGCCTGGGCGAGCGGGAGAGCGGCACCGGGCGGCTCGAGGAAGCCGTTGTCGCCTATCGCGCCGCTCTCGAGGAAAATACCCGCGCCCGCGTCCCGCTCGACTGGGCAGGGACGCAGAACAACCTCGGCAACGCGCTTTTGAGCCTGGGCGAGCGGGAGAGCGGCACCGGGCGGCTCGAGGAAGCCGTTGTCGCCTATCGCGCCGCTCT
>NZ_JBDHSP010000080.1:0-12322 GCF_039808215.1 Paracoccus sp. (in: a-proteobacteria)
GGTTCTGGCAGGCTTCGACACCCGCCACGATACGCCGCCTTCTCAGGCCCCATCACCCATTTTCAGCCATAGCCCCAGGTGCGCGAGCTTAAAACCTTGATGCGCCGCGCGAGCGGCAATGCTGCATGGGTCCAGAACGTCGCCGCGCTGACCGGCTGCACAAAGACGGAGGCCGAGGAGCTGATCGAGCAGCGGCTTGCCGAGGATCGGCAGGACTACCGGCCAGGCCGGAAGAAGGGAGAGAGCTGAAGGTTTTCGCTTCAGGCTCACCAAAGAACAGGGCGGGGAGCCGTGCCAGTCCTTCTGATCCCCCTTCGCTGACATGATGCCTGAGAGCTTCGAGAACCTGCATCAAGGGGCCGTGTCCTCGGCTTGCGCCTGCGGGCCGCACCAACCCCTTGACGCAGAACCCCGAACCTCTCTTTTCGGCATCAGCGAAGGCGGCTCCGAAGAACAGGCACTAGACGCCGGACGCCCCATCTTGGGCCGCTACCGTCTGTCCTCCTGCCTGATGTGGTACCTATCGCCGCGCGTGGGGCCGGTCCGCGAGATCACGAACAGCGCCAGCAGAATGAAGCCCGTGAGCTGCCAGTTCACCCACAGGCCGAAGGCGAGCGCGCCCAGGATCAGCGGCCATTTCAGGAGCGGGGCTTTGGCGGCCAGCCACAGGAACGGGTAGGCGAGGCCCAGGACTACCAACTTGAGCAGCAGCCAGCCTTTGCGAAGGTACTGGCCAAGGTGCCGCTCATAGGCGATCTGGCCGCGCAGCAGACGGTTTTTCAGGCGCAGCAGATCGTTTTCCTGGTGCTCCTTGTCGAGCCATCGGGACTCCTTCGGGCGGTTCCTGTTTTTCCAGTACCACCACTTGAGCCAGAGCGTCTGGCCGAGGCCCGTTGCCGCCCGTTTGCCCGCCACAACCACCTGCTTCTGCAACGCGCTGAGCGGGGCAGGGGCGGCCTTCACCATCGGGTTGGGATCGGCGAGCTTGCGCAGGCCCGTGCGATAGTACCCGACCAGCACCGACATGATCGGCGGGGTGCTTCCCGTCGAAAAGACGAGCTGCACGCTGGTCGGCAGGTTCATGATCTCTTGCGGGCTTTTCAGCACCTTCTGGTGACGTTGCAGGAGCTGGCCGACAGGATCGCTGCCGAACAGTTTCCGCACCGGCGGGGCATACTCGGGCAGGGTGAAGGTGCCGAGCTCCTCGGAGAGCTTCTTGGCAAGCTCCAGGTCGGACACGCCGAAGTAGGTCCGCACGTTGCACAGCGCCAGCAGCTCATCGGCCTGCGCCCCATAGGTGTTGCGGAGCTGCTTTTCGTTCTGCAGGACGAGGTGAACTTTCAGGCCCGCTCCGCGAAACTCCGCCATCGCCCCCGCCATCATCGACATGTGGCCGAGATTGGCGAACTCCTCGGCGACCAGGAGCACAGGGGCAACGCGGGACGGATCGCCCGCAGCTTGCGCCATGCAGGACATGACGAGCGCCAGCCACGGCTCGTTTTGCTGGCGGCGGTTGGCAGGGATCACGATGTAGACCGTCACCTTCTCGCGCTTGAGATCGGCAGGGTCGAACTCGTCGCGCGCCAGGTGTTTGCCGAGCGCCCCGGCGGGGGAATAGATGTTGGTGGCCTTGGTCATCGTGCCGACGATGCCCGCCCACTGGTTGCCCCCGGCGGCATTGGAGCGGATTTCAGCGGCGAAGCCCGACAGGTCGAAGCCTTCGCAAGCCTCCCATTTCTCCGCCTCCTTCAGCCACGCCGCCGCATCGCCGGTGCGGGCGTAGGTATAGAGATCGGGCAGGGTGACGAAGCCGCGCGTCACCGCCAGGTAGAGCGCCGCGCCGATCAGGACATTGCGGGCAGTCGAGGTGAAGAAGCGGCTGGTTTCGCTATCCTGCGGGCGATCAGGCATGATGATCGAGAGCAGGTTGCCCGCATCGTCGTACAGGGCGGGATTGCCGGGATGGAGCGAGCGCAGCGGGTTGAAGCTGCAATCGCCAAAATCACGACCGGCCGAGGCTTCCCCTTCCTGCGCGATCTCCTCCCGCCAGGGGTTGAGCACCACGATCCGGTTTTTCAGGTGATCGCGGCGCGCGCGCATCGTCACAGCCGTGATCTCGCCCTTGGGATCGGTGACGACGACCGAGCCGCGATCATACTGGAGCAGGTTCGGGATGATGAGGCTGGAGGTCTTGCCGGTGCCTTGCGGGGCGACGGTCAGGAGGTGGCCTTCGCCGTTGAAGTAGAGGGGGCGGTTCGTGGCAACGTCATAGCCGATGAACACGCCGCCCTTGTCGTACCAGCCGCCCGCTTTCAGGTCGTCAGGGTAGGCGAAGTGTTCGTCGCCGTAGGGGCGCAGGTTATCAAGCTCGGGCATGTCCTAGTCCCCCTGTCCGGCCTTCCATGATCTTCGCGGGGCGAGGAGCAGCGAAAATGCCTGCCCTCAGCCCGCGTCTGGTTTCGCCGGTACAGGCGGAAGGCCCAGCACGTCGCGCTGATCGGCCTTCTTCACAACCCGGTCGAGTACGTCCCACAGCTCTTGCCGGAACGCCTGATTCTGTTCGGCATGTTCGAGAGCCACTGCGCCTGCGATGATCTTGCGGCGGGTGTCGCGTTTGCGCTCGGCCTCGCGGAGCTTGGCCTTCTCGCGCTGGAGCTGCGCCTTGATCCGGGCTTCCTGCTGCTCCAGATCGGCGATCTTCTCCTTTGGGGTCTTCCGCCGTGCGCTCATGGCCTCATCAAAACTTGTGGAAATATTCTTGCTCAAGGTTTACCACACCGGCAACAATCTGGCAAAATTTAAGAGCAAGTTTCACGCGCAGCCAAGAGTCCGGCTGCATCCAAACGAGAGAACACGGCAGTATGGTGCGAGCTTCCATGACGAAGGAATGGCGCACTTATACATCGCAAGCGATGTGTGCGCGAACGTTCCGCCGTTCGATCCCTGCCCCTCGCGCCGGGGGGGCGGCTGGAGCTGCGCATGGCTGATTATCGGTTCTCAGCATCGGTCATATCGCGCAGCACAGGGCGCAGCGCGGTCGCTGCGGCGGCTTACCGGTCGGGCCAGCAGCTCCAGGATCAGCGCTACGGGGAGAGCCACGATTATCGCGCCAAGGGCGGCGTGCTCTACACCGAGATCATGGCCCCCGAGCGCACGCCCGCCTGGATGCTGGAGCGCGAAACCCTGTGGAACGGCGTCGAGGCGGCCGAGAAGCGCAAAGACGCCCAGCTCGCCCGCGAGGTGCAGCTTTCCCTTCCCCACGAGCTGACCGACCGGCAGCGCATCGAGCTGGTGCGCCAGTTTGTGGCCGAGCAGTTTGTCGCGCGCGGGATGATTGCCGATGTGGCCGTGCATGCCCCGCACCGCCAGGGCGACCAGCGCAACCACCACGCCCATGTCATGCTCACTATGCGCGAGCTGACGGGCGAGAGGTTCGGCAAGAAGGCGCGCGACTGGAACGACAAGGCCAATGTCGAACGCTGGCGGGAGGAATGGGCGCACCTTCAGAACCGAAACTTCGAGCGGCTTGGCATAGATGCCCGCGTTGATCACCGCACGCTGGAGGCGCAAGGGATCGACCGCGAAGCCCAGCAGCATGAAGGCCCGAACGTCACCGCCATGCGCCGCAGGGACGAGCCGTCCCGCATCGCCGATGAAAACGACCGCCGCCGCGAGGGCAACGGTCGGCGCGCCGATCTATATGCCGAACTTCTGCGCGTGCGCCGGGAGATCGAGCGGGAGCGCAAGCGCTTCGATGCCTGGACGCATCAGAAGAAGGCCGAGCTGGACTCCGCGCAGAGCCTTAGCCGTCTTGACCAGGGCCGCGCCCATGACCTGGAAGCGGGGCAGCTCGAAGATCAGCTCGATACTTATTACGGCCCCGCCCTTCGCACCGTGAAGGCGGAAGCCAGGATCACGGCGGAGCGGCTGAATGTCGGGGGTATCCGGGCGATCATCCGCCTGCTGACAGGACGAGAGCGACAAGACCAGGAACGCCTGGCCCGGCTCCAGGCCACCATTCGCGGCACCGAGCAGCGCATGCAGGAGGCGCGGGACGCCCTCAGGCGCAAGCACGAGGCCGACCAGGCGCGGCTGCGCGATCTCCAGGCAAAGCGAAGGCAGGAGCAAGAGCATGGGCTTGAGCGTGCCAGCGAGCGCAAGGCCGAGGAACTGAAATCCCGCGAAAGCGAGTGGTGGCAGCGCCAGCAAGCCCAGGAACAGGACAACCAGTCCTCACAGAAACCGCGAGAGCGCGGTCCCGATTTGGAGCGTTAGCCAATGCCGCTGTTAGGAATTATGGAGGTCTGAGATGAGGAAGAAGCGCTTTTCACTCTATTTGGCTGTAGTATCTGTTCTCCTTAGTGCCCTGAATATTTTTGGCGGCTTGGCAGATGTAATAGACCTGTCGGATTTTATGAGACGGGTGGCAGATAATTGGTTGCAGATATCTCGTGACTTCTGGTCACTATTCTTTTTGCCGCTTGATCTAGATAGAGCAGTCGTAATCTTCCTGAATCAAGCGCTGTTCGTGGGATTTTTAGTGCTGACGGTCGTGATGCCTAGTTGTCCTGAGCAGCTGGAGGAGGACGAAGATAATCAGGAATCTCTAGACGCATACGAAGCGTATGGTGTGAAAGAATTTTTCGGGCATGGCGGAGCAGTAGGCATCGGTGACTTAATCGCCTTAGCGTCCTCATGGGTTGTATTAATAGTATTCCTTTTCCTTCTTACATATGCGGTTTCTCCTGCGAGTTTTAGCTTCAAGCAGCCATTATTTGTCGCATTGGCAGTATTTTGGTTTCTTCTGCTTAGGCGTATTTCTGGGTGGTATGCGGAGCGGTTTGTTTCTCGCAACATGTCTGCGAAATCACCGCTTTATAAGGTTGGAGAA
This sequence comes from Paracoccus sp. (in: a-proteobacteria), assembly GCF_039808215.1. Classification (GTDB taxonomy): domain Bacteria; phylum Pseudomonadota; class Alphaproteobacteria; order Rhodobacterales; family Rhodobacteraceae; genus Paracoccus. The sequence continues at coordinate 4,892 of NZ_JBDHSP010000080.1, forward strand.
AATTACGTGAATAGCTTTGTAAATCGAATATCAATGAAAGTTGATGTTGGGGTCGCGTTGCGAGCTTTAAGTATAATAATATGTATCGGATTTCTTTTGGTTTCTGACAAGATCATTGAAACAGGGGTGATCCAAGAATATTTTCGACGGCGTGGTCTTATTGACTAAAACGGTCGTTTCTGTCCCCCTGCCCTGCTCCACCTGAAACCAACGGTCTGCGCGGGCCAAAACCCTCCTCCCAAAACCTTTGACCTTTTGGGACGTTTTTGGCACTATTTGGGCATGATCTTTGGCTATGCCCGCGTTTCCACAGAGGACCAGCTCCTCGATGCTCAGACCGACGCACTCACCGCAGCCGGGGCCGAGCGCATCTTCGCGGACAAGATCAGCGGCTCGACCAGGAAGCGCTCCCAGCTCGACCAGCTCCTCGACCAGCTCCGCACGGGTGATGTGATCGTTGTCACCAAGTACGACCGCTTGGCGCGCTCCCTGCGTCACCTGCTCGACATCGTAGAGGCCATCCAAGAGCGCGGCGGCGGATTCCGGTCGCTGGCCGAGGACATCGACACCACCACGCCGGCCGGCCGGCTGATCTTTCATGTGTTCGCCTCTATCGCGCAGTTCGAGCGCGAGCGCATCTCAGAACGCACCAGGGAGGGCCTGGAGGCGGCCAAGAAGCGCGGCAGGGTCGGAGGCCGTCCCCCTGCCCTCTCAGCCGCTCAGCGTGAAGAGGTGCGGCGCATGCGCGACGAGGAAGGCCGTCGCCTCACTGAGATCGCGCAGCTCTTTCGGGTCAGCGTGAAGACTGTCCGTAGAGCGTAAGGGCGCTCTTGCACCGGCTCCCCCCAAGCTATTGAGTTCACAGGCATCCGAATCGTCGGATGTGGTGGCGGTATGATTCATCGACGCCGATCTGTACAATAGAAAAAAGACTCGGCGATTAGATGTCAAAAAAATTCATATTTCAGGCAGCAACACAAGACAGTCATCTTGACGAAATTCGTGCCACGCTCGAAATGCCCGATCCTTTAAGGATTATTATTAGCGTTGCGTTTCTTAGCCACAGAGGGTTTTCCCTGCTATCCGACCTGATCGCGCCACACGCTGACAAGGCGATTGTTCTCGCCGGAATTCGCAACGGGATCACTTCGGCGCAGGGACTTCTGGCGTCGGTCAACACCGGCTGCAAGACATATGCCGTTGATACAGGCTCCAGAGGTGTCATCTTTCACCCAAAACTCTATCTGACAAGGACAGCCGCACAGGCCAGCCTTGTTTTGGGGAGCGCAAACCTTACAGTTGGCGGCTTGAATTCGAATATTGAGGCGAGCGTACGGCTGCTACTAGACCTCAAAGTTGGCGACGATGCCGCTTTTGTAGCGGATGTTGAAGGAAAAATCGACGGTATGATCGGCGGTTTTCCTCAGCATGTGATCGAAATCGCCGATCAGGCGGCGATCGAGGCTCTTCTCCGATCAGGCCGCGTTGTCGATGAGCGCGTTGTTACCGCTCCGACCCCAGGGGGATCGTCTGGAAACCGCGATCTGGACGCAGTTCCGAAAATGCAGCTTAACAAGAAGAGCTTGCAGCTCGGGGCAGTTCCGCAGTTGGGGGGCGGCCCCGCCGCTCCAGTCGCAGCGCCAGCAGCGGCCCCGGCTCCGGCTCCGGCACCTCCCGTTCCTGCCCCTGCCCCGGTTCCGCCTGCGGCCCCTGTGGCAGATCACCTTCAGCTTGTCTGGCAGAGCAACCCTTTGACGCGTCGTCCGCTGAACATTCCCACAGCGGCAGCCACGAACCCCACGGGCTCAATGTTCTTCACGAAGGGACAGACGGCCAATATCGACCAGCGGCATTATTTCCGCGAGGAAGTCTTCGGGGCTCTGCCCTGGGCACACGACACCGCCGCGGGCAAGGAACACCTCGAAAGAGCACGAGCCCGCTTCCGGATTGTCATCAAGGATGTAAACTACGGCGTTTTCGAAATGCAGCTCACGCACGACAGCCGACTCGATAGCCCTGCCTATGCGCAGAACAACAGCTTGACGCAGCTCCATTGGGGTGACGTGAAGCCACTTGTTGCGAAGGAAGATCTACTCGACCGAACGCTGTACCTCTACCGCGATGAAGAGCAGCCCGACCTATTTGTCATCGAGATCGACTAGGCAGCCTCAGACGACACCCTGTGGCGACGGTTGCGAAGCCGTTGCCAGCCCGACAGCAGCTCTTCCTGATCTGTCTTTGACAACCCAACTTCGCCCAGGACGCGCGTTGTTTGACGCGCCAAGACTGCATCCATAGGCATCGTCCTGACGGCCTTATCCAGTTCCTCGACCTGTGGTGTCACTTTAGAGGGAGGCGGCAGAAGTAGTTTTTCAATTTCTGATGGCACAAGTTCGAGAACGCCGCCGCCATAGTGACGGCCTTCCAGTTCGGCGCTCAGCGCCGTCAGACCATTCAGGAAGCTGTAGACCAGTTGTTCGGCGGTCCCCTCTTTGGCCCGAATACGATAAGCGGTGTCTGTCGTGTAAGCGCCTAGCTTATTAAGGATCAGCCGAGGCGTATCATGGCTGCGCTTTAGCATCCCGACCTCAGTCGAGTAGACTGACGGCACGGAATACCAAGGGCTGCGGATGCGGCATTTATAGCGCGTGTGAAGTTTCTCTCGGCGTCCCTGTTCGATATACTCTTTACCGGATTTGGTCTTTTCGACGCTTGTATCATTGAACCAGATAAAATTCGTAGGCTTGCCGCTGGAGGCGTTTGCCTGATGCTGAGCCTCGTCATAAACGATGCCGGGGCAATGCTCGCTGCGTCCGAACATTGGATGCGCCCACTTCTGAAGGCCGAAGCGCCGCACCGTGGCATCTTCCACCAGGAAAAACTTGTTCGCGCCGGTGACAATGCCGACATCAACTTCGGCAACATCATCGAAGCGTCGCGCGAGGTTGCGCTCGATCAGATCATCGAGAAGGTCACGCGTAGCCGGTTCCAGAAGCGCCCGCGTCCACTTTCCTTCAACAGTCTTCCCGTTGATCGACTGCGGGGCATGGAAAACGTCTTCTGGATCAAGCTTGAGAAATTCCCGACCGCGCACCGGGTACATTCCCAGTCCTTCGGCGTGATCGCTTGCCTTTGACTTTTTTTCTACAAGGAGGAGCACAGCACCTTGAAGCGTCCCTTCAAACCACAGCTCTTCCGGATCAACGACAACCAACCGCTTGGCCTTTGCACCCAGATAGGTGCGAAGGGACTGCGCATGCATGACATGGATGATCTCAGCCGGGACGACCATCGCAAGCCGCCCGCCGGGACGAAGAAGCTCGAACGATGCAAGTATGAACGAAACCCAAGCGTTGGTGTGCTTCGTGAACTTGCAGCCCAGGCGGTCGAAGATCGCCTGAGCGCGCTCCTGGAAGAGTGGCGGTAGGTACTGGTAGCGGATGAATGGGGGGTTGCCGACTACGGCATCAAACCGCTCGGTCTTGTCCCCCATCGCATCCAGAGCCCAACCCAGAAAGTCTGAAGCGCGGATATCGGCGTTGTTAATGCCAGCGCCCTGCGCTCTCTCATGCGACTTGCGCGCCTCGCCTTCGTCTAATTCAAAGGCAGTTATTTGCGCTGATAGTTCACGAGCGCCGATAGCACCCAAGAAGACACCATCGCCGCAGCTCGGCTCCAGAATACGCCGGGGAGCTATGCGCTCCACCCAGCGAACTAGGAACGCTGCAAGGTCGTCTGGAGTATAATACCCTCCGCGCAACTTCTCCGCAGATTCGAATTCTTTAAAGTTCATTTTCGTCCCGCCTCGTTTGCTTTTGTGTGTTCGGGACTTTCGGAGATGTAGCGCTCGATTCGCTCTATCATCCAATCCTTCAACGTTTTGTTTTCAAGGGCGAGAGCGCTGTAGAGCTGCCTCTTCACCGAGGGGTCTAGCTCCACCACTATCCTGCCCGAGTCACCCTTCGCCATGATGCCCGCTCACTCTTGTTATGTTACATAGTGAACGTTACATGCGGGGCCTGTCAAGCATGATTTGCATGCAATCATCCTTTCATGTTTTGCGCTTTGTATGCTTTCCACATCTTGAGGAAGAGCTGTTTCTTTGCGCCATGCGTGAAGTCGAACTCCCTGCCCGCTTGTTCGCTGAACTCGACAAACACCGCCTCAGGCACACGCACCTGGAGCGGTCGCAGTGGTGCCTTGTCATCCTCGCGGGGGTTGGCCTCGATCACGTCCTCGGCCTCTTCAGCAGGCGGCGGCGCACCCTTCCCGCTCTTGAGCTTTGAAAGATTGGTCGCCATCACGCCACCTTCCTTTCCTGTAGCTCTGCCATACGGTCTATGACGCTTTGCGCGACCTTCGAGGCCCGTTCGTTGAGTGAGCGGAAGGAGGTTTCGGTAATCGCCCTGCCCTGGTCGGAGGCCGAGCCGTAGGCGGTCGATACGCTGACCTCCCCTTCCAGCACCAAGTACCCTGCCTGGGTGATGTAGTCCCGCGCTGCCGTGTTCTCGCGCTCGCTGCCGGTCGTCTTGAACATGGCAAACGCGATCTTCTCGGGAGAAATGCCCTTCTTCCGCAGGCTGTGTGCCAGCACGACGCCGGGGTGAAGGTCGTCAACCGTCTGCCCGGTTGGGATCACCACGAGATCAGCCGCCTTCGCGATCTCGATGGTTTGCTCAGAGGCGTTCGGCTTACCGTCCAGGATCAGAGCGTCGAAGCGTTCCACCTCCTCCAGCGCGCTCTTGACGCTGGCGAAGCTCTGCACCTGGATTTCAGGGTGGATGTTGTTCTCTGCGCGCCGTCCTGCCCAATGCGTGCAGGTCTGCTGCTGCGTGTCCAGATCGGCGATCTTCGTAGCCAAGCCGCCCGCCACGAACTCCCGCGCCATCATCCGCGCCAGAGTCGACTTTCCGACGCCTCCCTTCTGGGACACCATTCCCACGATATATGTCATTGATACTGCTCCGATTGTTGCCCTTTGATTTTTCTTTCGATGCTAGCATGAAATCACCGAAGCCGCCAAGCATGATATCCGCCAATCCGCTAAGCATGATTAGCGCGTTGCATGCAGTGCGCGTTTGCGTCTTGCATGCCTTCCTACTTTGCGCCTACTTGTAAGGCCCCCGCGCCTTGCAGAAGCTCAGGAAGTTCGCGTCGGGGTTCTGGATCGGGATACCCTTCTTGTGCACCCACTCCCGCCACTCAGCTTCCAGGCCGCGAATGTCCCAACCAGGAGCGTGGCGCTTAGCCCGTGCATAGGTCGCGTCCTCATCCTTGAAGCGCAGCATCGAGGAGGGCAGGGGAGGGATGACCTCCTCCTTCTTTGGCCGCACCACCACGTTGTCATCTTCGATGCTGAAGGCGTAGTCGGGCATGTGACCGTGCGCTTCATCATCCTCGATGATCTTGCCGATCAGGCGGCGAAACTCCTTCTCAGTCGAGCCCGAACCGCACTTGTCGCGCAGCGTATCGAGGCCGATCAGCCACCTCGGCTGCGTCCCGCAGTGCTTCCGTGCCAGCTCGTAAAGGCGGCGCTCCAACGGCTTGCGAAGGAAGAAATATTTGCGATTGAGTGTCAGGACGTGGTTGTTCTCGATGGCATCGAACACCCAATCAGACAGGGTGATCTCAACGTCGAGCATCCGGCCATCGCGCGTTTCCTTGACGATCTCGGCTGAGTCGATCAGGCCGAAGACCTTGAAGTACTCTTTCCCGCCCTGGCGAAGGTTGGTTTCGATCTGCGTTCCCTGGAGGCGGCGCAGCGCGTCTTTCAGCAGCTCGTAGCCACGTCCCGAGGTCTGCCGGTTAGTGGCGACCAGAAGGTCATACGCCTTGAAGCGCATCGTGCGGTGCACCTTCCGACCCTCATTCAGCGCGGCCATGCACTGGCTGATGCAGTAGATCAGCACGTCGCGGTCGTGGACGGTTGCCAAGCCGTGGGTTGATGGGGAGATCGCGATCCAGTTGCCACCACGCTCGTACTTGCGCGGTCGCATGTCCGGCTTGGTCGAGAGGGAGAAGACAGGGTGCTCCATGGACGACATGTCGCCCTTGGGGACTGCATCCACGATATCGCAGACAAACAAGTCCTTCTGAGGATGGCGGTCGGGCAGGAGAGGGGAGCGGTCTATCGTCACTTCACACACCTGCACGCGCCAGAGGGGGATTCGTCATTTCACACACCTCGCCAGTATCGTCACTTCACACACCGGAGGTCAAGTTTCGTCACTTCACACACCGCCCAAACCTGTGGATAACTTCTCCCCTCTTTCGTCACTTTGCACACCAACTATCGTCACTTTACACACCAGTTTTCGTCACTTCACACACCGCTGATATTTGTAAGTCACTGGAAAACAACTAAAAAACGGGATTTTTGGGGACTGTAACTCTGACTCTAACTATATTTAACTCTCTCTGAGGCTTTGATTTTTCAGATTCAGGGTGCAGCCGTCACCGTATCGAGAAGCTCTTGGCCCAATTTTTCTTGGCAGAGGGGGGAGCATGTGAGTTGGCCCCGTCTTATGAAAAACGCCCCTCCCTGTGGGCAGAGAGGAGCGCTTCCGGATATCTCCGTTCACGGTCATCGGCGTCCCCGCCTGTACCGTACTTCCATCCTACCATGATATCTTTGTTCTACAAATATCCCGGAGGTGAATGCCCCGAGAGGGGCAGAGGAGGCAGAGCCTCCTTGCCGCCGCCGCAGGCGGCCAAAAAGATGCTATGAAGCAGGGCAGGGGGCCTTGCCATGACTGATTTTCACCGCTGGCTGAACGATCCCGCGCCGTATTCGTCGGCCTGGTGGCGCGCGCAGCCGCCCGAGCCTCTGGCGCTTACCGTGAAGAAGTTCCTCTCGCGGCGCGACCAGCTCTCGCCAGCCGTCCGCCGCTATCTGGACAAGCACCTTCCGGGCCTCGATATCGCCGAACAGATCGACGCGGAGATGCGGCGGCTTGGGGTCTTGCCATGAACGGGCCTGTCGATCCGCTGCCGCACTTCCGCTGGCTTGTCACCGCCGCCGCCAAGAGCTGGCAGCTCTTGCGCGACTCGGAGCCGCCGATCCAGGGGCACATTCTTGAAGGCTCGCTCGAGGCGCACCGCGTCCTGATGCTCTCGAGGTGGCGGGAGGAACGGGCGAAGGCATCGCTGCGGACGGAGCATAGCGAGCGCATCGTTCACGATCTCGGGCGCATGGCGCATGAGGCCGCGCATTTTTATCGCCTGATCTGCCAGCTCGAAGGCGATCATCCTCTCGCCGATCCGTTCAATCAGGGGGTGCTGGACCGCCAGCTCCAGACCTACGCGGGTACTTGGCAGGACATCTGGCAGAGGCGGGCGAGGAAATGACCGCCCGCCAGGTGCGCGAGCTTAAAACCTTGATGCGCCGCGCGAGCGGCAATGCTGCATGGGTCCAGAACGTCGCCGCGCTGA
>NZ_JBDHSP010000081.1:0-12026 GCF_039808215.1 Paracoccus sp. (in: a-proteobacteria)
GCTCCAGCGCTTTTCGCACGAGCTGATAGCACCTTGGCGCGGGGTCACGCGCAACCCACAGCAGGAGTGGGAGGTGCTCGCCGAACTTATCGCGAAAACCGATCCCGCACAGAATAAGGACATGCCCCTCAACATCTTCGCCGGGCGACTCGAGGGAAGCGGGCGCGTGAGCCTCAGCACATTGCATAGCTCCAAGGGGCGCGAGTTCGACGCCGTCATCCTCTACGGCATGAATGCAAACGACATCCCGTCCAATCGCGACAGAAAGTTGCCTGCCGCTTTGCGCGAGGCCCGACGGCTCTTCTATGTCGGCGTCACCCGGCCGCGCAAAGAACTCGCGATCGTCTTTCAGGAAGGCAACCATTCGCCTTGGGTCGCCGAGCTGTCACGCCGTAGCAAGGGCGATGCATGACGGATTCCAGATCGGAAATGACCTGCCCCCCGGTCGTCCCTCGTTCATAACGAGAGTCTGCGGATTTGAGATTGGTAGTCGGGTCGGTCGTTGTGGCGAGAACGGGGGCGGCACTGTCACCTGAACCAAGAGCTATCGTCATCCCAGGCCTTTGAAGGGAGAGATTGATTACACGTCTCGCGCGAGTCGCAGCAGTATTTCCGCCCCGCTCGGCCCTGCCCATCGGCTCTGTTTTTGTTGAGTTGGTGTTGAGTCGTCGCGCAGCGGTAAGGAAATACCTGCGATTAATTTAGACTTAACGTGTTGTTATTGCGGAATAATTTGGTTGCGGGAGCAGGATTTGAACCTGCGACCTTCAGGTTATGAGCCAAAACCCATGCGATTCCAATGACTTATTGATTTCAGCAACTTAGCCGACAAGCCTTTGTTCTCACGCTGTTTGTTGCCCGGCACCCGACAGCATTGGGCTGCACTGAACCGCACTGGATTTGCCGAAAACCGCATAGGTCCGTTGACTCAGCGTTGACTCGAACGGGCGCGATTATAATCAGTCCTGATCGCGGCATCGCATCGAATACGCATCGCCTCGGCTGCCGCCATGCGGGCAGGGTCGCCATTGGAACGCGCGTGACGTGCCGATCTGAACGGGCACGTCAGGCGGAACAAAACGGAACCGGCACGCGCCCCCGCTTCCATTTGCCGGTTTATGCCACCCTGCCCCCCTTCGGTCGATGTTTGAGTTGAACCGCAGCGCGGATCACGCCTGTGTCACGTCAGCACAAGGATGGTTCCGCATGGCGCAAAGAGAAAAGCTCACCGAGAAGCTGGTCAGGGCCGCCGAGCCGCGGGCCGGCATTTATCAGGTTTTCGACGAGGATGTGCGGGGGTTTTCGCTGCGGGTCTTCACCTCGGGCAGCAGGAATTTCACCTTCGATTACCGGGTCAAGGGCCGTCAGCGCCGCTTCACCATCGGCAGATGGCCGGAATGGACGGTCACAGCCGCGCGCGAACAGGCCAAGGCGCTGCGCCGCATCATCGACGATGGCGGCGACCCGCTGGGAGAGCGCGAAACCGGCATGACGGCCCCCCGCATCCCCGATCTGATTGACCGCTATATCGAGACCCACCTGCCCAATCTGGCCCCGACCAATCGCGCCGACCAGATCTCCATGTTGCGCAAACTGGTCCAGCCGGTATGGAAGCACAAGCTGGTCGAGGACATCACGCTGGATGACGTCGACAGGTTGCTTGCCCAGATTGCCAAGGGCCGCGCTCGCCCGTCCAAGGCCAAGCCCAACAATCGCGCGCGCAAGCTGCAGGGATCGAAGCCGACGCCGATCCGCGCCAACCGGACCGGCGAGGTCTTGCGCAAGATGTTCAACCTTGCCGTCCAGTGGAAGATGCGCGCCGACAATCCGGCGATGGGATTTTACCGGCGCATCGAGACCGAGCGCGAACGCTATCTGAGCATGGATGAGATCGATCGTCTGGCCAAGGCGCTGGGCAAGGCCGAGGACCATCGCGCCGCCAGCATCATTCGCATGTGCATGTTGACCGGCGCCCGCCTTGGCGAGGTGCGCTGCGCGCGGTTCGAACAGTTCAATCTGGAATTTGCCACATGGTCCAAGCCCGCGACCACCACCAAGCAGCGCAAGATCCACCGCCTGCCGATTTCGCCGGATGTGGCCGCCATCGTCCGCCAGAGGCAGACGGCCGTGCATCAGGGTTGTCCGTGGTTGTTCCCCGGCGATGTGCCCGGCCAGCCGGTCAAGGAAATCCGCCGCTTCTGGCGTCAGATCCAGATCGAGGCCGGAATTGCGGGTGTGCGGATCCACGACCTGCGCCACACATTCGCATCGCTGCTGGTCAGCGGGGGCGCGTCGCTGGAAATGATCGGCAAGCTGCTGGGGCATTCCCAGATGCGCACCACGCAGCGTTACGCGCATATGATGGATTCGCCGCTGCGGGACGGGGTGAATGCGGTTGCGGAGATGATGAAGCCGCAGCTGCGCATTGTTCAGGGCGGGCGTTGAACTCGCCCTGAACGGGCCTCAACGCCGTCGATGGGATCGAAAACGACTTACTGCGGCTGCTTCAGAGCCCGCCAGATCGGGCTGAGTTTGCGCCTGATCTGGCTTTCGTCGGGTACAGACCCATCCTTGGCATTCGCCACGAACCAGTCCTGCCCCTCCGCCACGAAATCGGCCTGCGATTCCGGCAGTCCGTGCTCGAACAGCCTGACCATCAGGGCTTGAAACATTCCCTCCCAATCATGCCGTGTCGACCGCCCGGGGCTGACGTGAACGCGCTGCAGCGGGTCGTATTCCTCCTCGAAGCGCCGCGCGGTCGCCGCTGTCACCAGAAGGTCGCCCGGCTCGACTGTCACGCCCTGATCGGGGTCGGTGATGATCCGCCACGCCGCACTGCCCTGCGCGCGGACGCGCCAGAGCCTGCAGGCCCTCGCGTCCTGGCGGTTGCGCCGGAACAGCGGAAGGATGTCCTCGGCGCAGACCACGACCAGCCCGCCCATTGGTTCGGCATCGCTGCAACGGACCAGGCCGATGCTGGTGACGATCTCGATGACGTCCATCGTTGCCCACCCGACAATGTCGACCGGCGCGCACCCCCAGCGCGCTGACAGATCTTCCAGGGTCCAGAAAACACGTGCCGGCAAAGCCATCGCTTCATCCTCTCAAAATCATGATGAGGAGCGCGCCCGGCCATGGCCACAGACCTGCCCGGGTGCGCCCCGGCCGCACCCTGACGTTGCACGTTTTGGTTGTTCATGAGGCAAAACAACTCGCCATAAATTACGGGCGAGATCCGGAAGAACATCAATAAAACAAGGGGTGGCACGAAGCGCGGTTTGAATATGCCGGTTTATGCCACCCTGCCACCCCCCGTCCTCTGATCCGCTGCGCCCATGACGCAACCGCCCGCATCCGGGCGCAAACGGGAAAGGAATCGCGGATGTTGGATACGCAGGGCATCGACCAGTCGGGGCCTGACATGGACCTGCTGGGGGACTGGATCAGCCGGCATGATCTGGCGATCAGCCTCGGGGTTTCCGAGGACACGCTGTGGCGCTGGGACATGAGGCGCACCGGCCCGCAGAGCATCAAGCTTGGGCGCAAGGTCTATTACCGGCGCAGCACCGTTCGCAGCTGGCTCGAGGCCAGGGAACACGCACGCAAGACCCCGTCGCGGGGTCGGCGATGAACCCGGCCCTGCCCCGGCCGCCCCTCGTTCCGGCCTCCGGCAGCGGCAACTGGCCGGCGGGCCGTGTGGCCGAGGCCCGCGCCGTCATCGCCGATATCGCGCATCACTCCGACCACCTGATCCGGCTCGCCTGCCGTGTTCTGGTCCGCCACGGCGCGACCGAGGACGAGCGGGAAGAAGCCCGGCTGTTGCTGCTGATCGTCGACGCCCGTCGCCCGTTGCATGCCCGGCGCAGCGATGACGATAATGCGGAGCTGCGGCGATGACCCGGCCGATGAAACGCCGCGGCACGCCCGAGGCCGATCTGCAGCGCGCGGTGGTGCAGGCCCTGCGCTTCGCCCTGCCCCGCACGGCCATCATCCACCACTGCGCCAATGAGGTCACCGAACCGGGGCCTCGCGGCGCGAAGCGGCAAGCGATCCTCGTCGGCATGGGCGTTCATCGCGGTTTCGCCGATCTGATGGTGATTTCCGACGGCCGCGTGCTGTTTCTGGAGCTGAAGGCGCCGAAGGGGCGGCTGCGGCCGTCGCAGGAAGCGTTTCGCGATGCCGTGCTGGCGCAGGGCTTTGGCTGGGCGCTGGTCCGCTCGCTCGACGATGCGCTGGGCGCTCTGGCCGCGCATGGTTTTTCCACTCGCATCGCCGCCCCCGGCGGGAGGGCGGCGCCATGAGCCATGCCGCCACCAACTGGGCCATCCAGCAGCGCGGGCTGAAGCCGGCGACCAAGATCGTGCTCTGGCATCTCTGCGACCGCCACAACCCGGATTTCGGCTGCTTCCCGACCCAGGCGCGACTGGCGCATGATTGCGAGATCAGCCGTTCGGCCCTGAACGAACATCTCACCCTGCTCGAGGCCGCGCGCCTGCTGCGCCGGGTTCCACGTATCGACCCGGTGACGAAGCGCCAATTGCCGACCCGCTACATCCTGGGGTTCGAGCCGGGCTTCACCGCTACCAGCGCCAAGCCATGTCCGGATTTCGGACACGGCTGCGAAGCGGGCACGGACCTTGGCACGGAGGCCGGCGATGCGGGCCTCTCCCCCGTCGATCAGCCCGACCCGCGTCCGGATTCCGGACACGGAAATCCCGCCGGAGCCGTGTCCGGAAATCACCCCGAGCCGTGTCCGGAAAATGCCGAAAGCCGTGTCCGGATTCCGGACACTAACCCTGTAAGGGAACCTTTAAGAGAACCAGTAAAGGAGGAGGAGGACGCGCAGGCGCGCGAGGCGATCTCCGATCAGTTTTTCGCGGAGCTGCTTTCGGCGCTGGGACTCGATGCCACCGCCCTGCCCTCCTGGTGGCAGGGCTGGCCGGCGCGGGTGCATGTGCGCCGCTGGATCGATGACCTCGGGCTATCCGAGGACCGGATCCTCGAGACCGCCACCGCAACCCGGCGCGATCATCCCAACCCGCCTGACGGGCCCAAGGCGCTCGACCGCGCCATGGAACGCGCCGCCCGGCATGATGCGCAGGCAGCGGATGCCAGTGGTCGCAAATCCACCCGGAAGCGCAGGTCCGATCCCGGCCCCCTGCCCAGCGAGGACGAGCGGGCCGGTTTCTACGCCCGCATCGTCAATTCCGACGGCTTCCTGCCGCCCAGCATGATCAGCAACGCCATCCGCAATGCCATGCTGGCCCGGGGTCTGGTCACGGAAGAACGCCTGCGCGAACGGGGGGTTCTGTGAATGGCATGGTGTCACGTCCCCGGCACGGACTCAGCCTCTGCGCAGGCGGCGGAGGCCTCGATCTGGGCCTCATGCTCGCCGAGCCCCTCTATCACTCCCGCGCCTTCGTCGAATGGGAGGACTGGCCCCGAGCCGTGCTTATCGCGGCCCAACGCGCGGGGTATTTCGCCCCGGCCCCGATCTGGGACGATCTGCGCAGCTTCGACGCCCGGCCCTTCCGCGGCGCCTTCGACACGGTTCTGGCCGGATATCCCTGCCAGCCCTTCAGCGCCGCCGGAAAGCGCGGCGGCGCCGGTGATCCCCGCCATCTCTGGCCCGAGGTCGCCCGCGTCATCGGCGAATGCGCCCCCGAATGGGTCTTCCTCGAGAACGTCGCCGGTCATGTCACCCTCGGGCTCGAGACCGTGCTGCGAGAGCTTTGGGCAATGGGCTACACGCCTGCGACGGGTCTGTTCAGCGCGGCAGAAGTCGGTGCGTCGCATCAACGGCAGCGGATCTTCATCCTGGCCCACACCGATGAGCCTGCATCCCGGCACATCCCGCTACAACCCGGCCGGGAACAGCGATTTTACGCGCAAGGCGGAAGCGCTGGCGCGGGGCATCGTGAACTGGTCGACGCCGAAGGCAACGGATGGGGCGAAGGGCGGGCCGGGTCAGAGCTACGGCTCGGGCGGCATCCCGCCGCTGCCGGCGCAGGCGGCGCAATGGCCCACCCCAGCAGCGCAGAACTGGAAGGGCAGCAGCGCGGACAGCGTGATGCGCGCCGACGGCAAGTCCCGGATGGACCTGCTGCATTACCGGGCGGAACAGGGCTTCACCCGCCCGGACCCGGTGATCTCGCCGTCTGGGCCACGGTGCTTTCGGCACGCCCCGATCTCGCGCCGGCTCTGGGCTTTCATGATTGCCTCGCATGGGCGCGCCGTCTCGCGGCGGATCCTGAAGGGCCGCGCAAGACGGCGGCTGCATCCGCTCTTCGTCGGATGGCTGATGGGCTGGCCCATCGGGCACGCGCTCTGCGCCTGCTCGGCAACGGAGTTCATCCACTGGCAGCAGCACATGCGTGGCGCGCTCTCGCTTCTGCCCATGGCCTCGGGCCCGTGGATCTGGCGGCCGAATGCGGGGGCGGACGGCCCAGCGCAGATGGATTTCCATGAAGGGCTGAAGTCATGAGCTTCCACGGCAGGATCAACCGCGCAGGCGGCACCAAGGTGAAACGCGCGCTGGGCGTGCAGGCGGCGCTGGAATGGGCGTTTCGGGTCGAGAAGGCGCAGCTGGAGCTGCCCCCGCCCCGGGACGTGAGCGAGGAAGGCTTCGGCTTCGGGCTGGAATATGTCCTGATGCAACGCGCCATTCTGGGCTGCAAGATCGATGGCGGCCGGCACAAGATCGGCAGCTTCACCCATGAGGATGCCGAATTGATCGCCGCCTGCGTCTCCGGGCTGCCCGACGCGCTGGGCGGCAAACGCATGGCGATCCGTGTGGCGGAACTGGCACGCGCCGGACTGACCCCGGACTGGATGCCCGGCGCCGTGCCGCGTTGCGTCCCAATAGAGGTGAAGCGCAACCAGCATGGCGAACGGGCCAGCACCATGGTGGTCGGCAGCGCCCGCGTGCTCGCCCGCGGCAAGTGGCGCACGGTCGAAATCCTCGCCTGCCCGGTCACCTTCTCGCCGCATCCCCGCCAGATCGAATCCGCTCGCCGCGCCTATGACGACTGGTGGCAGGCGCTGGGCTGGGTCCGGGAGGGGCTGATTGCGGGCGGGATGCTGCGCGAGATCGAGGTGACGGCGGCGATGCCCAAGGCGCGGCCGTGGCTGGCCTCACCGCGAGTGACCAGTTCTCCATGAAGTCAAAACCGTGCAACCGGCGGTAATCCTGTCCTAGTAATATCTGGAAAAGTCTGGCAGCTTCGCTCCAATCACATTCGAGAGGGAGCAAGTCCGTGACGGACCCCATCCTCACTTTGCCAGAGGTTGCCGTTTTGTTGAAGGTTGCCGAAAAGACCGTCTACACGATGGCCCAGAAGGGGCAGATCCCGGCATTCAAGGTGCGTGGCCAATGGCGCTTCAAGCACGACGATATTGACCGGTGGATCGACGAGCAAAAGGCCGTCGTGAAGGGGAACGTCGGGAAAGGCACCCCGGATGTCTGATCAGTTCTTCGAAAAGCCGATTCTGAACTCCCCATACGAGTATCCGGGGCGCCATTGGGAACTGGATGCTGACGGGCAGCCAACGAACCGCATCCTGGAAACGCGGCGTCGCTCCGATCTGATCACGCCGGTTCCCAAGGCCAAGAAGCAGCGCCAGAACAAGAAGCAGGGGAGCCTGGTTCTAGGTGGGGACGACGATCTCTCGACCGAGGAGCAGGAGTACAACCCGACCCCGATCATCAACGAGGTCCGGGGGTATGTCGAAACCTGGCGCAACCTTCCGAACCCTGACCAGTGGCTGGTGACACCCGAGACGGCGCGTCTGTTGCAGCACTGGCGACACCATCAGTTCGAAGGCGTCCGGCCGTTCTTCTGCCAGATCGAAGCGATCGAAACCGCGATCTGGCTGACCGAGGTCGCGCCGAAGATGGGGGCGCGCGTCGCCAAGTTCTGGGCGCATATCAAGGGGGCCAACGAACAGGCCAACCCGGAACTGATGCGCCTTGCGCTGAAGCTCGC
The DNA here is from genome assembly GCF_039808215.1 of Paracoccus sp. (in: a-proteobacteria). Lineage (GTDB taxonomy): Bacteria > Pseudomonadota > Alphaproteobacteria > Rhodobacterales > Rhodobacteraceae > Paracoccus. The sequence goes on from NZ_JBDHSP010000081.1 coordinate 7,986, forward strand.
GACCGGCGCGGGCAAAACCACCGTCATGGCGATGCTGATCGCCTGGCAGACGGTCAATGCCGTGCGTCATCCGAACAGCAAGCAGTTCTCCAGCCGGTTCCTGATCGTCTCGCCCGGCATCACCATTCGCGACCGGCTGCGCGTTCTTCTGCCGAACGATCCCGAAAGCTACTATCGCAGCCGCGAAATCACACCGCCCGACATGCTGCGCGACATCCAGAGCGCCAAGATCGTCATCACCAACTATCACGCATTCAAGCTGCGCGAAAAACTGGTGATCGCCAAAGGCACCCGGCAGGCTCTTGAAGGCTGGCGCGGCGACAAGGTCCAGACGCTGGAAACCGAAGGCGAAATGATCCAGAGGGTCATGGGCGACCTGATGGGCCAGAAGAACATCGTGGTCCTGAACGACGAGGCGCATCACTGCTATCGCGAACGGGTGAAGGATGCCGTCGGCGAGACTGAAGCCGATCTGAAGGGCGACGACAAGAGCGAGGCCAAGGAGAACAACGAAGCCGCCCGGATGTGGATTTCCGGTCTGGAAGCGGTCAAGCGCAAGCTCGGCATCAGCCTCGTCTATGACCTGTCAGCCACGCCGTTCTTCCTGCGCGGGTCAGGCTACATCGAAGGCACGCTGTTTCCCTGGACGATGTCCGACTTCTCGCTGATGGACGCCATCGAATGCGGGATCGTGAAGCTGCCGCGCGTGCCGATCGCCGACAACGTGCCGGGCGGCGACACGCCCAAATTCCGCAACCTCTGGGACCACATCGGCAAGAAGCTCCCCAAGAAGGGACGCGCGGCGGGCAAGGCGCTCGATCCGTTCAGCCTGCCGGTCGAGCTGCTGACCGCGCTCGAGGCTCTCTACGGCCACTACGAAAAGACCTTCCAGCTTTGGCAGGACAAGGGGATCGGCGTCCCGCCGGTGTTCATCGTCGTCTGCAACAACACGGCCACGTCAGAGCTGATCTACAAATACATCTCGGGCTTTGACCGAGTCAGCGACGACGGCACCGAAACCACCCTCGAAAACGGCCGCCTCGCCCTGTTCCGGAACTACGACGACTTCGGCAACCGGATGCCGCGCCCGAACACGATCCTGATCGACAGCGCCCAGCTTGAATCCGGTGAGGCGCTGGACAAGGACTTCCGCGAGATGGCCGCCGTCGAGATCGAGCAGTTCAAGCGCGAGATGGTCGAACGGACGGGCGACATCACCGCGGGCGACAAGATCGACGAATCCACCCTGCTGCGCGAAGTGATGAACACCGTCGGCAAGAAGGGGCGCCTCGGCGAACAGATCCGCTGCGTCGTCTCGGTGTCGATGCTGACCGAAGGCTGGGATGCAAACACCGTCACCCATGTGCTGGGCGTGCGCGCCTTCGGCACCCAGCTTCTGTGCGAACAGGTCATCGGCCGCGCCCTGCGCCGCCAGTCTTATGAGCTGAACGACGAGGGGCTGTTCAACGTCGAATATGCCGACGTCCTGGGCATTCCCTTCGACTTCACCGCCAAGCCGGTGATCTCGCCCCCGGCAGTCCCGCGCGAAACAGTCCGCGTCCATGCCGTCAAGCCCGACCGGGATGCGCTGGAAATCACCTTCCCCCGCGTCGAAGGCTACCGTGTGGAACTCCCGGATGAACGGCTGGAGGCCAGCTTCGGCCCCGATCACGTCCTGGAACTGACGCCGCAGCTGCTCGGCCCCTCCACGACCACGAATCAGGGCATCATCGGCGAGGGCGTGGACCTGACGCTGGAGCATCTGGAGGACATGCGCTCCTCCACCATCCTGTTCCACCTGTCGCGGCACCTTCTTTACACGAAATACCGCGACCCCGGCGAGGAGCCGAAGCTGCACCTGTTCGGCCAGCTCAAGCGGATCACCCGCCAATGGCTGGACGGCGGCTACCTGAAATGCTCCGGCGGCACCTATCCGGCCCAGCTGGTCTACAAGGAAATCGCCGACATGGCGGCTGAGCGGATCAAGGCGGCCATCACCGAAACGCTGAAGGGCGATAACCAGATCAAGGCGATCCTCGACGCCTACAACCCCACCGGCACGACCGGTTTCGTCAACTTCACCACCTCCAAGGCGCTGCGCTGGCAGACCCGCCCCGACAAATCCCACGTCAACTGGGTGGTCTGCGACAGCGACTGGGAGGCCGAGTTCGCCCGCGTGGCCGAGGCCCACCCCCGCGTGCTGGCCTACGTCAAGAACCAGGGGCTGGGGCTTGAGGTGCCCTACCTCTCCGGCTCCACCCCGCGCAAATACCTGCCTGACTTCATCGTCCAGATCGACGACGGCAAGCCCGACCCGCTGAACCTGATCGTCGAGATCAAGGGTTTCCGCGGCGAGGATGCGAAGGACAAAGCCAACACCATGCGCGCCCATTGGGTGCCAGGCGTAAACAACCTCGGCAAGTTCGGGCGCTGGGAATTTGCCGAGTTCACAGCGGTTTACAAGATGGAAGCCGAATTCGACAAGCTCCTCGAAACGCTCGGGGCAGGACCTGCAGGACAAGGGGCACTCATCGAATGACGCCGTTTTTCGTTGACACTTCCGAAATCGGAACCATATATAATGGACGCATCCGCCCCTTGGCAGTACGCTGCGTTCCTAGCGATCACGAACGCAGCCGACCCCTTGGGGCTTATGTCGTTCAGGGGGCCGCCGCATGAGCAAGGTGGCAATCCTGATCGACGGCGGCTACTTTCTCAAGCGCCTCCCGACAGTGTTCAAACCGGCCAAGACGGGCGATCCCGAGTCCGTCTCATGGGCGCTGCGCCGTCTGATCGCATCGCACCTGAAATCCCGCAACCGGATCGAGAAGCTGCCGCATGAACGCGCGCTTCTCTACCGGTCGTTCTTCTACGACGCGAAGCCGTACCTGGGGAAAGAGCATCGCCCGGTCTCCGGCAAGTCCATCGACTATTCCCGCAGCGACGAAGCCAGGTTCCGGCTTGCGCTCCACGACAAGCTGCGACGTATGTCGCACATGGCTGTCCGCCTTGGCGAAGTGCGGCGTGAGCGCGGCTGGATCCTGCGCGAAGATGCCCAGAAGCGGCTGCTGAAAGGCCAGATCACCGTCGCTGACCTCACGGACGACGATTTCACGCCCGGCCTGCGCCAGAAGGCGGTCGATATGCGCATCGGCACGGACATCGCCTCACTGACGCTCAAACGGCAGGTCGATACCATCATTCTGGTCGCTGGCGACGCCGATTTCGTCCCGGCCTCCAAGCTCGCGCGACGTGAGGGGGTCAAGGTCGTACTGGATCCCCTGTGGCGCAGCGTGGCCCCCGAGCTTTTCGAACATATTGACGGACTGCAAAGCGGCTTCCCCAAACCGGGCACGGCCGCGGCGAGGCAGGCCGAAAAGGAACAGGAAACCGAGTAATGGCCCGCACGCCCAGAAAACCCATCGAGGTCGAAATCCTCACCCATGACGACACGCGCAAGAATATTCCGACGGCCGAGTTTGAATCCATCATGCGCGAGCAGGACAAGACGCCGATCCAGCTTGCCTATGCGCGCCGCAACCGCGATCTGGACCCGCAGCTTGTCTGGCGCGGCAAGGATATGGCGGATTGGTCCGACCTGATCGTGCAGGCGCCGCCGCTGTATATTCAGGAAAAGGTCCATCCCAAGGCGCTGATCGACGATCTGAAGCGCGAAAGCAGCGCGCGAGCCGAGGCACGGGCCGATGACGACCAGATCGACATGTTCGCCGATTTCAACGGCCTGCCCGACCCCGAGGCCGCGACCGAGTTCTATCAGCACGACCAACACTGGTCGAACCGGATGATTTCCGGCGACAGCCTGTCGGTGATGGCCTCACTGGCGGAACGCGAGGGGCTGCGCGGGCAGGTGCAATGCATCTATTTCGACCCGCCCTATGGCATCAAGTTCAACTCGAACTTCCAGTGGTCCACCACCTCGCGCGATGTGAAGGATGGCGACCGCACCCATGTGACGCGCGAACCCGAACAGGTCCGCGCCTTTCGCGACACCTGGAAGGACGGCATCCATTCCTACCTGAC
>NZ_JBDHSP010000082.1:0-11944 GCF_039808215.1 Paracoccus sp. (in: a-proteobacteria)
GGTTCTGGCAGGCTTCGACACCCGCCACGATACGCCGCCTTCTCAGGCCCCATCACCCATTTTCAGCCATAGCCCCTTCAATATATCGCTGAAACCGCGTCCGAAGCGCCGACGGCAAGGGTGCTGACATGATCCGTCCTCCCAGACAGAAGGGAATCACGATCCACACTGCGACGGAACCCCAGCGATTCAGGGTTCAACAGAAATGCTTTAGCGCAGCTCAGGTCTCGAAGCGATAGATCGTGGTCTGGCAATGGCTGGCGCCCGGGCGCAGGATGACGTTCGGGAACTCGGACCGGTTCGGCGCATCCGGCCAGGCCTGGGTCTCCAGCGCCAGCCCGGCATGCGGACCATGGCGGCGGCCCTCGGGGCCGGGCACGTCGCACAGATGCGCGCCGTCATACAGCTGCAACCCCGGCGCCGTGGTGGCGACCGTCATCGCCAGCCCGCCCTGACCGCAGAGCCGCGCCACCGGACGCAGGGCGCGCGGGCCGCAGGACAGGCAGAAATTGTGGTCATGGCCCTCGGCGCCGATCACCCGCGGCTGGCGAAAGTCAAAGCGGCTGCCTCCGACCGGGGTGATGCGGCCGGTGGGGATCAGGTCGTCATCCACCGGCAGGTAATGCTCGGCCGCGATCGTCAGGCTGTGGCCGCGGATATCGCCAAGCCCGTCGAGATCGAAATAGCCGTGATGCGCCAGGCTGCAGGGCGTCGGCCGCGTGGCCGTCGCCGACAGGTCGAAACGCAGCGCATCCGCGGTCAGGCTGATGCCGGCGGTGATGCGCATGGCGCCGGGAAATCCCATATGGCCGTCGGGCAGCGACAGCGCCAGCGTCACCCGATCCGCGGCCAGCGCCTCGATGCACCAGATCTGCACATCGGTGCCCTCAGTGCCGCCGTGCAGGGTATGGCGGCCACGAAAATTCAGGTCGCACTGGTAGTCCTGCCCGTCGATGGCAAAGCGCCCGCCGGCGATGCGGTTGGCAAAGCGGCCGACGATGGCGCCCAGATAGCGCCCCGCGCCCAGATAGTCGCCGGGCTCGGGGCAACCCAGCACCAGGGAGTGCGCGATTCCGTCCAGCCGCAGGTCCTGCACGATGGCGCCAAGCGTCAGCACCGTGGCGCCAAGCCCGCCAGCGCGCAGGCTGACAGCCTCGACCTCGCGCCCGTCCGGCAGCGCGCCGAAGTGCCGCCGCGTCACAGGATCACCCGCGGCTCGGGCAGGCCGGCGACGCGGGCGCGCAGGACATAGGTCAGGCCCTGGGCGGCGTCGGGCACGGCGATGCCCTGGCGCGCGGTGGTCACCAAGAGGTCGCGCAGATCCGCGCCGCCCAGGGCCGGGCAACTGGCGTGCAGCCCGCCGACCCGATATTCATCGGTGACCTGCCCGGCAGGGTCATGGCGCAGGACCGCGCCGCTGCCCCAATGCGCGCAGCAAAAGCCGCCTTCGGCGTCGATCACCGCGCCATCGGGGTTCAGGCCGCGGGGCGCAAGGTCCAGCCAGGGCTGGCGTTCGCCCTCGGGCCAGCCGTCAGTGTCCAGCGGCTGGCGCCAGACCCGGCCAAGCGCGGTATCCGCGTAATGCGCCAGCCGCCCGTCGGGGAAAAAGCAGATCGCGTTCGGGATGCCGATGCCCGAGACCAGCCGGCGCAGCGTGCCGCGATGCCAGCGATAGATGGCGCCGCGCCCCGGCTCGGCCGATTTGCCCATGGTCGAGAACCAGAACCCGCCCTGCCGGTCCGCCCGCCCGTCGTTCGAGCGCGTGCCGCCGTCCTCGGCCTCGACCGCGATCAGGGGGGCCAGCACACCGTCCCGCAGATCGAGCAGCGCCAGCCCGGTCTCGGTCGCGACCATCAGCCGGTCGCGGTCCACCCAGCCCGCCGCCGATACCATGCGGTCGAAGCGCCATTCCTGCGCGCCCTGCCCCAGCAGGCGCTGGCCAAGGATGTCGAACCACAGAAATTCCCCGCGCGCCGGATGCCAGAGCGCGCCTTCGCCCAGATCGCAGGGACGGTCGTCAAAGGCTTTCATGCGCCACCTCGGTCAGGTCAGAAATCGAAGGGTGCGACGCTGTTGCGCCGGCCCAGCGTGAAGGCATCGGCAACCAGCACCATGGGCGCCAGATCCGCATCCGAGGCGCCGCACCGCACCAGATCGGCCATGCGCGCATAGAGTGCGGGGTATTCGCCCATGATGTCGGCCTCGCCCGCGGCGACCTTGCCGTCGATCTCCAGCACATTGCCGCCCATTCGCAGCGCAAGCGTGCCCGCGTCGGTGACGAATTCCATGTCCCAGGTCTGCGGCCCCTGCTGGCGGAAATCGAAATCCGCGGTGATGCCCTGCGACAGCGCCAGCCGCGCGGCGATCGGCGCCTGGCGGTTCTCCGGAAAATCCAGGTCGGCCGAGAGCAGATGCACCGGCGCGGGCAGGATTTCCGTCAGGATCGACAGGGCGTTGATGCCGGGGTCGAAGACGCCCATGCCGCCGGCCTCGAAAATCCAGTCCTGTCCCGGGTGCCATTTGCGCACATCCTCGCGCCAGGTGATGCGGCCCTGCCGGATCTCGCATCCTGCCAGCCAGTCGCGCGCCGCGGCCACGGCGCGGGCCATACGCGAATGCCAGGTCGCGAACAGGCTGACGCCGCTGGCCGCGGCCATCTCCTGCAGGATATGCACCTCGGCCAGCGTGGCGCCGGGCGGCTTTTCCAGCATCAGGTGACGCCCGGCGGCCAGCACCGCCTGGGCCACGGCAAAGCGCGGCTGCGGCGGCAGGCACAGGCTGACCGCGCCGATGTCGGGGCGCGCCTCCAGCATGTCCTCGATGCGGGTGAAGGATTCGACGCCCGGGACGGTGCCATGGCGCGAGACGGTGGCGGCCAGATCCCAGTCGGGGCTGGCCGCCAGCGCCGGCACATGCTGGTCCAGCGCGATCTTGCCGATGCCAACCAGCGCCAGCTTCATCAGTGGCTGTCCTTGCCGACCGGATTGCCGCGGCAGCCCAGCAGGAAATCAAGATCCGCCCCGGTATCGGCGCCCATCACATGCGTCTGGTGCAGCCAGGCATAGCCGCTGGGCGGCAGGTCATGCGTGGGCTGCCATTCCGCCAGACGCGCGGCCAGTTCCGCGTCGCTGATGTCCAGATGCAGGCGACGCGCCGGCACGTCCAGTTCGATCATGTCGCCGTCGCGCACCACCGCCAGGGGCCCGCCCGCCGCCGCCTCGGGCGAGGTGTGCAGCACCACGGTGCCGTAAGCCGTGCCCGACATGCGCGCGTCCGAGATGCGCACCATGTCGGTGATACCCTTTTTCAGCACCTTGGGCGGCAGGCCCATATTACCCACCTCGGCCATGCCGGGATAGCCGCGGGGGCCGCAGTTCTTCAGCACCATGACGCAGTTCTCGTCGATATCCAGCGCGTCATCGTCGATGCGCGCCTTGTAGTCGTCGATGTCCTGAAACACCACGGCCCGGCCGCGGTGGCGCATCAGCGCGGGCGTCGCGGCCGAGGGCTTGATCACCGCGCCCTTGGGCGCCAGATTGCCGCGCAGAACCGCGATGCCGCCCTGGTCGGTCAGGGGCTTGCCCACGGGCAGGATCACCTCCTCGTTCCAGTTCACCACGTCCTTGACCTCGTCCCAGATCGTGGCACCGCTGACGGTCAGCGCGTCCTTGTGCAACTGCCCGGCCTCGCCCAGGCGCTTCAGCACCACCGGCAGCCCGCCGGCATAGAAGAACTCTTCCATCAGATATTTGCCCGAGGGCATCAGGTTCACGATCGTGGCCACATCGCGGCCGCAGCGGTCCCAGTCGTCCAGGGTGAAATCGACGCCAACCCGGCCCGCCAGCGCCAGCAGATGCACCACGGCATTGGTCGAGCCGCCGATGGCGCCATTGGTGCGCACGGCGTTTTCAAACGCCTGCTTGGTCAGGATGTCGCTGGGCTTCAGGTCGTCCTTGACCATCTGCACGATGCGCCGGCCCGACATCTGCGCCATGACGCGGCGGCGACTGTCCACCGCCGGGATCGCGGCATTGCCCGAAAGCGCCATCCCCAGCGCCTCAGCCATCGAGGCCATGGTCGATGCCGTGCCCATGGTGTTGCAGGTGCCCGAAGAGCGGCTCATCGACTGCTCGGCCTCGAGGAATTCCTCCTGCGTCATCTCGCCGGCCTTCACGGCCTCGCTGAACTTCCACAGATGCGTGCCCGAACCCACGCGCTCGCCCCGGAAATAGCCGTTCAGCATCGGCCCGCCGGTCACCACGATCGAGGGGATGTCGCAGGAGGCCGCCGCCATCATCAGGCTGGGCGTGGTCTTGTCGCAGCCGACCATCAGAACCGCGCCGTCCATCGGCTGGCCGCGGATGGTTTCCTCGATGGCCAGCGCCGCAAGGTTGCGAAACATCATCGCCGTCGGGCGGAAGGTATTCTCGCTGGCGGAAAACACCGGCACCTCGACCGGAAATCCGCCGGCCTCCCAGACGCCGGCCTTCACCTTTTCCGCCAGTTCGCGCAGATGGCCGTTGCAGGGCGTCAGGTCCGACCAGGTGTTCAGGATGCCGATCACCGGGCGGCCGTCGAACAGGTCATGGGGATAGCCCTGGTTCTTCATCCAGCCGCGGTGATAGATCACGTCGCGCGACGTGCCGCCATACCATTCCTGCGAACGCAGCTTGCGGGGCCATTGAGCGGGTTTGAAAGACATGGGTTCAACCTTCAGAGTGCTGCGACGGCGACCGGGGTCGCGTCCTTGGACTGCTGGACCAGCGGGTTGCGAAGCGGCAGGCCGAAGGCTTCGCTGCTGATCTCGAATTCGTCGCCGGGACAGGCCGAGATGCCGTCGGCGAAAGAAAGCGTGGCCGTGCCGAAGAAATGCACATGCGCGTCGCCCGGCCTGCGGAACAGGTCATACTTGAAATGGTGGTGTTCCAGATTGGCCAGCGAATGCGACATGTTCGCCTCGCCCGACAGGAACGGCCTTTCCCAGATCAGGCTGCCGTCGCGCCAGATCCGGCTCATGCCCTCGACATGCTGCGGCAATTCGCCCAACAGCAGTTCGGGGCCAAAGCTGGCCGGGCGCAGCTTGGAATGCGCCAGCCACAGATAGTTGCCGCGCTCGGTCACATGGTCCGAGAATTCGTTGGCCAGGGCAAAGCCCAGCCGGAACGGGCGGCCGTCGGGGGCGATGAGGTAAAGCCCGGCGATCTCGGGCTCTTCGCCGGCGTCCAGGGCAAAGCCCGGCGATTGCAGCGCCGCGCCCGGCGCCACCGCGGCATGGCCATTGCCCTTGTAGAACCATTCCGGCTGCACGCCGACCTGTCGCGGACCGGGCTTGCCGCCCTCAAGGCCCATGCGGAACATCTTCATGCTGTCCGTCATGTCCTCGGGATCGGCACCGTGATGCATGGCATCGCGCGTCGCGGCCGAGCCCAGATGCGTCAGCCCGGTGCCGGTCAGGTGCAGATGCGCCGGGTCCGGATGATCCAGCGGCACCAGCAACCGGCCCTCGGAAAGGGCGGCGGCCAGATCCACCGCCATGCCGGGGCCGCGGCGGCCGATCTCGTCGGCCAGGCCGCGCCCGGTCGCGATCGCGGCCAGCGCGAGGTCGCGCACCGAAGCCGCACCGGGGACCAGATGCGCCCCCGCCTCGTTGCGCATGGCGACCGCGCGGCTGCCGTCTGCCAGCAGCAGTTGCGAAAGAAACATGGCTCAGCCCTTCTTGTTCTTGTTGTAGACATCGAAGAACACCGCGGCGAGCAGCACCAGCCCCTTGATCACCTGCTGATAGTCGATGCCGATGCCAAGGATGGACATGCCGTTGTTCATCACCCCCATGATGAAGGCGCCGACCACCGCGCCGACGATCTTGCCCGAGCCGCCCGCCATCGAGGCGCCGCCGATGAACACCGCCGCGATCACGTCGAGTTCGACCCCGAAGCCCGCCTTGGGCGTCGCCGTGTTCAGCCGCGCGGCATAGACCATGCCCGCAAGCGCCGCCAGGATCCCCATATTGACAAAGGTGAGGAAGGTCAGCCTTTCGGTCCTGATGCCCGAAAGCTTGGCCGCCTTGACGTTGCCGCCCACGGCATAGATGCGCCGGCCCAGCACCGTGCGCTCGGTGACAAAGACATAGACCACGGTCAGGATCACCATGGACAGCAGCACGTTCGGAAGGCCGCGGAACCAGGCCAGCTTCCAGGTCACGAACAGGATCGCGGCACCGACGATGGCATTGCGCAGCACGAACAGGCCGAAGGGCTCGTCCTCGACGCCGTAGCGGGCGTTGCGGGCGCGGCCGCGCAGGCCCAGCCAGACCAGCAAGAGCACCGCCACCGCGCCGACCGCCAGCGCCAGTGCATTCGGTTGCCCGAGGCCCAGCAGGTCGGGGACAAAGCCGTTCGACAGCGCCTGGAAGCTTTGCGGGAACGGCCCCACCGACTGGCCCTGCAAGAGCCACAGCGACAGGCCGCGAAACACCAGCATCCCCGCCAGCGTGACGATGAACGAGGGAATCTTCCAATAGGCGACGAAATATCCCTGCGCCGCCCCGATCAGCGCGCCGCAGATCAGGCACAGCGGGATGGCCAGCGCCACCGGCAGGTCCCAGTTCACGATCATCACCGCCGCCAGCGCACCGACAAAGCCCATGACCGAGCCCACCGACAGGTCGATATGGCCGGCAACGATCACCATCAGCATGCCGAGCGCCATGATGATGATATAGCTGTTTTGCAGGAACAGGTTGGTGATGTTCACCGGCTTGAGCAGCGTGCCTGCGGTCACGATCTGGAAAAACACCATGATCGCGATCAGCGCGAACAGCAGGCCATAGTCGCGGATGTGATTGATGATATAGGCGCCGATGCCGGCGCGCGTGGCGTTTGCGGTCTGCTCCATCGCCCCTCTCCCTATTCCCTGACGATCAGCGACATGATCGCTTCCTGGCTGGCCTCGGCCGCCGACAATTCGCCCACGAAGGCGCCCTCGTTCATGACATGGATGCGGTCGCACATGCCCAGCAGTTCGGGCATCTCGGACGAGATCATGACCACGGCCTTGCCCGCCGCGCTGAGTTCATTGATGATGCTGTAGATTTCATATTTCGCGCCCACGTCGATGCCGCGCGTCGGCTCGTCGAGGATCAGAAGGTCCGGCTCGGTGAACAGCCATTTCGCCAGCACGACCTTTTGCTGGTTGCCGCCCGAGAGGTTCATCACCTTCTGGAACACCGAAGGGGTGCGGATGCGCAGCGCCTTGCGATATTTCTCGGCCACTTCGGTTTCGCGGCCGTCCTCGATGACACCGCGCGTGGCGACGCCGGCAAGGTTGGCCAGCGTGGTGTTGCGCTGGATGGTGTCCTCAAGAATCAGCCCCAGCGACTTGCGGTCCTCGGTCACATAGGCAAGTCCCGCGACGATGGCGCGGTCCACGGTCGAGACATCGACGGCGCGCCCGTGCATCAGCACCTCGCCGGCGATGTCGCGGCCATAGCTGCGGCCAAAGATGCTCATCGCCAGTTCCGTGCGGCCGGCGCCCATCAGCCCGGCGATGCCCACCACCTCGCCGGCGCGCACCTGCATCGAGAGGTCGCGGATCACCTGCCGGTCGCGGTGCTCGGGGTGCCAGACGTTCCAGCCCTTCAGTTCAAAGACCACCTCGCCGGCGCGGCGCGGGCGCTCGGGATAGCGATGCGCCATGTCGCGGCCGACCATGTCGCGCACGATGCGGTCCTCGGACAGCGCCTCGGCGCGGGCGTCGATGGTGGACACGGTGGCGCCGTCGCGGATCACTGTCACGCTGTCGGCGATGCGGCGCACCTCATTCAGCTTGTGGCTGATGATGATCGAGGTGACACCATGCGATTTCAACTCCAGCAACAGGTCGAGCAGCGCCTGGCTGTCGGCCTCGGAGAGCGCCGCCGTGGGCTCGTCGAGGATCAGAAGCCGCACGTCCTTGCTCAGCGCCTTGGCGATCTCGACCAGTTGCTGACGGCCGACGCCCAGGGTTTCGACCAGGGTGCCGGGGGTTTCCTTCAGCCCGACCTTGGCCAGCAGGGTCTCGGTCTGGCGGAATGTCTCGGGCCAGTCGATGACGCCGCGGCTTGCGCGCTCATTGCCCAGAAAGATGTTCTCGGCGATGGTCAGGAGCGGGATCAGCGCCAGTTCCTGATGGATGATGATGATGCCGCGTTGCTCGCTGTCGCGGATCGAGGCAAAGGCGGCCGGCTGGCCGTCATAGACGATCTCGCCCTCGTAGCTGCCATGCGGATAGACGCCCGACAGCACCTTCATCAGCGTGGACTTGCCGGCGCCGTTCTCGCCGCAGATGGCGTGGATCTCGCCCTCGCGCACGCGGATGGACACGTTGTCCAGGGCCTTCACGCCGGGGAATGTCTTGGTGATACTGCGCATTTCCAGCAGCGCGGTCATGCTGGCCCCCCTTCGCTGTCTGGCGGGTGCGGATCGCCCGTGGCCGGGCGATCCCATGCGAAATTACTTCAGCTGGTCTTCGGTGTAATAGCCCGAGTCGAGCAGGATCTTCTTCCAGTTCGACTTGTCCACCGGCACCGGCTCAAGCAGGTAGGAGGGCACGACCTTGACGCCGTTGTCATAGGTCTTGGTGTCGTTGATCTGCGGCTCGGTGCCCTTGATCAGCGCATCGACCATGCCGACGGTAACCTTGGCCAGTTCGCGCGTGTCCTTGAACACGGTCGAATACTGCTCGCCGGATTCGATCGACTTCACCGACTGCACCTCGGCGTCCTGGCCGCTGACGATCGGCATCGGCAGATCGCCCGAGCCATAGCCCACGCCCTTCAAGGACGACAGGATGCCGATCGAAAGCCCGTCATAGGGCGACAGCACCGCATTCACCCGCTCGTCGGTGTAGTTCGCCGACAGGATGTTGTCCATGCGCGCCTGGGCGGTGGCCGGGTCCCAGCGCAGCGTGCCCACCTTGTCCATGCCCGTCTGGCCCGAGCGGACCACGATCGAGCCGTCGTCGATCAGTGGCTGCAGCACCGACATGGCACCGTCATAAAAGAAATAGGCGTTGTTGTCGTCCGGGCTGCCGCCGAACAGTTCGACATTCCACGGCTTCTTGTCGGGGAAGCGCTCTTTCAGGCCGGCGACCAGCGAACTGGCCTGCTCGACGCCGACCTTGAAATTGTCGAAAGTGGCGTAATAGTCCACATCCGGCGTGTCGCGGATCAGGCGGTCATAGGCGATGACCTTGATGCCGGCGGCCTTGGCGTTCGCCAGCGCGTTGGTCAGCGTGGTGCCGTCGATGGCGGCGATCACCAGCACGTCGGCGCCCTTGGTGATCATGTTCTCGACCTGGGCCAGCTGGTTGGGGATGTCGTCCTCGGCATATTGCAGGTCGGTCTCATAGCCCGCGGCCTGGAACTGCTTGACCATGTTGTCGCCATCGGCGATCCAGCGCGCCGAGGATTTGGTCGGCATCGAGATGCCGACGGTTTCGGCCATGGCACCCGTGGCCAGCCAGGACACGCCGATTGCCAGCGCAACCGCTGCCGTTCTGAATTTCATCTGTTCCTCCCTGCGGCGTCACGCGGCCGCGAGCTTTCTCCCTGCGGATTCCTTTTGCGGAAGCGCGCGCGGCAAGGCTAGCAATGCCGCAGCATATCGGTAAAATGAGTTTATTCGCCGCCAGCATACCTGAGCTGATATGCCAGTTTCTGTGAATCGCCTGATGCTGAAGCCGGCGCAGTTGCGGCTGCTGCAGGCCATCGCCGAACATCGCCAGCTGCAACTGGCGGCGGATGCCTGCGCCATGACCCAGCCCGCCGCCTCGCGCATGCTGGCCGAGACCGAGCGGCTGATGGGGGCAAAGCTGTTCCTGCGCCACCCGCGCGGCATGGTGCCGACCGAGATCGGCCAGGCGGTGCTGCGCCGCATCCGCGTCATCCTGCGCGAGATGCGCGGCATCGCCGCCGAGGTCAGCGCCATGCAGGACGGTCTGGCGGGCTCGGCGCATGTCGGCGCGGTGACCGGGCCCGCGGTCGGCTTCCTCGTCTCGGCGGTGCGCGAGATCAAGCAGCTTGCCCCCGAGGCCGACATCACCGTCGATGTCCTGCCCTCGCGCGAGTTGCTGGCGCGTCTGGCAGCGGGCGAGATGGATTTCGTGCTGGGCCGCATCCTGCCCGAATTCGAAAGCCGCGAGTTCACCGTGCTGCCGATGCGCGACGAAAGGGTGGCGCTGCTGGTGCGCGAACACCATCCGCTGAACCGCGCCGCCTCGGTCACGCTGACGGAACTGCACGACCACGAATGGATCATGCAGCAGCGCGGCGCGCCGATCCGCGAGGCGACGCGGGCCGCCTTCGCGGCGCTTGGCCTGAACGAGCCGCGCAATGTCGTCAACAGCCCGTCGCTCTTGTTCACCATCGCCTATCTGGCGCAGGGCAATGCCGTGGCGCCGCTGTCGCAAGAGGTGGCGCAATTGCTGACGCAGCCGCCGGTCAGCGCCGGTTTCGCCGCCCTGCCGGTGCGGCACGACATCCGCGTTGCGCCCTATTACCTGCTGAACCTGCGCCGCCGGCCACTGTCGCCGCTGGCACGCAAGCTGCGCGAACGCGTCATCGCCCATGCGCAGGACACCGCGGGCGGACTTTGGCAGCGGGCGCCGTCCTAGGGCCCGGCCAGGTCATGCGTCACGATGTTTGGCAAGTAGCCTCGGGGGCAGCGCAGGACAGCCGCAGCGCCGGATCGCGGCAATTCGGGCGGCGGCTGGAATGGCCGCCATTTCCCTGTTTTATCAGCTGCATAGCGCAGCACGGTGACGCCATACCTCAATAAACGCTGGCATTCCCTGTCGCTGCTCATTGCACCCTGTCGCGTCCAGTCACACATTCTATGGCGGGTAACAGTCTGGGTAAAGGATGCCGCGCATTGCAAGGGAGCTATCGGCGCTGGACGGGTCACGTCCGTCAAGGTGGTGTAAATTCCTGGATGGCCTGAGGGCATGATCAGGCGGCTTTCGTGGTTATGCTGAGAAAGGGATCGATCTCCTCCTTGTCGATCTCGGCGAAGGCCTCGACCATCATGTAGCAGCTCGATGTCTGCCATTCGTCGTTTTGCCCGAACAGCACGGCGCCGATCAGGCGCATGATCGAGGCCTCGTTGGGGAGTGAGGCACGCCCGCCATCGGTCCGAGGGAGGGCCGAACGCCCACGACATCGGCGCGCCGCTTTACTCCTTGTTCAGGCGCTCGATCGGGTTGGTGCTGTGCAGCTTGGTCCTGTGCTGGCGCGGGAAGGCCATGTAGGCCAGCACGTCATGCTCGCTCCACCGACAGTCCAAACGTCAGGTTGCCCGCCGTGGCGACCTGAGCAAGCCCTGACCTCTCCAAGGGTCGGCGATCCTACACCACGCCGCGGGGCACTATCAGTTTCCAGGCGAAGCCGGAGGACAGTCTGCACGACGACGACCCGGGCGGCCCGCCCGAACCCGACGCCGCCATCGATGAACCGATCCAACCGACCGAAGCCGAGACAAACCCGATGCCCCGCTCCAGCCGTCCGGGCCGCAACGCCGAAGTCGACTTCCGGGACGAGAAGCGATCCAACGGCACCCATGCCTCGACCACCGATCCGGATGCGCGTCTTTACAAGAAATCACCTGGCACCGGGGCGATGCTGTGTTTCATCGGCCATGCGCTGATGGAGAGCCGTTCCGGTCTGATCGTGCAGGGCGAGCTGACGCAAGCCGACGGCCATGCCGAACGGCGCGCGGCGCTGGACATGATCCACCATCATTCCCCCGGATCGACCCGGCAACTGACGCTGGGCGCCGACAAGGGCTTCGACGCGGCCGGTTTTGTCGCCGATCTTCGTCTGGCCTGCGGTCACCTGTCCACTTAACCTTCTTCCCGTGCTATTCTTGGGAAGGAGGATCCACCCATGGGACGATCATCGACCGCGGCGCAG
>NZ_JBDHSP010000083.1:0-11925 GCF_039808215.1 Paracoccus sp. (in: a-proteobacteria)
AATCAATGCCCGTCATCGCGCGAAACGGGCGCCCGCCATCATCTGAAATCACTGCCCGCCATCACGCGAAACACGCAAGCGAAGCCGCCCCCTTGGCGCTCAGTCTGTTGGTTGCCCGCATGGTCCACCTTTCCGGCCAGAATCTCAGCCCCCCTCTTAGTCCACCCCTAGATTTAGTATGAGGTGATGCAGGGTGATTTTGCCTGATGCTGAACGAAACAGAAACCCGCTGCAATATCAAGGGCTATGAGCATGGCTGATACAGGCTGACATCTAGATATAGAGGCATTCAATGCCCGCCGCCCGCACCAGCCATGCCTCGGCCGCGGCCCTGTTCGGCCGATGGCCTAGGGCGGTCGCCGCGGTCGCGGCGGCGGGGCCGGTTCAGTCGCGGATGCCCCGGAAGCGCTCCTGCCAGGTGTCGCGGTCCTCGTCGCTGATCTTGGCGAACAGCACCTCGGGCACGGTGAAGGCATGGCCGGCGGGCAGCGCCGCCAGCGCCGCGGCCACGTCGCCCGGCCAGTCGCGGTCGTCGGCGCGCATGGCGGCCAGCATGGTCTCGGCCGCGAAGGGGATGAAGGGCTGCGACAGCACCGCGTAAAGCCGGATCAGGTTCAGCCCCAGCCGCACCTGCATGGCGGCCCTTTCCGAGTCGGTCTTGAAGCTGGACCAGGGCGCCGCCGCCTGCAGGTATTCGTTGCCCAGCACCCAGATGGCGCGCAACTCGGCCGCGGCCTTGCGCACCTCGGTATGGTCCATGAAGCCTTCATAGGCGCGGATGCGGGCGTCAAGCGCCGCGATCAGGGCCTCTTCCTCGGACCCGTAGGCGCCGCCCTCGGGGATGGTCTCGCCGAACTTCGAGCGGCAGAACTTGGTGATGCGGCTGACGAAATTGCCCAGCACGTCGGCCAGATCCTTGTTCACCGATTGCTGGAAATTCTCCCAGGTGAATTCGCTGTCGCCCGATTCCGGGGCGTGGCTGAGCAACCACCAGCGCCAGTAGTCGGCCGGCAGGATCGACAGCGCCTGGTCCATGAACACGCCGCGCCCCTGCGAGGTCGAGAACTGCCCGCCGTCATAGGTCAGGTAGTTGAAGCTCTTGATGTAATCCACCAGCTTCCACGGCTCGCCAGAGCCGATGATCGTGGCCGGGAAGGAAAGCGTGTGGAAGGGCACGTTGTCCTTGCCCATGAACTGGGTATAGGTCACGTCATCCGCGCCCTCGTCCAGCCGCCACCAGCGCCGCCAGGCGCTGTCGGGCAGGTCCTTCAGGTCGGTGCCTTCGGCGGTGGCGGCGATATATTCGATGGGCGCGTCGAACCAGACGTAAAAGACCTTGCCCTCCATCCCCGGCCAGGGATCATCGCCCTTGCGGACCGGGATGCCCCAGTCAAGGTCGCGGGTGATGCCGCGGTCCTGCAGCCCGTCGCCGTCATGCAGCCATTTGCGTGCGATCGAGGTGGTCAGGATCGGCCAGTCGGTCTTGCTGTCGATCCAGGCCTCGATCTGATCCCTCATGGCGCGCTGGCGCAGATACAGGTGCTTGGTCCGGCGCACCTCGAGCCGGGTCGAGCCGCTGATGGCGCTGTGCGGCTCGATCAGGTCGGTCGGGTCAAGCTGCTTGGTGCAGTTCTCGCACTGGTCGCCGCGCGCCTTGTCATAGCCGCAGTTCGGGCAGGTGCCCTCGATATAGCGGTCGGGCAGGAAGCGACCGTCGTCGATGGAATAGACCTGCTTTTCCTCGACCTCGGAAATCCAGCCGTTCTGGTCCAGCTTGCCGGCGAAATGCTGGGTCAGGGCATGGTTGCGCGCGCTGGAGGAGCGGCCGAAATGGTCAAAGCTCAGCCCGAAGTCGCGGGCGATCCCGGCCTGGGTCTCGTGCATGGCGGCGCAGTATTCCGCCACCGGCTGCCCGGCCTTGGCGGCGGCCAGTTCCGCCGGCGTGCCATGTTCGTCGGTGGCGCAGATGAACATCACCTCATGACCGCGGCCGCGCTGATAGCGCGCGTAAAGATCCGCCGGCAGCTGCGAGCCGACCAGATTGCCGAGATGCTTGATGCCATTGATATAGGGAATTGCGGAAGTGATGAGATGGCGCGCCATGACCGGGTCCTGTAAGCTTGTCGCCGAATTCTTTATCCAGCAGCCGCGGCGAAAGCCAGCCTAAGCCTGCCGGGCCATGGCCTTGCGCAGGATGCCGGCCACGCTGGCGCTGCAGGGGCGCGCCCCGGCCAGCACCTCGTCTATGGGCACCCAGTCCGCCGCCAGCGCATCGTCCGCCGCCACCGGCTGGCCCGAGACCAGATCGCAGGCCACCGCCGCCAGCAGGAAGTGAAAGCGCAGCCGCCCGTCGGCGCCGCGCTCGATCACGTCGATATTGTCCAGATAGGCGCGCGGCCGGCCGATGACCCCGGTTTCTTCGGCCAGTTCGCGCCGGGCGGCCTCGAGCGCGGTCTCGCCCGGTTCGACATGGCCGCCCGGAAAGCCCCAGAGCCCGGCGTCGGGCGGGTTGCGGCGCTGCACCAGCAGCACGCGGCCGCCGTCCAGCAGCACCGCCAGCGCGGCCAGCCGGGGGAACGGCGCCAAGGCCTAGCGCCGGCGGTCGCGGCGGGCGCTCATCGGCTGGAAGGCCACGCCGACATGGGCCTCGCAATAGGGCTTGCCGGGCACCGAGGGCAGGCCGCAGAACCAGAACTTCTCGGTGGCCGGGTCGCCGATCGGCCATTTGCAGGTGCGCTCGGTCAGTTCCATCAGGCTGAGCTTGCGGGCGCGCTTTTCCACCTCGCGCACCGAGGCCAGCGCCTCGGGGCTGATCTCGTTCAGCGAAGGCTGCGGCGGCAGCGGCTGTCCGGCGGGCACGATCGGGCGGCGGCTGAAGCCGGGGGTGACCACCGGCGCGGCCGGGGCCGGCTCGGGCGCGGGTTCGGGGGCCGGGGCGGCGGCGACCGGTTCGGGGACGGGTTCAGGCTCGGGCGCGGGTTTCGGCTCGGGGGGCGGGGCGGCGGCGGGGCGCGCCGCCTCGGGGGCGGGGGTCTCGGCGCTGTCCTCGCTGCGGTTCGACAGGCCGAGGCGATGCACCTTGCCGATCACGGCGTTGCGGGTGACCCCGCCCAGTTCCTTGGCGATCTGGCTGGCCGACTGGCCCTCGGCCCACATGCGTTTCAGCGTCTCGACGCGCTCATCGGTCCAGGACATGGCTTGCCTTTCATGCGCCGGGAGGAGCGGCGCCTAGCTTTCTGATGACTTCAATTCCGCAAAACCCGGCCTTAAAACCGGGGATAGCCAGATTTACCCGCATGCCCCCGCAAATTCAAGGAGCCCGGATGCAACCCTCATCGACCCGCCCCGGATACCGCCAGATGGGCGTCAGACGCTTTGGCCGGGTGAACTGGCTGGGGCTGGCGACGCTGGCCCGGCGCGAGATCATGCGCTTTCTGGGCGTCTGGCAGCAGACGGTGCTGGCGCCGCTGATGACGGCGGGGCTGTTCGTCCTGGTCTTTGCCCTGGCGCTGGGCCAGAACCGGGGCGAGGTCATGGGCCTGCCCTATCTGGCCTTTCTCGGGCCCGGCATCCTGATGATGACGGTAATCCAGAGCGCCTTCGCCAATACCTCCTCCTCGATCATCTCGGCCAAGATGCAGGGCAATATCGTCGATACGCTGATGCCGCCGCTGTCGGCGGCCGAAATCCTGGCGGGCTATCTGGCGGGGGCGCTGGCGCGGTCGCTGATCGTCGCTGCGGTCATCGCCCTGGGCATGGCGCTAGTCCTGGGGCAGGGCATCGCGCATCCGTTCTGGGCGCTGGCCTTCGTGGTCCTCGGTGCGCTGCTGCTGGGCGGGCTGGGGATGCTGGCGGCGATCCTGGCGCAGAAATTCGAGCAGATGGCGGTGATCAGCAATTTCATCGTCACGCCGCTTTCGTTCCTGTCGGGCACCTTCTATTCCATCGCCGCCCTGCCCGGGCCTTTCCGCGTGCTGGCCTATTGGAACCCGGTCTTCTACCTGATCGACGGCGCGCGCTTTGGCATGGCGGGGGTCTCGGACGCGCCGGTGCTGCGCGGCTTTGCCGTCTGCACCCTGGCGACGGCGCTGGTGCTGGCGCTCACCTGGCGCTGGCTGGCCTCGGGCTATCGCATGAAGCCCTGAAATGGGCGTTGCGCCCCCGGGGCTTCCGCGCTATGCGAGGGGCATGATCACGCGGACCGCCCCTATCGCCCGTCCCCGACGTTGACACTGTCGACGACCGATCACACCTGCCTTCCCGACATTGCTGGTGCCGCCCGCGCGCGGCTGTTCTCCGAAAAGGACAACTCCATGATTTCGCACGTCCTGCCGACCTATAATCGCGCCCCCATCGCATTTGAGCGTGGTGAGGGCAGCTGGGCCATCGCCACCGACGGCACGCGATATCTGGATCTGGGCGCGGGCATCGCGGTCAACGCGCTGGGTCATGCCAATCCCGATCTGGTCGCGGCGCTGACCGAACAGGCGGGCAAGATCTGGCATGTCTCGAACCTCTACCAGATCCCGCAGCAGGAAAAGCTGGCCGATCTGCTGGTCGAGCACACCTTTGCCGATACCGCCTTCATCACCAATTCCGGCACCGAGGCGGCGGAACTGGCGATCAAGATGGTGCGCAAATACTGGGCCGAGCAGGGCGACCCCGAGCGCATCGAGATCCTGACCTTCGAGGGCGCCTTTCACGGCCGCTCGACCGGGGCCATCGCCGCCTCGGGGGCGGAAAAGATGGTCAAGGGCTTTGGCCCCCTGATGCCGGGTTTTCGCCAGCTGCCCTGGGGCGACATGGCGGCGCTGCGCGCGGCGATCTCGGATCGCACCGCCGCCGTCATGCTGGAGCCGGTGCAGGGCGAGGGCGGCATCCGGCCGCTGCCCGACGCCGACCTGCGCCTGATCCGCGAGCTGTGCGACCAGAGCGGCGCGCTGATGGTGCTGGACGAGGTGCAATCGGGCATGGGCCGCACCGGCAAGCTGTTCGCGCATGAATATGCCGGCATTGCCCCCGACATCATGATGGTCGCCAAGGGCATCGGCGGCGGCTTTCCGCTGGGCGCGGTGCTGGCCACAGAAAAGGCCGCGGCACCCATGGTGGCGGGCACGCATGGCTCGACCTATGGCGGCAATCCGCTGGCCTGCGCCGTCGGTGTGCGGGTGATGCAGATCATCGCCAGGCCCGAATTCCTGGCCGAGGTGAACCGCAAGGCGGCACTGTTTCGCCAGCGGCTGGAGGGGCTGGTCGCGAGCCACCCCGAGGTGTTCGAATCCGTGCGCGGCCAGGGGTTGATGCTGGGGCTGAAATGCAGGGTGCCGCCGGGCGATCTGGTGCAGGCGGGCTACGGCGAACATCTGCTGACCGTGGCCGCGGCCGACAATACCCTGCGGCTCTTGCCGCCGCTGACCATCTCGGATGACGAGATCGCCGAGGCGGTGGCGCGGCTCGACCGGGCGGCCGGGCGGCTGCATGGATAGGTCCGGCCTCCGGGGCGATCCGTGGCGCCCCGACGACGACGGGATCATGGCCCGGGCGATGACCCGCCACCGATGAGGCCCGCAAGCCCCCTCGCAACCGCCGCCCGGCGGTCGCCCCTTGACCTTGCCCCTGCAAAGCGGCTTGCTGGCGAAAATCCCGAAAGACCTGAACCCATGAAGAGTTTTCTTGACATCCACACCACCGACAAGGCCGAGTTGCGGGGCATGATCGATGCGGCGCGGCGCATGAAGGATGCGCGCGCCGGCCTGCCCAAGGGCACCCCGGACGAGGACCTGCCGCTGCGAAACTGCATGGTGGCGCTGATCTTTGAAAAGCCCTCGACCCGGACCCGCGTCAGCTTTGACCTCGGCGTACGGCAGATGGGCGGCCAGACCATGGTGCTGTCGGGCAAGGAGATGCAGCTGGGCCATGGCGAGACCATCTCCGACACCGCCCGCGTGCTGTCGCGCTATGTCGATCTGATCATGATCCGCACGTTCGAGGAAGCGACGCTGCTGGAAATGGCCGAACATGCCAGCGTGCCGGTGATCAACGGGCTGACGAACCGCACCCATCCCTGCCAGATCATGGCCGATGTGATGACCTTCGAGGAACATCGCGGCGGTATCGCCGGGCGCAAGGTGGTCTGGTCGGGGGACGGCAACAATGTCTGCGCCTCGATGATCCATGCCGCCGGGCAGTTCGGCTATGATTTCACCTTCACCGGCCCGCCGACGCTGGACCCGGAACGCGAGGCAGTCGAGTTTGCCCGCGCGCAGGGCGTGAAGGTGCTGATCGAGCGCGACCCGATGAAGGCGGTCGCCGGCGCGGATCTGGTGGTCACCGACACCTGGGTGTCGATGCACGATCCGCAATCCGCCCGCGAGCGGCGCCACAACCAGCTGCGCCCCTACCAGGTCAACGAGGCGCTGATGGCACGCGCCCGGCCCGATGCGCTGTTCATGCATTGCCTGCCCGCGCATCGCGACGACGAGGCGACCAGCGCGGTGATGGACGGCCCGAACTCGGTCATCTTCGACGAGGCCGAGAACCGCCTGCATGCGCAAAAGGCGGTCATGCGCTGGTGCCTCGGGCGCTAGCGGCTCAGCCGACCCGCTGCAGATCCGCGGTCAGGGCGGCGATGTCGCCCTTGCGCCGCGCCAGCATGGCGCCGATCTCGGCCCGTTCCGAGGCGAGCATGTTCACGCCCTCGATGATGATGTTGAAATAGCGGATCTTGCCGGACTTGTCCGAGACATGCCATTCGACCTCCATCGGGCTGCGCCCCTTGAGATGCGCGACCGAGGTGACGGCATAGAAGGACTTGACCGGTCTTGCGCCGGTGACCTCGATACGCGAGCCGACGAATTCGCGAAAGCGCTTGCCGTATTTGCGCCCGATATAGCCCTGGAAGGCCTGGCGATAGGCGGCGAATTCGGCGGCGCTGGCCTGGCGCGCTGCCGGACCAAGCGCCGAGCGCGCGATGATGTCCACATCGGCGTAGCGGGCAAAGATCGCCTCGAAAGCCTTGAACATCTGCGCCGGCGGCTGGCCCGAATTGATGACCGCATAGACCTCGTCCAGCGACTTCTGAATCAGCGCCCGCGCCTCGTCGGTGTCCAGCGCCCGTGCCGGGCTTGCGGCAAGCGCAAGGCCCGCGGCCAGCAGGGTCAGGAAGCCGCGGCGGGAATTACTCGGCATAGGGGTCAATCTGCTCTCCTTCCTCGCCAAGCTCGTGGCGTCGATGCTGCAGCCAGATCAGCCGCGTCTGCGCATAACTATCGGCACTTTCATGCAGGATGGAATCGACCGAATCGCCGAAACGCCCGCGTTCACCGGCTTTTGAGACGGCGCGCGCGCCCATGCCGATCAGATACTGGTCGCGGTTCAGCCATTGCCGCATCGGGTCGATGACCAGATCGACGACGCGCCCGGCGGCATCGCGCTGCGTTGAGGGCCCGATCAGCGGCAGTTCCAGATAGGCGCCTTCGCCCACGCCCCAGCTGGCCAGGGTCTGGCCGAAATCCGTGTCCTCCTCGGGCAGGGCGAAATCCTTGCCCGCGGGATCAAGCAGGCCGGCAAGGCCCAGCGTCGTGTTCACCAGAAAGCGGAAGGTCATGCGCGCGGCCGGCTCGGGTTTGCCCTGCAGCAGGTGGTTCACCACCTTGCCGGGTAGCGCCAGATTGGCACCGAAATTGCCGACCGCCTGCACCGCGCCGCTGCCGGCCCCGCCCTCGCCGGACATGCCCGAACTTAGCGGCTTGACCACATTCGCGTCGAGGCCGCGGTTGAAGGCGTGCATCTTGCGGTTGAATGGCTCGTAGGGGTCGTTGATTCCGCTGCCGTCGCCGGGGCCGGCACAGGCCGAGACCAGCCCGATCAGGGCGAAAATCGTGATGAACCGGGAACGCAAGCTTCTGATAACCTTTTGCATCTAGAACGTCAGGGCAAGGGGCGAATCGGGGCCCGGGCCGGCGGGGTGGATGCGGGCTGTATGCCCGCCGCGTCTTGGGATATGCGCTGTGCAAAGGCCGGGCAAGCCCGGTGCAACCGATCAGGAAGGAACCGGCATGGCCTTGCCGCCCAAGCGACATGACGGCAGACGCGAACTGAAGGCGGCGCGTGGCCGGGCCTGGCAACTTTTCGCCTTTGTCGGGGTGTTTTCCTTCGTGGTGAACGCGCTGATGCTGACCGGCCCGATGTTCATGATGCAGGTCTATGACCGCGTGCTGTCCAGCCGCTCGGTCGAGACGCTGACGGCGCTGTTCTTGCTGGTGGTGTTCCTGTTCGCGCTGATGGGGGTGATCGACCTGGCGCGCAACCGCATCATGGTGCGCGTGGCGGCGCGGTTCCAGGACCGGATGGAGGGGCGGGTGTTCACCGCCGCGCTTGAGGACGGCAATGCCCTCGGCTCGGATGTGGTGGTGCGCGGCGGCATGCGCGATCTCGAGGCGGTGCAGCGGCTGATCGCCTCGCCGGTGCTGATGGCGCTGTTCGACCTGCCCTGGGCGCCGTTCTTCCTGGCGGCGGTCTTTGTCTTTCACCCGCTGCTGGGGGCGGTGGCCACGGCGGGCATGATCGTGCTGGTGGTGGCGACGCTGCTCAACCAGTGGCTTAGCCGCGATGCGCTGCAGCAGGCGGCGATCGCCAGCCAGTCGGCCGAGCGCATGTCCGATCTCTATCGCGACGAGGGCGAGCTGATCGGCTCGCTCGGCATGCGGGCGGCTGCCTTCCAGCGCTGGCAGGAGGCGCGCGACACCGCCACCGTCGCCGCCATGCGCGGCACCGACCGCGCCGCCAGCTTCACGGTGTTTTCCCGCACCTTCCGGCTGTTCTTGCAAAGCGCGCTTCTGGCGGCGGGGGCGCTGCTGGTGCTGCGCCAGCAGGTGACGCCCGGCGCGATGATCGCCTCCTCGATCCTGATGGGTCGGGCGCTGGCCCCGGTCGAGCAGGTGGTGGGCGGCTGGTCGGTGGTGCAGCGGGCGCAGGATGGCTGGAACCGGCTGGGCGATCTGCTGTCGCGCCGCCCGCCGCTGCCGGCCCGCACGCCGTTGCCGCGCCCCGAGGCCCGGCTTGAGGTGCGCAACCTGACCGTGGTGCCGCCCGGCCAGGCCGCGGCCACGCTGCGCTCGGTCAGCTTCGATCTGACCCCCGGCCAGGCGCTGGGGGTGATCGGCCCTTCGGGCGCCGGCAAGACGACGCTGGCGCGGGCGCTGATCAGCGCCTGGCCGATCGCCGGCGGCTCGATCCGGCTGGCCGGGGCCACGCTTGACCAATACGACCCGGATGTGCTGGGCGGGCTGATCGGCTATCTGCCGCAGCAGGTAACGCTGTTTGACGGCACGATCGCGGAAAACATCGCCCGCCTCTCTCCCCAGCCCGATGCGCAGCGCGTGGTGGCGGCGGCGACGGCGGCGGCGGCACATCGCATGATCCTTGATCTGCCGCAGGGCTATGACACGCTTGTGACGCAGACCGGCGGCCGGCTGTCGGGCGGGCAGATCCAGCGCATCGGCCTGGCGCGGGCGCTTTACGCCGATCCGGTGATCTTTGTCCTCGACGAGCCGAACTCGAATCTCGACAATGAGGGTTCGGCGGCGCTGAACCTGGCCATCCGCAACATCAAGGCCCGGGGCGGCGCCGTCATCATCATGGCGCACCGCCCGGCCGCGATCACCGAATGCGAACTGCTGCTGGTGCTGGACCAGGGCACGCGCCGCGCCTTTGGTCCGCGCGACGAGGTGCTGAAATCGCTGGTCCGGAACGCCGACCAGATTGCGCGGGCCCAGGGCCAGGGCGGAGGTGTGACATGACCGATCAGCCCGGACACGGCCGTGCGCCGGTCGAGAAACTGCCCGCCGGCACCGCACCCGAGCCGGCGCCGCGCTTTCGCGCCCGCCCGGCCGAGGCGCCGGTGCCGCGCATGGCGCCGAGGCATCAGCGCCCGGACTGGTCAGCCCGCGGCGCAGTGATCCTGGGCCTGGTCGGCCTCATGGTGCTGATGGGCGGCTTTGGCCTCTGGGCCTGGACGGCGCGCATCGCCGGCGCGGTCGTCGCCCCCGGCCAGGTCGAGGTCGAGCAGCGCCGGCAGGTGGTGCAGCATCCCGATGGCGGCGTCGTCGCCGAGATCCTGACCCATGACGGCGCCAAGGTCACCGCCGGACAGCCGCTGATCCGGCTGGACGGCACGCTGCTTGGCACGGAACTGGCCATCGTCGAGGGGCAGTATTACGAGATCCTCGCCCGCCGCGGCCGGCTCGAGGCCGAGCGCGCGGACATGGGCGAGATCAGCTTCCCGCAGGAGCTGGTCGCGGCGGTGCGCAACCGCCCCGATCTTCGCGCCCTGATGGAGGGGCAGGAAAGCCTGTTCCTTGCCCGCCGCGACACGCTCGAACAGGCGCTGGGCCAGCTTGCCAAGCAGTCCGAACAGGTACAGTCGCAGATCGGCGGCATCGATGCCCAGGCGCGCGCCCTGCAGCAGCAGCGCGATTTCATCGCGCAGGAGCTGCGCGACCAGCGCGGGCTGCTGGAAAAGGGCCTGGCCCAGGCTCCGCGCGTTCTGGCGCTCGAGCGCGAAGCGGCGCGGCTTGACGGGCTGCTGGGCGAGACCACCGCCACCCGCGCCCGCGCCGTAACGCAGATGGCCGAGATCGACCTGTCGCGGCTGGAAAAGACCGCCACCCGCCGCGAGGC
Organism: Paracoccus sp. (in: a-proteobacteria); assembly: GCF_039808215.1. GTDB lineage: Bacteria > Pseudomonadota > Alphaproteobacteria > Rhodobacterales > Rhodobacteraceae > Paracoccus. Next base: position 10,681 of record NZ_JBDHSP010000083.1, read on the forward strand.
GGCCGAGACCGAGCTGCGCGAACTGGGCTACCGCGAACTGGAATTGGCCGAGCGCCGCCGCGCTCTGGTCGAAAAGATCGACCGGCTCGAGATCCGCGCGCCCGTGGCCGGAGTGGTGCAGGAGTTGCAGGTGACCACGCCGCGCTCGGTCATCCGTCCGGCGGATCCGATCCTTTTCATCATTCCGCAGGACCGTCCGCTGGTGGTCGCGGCCCGCGTCGCCACCATCAACATCGACGAGGTGCATCCGGGTCAGCAGGTGGTGCTGCGCTTTTCCTCGTTCTCGTCACGCACGACGCCCGAGATCGATGGCGTGATCAGCCGGGTTTCCGCCGATACGCTGGTCGATCAGGCGACCCACATCCCCTATTACCGCGCCGAGGTGACGATCCCGCCGGAACAGGTCGACAAGCTGCAAGGGCTGGAGCTGGTGCCCGGCATGCCGGTCGAGGTCTATGTCCAGACCGGAGAGCGCAGCCCCATGGCCTATCTGGTCAAGCCGCTGTCGGATTACTTCACGCGCGCCTTCCGCGAGAACTGAAGTCTCGCGGCCCCGGCTGGATCGCGCGGCGGTTGCCGGCGCATTGCGAAGCCCCTTTCGCCGTTTCGCCATGCATGAGGGCGGGGCACAGGCCGCTGCCCTGCTGCGTCCCGAGGCCGTTCTGCGGCTGGACGGGCGGCGCAGGCGAAGGCCCGGATTGCCACCGCATCGCCGGAGGCGCGCGGGAGGGGGGGCCGAGGCCAGGAAGCGGCGGAACCACCCGTTGACAGCTTCGCTGTGAACGCTGTGAACGCGCGATGTGTACAACGTTCACAGGGATTCAATCGGGTGGATGACGGGCTTGTCGGCATCAACGAGATAGCCGAGATGGCCGGGGTCTCCAGACAGGTGGTCGCCAACTGGCGGGCACGAATTGCGAACTCCCCCAAGCCAATTGCCGTGCTGGCATTGGGCCCAGTGTTCCGCCGATCACAGTTGCGATCATGGCTGCGAAAGAGGAAGGTTCCAATGGCTCACGTTTTCTCAACGATCAATCTCAAGGGCGGTGTCGGCAAGACAACCACCACTGTCGCGCTGGACGGGTCACGTCCGTCAAGGTGGTGTAAATTCCTGGATGGCCTGAGGGCATGATCAGGCGGCTTTCGTGCAAACCCTTCCCGGACATTACGGCCATCCTTCTCGAAGCTGCGGATGGCCAGATAGATCAGCTTCATGGCGGCATCGTCGGTCGGGAACGACCCGCG
>NZ_JBDHSP010000084.1:0-11793 GCF_039808215.1 Paracoccus sp. (in: a-proteobacteria)
CGAACATACACCTCGATGGCCAACAGGGATCACACCGGCAGCGCCGGTGAAATTACACCAGCTCCTCGGACGCTAACCACTATCCTATCTATCCCGGGCGTTGATGTTGTCCGCAAGATTGGACCATGCGTCGAGAGGGAATACTGGTCAGTAATACCAGTTCATAGACATGGCCAGCGCCGAGATCGCGAAACAGGCTGGCGATCATGCGGGTCGTGTCGCAAGGGTGGTAGAAATCCGAAGGCGACCAATCTCCGGGTGACTTTGAACTCGGCTAACCGACGGTAGCAACTGTCAGTCCGCTTGTAACATGTCGGCACATCGGTGCGGGTCGCGACCAGGGCAGTGCAGCGGCTGCTGGGAGAGGGGCGCCGTCAGCAGAACGAGTCATTGTCATCGTGCGTGAGGTTGGTGGCCTCGACCGGCGCTCATGGCTCGAACAGTTTCCCGGGGCCAGGCCTTGCCCGCTTGCGTCCTCGCTTGGACAAGCGTGAACATGGGCGTCTGCTCTGTAGCTCCCCGGCACCGGGCCGCGAAGGAGGGACCGTGTTCGCAGGCAAACGCCACACAAAAAGCGCTTGCTGGACGTGACGGTATCTTATCCCATGAAGAACGATAGCCCGGTTCGACCGCAGCCGCATTTCAGGCGTGGCCTTCCTGCGACTGCGCGTGGGTGCAACCGCAGCGACTGCTGCAAAGCTGAACCAGCGCCGGCTTGCCCCCCGCACTGGCGAGGCGCCCGCGGCTGTCATCGGTCCGTTCCGTCAAGCTGCCTGCCAACCAGCGTGGTCAGTTCGGAAAGCGAGAACGGCTTTGCCAGGAAGGCGGCGCCGGCTACGGGGGGGCGCCCCTCGCAGAAGATGTCCTCGGCATAGCCCGACATGAAGATGACCCTTGTCTCGGGGCGGTCGCGCAGGGCGGTGCGGACCCAGGCCGGTCCGTCCAGCCCCGGCATGACCACATCGGTCACGAAGACATCCACCACCAGCCGCTGGTCCGAGAGCAGCGACAGCGCATCCTCGGCGCAGGCGGCCTCGAGGACGTTGAACCCCTGCAGCTTCAGCGCACGGCTGGCGAAGGCGCGCACCGGCGCCTCGTCCTCGACCAGAAGGACGGTGGCGTCGGGCTCGCGGCGCGTGCGCAACTGGCCCGGGGCCGCTGCGGCTGGCGCCTCGGCGGCCTCGCTGCGGTCATGGGCGGGAAAGAACAGCGAAAAACAGCTGCCCTCACCCGGGGTGCTGTCGCAAAAGATATAGCCACCGGTCTGCTTGACGATGCCATAGGCGGTCGAAAGCCCAAGCCCGGTGCCCTCGCCCGTGCGCTTTGTCGTGAAGAAGGGTTCGAAGATCCTGGCAAGGTCGTCGGCGGCGATACCGCAGCCCTGGTCTTGCACCCGCACCCGGACATAGTCCCCTGCCGGCAGCGTGGCGCGGCCGAATTCGGTGGCGATCGCCAGATGCACATTGTCCGTGCAGACGGTGATGTCGCCCCCCCCGGGCATGGCGTCGCGCGCATTCACCACGAGGTTCATCAGCACCTGCTCAAGCTGGCGGCGGTCGGCGCGGATCATCCGCAGCAGCGGATCATGGTCGAAGGTCAGGACGACGCGCTCTCCGACCAGGCGATTGAGCAGATGCGTCAGGTCCGAGAGCGTATCGCGCAGGTCCATGATCTGCGGCTTCAGCGTCTGCTTGCGCGAGAAGGCCAGCAATTGCCGCACCAGCGCCGCGGCGCGATTGGCGTTCTGGCTGATCTGGTCCAGATCGGCATAATCGGGATCGGCCTTGTCGTGGCGCAGCATCAGCAGGTCGCAATGCCCCGAAATCGCCGTCAGCAGGTTGTTGAAATCATGCGCGATCCCGCCTGCCAGCTGACCGATCGCCTGCATCTTCTGGCTTTGCACGAACTGCGCCTCAAGCGTTTTCAGCGCGCTGGCATCGGACAGCACGGCAGTGACCTGCTCGCCGCGCCCACGCGACAGCGCGACCTGCACGAAGCGCTCGGGCCCTTCTGCGCGCAGGTGCAGAACCTCGGTGCCGCCTTGCGTGCGCCCGGCGCCGACATCGGCGATCCAGTCGCCCAGTTCGCGACCGAGGCCGTCGAGCAAAGCCGCCAGCGGCTGCCCCACCAGCGCCTGCCCCAGAAGTTCGCAGGCCGCGACATTGGCGCGGGTGATGGTCGCCGAGGCATCCAGCATCAGCAGCGATACTGGCAGAAGGTCGAAGTCATCGCCGCCGGGGCCGGGCGCCGCCGGCCCGGTTGACAGTTCCGGTTCCCGGACCGCGCCCTGCCAAAGCTGCAGCGCCGAGCCCGCCGCGCGCGTCACAAGAAACCCGCCCAGATCGCCCAGTTCGACGCGCATGCGGCCATGGCGCGCCAGGCCCAGGTCCAGCCCGCCCCAGAACTCGTCCGGGTCGGCGTGCCCGCGGCGCAGCAACTCCTGCACCGGTCGGCCCAGAAGGTCGCCGGCCTGCCCAAGCAGGGCGGCATTCTGCGCAAGGATCATGCCGTCCGGGTCGACCACAAGCGCCGGAAGCGCATGCGCGGCGACCAGCGGTCGCATCCGCGCAAGGTCGCGCCGCTTCGCGAATACCCTGCGGAAGTGGCTGGCCGAGATGGCCCCCGCCAGCAGATACCATGCCAGCGCCGCCGCGCCCGCCGCCAGCAGCACCGTGCCGGCACCCGCATTCTGCGGCCGCCATGCCAGCCAGAGCGCGCCGACCAGAACCGGCAGCACCAGCAGCGGCAGCAGCGCTTGCGCCGAGCGCAGGATCTCTGCCCGTTCCGGAACCATCTTGCGCCTCATCACCTGCCCGTCACCCAGCGCCTAGCGCATGCGGATTAACATTTCATTAACAGTCGGCTGGAACAGTCAAGACGCAGGACGGGTTCCGGCCGGCCGCGTTGCGGAGGTGGCAGTCTCGACACGAGATGATGAACGCGGCAGAAACGCCATCGGGTGCCGCGGAATTCAGCTGGGATACAGATCCGGGGCCTGCGCACCGGACGGGCGCGGAAACGCAATCTTAATCCTGTTGGCGTAGGTGCAGGGGGAAACCTCGTGGCTTGGCATGATTCTGCGTCTTCTGATCATCTGCATCCTTGCGCTGACCGGCCTGCGCGCCGCCGCCCTGCCGGCGGCCGAGGTTTGCGAATGGGCGGCGGCGCAGGCCGCCGAAGAGGCGGGGGTGCCGCCAGAGATCCTTGGTGCCCTGACCCTGACCGAGACCGGACGGCGCATGGAGGGCGTTGTCCGCCCCTGGGCCTGGAGCGCGAATGCCGAGGGCGAGGGAACCTGGTTCGACGACCCCGTCAGCGCCATCGCCTTCGCCGAGGACCGCGTGGCGCAGGGTCGGACCAACGTCGACATCGGCTGCTTTCAGCTGAACTATCGCTGGCATGGCGGCAATTTCGCCTCGGTGGCGCAGATGTTCGATCCGCTGGCGAATGCGCGCTATGCGGCGGGCTTTGTCCGCCGCCTTTACGCCGAGACCGGCGACTGGCGCACGGCGGCGGGGGCCTTTCATTCCCGCACCCCGGCCAATGCGCAGCGCTATCTGGCGCGTTTCGACAGCCTGCACCGGATGCTGGCCGAGCGGGGCTTTCAGGGCATGACCGCCTCGCCAGAGAGCTACAACAGCTTTGCATCGGTCAATTCGGGCCAGCGCCAGCAGGTGCGCGAAAGGGTGATGCTGCTTGGTGCGCCGATGGGCAGCCAGGTCACCGGCCGGCCCGGCTCGCTGGCCGTCCTGGCTTCGGGACGCTCGCCGCTGGCGCCGAAAGGCCGCGGACCGCTGGTCTCGGTGGTCCTGGCGGAGGGCGGGGGCGCGCCGTCGCTGTGGCAAGGGGCGCAGCCGCCCTGACGCATTGACAAAGCCCGGACGGCGGCCTTTCTGGAGCAGATCCGCAAGCTTGCGCGCCGGGGGCGCATTCCGACATGACGCCAGCCGCCCGCGCCGCCGCCGCCATCACCGTTCTTGACGCCATCCTTGCCGGAGAGCCGGCCGAGGCGGCGCTGATCCGATGGGCGCGCGCCAGCCGCTTTGCCGGCTCGGGTGACCGCGCCGCGGTGCGCGACATGGTCTTCGACTGCCTGCGGCGGCGCAATTCGCGCGCGGCACTGGGGGGCGGGATGCACGGGCGCGGGCTGATCCTGGGCATGTGCCGCGATCTGGGGCTGGATCCCGGAACCCTGTTCACCGGCCAGGGTCACGCACCGGCGCCGCTTTCCGCCGCCGAGACAGGTTCGGGCCACGCCCCCGACAATGTCGAGGCCATGGATCTGCCCGAATGGCTGCTGCCACAATGGCAGGCGTCGCTGGGTGCGGATGCCGCCCCGATGGCGCAGACGCTGCGTGCGCGCGCCCCGGTCTGGCTGCGGGTGAATGCGGCCCGCTGCGACTCGCCGCAGGCGCTGGAGATGCTGGCGCAGGACGAGATTATGGCGCGTGCCCATGACACCCTGTCGACGGCGCTGCGCGTCGAGACGGGCGCGCGGCGGGTGGCCGGCTCGCGCGCCTATCGCGAAGGCCTGGTCGAATTGCAGGATCTGTCGCCGCAACTGGCCTGCGCGCTGCTGCCGGCCTCGGGCAGCTTGCTGGATTATTGCGCCGGCGGCGGCGGCAAGGCGCTGGCCATGGCGGCGCGCGGCTCGGCGCCGGTGGTGGCGCATGACCGCGATGCCGGGCGCATGCGCGATCTGGCGGCGCGGGCGGCGCGCGCCGGCTGCCGCATCCGCCTTGCCGCGCCGGGCAAGGCCAGCGGCCGTTTTGATCTGGTCATCGCCGACGTACCCTGTTCGGGCAGCGGCACCTGGCGACGCACGCCGGATGCGAAGTGGCGGCTGCGTCCAGAAGACCTTGAAAAACTGCTGCGGGTGCAGGCGCAGGTGCTGGACGAGGCGGCGGGTCATGTCGCCGCGGGCGGGCATCTGGCCTATATGACCTGCTCGGTGCTGATGGCCGAGAACGAATGTCAGACCCACGAGTTTCTGGGCCGCCAGCCGCAGTTCGACGTGGTCGGCCAGCACCGCTTTGCCCCGCCCGCCGCCTCGGACGGATTCTATCTGGCGCTGCTGCGCCGCCGCCAGGCGCCATTGCCCCGGGCAACGCCGGCTGGTGACCCCGGCGTGACTTGAACACGCGACCTGTCGCTTAGGAGGCGACCGCTCTATCCACTGAGCTACGGGGCCCCTGGCCGGGCACGGTTTGCGGAACCGTTCGACCTTGCCGGGCGCTTGCGGCGCCGCTGTCTGCCAGGGCCGGGGCCCGAAAGGGCTGCCTGGTCCGACTGTGGCAACGGGGCCGCCGTGACATCTTTTGCCCGCTGCGCAGGAAAATGGCAAGCTTGCCGCGAACGGCCATTGACGATAACGGTAACATGATTGCGTTCCGGTAGTTGCGATGAACAGTAAAAGACCCCGCCGCCCGCTGACCCTGCGCGATGTCTCCGAGGCCTCGGGCGTTTCGGAGATGACCGTCAGCCGCGTGCTGCGCAACCGGGGCGATGTCTCGGCCGCGACGCGCGAGAAGGTGCTGACCGCCGCCCGCACGCTGGGCTATGTGCCCAACAAGATCGCGGGCGGACTGGCCAGCCAGCGGGTCAACCTGGTCGCGGTGGTCATCCCGTCGCTCTCGAACATGGTGTTTCCCGATGTTCTGGGCGGTATCTCGGCCGAATTGGACGATACCGGGCTGCAGCCGGTGGTGGGGGTGACGAATTACAGCCCCTCGCGCGAGGATGCGGTGCTTTACGACATGCTGAGTTGGCGGCCCTCGGGGGTGATTCTGGCCGGGCTTGAACACAGCAAGGTGGCGCGGGCGATGCTGGACAATGCCGGCCTGCCGGTGGTCGAGATCATGGACATCGACGGCGAGCCGATCGATTGCGCCGTCGGCATCTCGCATCGGCGCGCCGGTGCGGAAATGGCCGGAGAGATCCTTGCCGCCGGCTATCGCCGCATCGGCTTCATCGGCACGCACATGCCCGAGGATCACCGCGCCCGCAAGCGCCTGGCCGGTTTCGAGGAGCGGCTGGCCGAGGATGGCGTGCAGCTGGCGGCGCGGGAATATTACCAGGGCGGCTCGTCGCTGCTGAAGGGGCGCGAACTGACCGAGCGCATTCTCACGCGCGAGCCGGATCTGGATTTTCTGTATTTCTCCAACGACATGATCGGCGCTGGCGGGCTGATGTGGTGCATGGAGAAGGGCTATGACATCCCCGGCCGGCTGGGACTTGCCGGGTTCAATGCCGTCGATCTGCTCGACGGCCTGCCGATGCGCCTGACCACGACCGATGCGCGGCGCATCGACATCGGGCGGCGCGCGGCGCGCATCGTCGCCGGCAAGGAACCATCCCCCGAGGATGGCGTCGTCGCGCTGGCGCCGACGATCCTGCCGGGCGATACGATCCGCAGGCATTAGCCGCGACGGCCGCCGCCGGCGATCCCTTGCTGTAAGGCGATGCAGGGGCTGTCGGGCAAGAACCCCGCGGCGAATCCGCGCATCTGTCCCGGAGGCGGCGAAAAGCAATCAGCAGTTGCGCAACAGAAAGTTCACCCTTCCACAAGGGGAAAAACTGCGGCGCATGGCAGCCATGCGCAGGGAAGGTTGACCTAGCGTCAACCCCTGTCCGGCACCGGTTTTATTTGGTAACATATTGATTTCAAACAAACCTGTCCTTTTCGACAGTCGACCAGATCGTTCTAGTTTTATGAAAATGCAAGACTATACTGGCGGGTGTAGTGATTAGCATAGGTTTCCAATGATGCGGCTCGGTTCCAATTTCGATATCGAGACGGTCGACTCGGTGATGCAGTCGACCCCTGCCGGACCCGCAACGCAACCCGTTGGTGTCCGGTCATTTTATGCCCGCTATTGCAAGCGTCCCCTGGATGTCGCCGCCGTGCTTCTGTCGGCGCCCTTCGTCCTGCCGATCGTGGTGGCGCTGGTGCTGCTGATCGCCTTTCATGGCGAGAAGCCCTTCTTTACCCAGCAGCGCCTGGGCCGGTCGGGTCGCAGCTTCCGCCTGTGGAAGCTGCGCACCATGGTCGAGGATGCGGACAGGCGGCTTGAGGAATATCTGGCCGGCAATCCCGAGGCCCGGGCCGAATGGGATCTGACCCAGAAGTTGAAGCGCGATCCCCGGATCACCTCGGTCGGACGCTTCCTGCGCAAGACCTCGCTGGACGAATTGCCGCAGCTGTGGAACGTGCTGCGCGGCGACATGAGCATCGTCGGGCCGCGTCCGATGATGGTCGAGCAGGCGCAGCTTTATCCCGGCGCCGATTACTACCACCTGCGTCCGGGCGTGACCGGGCTGTGGCAGATCTCGGATCGCAACGACAGCACCTTTGCGGCGCGTGCCTCTTTCGACGCCCGCTATGCCGCGGATCTCAGCCTTGCCGGAGATCTGGGGATCATCGCCCGCACCGTGGGCGTGGTGCTGCGCTGCACCGGCTACTGAGCGATCAGTAGCCCTTGGCGTGCAACGCCTCGTGCCGCTCAAGACACCGGAAGCGCCGCCATGCGACAAACAGCGTGGCGGCTGCCCCGCTGAGCGAATAGACCAGCAACCCGCCCCAGAAGGACAGGCCGAAAACTGCGACGCAGATCATCGTGCACGCCAGTGCAACTGCAACGCCAATGGTCAGGATACCGCTCAGGGCCTCGCTCCTCAAATACGCAGGGTAAGATCCAGTTTAGTGCCAAAGTCACAACGAATCGCCGACAATTTTCCGGGCCAGGTTCTTGATACTGCAAATCCGCTCAAAGTTGAGTGAAAATAGGCGCAAACCCGCCTAAATTTCTCCAGGGCAGCTTGCGGCGCCTGTTTTTCGTTTTGAACAAGGATGGATTTCTTGCGAATCGGCTATCTGATCAACACCTACCCGCGGCCCTCGCACAGTTTCATCCGGCGCGAGATCGCGGCGCTTGAGGCGGCGGGGCTGGAGATCCATCGATTCGCCATGCGCGGCGACGCGGCGGCGCTGAGCGACCCCGCCGATCGCGCCGAACATGCGCGCACCGAGCGCATCCTCGAAGCCGGCGCCGGGCGGCTTCTGGCCGGGCTGGCGCGGCAGTTCGCCGCCAGCCCGGCACGGCTGGCCCGCGCCCTGCAACTGGCGCGGCGCCGGGCGGGGGCGGGCGAAAGCAGCCTTGTGCGCCAGATCGTCTATCTGGCCGAGGGCGCCCGCGTGGCGGCCCGCGCCCGCGCCCTGGGACTGCAGCATCTTCACGCGCATTTCGGCACCAATTCGACGCGCGTCGCCGCCTATTCCCGGCTTCTGGGCGGGCCCCGCTTCAGCTTCACTGTGCATGGACCCGAGGAGTTCGACAGTCCGCAGGCGCTGGATCTGGGCGGCAAGCTGGCCCTGGCCGAGTTCTGCGTGGCGATCAGCAGCTATGGCCGCTCGCAGATCTATCGCTGGGCCGCGGCGGGCGACTGGCCCAAGGTGCAGGTGGTGCATTGCGGGTTGGACCTCTCGCGCTGGGCCGATCCGGCGCCCTTGCCGCCGGGGCCGCTGCATCTGGTCGCCGTCGGCCGCTTTGCCGAGCAGAAGGGCTTTGGCCTGCTGATCCGCGCCTTTGCGCTGGCCTGGCGGCGCAACCCGGCGCTGCGCCTGTCTCTGGTCGGCGACGGCGAGATGCGCCCCGGGATCGAGGCGCTGATCCGTGCCGAGGGCATGGGCGACGCCCTGCGCCTGCTGGGCTGGCAGGACGAGGCCGGCGTGCGCTCCGCCATCGACGCGGCCCATGCCCTGGTCACCCCCAGCTTTGCCGAAGGGCTGCCGGTGGTGATCATGGAGGCCATGGCCTGCGCCCGGCCGGTGATCGCCACCTGCATCGCCGGCATTCCCGAACTGCTGCGCCCGGGATCCGAGGGCTGGCTGATTCCCGCCGGCGATGCCGAGGCCCTGGCCGCCGCCATGCTGCAGGCCGCCGAAACCGAACCGGCCGTGCTGGATCGCATGGGCGCCTCAGCCCGCGCGCGGGTGATCGCCCGTCACGACATTGCGGCATCGGCGCGCCTGCTGGCCGAACTGTTCAACCGTCCGCCAACGGCCCGGGCGACCGGTCCCACGACCTGAGCGGCGCCTGATTTTTCCGGCCTCGCCCACGACCGGGTGCGAGGCCGGCGCGGCGTTCACGGGCGCGGAAAGCCGTCCGGCCGGCGGCAGCGCCATATCGATACATTTGTTCCTTCTATTCCGTTGCCTGCGAGCGGACCTTCAGGGTTTATTCAGGCTTGACAGCTAGATCAGGCGTCACCCCGCAGACAATGCAAAACGCCTGCGGTCACGGAGGCCGAATACTTACCTCGGACAAGGTCCGAAGAACGGAGATTGGAATGTCCAGCATTCTTACGAACAATGGCGCGATGGTGGCGCTGCAGACCCTGAAGGGCATCAACGCGAATCTCTCCAAGACCCAGGATGAGATCTCGACCGGCAAGAACGTGGCGACCGCCAAGGACAATGCCGGCGTCTGGGCCACGGCGAAGGTGCTCGAGTCGGACGTGAGCGGCTTCAAGGCCCTCTCCAACGGTCTGTCGGTGGCCTCGTCGGCTGTGTCGACGGCCCGTGGCGGCGCCGAGAAGATCACCGACCTGCTCAACAAGATGCGCGACTCGATCGTCGCCGCGCAGAACGACACCGCCGACCGGACCAAGCTGCAGGCCGACATCGTGCAGATGCGCGACCAGATCACCACCGTTGTCGAATCCGCCCAGTTCAACGGCCTCAACCTGCTGGATGCCAGTGTCACCGGCACGTTCGATGTCGTCTCCTCGCTCAGCCGGACGGGGTCCACGACGACCACGGGGACCATCCAGGTCACGCCCGAGGATCTGACAGCCGCGACCCTGGGGATTGCCGCCATCGACGTTTCGACCGCCGCCGGTGCCACCACGGCGCTGGCCGCCATCGACACCGCCCTGCAGACCTCCATCGATGCCGCGGCGTCCTTCGGCTCGGCCGGCAAGCGTCTGGAATTGCAGAACCAGTTCCTGTCGGAGCTTCAGGACTCGCTGAAATCCGGGATCGGCGTCCTGGTCGATGCGGACATGGAGGAGGCGTCGGCCAGGCTGCAGGCGCTACAGACCCAGCAGCAGCTTGGCGTCCAGGCGCTTTCCATCGCCAACCAGGCGCCGCAGTCGATCCTGTCTCTCTTCAAGTGATAACGGCTGGGCGCCCCTCCGGGCGCCCACCCCTTTCGCGAGCCATGAGAGCAGAGGTGCACCCACATGGGCATGAACGTCATCACCGCAAGAATGTTTCCGGGTGCTGATTTCTTTCAGCTGCGTTCCGACAGGGACAACGAATATCTGGCGTTCTCGCGCGTGACCCGCCATTTCCAGCAGGCGGTCGATACTGCGGACCGCAACCAGATGATCCTGGCGGCGCGGCTGAACATCGATCTCTGGACCGCGCTGGCGGCAGATCTGGCGCAGCCGGGGAATGGTCTGCCGGATCAGACAAGGTCTGGCCTCATCTCGCTTGCGATCTTCTCGATCAAGTCCAGCCATCGCATCCTGTCCGAAGATGCCTGCCCGCGCCCGCTGATGGACATCAACCTGCGGGTCATGAAGGGACTTCGGGGCGATCTGGGCGAGTGAGCGCAGCTGCCTGAACGAGGCACCAGCCCCGCAATTCCCGCGCTATCTGCTTGAGGTTCGCCTCGCGCGGCAAGTCAGAGATGCATCAGGCTCGCGGTGTGGCGATGATCGGGGCGTGAGGCTCAGGCCCTGTCGGGGGCATTGATCGGGCTGATGGTCGCTTTATGCGAGGAAGGTGACCTTTGCCGTCTCATCGGCCATTCATGAGAGATGGTTGCTCTCTCGGACGTGGAAAAACTCTGGAGTTGCGATCATGATCTACAGCGTCAGCCTCGGAACCGGTGGCTACTCTGGCTGGAAACTGCTGAATCGATCGCTGGATCGACAGCGCGACATCTTTCTGCAGCGGCCGTCCACCAGCAAGCTGAGAAATCACTTCCAGGACAACATCGCAAAGGTCGCAAGCGCAGAGGAATTTGTCGGAGACTACAAGCTGATGAAGGTTGCGCTGGGCGCCTTTGGTCTGGACGACAAGTTGGCGGGCAAGTCCTTCATCAGGAAGGTTCTGGAAGCCGATCCGAACGACAAGGGAAGTTTCGCAAACAGACTGCTCGACAAGAGATATCTCAAGCTGAATCAGGCCCTCTCCTTTGGGGCAGCCGCGGGGGCATCTCAGGGTCCAGACCATCGCAGCATCCTGGAGGATTATGACAGTCGTTCATTCGCGCAAAGCATTGGTGAACAGCACGAAGAACTCGAGTATGCCCTGAATGCGCGACGCGAACTGTCGGAGATATCATCGGCAGACACGACGGCAGATTCAAAGTGGTACCAAGTCATGGCATCGTCAACCCTGCGGCATGTCTTTGAAACTGCGTTCGGGCTTGGGAACAGGTTCGCCGCATTGCCAATCGACCGGCAGCTATCTGATCTCAGTCGCAAGACAGAGAAACTGACCGGTTCCAGCGACGTCGCCATTTTCAAATCGGCCGAGAATGTCGAAAAGCTTATCAGGACGTTCCTATTGCGAAACCAGATTACCTCGCAGCCCGCAAGCTCTCCGTACTCTGTCGCGCTTGCGGTATTGCGAGTGCTGTGACCCCCGATAACTCGTCCATCTGATGCTAGAGTCCGGCCCAACGAAAGGACCGGATATGAAGCGAGAGGTGGTGCCGCCTGGTGAGACAGTTTGGCGGCTTGGCTAAGGTGGATCGGGTTGGTTTCTACGCCGCCAGTTTC
>NZ_JBDHSP010000085.1:0-11254 GCF_039808215.1 Paracoccus sp. (in: a-proteobacteria)
CGAACATACACCTCGATGGCCAACAGGGATCACACCGGCAGCGCCGGTGAAATTACACCAGCTCCTCGGACGCTAACAGGCGCGATCCTTGACCAGCTTGGCAACGGCCTTGTCGTATTTGACCCTGTAGGTCTTGACGAAAAAGGCGAAGGCAGCGCTGGCCTCGGCCTTGGTTTCGGCTTGCCAGATGTCGTGCAGATGGCCCTTGGCTTTCTCCTGCAGCGATTTCGGCAGCGCGTTCAGCACGTTCATGGTCTTGTGGACCCAGCATCGCTGTTCGCGCGTGGTCGCGAAGACCTCGCGCAACGCGGTCCAGAATCCGCTTTCAGCCGCGAGATCGTCTTGGCGGAAAGCCCGTGGGCGCCGGGGCCCAGAAGCGCTGCAAGCGCCTCGCTGAAATCGCCGGTGCTGACGCCCTTGAGGTAAAGCCAGGGCGTTCGGCATTTCCTTCGGACCGGTGGCAGTCAATGCCTCACCTCTTCGACCGATTTCGCCTATGCCGCAGATATCGCGGCAGGATACTGGGCGTGAAGCTGATCCTCTCCTCACCCGGCCCGCGATCGCGCACCCGCGGCACCTTCACGGGCACGGGGCCGATCCCGGTCATCACCTCGCACTCGGGCAGGTGACCATGGCGCACCAACCGGGATGTCCCATTCTCAAGCTTTTCGTCAGCAAACACAGCCATCAACGCCGCTAGTTCCGCCTGGATTGCCTGCTCGATCAACCTGCGCGCGCCCTCGCAAATAATATCGGTGAACGGGTCGGCGCTGAATCCGGATGGATCGGGCATCTGCGTGATGGTAGTCAATGACATGTGGCGTATCCTTTTCTCTGCTGAGAATTGACGGCGTCTTGAACGCCGCCTTGATATGCCACCCCTCAGGCCACCACCAACTTTCGCCCATTACTCCGTCACGCGGGCCAGGCGCCCGTCAATAGGCACCGCCGCCGCTGCCGGCGGGCAGCGCGCCATAGGGCAGCCAGACGGTCTTGATCCGGCAGGCGCGGCGCAGAAAGTCGCGGCCCTGCGCCTCGGGTGCGCTCCAGTCGCGGGGCGCGGGGGACCAGACCGGGATCAGGGTCTCGGCGGCAGCGCGCTCGACCGCGGCCAGACCCTCGCCCTGGCCGGCGTGCCAGATGGCGCTGACCCCGTCATGCGCGGCCAAGGCGGCGGCCAGATCGTCGCGCGGCCCGGTGACGATATTGACCACGCCGCCCGGCACGTCCGATGAGGCCAGCACCTGCGCCAGCACCAGCGCCGCCAGCGGCCGGTCCTGCGAGGGGATCGCCACCACGGCATTGCCAAGGGTGATCGCCGGCAGCACCAGCGCCATGAACCCGGCCAGCGGCGCCGCATTCGGGCAGGTCAGGCCGATGACGCCATGCGGCTCGGGCTGGGCGAGGCACAAATGCCCGGGCTTGGCCGCAATGCTGCTGCCGTCGTATTTGTCGGCAAAACCGGCATAGAAGAAACAGCGCCGGATCGCGGCATCCACCTCGGCCGGGCCGGCAAGGCCGGCGAATTCGGACCGGCGCTGCGCCAGATTCTCGGCCAGGAAATACAGCACCTGCGCCCGGCCATGCCCGCCCAGGCCCTGCCATTTCGTCAGCGACGCCTGAGCCGCCTCGACCGCGCCGCGGATGTCCTTGCGCCCGCCCAGTGGGATCAGCTCGTCCTGCGCCAGATAGCTGGTGCCGCTGTCGGGGCGTTTCTGCGCGCCGCCGATATAGAGCTTCAGCGTGCGGTCGATCCCGGAACCCTCTGCCAGGGTCAGATCGGCCGGGGCCGGATCGCGCTGCGCCGGCACGGGGGCGGCAAGGTAATCCAACATCCCCTCGCGCCCGCCCTCGCGGCCGTGGCCGCTGTCGCGCATGCCGCCGAAGGGCGCGGCGGCATCGAACAGGTTGGCGCAATTCACCCAGACCACGCCCGCCCTGATCCGCGCCGCCATGTCGGTCGCAACGGAGGCGTTTTCCGACCAGACCGAACCCGCCAGCCCGTAGCGGCTGTTGTTGGCCAGATCCACGGCCTCATCGGGGGTGCGGAAGGTCGAGAGCGTGGCGATGGGGCCGAAGATCTCCTCGCGCATCCCGGGATTGCCCGGGGCGATGGCACGCAGATAGCCCGGGGCGATTTGGCAGCCCGCCTGCGCCGCGCCGCCGACCAGTTCCGCGCCCTCGGCGACAGATCGTTCCAGCAGCGCCAGCACCCGCGCCTTCTGCGTCGGATCGACCATGGCGCCGATGTCGGTCGACTTGTCCAGCGGCGGGCCAAGCCGCAGCCTGTCCATGCGGGCGCGCAAAAGCGACTCGAAGCGCTCCGCCACGCTTTCGGCCACCAGGATGCGCGAGCCGGCGCAGCAGACCTCGCCCTGGTTGAACCAGATCGAATCGACCACGCCCTCGACCGCGGCATCCAGATCGGCGTCATCCAAGACCACGAAGGGCGACTTGCCGCCCAGTTCCAGCGACAGCTGCTTGCCCGAACCGGCGCAGGCGCGGGAAATCGCGCGGCCGACCTCGGTCGAGCCGGTGAAGGCGATCTTGTCCACCGTCGCCGCCGCCAGTGCCGCGCCGGTGTCGCCGTCGCCGGTCACGATGTTCACCACCCCCGCCGGCAGGCCGACATGGGCGCAGATCTCGGCGAAGGCCAGCGCGCTCAGCGGCGTGTATTCGGCGGGTTTCAGCACCACGGTATTGCCGGCGGCCAGTGCCGGCGCGACCTTCCAGGCCAGCATCAGCAGCGGGAAATTCCACGGGATGATCTGGCCGCAGACGCCCAGCGGGCGGTGGTCGGGAAACTCGGTCACGACGATCTCGGCCCAACCGGCATGGTGATAGAAATGGCGCGTGACCAGCGGCAGGTCGATGTCGCGCGATTCGCGGATCGGCTTGCCGTTGTCCAGGGTTTCCAGCACGGCAAGGAAACGCTCGCGCTTCTGGATGGTGCGGGCGATGGCGTAAAGAAACCGCGCGCGGTCATGGCCGGGCATGGCGCCCCAGCCGCGCTGCGCGCGCCGCGCGGCGCGCACCGCCTTGGCCACGTCGCGCGCCGTGCCCTGCGTCACCTGCGCCAGTTCCTCGCCGGTGGCGGGATCGCGGCTGGCAAAGGTCTGGCCCGGGCGAGTAAAGCGGCCGGCGATGAAATGGCCGAAGGCGGTGCGGTCCCGCAGCCAGTCGCGCACGGCAGAGGCATCCTCGGGTGCGGGGCCGTATTCCATGCTTTCCATGATCTCGCTAACCCTTGCCATGTTCACCCCGCAGCCAGGCGATGCAGGGCGGCATAGCGCCCGGTGACGAAATGGGAAATCTGGCGCTCGATGTCGGCCAGCAGCGACGAGGCGCCGATGCGCAGCAGATCGGGCGCCAGCCAGCGCCGGCCCAGTTCCTCGGCGACCAGCACCTGCCAGTCCAGCGCGTCGCGGGCGGTGCGCAGCCCGCCGGCGGGCTTGAAGCCGACGGCAAAGCCGGTCTGCGCGTGATAGTCGCGGATCGCGCGCAGCATCACCAGCGACACCGGCAGCGTGGCGTTCACCGGTTCCTTGCCGGTCGAGGTCTTGATGAAATGCGCCCCCGCCTGCATGGCGACATGGCTGGCGCGGGCGACATTGGTCAGGGTCTTCAGCTCTCCGGTGGCCAGGATCACCTTCATCATCGCCGGGCCGCAGGCCTCGCGCATGTCGCAGATCTCGTCGTAAAGCGCCGCCCATTCGCCGCGCAGCACCAAGGGGCGCGAGATCACCACGTCGATCTCGTCCGCGCCCTGCTCGACGCCATGGCGGATCTCGGCCAGGCGCAGCTTCAAGGGCAGCATGCCGGCGGGAAAGCCGGTGGCGACCGAGGCGAGCCGCACCGAACTGCCCGCCAGCGCCTGCCGCGCCGCCTGGACCATCGCCGGATAGACGCAGACCGCGGCGGTGCTCAGCGGCGCCACGCCCATGGCGGCCAGATGCCCGGGATCGACCGGCTGGCGGGCCTTGGCGCACAGACGCGCCACCCGGTCCGCCGTGTCATCGCCCGAAAGCGTGGTCAGGTCGATGCAGCGGACCGCGTTCAACAGCCAGGCTGCCTGCCATTCGCGTTTCAGGCTGCGCCGCGCCACCAGGCTGGCCGCCCGGCGTTCCGCCGCCGGGGTATTGACCGCGATCCCCTCGAACCAGTCGGGGCGGAAATCCGTGCCGGTGTTCAGCCGTTCCATGCTATTTCCCCCGCAGGCCGCGCCACCAGCGCCGCAGCCGGCCTTGGGTCTGCGCGACATCGGCCACCATCTCGTCGCGCATGGCATCGGCCGAGCGCAGCGCCGGGTCGATGGTGCGTTCGCGAAACTGGTTCCACATGCGCCAGATCAGGAACAGAAACCCGCCGATCAGCAGCAGGACGATCTGCGCTGCCCAGTTGAAGGGGCGCACATCCGGCCCCGCCACCGGCCGGATCGCCACCGCGTTGGGATAGACCGACAGCCAGGCGATGCGCCAGCCGTATGAGGTCACGCTGACCCATTGCGGCTTTTCGGCGGTGGATTTCAAGTCAGTCGCCCGCGCATGCAGGTTCGAGCTGTCGTATTTGAAGAAGGGCGGCCAGATCCAGCCGGTGTCCTCGTTGCGATAGACAAGCGGCCGGCCGTTCGGGCGCACGGTGTCGATGAAGCGCACGTCGCGCTGGCCCTTGGCGTTCTGCACCGTGCCGGTGTCGGGCGAAGCATAGAAGATCGAATTGGCGCCGATCTCGGTCAGGCGGTTGTAGGTATTGGTGATCCGCACCGTCTGGCGCGCCGGCAGCGCATAGTCCAGGAACATGTAGACCATGACGGCAAAGACCGTCCCCAATGCGATCGGCAGCCAGCGCATCGGCGCCTCCTCAGTTATAGTTCACGATGACGATGATCGCCGCGATGGCGACCAGCGGCAACACCAGCACCAGCCCGACCAGGCGCGCGCGCAGCGTCCGGTTGAACCCGCGCATGGCACGCCGGACAAAGGCGGTGCGCTGCGGCGAGGCGCCGGCGCGTGCGGGGTGGCGGCGGTCCCATTCCCTTTCAAGCTCCTCGCGGCGCAGGCTGCGGACATAGATCGAGATCAGCACATAGAACACCAGTTCGATCGCCAGCACCATGGCGATCAGGCGCAGGAAGGCGATCATCGGGCGGCACCCTGGCAATGGCTCATGCGTCATGGAAGGCTGGCGCGGCGCCGCTGTCAATCGCCCCATTGCGGCAGCGGCGCCGCCGGCCTAGCCTGATCGCCATGGACGCGCTTCGCCATCAGATCGGCAACCGCCGCGACGCCCTGCTGTCGCTGACGCAGGACCTGATCCGGATTCCGACGCTGAACCCGCCGGGGCGCAACTACCTGGATATCTGCGAATATCTGCGCGCGCGCCTGGCGCCGCAGGGCTGGCAGTGCCAGTTGATCCGCGCCCGCGGCACCCCCGGCGACAGCGCGGCCTTTCCGCGCTGGAACCTGATCGCCCGCCATTCCAGCGGCCGGCCGGGCGAATGCGTGCATTTCAACAGCCATCACGACGTGGTCGAGGTCGGCCACGGCTGGAGCCGCGACCCGTTCGGCGCGGAATTCGTCGACGGCCGCATCCATGGTCGCGGCGCCTGCGACATGAAGGGGGGGCTGGCCGCCAGCATCATCGCCGCCGAGGCTTTCGTGGCGCTTTACCCCGACCACCCCGGCACGATCGAGATCAGCGCCACCGCCGACGAGGAATCGGGCGGCTTCGGCGGCGTGGCCTATCTGGCGCAGCAGGGCGCCTTCGCCCATGTCGGCCATGTCATCATCCCCGAACCCCTGCACAAGGACCGAATCTGCCTTGGCCATCGCGGCGTCTGGTGGGCCGAGATCGAGACCCGGGGCCGCATCGCCCATGGCTCGATGCCCTTCCTGGGCGACAGCGCCATCCGCCACATGGGCGCCGTGCTCGAGGAAATGGAGCGCAGCCTGTTCCCGCTGCTCTTGTCCAAACGCACGGCGATGCCGGTGATTCCCGAAGGCGCAAGGAATTCGACGCTGAACATCAATTCGATCCATGGCGGCGAGCCGGACCTTGGCGCGGATTTCACCGGCCTGCCCGCGCCCTGCGTGCCCGACCGCTGCCGCATCACCATCGACCGCCGCTTCCTGATCGAGGAGGATCTGCGCGAGGTCAAGCGCGAGGTCACGGCGCTGCTGGAAGGCATCAAGGCGCAAAGGCCGAATTTCCGCTTTGAGATCCGCGACCTGTTCGAGGTCCTCCCCAGCATGACCGACCGCGAGGCGCCGGTGGTGCGCGCGACCGCCGCCGCCATCGAGCGCGTGCTGGGCCGCGAGGCGGGCTATGTCGTCAGCCCCGGCACCTATGACCAGAAGCACATCGACCGCATCGGCAAGCTGAAGAACTGCATCGCCTACGGGCCGGGGGTGCTGGACCTGGCGCATCAGCCCGACGAATGGGTGGGGCTGGACGACATGCAAGACAGCGCCCGCGTCATGGCGCTGGTGCTTGATGACATCCTGCGCGGCGCCAAGGGGGATTCCCCCGCGCCCTGACCTGTGCCATCATCGCCGGCAAAACACCCGAGCCGAGCAGCCCATGTCCCAACGTCTGTCGATCAGCGCCGCCATATTCTTCGTCGTGATGATGCTGCTGGGCGCCTATTTCGCCTATGCCGCCGTGCAGGGCCCCTCGGGCATCCTGCGGCGCGTGCAGTTGCAGGCCGAGACCCAGGACCTGATGCAGCAGCGCGACCGCCTGCAGGCCGAGGTGGACCGCATGCGCAACCTGACCCGGCGCCTGTCGGACGATTTCCTTGATCTCGACCTGCTGGACGAACGCGCGCGCAATGTCCTCGGGCTGGTGCAGGCCGACGAGATCATCATCCGCTAGGCCAACGGCCGCGCCATCGCGCCGGCCTTTCGCCGCAACCTGCGCCGCAACCTGCGCCGCAGGCGGCTTTGTGCATTCTGTTGTGGACGGATGCACGGTTCCGGTTTACTTCCCCCGACAGCTTCGCCTAGAATTAGTTTAACGCTGAACTATTCCGCTCCGAGGAGGAGGTCCCATGGTCAAAAAGCCCGCAGCGACACAAAGCACGCCCAACGTGTCCAAGGAAGAGCTGCTCCAGTACTACCGAGACATGCTCTTGATTCGCCGATTCGAGGAAAAGGCCGGCCAGCTTTACGGCATGGGCCTTATCGGCGGCTTCTGCCACCTCTACATCGGCCAGGAGGCCGTCGTCGTCGGCCTCGAGGCCGCCACCAAGGAAGGTGACAAGCGCATCACCAGCTATCGTGACCACGGTCACATGCTGGCCTGCGGCATGGACGCCCGCGGCGTGATGGCCGAGCTGACCGGACGCATCGGCGGCTATTCCAAGGGCAAGGGCGGCTCGATGCACATGTTCAGCCGCGAGAAGCATTTCTACGGCGGCCATGGCATCGTCGGCGCGCAGGTGCCGCTGGGCGCGGGCCTTGCCTTCTCGGACAAGTACAAGGGCAACGACAATGTGACCTTCGCCTATTTCGGCGACGGCGCCTCGAACCAGGGCCAGGTCTACGAGACCTACAACATGGCGGTGATCTGGGACCTGCCGGTGATCTTCGTCATCGAGAACAACCAGTATGCCATGGGCACCTCGATGAAGCGTTCGACGCGCTCGCACACGCTCTATGGCCGGGGCGAGGCCTTCGGCATCAAGGGCGAACAGGTGGACGGCATGGATGTGCTGGCCGTCAAGGCCGCCGCTGAAAAGGCCGTGGCGCACTGCCGCGCCGGCCATGGCCCCTATATCCTCGAGGTGATGACCTACCGCTATCGCGGCCATTCGATGTCGGACCCGGCGAAATACCGCACCCGCGAGGAGGTGCAGAAGATGCGCGACGAACGCGACGCCATCGAGCATGTGCGCGACCTGCTGCTGCAGGGCAATCACGCCACCGAGGACGACCTCAAGGCCATCGACAAGGAAATCAAGGACATCGTGAACGATTCCGCCGAATTCTCCAAGGAAAGCCCCGAGCCGCCGCTGGACGAGCTCTGGACCGACATCTACGCCGACGAAATTCCGAGCCACGCCTGAGGGAGGGTTGACATGGCCACTGAAATCCTGATGCCCGCCCTGTCGCCGACCATGGAGGAAGGCACGCTGGCCAAATGGCTGGTCAAAGAGGGTGATACCGTGAAAGCCGGCGACATCCTCGCCGAGATCGAAACCGACAAGGCCACGATGGAGTTCGAAGCCGTCGATGAGGGCATCATCGGCAGGCTGCTGATCGCCGAGGGCAGCCAGGGCGTGAAGGTGAACACCCCGATCGCCGTGCTGGTCGAGGAAGGCGAATCCGCCGATGCCGCCCCCGCCGCCCCGGCGCCTGCCGCCGCGCCCGCCGAGGCCGCTGCCGCCGCCCCGGCACAGGCCGCCGCCCCGGCGCCCGCCCCGGTCGTGGACCATTCCCCCGACTGGCCGGAAGGCACACCGATGAAGACCATGACCGTGCGCGAGGCGCTGCGCGAGGCCATGGAAGAGGAAATGACCCGCGATGAGACGGTCTTCCTCATGGGCGAGGAAGTCGGCGAATACCAGGGCGCCTACAAGATCTCGCAGGGGCTGCTCGACAAGTTCGGCGCGCGCCGCGTGGTCGATACCCCGATCTCGGAAATCGGCTTCGGCGGCATCGGTGTCGGCGCCGCCATGGGCGGGCTGCGGCCGATCGTCGAGTTCATGACCTTCAACTTCGCCATGCAGGCGATGGACCACATCATCAACTCGGCGGCCAAGACGCTTTACATGTCCGGCGGCCAGATGGGTTGTCCGATCGTGTTCCGCGGCCCGAACGGCGCCGCCGCACGCGTCGCCGCCCAGCACAGCCAGGATTACGCCGCCTGGTTCGCGCAGATCCCCGGCCTCAAGGTGGTGATGCCCTATTCGGCGGCCGATGCGAAGGGCCTGCTGAAACAGGCGATCCGCGACCCGAACCCGGTCATCTTCCTGGAAAACGAGATCCTCTACGGCCGCAGCTTCGAGGTGCCGGACCTTGAGGACTTCACCATCCCCTTCGGCAAGGCGCGCATCGTGCGTTCGGGCACGGATGTGACGCTGGTCAGCTTCGGCATCGGCGTCAGCCATGCGCTGGAGGCGGCGGATCTGCTGGCCAAGGACGGCATCTCGGCCGAGGTGATCGACCTGCGCACCCTGCGCCCGATCGACTACGCGACGGTGATCGATTCGGTCATGCGCACCAACCGCTGCGTCACCGTCGAGGAAGGCTTCCCGGTCTGCTCGATCGGCAACCACCTGTCGGCCTATATCATGGAAAACGCCTTCGACTATCTCGATGCGCCGGTGATCAACTGCACCGGCAAGGACGTGCCCATGCCCTATGCCGCCAACCTTGAAAAACACGCGCTGATCACGGCCCCCGAGGTCGTCGAGGCGGTGAAAAAAGTCACCTATCGCTGAGCGGAGGGCGAAGAATGCCTACGGAAATCCTGATGCCCGCCCTGTCGCCGACCATGGAGGAAGGCACGCTGGCGAAATGGCTGGTGAAAGAGGGCGACACCGTCAAATCCGGCGACATCATCGCCGAGATCGAGACCGACAAGGCCACGATGGAATTCGAGGCCGTCGATGAGGGCGTGGTCGGCAAGATCCTCATCGCCGAGGGCAGCCAGGGCGTGAAGGTGAACACCCCGATCGCCGTGCTGCTGGAAGAGGGCGAATCCGCCGCCGACATCGGTGCGGCCTCGGTCCCCAAACCGGCAGCCCCCGCCCCGGCGGCCGCAGCCGCCCCCGCAGCGGCCCCGGCCGCTGCCCCGGCCCCAGCGGCGCCGAAATCGGCCGATGGCGGGCGCGTTTTCGCCTCGCCGCTGGCGCGGCGCATCGCCGCCAGCAAGGGCATCGACCTTGCCACCGTCAAGGGCTCGGGCCCTTACGGCCGCATCGTCAAGGCCGATGTGGAGAGCGCCAAGCCCGGCGCCGCGAAACCCGCGGCCGAGGCCCCGAAGGCCGCCGCCGCCCCGGCTGCGGCAGCCCCGGCCGGCCCCTCGGCCGAGGCGATCCTCAAGATGTATGCCGACCGCGAGACCACCGAGGTGGCGCTGGACGGCATGCGCCGCACCATCGCCGCGCGGCTTTCCGAAGCCAAGCAGACCATCCCGCATTTCTACCTGCGCCGCTCGGCCAAGCTCGATGAACTGATGAAGTTCCGCGCCATGCTGAACAAGCAGCTGGAATCGCGCGGGGTGAAGCTGTCGGTGAACGACTTCGTCATCAAGGCCTGCGCGCTCGCGCTGCAAGAGGTGCCGGACGCCAATGCCGTCTGGGCGGGCGACCGCATCCTCAAGCTGAAACCCTCGGACGTGGCGGTTGCGGTTGCCATCGAGGGCGGGCTGTTCACCCCGGTGCTGAAGGACGCGCAGCAAAAGACCCTGTCGGCGCTGTCGGCCGAAATGAAGGACCTGGCCACCCGCGCCAAGACCAAGAAGCTTGCTCCGCATGAATACCAGGGCGGCAGCTTTGCGATCTCGAACCTGGGCATGTTCGGCGTCGAGAATTTCGACGCGGTGATCAACCCGCCGCATGGCGCGATCCTTGCCGTGGGCGCCGGCATCCAGACCCCGGTGGTCGAGAATGGCGAGGTCGTGGTGCGCAATGTCATGTCGATGACGCTTTCGGTGGATCACCGGGTGATCGACGGTGCGCTGGGCGCACAGCTGCTGGAGGCGATCATCCGGCATCTGGAAAGCCCGATGGGCATGCTGGCCTGACCATGGCCACGGGGGCACGCGCGGCCTCCGCGGCAGACAGAAACCAAAGCGCCGGCGCCAACGCGCCGGCGTTTCTTCAGCCGCAGGGACGCCGCGCCAATTCCCGCAGGGCCTAAAGCATTTCTGTTGAACCCTGAATCGCTGGGGTTCCGTCGCAGTGCGGATCGTGATTCCCTTCTGTCTGGGAGGACGGATCATGTCAGCACCCTTGCCGTCGGCGCTTCGGACGCGGTTTCAGCGATATATTGAAGAGGGCCTGAGCGGTCGGGCGGCGGCGCTGCGGCTGAAGCTCTCGCCGGCGACCGGAGCACGTTGGGGCCGGGCGATCAGAACCAAGGGGCATGCTGAGCCATTGCCCCAGGGACGTCCCAAAGGGCATGGAAAGCTTGCCCCGCACCGAGCCTTTTTCGAAGAACTGCTCGAACAGGATCCCGACATCACGCTGTTCGAACTCAGGGACGCGCTGGCCGCAGCGGAAGGCGTTCGTGTCCATCACTCATCCATT
>NZ_JBDHSP010000086.1:0-11240 GCF_039808215.1 Paracoccus sp. (in: a-proteobacteria)
GGCTTCATCGCCATTGCGGTCGCCATCGGCATGTCGGTCTGGCGGGCGCGCGAGGCGAAGGGCGTCGCCACCTATGGCTCGGCACGATGGGCGGAAAAGCCAGAGGTCAAGGCCGCGGGCCTGCTCGACCCCGATGGCGTGGTCCTCGGCCGATATGACCACGAGTATCTGCGGCATGATGGCCCCGAGCATGTGCTGTGTTTCGCGCCGACCCGTTCGGGCAAGGGCGTCGGCCTGGTGGTGCCGACGCTGCTGACCTGGCCGGGCTCGGCCATCGTCCACGACATCAAGGGCGAGAACTGGCAGCTCACCTCCGGTTTCCGGGCACGTCATGGCCGCGTGCTGCTGTTCGATCCGACGAACCCGAAATCATCCGCCTACAATCCGCTGCTCGAAGTGCGTCGCGGCGAGTGGGAGGTGAGGGACGTGCAGAACATCGCCGACATCCTCGTTGACCCGGAGGGTTCGCTGGACAAGCGAAACCACTGGGAAAAGACCTCCCATTCACTCCTTGTCGGCGCGATCCTGCATGTTCTCTATGCCGAACCCGACAAGACGCTGGCTGGCGTGGCCAGATTCCTGTCCGATCCCAAGCGTCCGGTGGACTCCACCCTGCGCGCCATGATGACAACCGCGCATCTGGGTGAGGCGGGGCCGCATCCGGTCGTGGCCAGTGCGGCGCGCGAGCTGCGCAACAAGTCCGAGAACGAGCGGTCGGGCGTGTTGTCGACGGCGATGTCGTTTCTAGGCCTCTATCGCGATCCTGTCGTGGCCGAGGTTACGCGCCGCTCCGACTGGCGGATCAGCGATATTGTGGCCGGTGATCAGCCAACCACGCTCTATCTCGTGGTGCCGCCATCCGACATCAACCGAACCAAGCCCCTGATGCGTTTGCTGCTGAACCAGGTCGGCCGTCGCCTGACCGAGGATCTGCAGGCGAATGCCGGGCGGCATCGGCTGCTCTTGATGCTCGACGAGTTTCCGGCGCTCGGGCGACTGGACTTTTTCGAGACGGCGCTGGCCTTCATGGCCGGCTATGGCCTCAAGAGCTTCCTGATCGCGCAGTCGCTGAACCAGATCGAGAAAGCCTATGGGCCGAACAACTCGATCCTCGACAACTGCCATGTCCGCGTGAGTTTCGCCACGAACGACGAGCGCACCGCCAAGCGTGTTTCCGACGCGCTGGGGACCGCCACCGAGATGAAGGCGATGAAGAACTACGCCGGGCACCGGCTGTCGCCCTGGCTGGGGCATCTCATGGTCTCACGCTCGGAAACCGCGCGGCAATTGCTGACGCCAGGCGAGATCATGCAGCTTCCACCCGATGAAGAGATCGTCATGGTGGCGGGCATCCCGCCGATCCGGGCGACAAAGGCGCGCTACTTTGAGGATGCTCGATTCCGGGAGCGGGTTCTTTCCCCGCCCGAATTGAAGCGCCCCGAGGGAACGCGCCCCGACGACTGGACCACGCTACCGATCCCCGCGCGACCCGGGCCTGCCGAGGATGACGAGGACCACATGGCAGATGATGAAGATCCGACCGAGTCGGAGCGCCGGTTGCAGCCCGAACTCAGCCGCGTGAAGCCGGTGGAGAAGAAAAAGCCCATCGAGAACGAGTTCGAGCCCGATCTGTCCGATGACGTGGACGAAGATATTGCCCGGAACCGACGCATGATCCGCCAGGTTCAGGGGATTGCCCGGCAGGTCGCCATGGACCCGAACGACGGCATGGAGCTGTAGCGCCATGACCAATCGCCGAAAGAAGAAAAAGACCACGATCTATCTGGACCCCGACATTGAGGCGGCGCTGGCGGACTTCGCCGCGCGCCGGGATCGCTCGCAATCCATGATCGCCGAAGCCGCCATCGCGTCGTTCCTGTCGCCGGACGATGCCGAGCGACGGGAAGCGGTTGTCGCCAAGCGCCTCGACCAGCTCGACCGCCGCATGACGCGGCTGGAGCGTGATGTCGGCATCGCCGTCGAGAGCCTGGCGGTGTTCATTCGGTTCTGGGTCACGACAACGCCGGCCTTGCCCGAGCCAGCAGCGAAGGCGGCCAAGGCCAAGTCGGCGGAGCGATACGAGGCGTTCATCACGGCCCTTGGTCGTCGTCTTGCGCAGGGGCCGAAGCTCCGGCAGGAAATCTCGGAGGATGTGGCCGGATCAGAACAGGGTGCGGGGACACACTGATTGGTATACCATTTCGAGCCCATCAGCGACATTCAGGCAGACTGCGGTATGGCGCAGCCCCTCACGGATGCGGAAGAAGACCCGGCCCAAAGTAGACATTCGAGCGCTGTCGATCCTGCCTGGCGACATGTCCGAAAGCGGACACCGCACTCTTGCCGAACGGAAATCCACCCAATCAGTAAGACACGGCGGCGGCCTTCGGCGGATACTTGCGGTTCAAGCTGTGCAAAACGCTGTTCGCTCGGTATCGTTGGCCAAGGGCGGGAGGGATGTTCAGCAGTGGAAATAAGTAGACTTAAGATATCAAACTTTCGCTCTATCAAAGAGGCAGACATTCAGTTTGGCGCGGTTACAGTCCTTATAGGAACCAACAACGCCGGAAAGTCGGCGATACTGGAAGCGATCCGCATCGCGCTTACCAGACGGTGGGGACAGCGCGGAACCGGATTCACTGAATATGATGTGCATCTGTGCGACGGTAGGCCAGATCCAAAAGTCGGCGATCCCGTCGTTATCGAGGTCGAGTTCCAGGAGGCTGTCACCAACGAGTGGCCCGAGGACCTCCACGGCGAACTCGAAGACATCATCCAACTCGATCCAGTGACCGGCCGCGCGTCAATAATCATGCGCGTCAGCTGCTCATGGGAAGCGGCCGAAGAGAGTTTCGTGCCACGATGGGAATTCCTGAACGTCGAAAGGAACCCACTCGCCGGGCGCGGCGCTCGCGCCGTCAATCTCCAGGAGTTCTTCCAGTTTCTGCCCGTCTTCTACCTTGAGGCGCTCCGCGACGTCACGGACGAGTTTTCCTCAAGGAGCCAGTTCTGGGGCAAGTTGCTCCGGACGGTGCAAATCCCTGAACCTCTCGAGCAGAAATCAAAGCGGATCTTCGACCTTCTGAATCGACGCTTGCTCGACGCTGATCCGCTTCTGGCCAATCTTGCCAACGGTCTTTCCCATATCAGCCGCGTCGCCGCCACCGACGTCCCAGGCCAGGCGGACTTGCGGCTGCTGCCCCTCAATACATGGGATATCCTCTCGAAGGCGGAGGTCATCTATCAGACGGAGGGCGGCAAACCGTGGCTACCGTTGGCGCGGCACGGTCAAGGCGTGCAGAGCCTTTCCGTCATGTTCCTCTTCAAAGCCTTCGTTGAGCTGATCCTGAGCGATCTGTACCGGCCCGAAAGCACAGCTGTCCTGGCTCTTGAGGAGCCGGAGACACATCTCCATCCTCAGGCGGCCCGCAGCCTTTGGCGTCATATCACTGAGCTCCCAGGCCAGAAGATCGTAACGACACATTCGCCGTACTTCCTACAGCACGTTCCGTTCCGCGATATCCGCGTCGTCCGTGTCGAGGCCAACGGCACAACTGTAAGCTCTCTCCCCCGTCAATTCCGCGCGCCCGTCCCGCATGTTCCCCAGATTGACGCCATCATCGCAGCCTCCGCCGGCCTCATCACTTATGACCGCGGTCTCAACGAACTCGTGCTGTCCGGCGCTCTGCCCCAAAACCAGTATCGCGATCTCCTCATCGCCTACGGCGGACGCCCTGACACACAGACCATCCACGCCGCGCTGCGTAAGGCATCCGATGCATCGCAGGAGTTCGTCTCGGACGCGGAACTGGAGCAACTGGAGACATTTGCTCGGCGGATCCGTGGCGAAATATTCTTCGCACGCCGCTGGCTTCTCGTGGAGGGCCCGTCCGATTACCATCTGGTTCATGGCATCGCCAAGGGCCTTGGCTACGACCTTGATGAACACGGCGTCGCCGTCATCGATTTCCAGAACAATGGCAGCCCCGAGATATTTGCGGTACTTGCAAGAGCGCTCGGTTATCCTTGGCTTGCCGTCGTCGATGGAGATGCCGCCGGGCTCGGCTACATCGCCAGGATCACCGCACGAAAGTTTTCCGCCGAGGAAATGGCTCGCCGCACCTTCTCGTTGCCGGCCGGTTATCTCGAACAGCAGCTCATAGCAGATGGACTGCAAAACGAACTGAAAGCAATTCTTGTCTCTTTTGGAAACGTAGGAGCAGCGGATTTTGACGATGCGACATTGATTGCGGCACTCGAGAACGACAAGAGCGGCTACGCAGCCGTCCTCGCAAAACAGTGCGCCGAGAACCCGGCGCTGGCGCAGCGCATGCCTGCATCATTCCGCAATGCAATCTTGGCATTGAGAGGCCTAACATGACCGATACCGCCCTCAACGTGGCATTGTCAGAACTGACCGAAGCACAAAGTATCGCTGTCGCTTGGCGCGATGGCCCGATGTTCGTTCTCGCCGGCCCCGGCTCCGGCAAGACCCGCGTCCTGACGACGCGGGTGGCCAAGCTGCTTGCCGATACGCCCGATCGTTCGTTCCGCGTGCTGGCTCTGACCTTCACCAACAAGGCGGCTGACGAAATGTCCGCGCGCGTCACTGCATTGGTACCTGAACAGGAACGGCGCGCTCTGATCGGGACCTTTCACTCCTTCTGCATGCAGATGCTGCAGCAGCACGGCTCCCACATTGGCATCAACCCTGATTTTGCAATCTACTCGCTCGACGTCGATCGCCAGGAAATTTTGCGCGACGCGATCAAACAGGCGGGCCTGAGCCAAAACGACGTTCGGCTTCTGTCTACCATTGACAAGCTTAAGTCGCAGCTTATTCAACCGACAGGCTCGGCCCGATACTTTCGTGATCCGTCCGATGGCGCACGGGTGGAGCAGGTATACACCGCATACGAGGCGGCGCTCACCCAAGCCAATGCCCTAGATTTTGGTTCGCTCATCGCCCAGGCCTATCGCCTTGTCACAGACTTCCCCGGCATCGCCGGACGCTATCGCAAGACCTATGCCTACTGGATGTTCGACGAGTTTCAGGACACTACCGATGGGCAGTACCGACTAATCCGCGCGCTCGCCGGCAAGGATTTCAGGAATGTCTTCGCCGTCGCCGACGATGACCAGATCATTTACCAGTGGAACGGCGCGAGCTATCAACAGATCCAGCGGTTCCGAGCCGACTTTTCCCCGCAGGAACTGCAGCTTCCCACAAACTACCGTTGTCCGCCCGCAATTGTTGCCGCCGCGAACCATCTTGTGGTCCATAATCTGCAACGCACGGCCGCCAAGCAGCCGCTGGAGGCGGGCAAGACCTCGCTGAAATATCCCGATGAACAGCACATCCGCGTCCTACGCTATTCCACCGATGAGGTGGAAGCCGCGTCGATTGCGGAAGGCATCGCCAAAATCGACCGCGCTCGATGGGGTGAAGTCGCGGTACTGGCCCGTACGCGCTACATGCTAGAAAAGCTTCAATCCGCGCTGACGCAGAAGCAGGTCAGTGCGGTCATTTCTCAGCGCCGCGATGATTTCCGATCACCTCAGTTCCTGTGGCTCACTGCCGTACTTCGCCAAGCGCTGCGCCCGCTTGATCGGCGTGCGCTGGAAACCCTGACCGGCGCTTTCAATCGTTGGTTTGGCACTGACGCCCGTGTCGATCTCATCATCACCGCCACCGAATTGACGGAACGCTCCCTGCTCGATGAATGGGCGGTAGCGGTCAAAGCCGGACTGGGTGATGATGTCAATGGCAACGCTCTCGTCGATGTAGCTGCAACCTTCGCAAAGGAGCCCGCGCGGTTCAGGCAGTTTGTTGACGCAGTCCTCGCCATGATCCCGGCGCAGGACGATGAAGCCAGTGACATTGCAGAAGACCGGGCGGCTTGGTCCGATCTTGTGAGAAGTATCGGCAAAACCATCGGCCGCGATGCGCCACTTGAACAGTTTCTCCAGGAACTGGCCATCCGCTCAAAGGAAGCCCCAGTCGGCAGCAATACCGTGACCCTTATGACGATCCACGGCGCCAAGGGGAAGGAGTTCGATCATGTTTATGTGGTCGGACTGGCGGAGGACATCTTGCCGAGCTTTCAAAGCCTGAAGGCGGGCGAGAACAGCGCTGAAATGGAAGAGGAGCGGCGCAACTGCTTCGTGGCTATCACGCGTGCGCGAGAGTGGCTCTGCCTCTCCTATGCAGACAACTATCGGGGATGGAACAAGCAACCGTCACGTTTTCTACGCGAGATGGGTTTCGTGTTGCCCGATCAACCAGCGCAATGAAGCTCTGATCAGTCCAGCACCAAGTGGTTGGCCTGCTGGACACTGATGACGAACCCACGAATGTCCGCTCCCGTCATTGCACCACGCCTCCGGCGCAGAAGCAGCGAAAGCCCGCCTTTTCGCCCCTGCTGGTCGAGCTTGCTGCAGTGCAGCGTATGCGGCGGTTCGGGCCCATTGATTATGCTTGTTCCTGACGCGTGACGCGCCTGCGAGAAGGTCTGCGCGAGCGGATGGAGGTCTTGTATGGCGGCTGGTGGTGAAGGGTTTATGGGGCGGTGCGAGGTTGTCGAGCCGCGGCGGCGTGGCAAGCGGCATTGGCCTGATGAGGTCAAGGCGCGGATCGTCGCTGAAAGCCTTCAGCCGGGCGTGCGGGTTGTCGATGTGGCGGCACGCCATGACATCCTGCCCCATCATCTGTCGGATTGGCGTCGCCATGCCCGGCAGGGCCGACTGGCTCTGCCCGGTGACCTGATGGACGCGCTGACCACATCCCCAAGCCCGGCGGTGGCGGAACCTGCCTTTGTGCCGCTGTCCATTTTGCCCGATCCTGTGGATCAGCCCGTGCTTTCTTCGAGCGCCGTTGCCGCGCAGGGTGGCCCCGGGGTGATGACGATCGAGGTCGGGTCCGATCTGCTGCTGCGCATTCCCGGCGATGTCGCGGTGGACCGCGCGGCGGCGCTGGTGCGGGCGCTGCGAGGGGCATCGTGATTGTCGCCGGCCAACGGCTTCCGATCCTGATCGCGACGAAGCCGGTAGACTTTCGCTGTGGGCATCAGGCGCTGGCGCTGATCGTGCAGACGGAACTGAAGCTCGATCCGCATTCCGGGGTGACAGTGGTGTTCCGCTCGAAGCGCGGGGACAGATTGAAGATCCTGGTCTGGGATGGGACCGGGATGGTGCTGATCTACAAAGTCCTGGAACAGGGCAGCTTTGCCTGGCCGAAGGTGCAGGACGGGGTGATGCGTCTGTCCCGGGCGCAGGCGGAAGCCCTGTTCGAAGGGCTCGATTGGCGGCGGGTGGTGGCGCAGCGGATGGTGCGGCCCGCTGCGGCAGGATGACTCGGCGGGTCTGTTTTGCCTTTGTTTTATTGGGCTTTCTGTCCCGGATCGGGTAGGAAGGCGCATGTCGCACGCCCTCGATCTCAGCCAGTTTCCTGACCTGCCGCCCGAGGTGGTGAAGGCCTTTGCCGCCCAGAAGGCGGCGCTGGAAGCTGCGCAGTTCGAGGCGAGGGTCGAGCGTGCGGCACGCCAGCACGAACAGGCGGTGGTGGCCGAGAAGGAGGCCTTCATCACCGAGTTGAAGGCACTGATCGAGAAGCTGGAAGGTCAGGTTCAGGATTACCGGCGCACAAAGTTCGGGCCGAAATCCGAGAAGCTGGACCCGGCGCAACTGGAACTGGCGCTCGAGGATATGGAAACCGCCATCGCCGAGACGCAGGCACAGATCGCCGCCGTCGAGGACAGGATCGAGGCCAGCGAACCGGACCCCGGGAAGCGCAAACCGCGCCCACCCCGCAAGGCCCGGGCGCTGCCCGAAAGCCTGCCGCGCGTCGAGCGGGTGGTCGAGCCGGAGAGCATCGTTTGCCCCTG
The DNA here is from genome assembly GCF_039808215.1 of Paracoccus sp. (in: a-proteobacteria). Taxonomy (GTDB): domain Bacteria; phylum Pseudomonadota; class Alphaproteobacteria; order Rhodobacterales; family Rhodobacteraceae; genus Paracoccus. The sequence goes on from NZ_JBDHSP010000086.1 coordinate 7,884, forward strand.
CGGCTGCGGCGACATGGTCCGGATCGGTGAAGACCGTACGGAACGGCTGGATTACATCCCCGCGCGCTATCAGGTCATAGTCACCGTGCGCCCCCGATACGCCTGCCCCAAGGGGCGCACCGGCGTGGTGCAGGCCAAGGCGCCCGCGCACCTTCTTGAGGGCAGTTAGCCCACCGAGGCGCTGCTGGCCCAGATTGCCGTGTCCAAGCATTCCGAGCACATGCCGCTGAACCGGCAGGCCGTGGTGATGGCGCGGCATGGGGTGCCGATCGACCGCTCGGTGCTGGCCGACTGGATGGGCCGCACGGGCGCGCTGATCGCCCCGGTCGTCGATCACATGGCAAAGCAGCTGCTAACTGGAAGCACCCGGCTCTATGTCGATGAAACCACTGCCCCGGTGCTAGACCCGGGGCGTGGCAAGACGAAAACCGGATATCTCTGGGCAGTGCTGCGCGATGATCGCGGCTGGAACGGTCCTGCGCCACCCGGCGTGGTGTTCCACTACCGGCCCGGGCGAAAGGGCGAATACGCCGCTGAAATCCTCACCGGCTTCAACGGCACGATCCAGGTCGATGCCTATGGCGGCTACTCCCATCTGGCGACGCCGGAACGCCCGGGTGGCGATCCGCTGCGGCTTGCCTTCTGCTGGGCCCATGGCCGCAGGAAGCTGATCAAGGCCGCGCCCAAGAAGGGATCGCCCATCGTCGAAGCGGCGCTGCTGCGCATCGCGGCGCTCTACAAGGTCGAGGACGCCATCCGTGGCTCGGACCCGGATAGTCGCCGGGCTGTCCGGCAAGAGCTGTCGCGCCCGCTGGTCGATGCGTTCTTCACCTGGCTGGCGGCCCAGGCCGCGCGTGTGTCGCGCAAATCTGACCTCGGTGAGGCCATGGCCTACATGCTGAAACGTCAGGACGGCTTCCGGCTGTTCCTCGAGGATGGTCGCGTCGACATCGACTCCAACCTCGTCGAAAACGCCATCCGCAGCCCTGCCATGAACCGCCGCAATGCGCTCTTCGCTGGCCATGACGAAGGTGGTCGTAACTGGGCTCGCTTCGCCAGCCTGATTGGCACCTGCAAAATGAACGGTGTCGAACCCTATGCGTTTTTGCGCGATCTGTTCACGAAGCTCGCCAATGGCCATCTCGCCCAAGACATCGAGGCCCTGATGCCGTGGGCCTACGCTCAGCAGGGTCGGGATACATAGGGACCTCGTCTCGTAGTCCCTGACGAGCTACCGCCCACACTACGCTCCGCACCCTCGCGGCACCGCACAAGCGCCAAATCAATGGGGCCTAGCCGTCGCATACAGTGCAGCCGATTTGTCAATGAGCGTTCAAAACTGACCCGGTTTCAGCGTTTGATTTTGACCCACCGTTCAGACAGCAAAGCCCCCAGGCGGGCCGCCCTCATATAGCGAGTCCGTCTGGGGGCTTTGTCTGCGTCGCGGTTATTTTTCTGTGCGGCGTTTGCTCTGCGCGAAGCGGTATGACCTGTTGCCGGTCTCGATTATGGCGCAGTGGTGCGTGACGCGATCCAAAAGCGCGGTTGTCATCTTGGCATCGCCGAAGACAGCGACCCATTCCCCGAACTCCAGGTTGGTGGTGATGATGACGCTGGTTTTCTCGTAGAGCTTGCTGATCAGGTGGAACAGCAGTGCGCCACCGGATTTCGGGAAGGGGATGTAGCCCAACTCGTCGATGATGACGCAATCCAGAGCCGACAGTTGCCGGATGATCTTCCCGGCGTTGCCGTCGGCCTGTTCCTTGATCAGGGCATTGATCAGATCGACCGCGTTGAAGAAGCGGGCCTTCTTGCCGTTGTTGATCAATGTGGTTCCAAGCGCGATGGCGATGTGGGTTTTGCCTGTTCCGGTTCCGCCCACCAGGATGAGGTTATGTGCCTCTTCGGTGAACTGGCCCGAGCAGAAGGGCTCGATCTGGGTTTTGGTGACGGCTGCTGCGCCGTAATCGAAGGTGGCGAAGTCTTTGTGATGCGGGAACTTCGCGATGCGCATTTGATACTGGATGGAGCGCACCCGGCGCTCTACAGTCTCCGCGTCGATCAGTTGTTTTATCGCAGTGGTCAGACTTGGCGGCTTGCGCGCGGACAGCAAATCATGTGCGCAAGCTGCCATTCCATGCAGCCTCAGGGCGGTCAGTTGGTCGATGAGGGCGTTCATGCGGCGGCCTCCTCGGCGGAGCACAGTGCCTCATAGCGCTTGCAATCGGCTTCCGGGCGCAGGGTCAGCTGCGGATAGGTGTAGGGTTCGCCCAAGGGGGTGATGACCGGCTCGACCAGCTGGTTGATCAGATTGACGATGGCCGGCAGGCGCAGGGTGTTTTGCTCCACCGCCAGATCACACGCAATCTCGACGACCTCGATCCCGTGGTCCTGGGCCAGCAGAAGCAGATCGACGAACTCCCGGTCCCCGCCTTTGCCGGCCATGTAATGCTCCCTGATCCGATGCATGGCCTCAGGCAACTGCCAGTCCACAAAAGGGGCACCGTCGCGCAGGGCGCCGGGCTTGCGATCCAGTAGCGGCACGTAATGCCAGGGTTCAAAGTAGCTGACGTTGCGGGTGAAGCGGCGCTTGTGCTCGGCAATGACATCCTGGCCCGACACCAGCACGATCCGGCCCGCATAGGCGCGCAGGGAGACATGCTGGCCTGCAAACCGGGAAGGCACGCTGTAGCGATTGCTGGCGTATTGAACCAGGCAGGTGGAGCGGACACGCACCGTCTTCTCCACGTAGCCGTCAAAAGCCCGCCCCAGGGGGCGCAGCTCGGCGCGCTCATCTTCAAAAACCTCTGCAATCGTGCGGGCCGAGTATTCAGGATGGGCGCGATTTGCCAACTCCTCGCAGCGCAGGCGCAACCAGTCGTTCAGTCCATCCAGATCATCGAAGGCTGGCATGGGAACAAACAAGCGGCCTCGTAAAAACTGGACCTGGTTCTCAACCTGACCCTTCTCCCAACCCGACGCGGGGGTGCAGGCAACCGGTTCCATGACATAGTGGTTCATCAATGCCAGGAACCGCGGATGGAACACCCGGTCCTTCGAGCGGGAGACATAGGTCACCATCGTTTTGGGATTGTCGATAATCACCCGTCGCGGAACCCCGCCGTAGAAGGACAGCGCCCGCACAAAGGCATCCAGCACCATCTCCTGAGCTTCGCCGGGATAGGCGACGACAAAGGATCTGCGGCTGTGACACAGGCGGAAATGGGCAACCTTCACCTTCTGCTCGACACCGCCCAGGACAACGCGCTCTTCGCTCCAGGGTAGCGTCCGAGGTCGTGGTGTAATTTCACCGGCACTGCCGGTGTAATCCGAGGTGGCCATCGAGGTGTATGGTCG
>NZ_JBDHSP010000087.1:0-10938 GCF_039808215.1 Paracoccus sp. (in: a-proteobacteria)
TATCGCGGCACCGCCTATGTCGTGTTCGAGGACCTGCCGCTCTCCAGCTATGGCAACCGGCTGCCTCAGCTCTCCTTCGAGGTGTTCCGCCCGCTTGCCGATCCCGACACCGCCGAGGGGCTGACCCGCGCCGTCACGATGATCCCGGCCTCGGGCGAGTTCACCTACGCGACGCAGGCGATCCGCAAGACCGATGGCGGCGCGACACAGGCCGAGAACCTGAACGCGTTGCCGGACGCCACCGACATGATGGTGGCGCTGGACCGGCTGCAGGCCATGGCGCCGGCAGTCGAGAGCGTCAGCCTCGTCGTCGCCTGGTTCGGCGACGACCTGCGCGCGGGCGCCTGCAAGGTGCGGCCCGGCGTCGAGGTCGCCGCCAAATCGACCACGCCGCGCAGCTGGTCGGTCAACGGCGTCGGTCGCGCCAATGCCTTCCTCGTCAGCCGCGACGATCAGGATCGCCCGGTCTATGGCGGCACGCCGTCCGATTTCGCCGTGGTGCAGGCGATCCAGGAGATGAAAGCGCGCGGGCTGCGCGTCACCTTCTATCCGTTCATCCTGATGGATGTTCCGCCCGGCAACAGCCTGCCGAACCCCTATAGCGACATGGCCGCTGAGACGGGTCAGCCCGCATTCCCGTGGCGCGGCCGGATCACCTGTTCGCCGGCGGCGGGCCATGCGGGATCGGTCGACAAGACGGCCGCCGCCGCAAGCCAAGTCGCGGCGCTGTTCGGCGCGGCGACGCCCGCCAGCTTCAACGTGTCGGGCGAGAGCGTCGGCTGGACCGGGTCATCGGGCGACTGGGGCCTGCGACGCATGGTGCTGCACTATGCCCATCTCTGCGCGGCGGCGGGCGGGGTCGACGCCTTCCTGATCGGCACCGAGATGCCGGGGCTGACGACGATCCGCTCGGGCGCGTCCAGCTATCCGGCGGTGCAGGAATATCGGGATCTGCTCGGCGATGTGCGCGCGATCCTCGGGTCCGGGACCAAGCTCGGCTACGCCGCCGACTGGTCGGAATATTTCGGGCACCAGCCGGGCGACGGCAGCGGCGACGTGTTCTTTCACCTCGATCCGCTCTGGGCCGACCAGGAGATCGATTTCATCGGCATCGACAACTACATGCCGCTGTCGGACTGGCGCGACGGCTTCGACCACGCCGATGCGGCCGACGGCTGGCCCGCGATCCATGACCGCTCCTATCTGCAGGCGAACATCGCAGGCGGCGAAGGGTTTGAGTGGTTCTACGCCAGCGCCGCTGATCGCACCGCGCAGGTCCGCACCCCGATCACGGATGGTGCTTATGCCAAGCCGTGGGTGTTCCGCACTAAGGACCTGCGCGCCTGGTGGTCGAACCCGCATTACAACCGCCCGGGTGGGGTGGAGAGCGCGACGCCGACGGCATGGGTGCCGCAGTCGAAGCCGATCTGGTTCACCGAGCTTGGTTGCCCGGCCATCGACCGGGGAACCAACCAGCCGAACGTGTTCTTCGACCCGAAGTCGTCCGAGAGCTTCACGCCGCATTTCTCGCGCGGCTGGCGCGACGACGCCATCCAGCGCGCCTATCTCGAGGCGACATATCTCTGGTGGGGCAAACCCGCGAACAACCCGACCTCATCGGTCTACGGCGGCCGGATGGTCCGCGTCCCCGAATCCGCCGCCTGGACCTGGGATGCGCGACCCTATCCGTTCTTCCCGGCGTTGACCGATTTCTGGACCGACGGCGCGAACTGGCGGCTCGGGCACTGGCTGACCGGGCGGCTCGGCGCGGTGTCGCTGGCGGCGCTGGTGCGACACCTCTGTCTGCGCGCCGGCATGCCGGAATCCCTTATCGACGTCACCGGGCTCTGGGGCGCGGTCGAGGGCTACGCCATCACCGCGCTGGAAAGCCCGCGCGCCTCGATCACCACCCTGTCGCGGCATTTCGGCTTCGACGCGGTCGAGACCGAGGGCGTCATTCGTTTCGTCATGCGCGGCCGGGCCTCCGTCGCCACCATTGCGCCCGACGATCTGGTGGCCACTCGTGAGGGCGACGTGCTGGAACTGACCCGCGGCCAGGAGACCGAGCTGCCGCAGGCGCTGAAGTGGCAGCTGGCCCGCGCCGACGAGGATTACGACGCTGCCCTCGTCGAGGCACGGCGCATCACCGTCGACACGACGCGGATCGCCTCGGAAAGTTTCCCGATGGCGTTGCCGCCCGAAGAAGCCGAACGGCGCTGCCGCCGCGCGCTGATGGAAGCATGGGTGGGGCGCGAGACGGCGGCGTTCCGTCTGCCGCCCTCGCTGCTCGCGCTCGATCCGGCCGACGTGGTCCGGCTTGCCCATGACGGGCGGCTGGTCGACCTACGGCTGGTCTCCATCGCCGATTCTGATGCCCGCGGCATCGAGGCGGTTCGCCAGGACCGGGCGAGTTTCGATCTGCCGCCGGGCGATCCCCGCGCGGCCTCGCTGACGCGTGCCGTGGTGTTCGGCGCGCCGGAGGCGGTGCTGATGGACCTGCCGCAGTTGACCGAGGATCAGCCCGCGCATCGGCCGCTCATCGCAGCCCATGCGGTTCCCTGGCCGGGCGAGATGGCGGTGTTCCGCAGCCCTTCGACCGATGGCTTCGAGCTGCTGACCATGTTCGGCAGCCGCGCCCGGATCGGGGCGCTGGTCTCGGATTTCTGGTCCGGCCCCACCTCGCGCTTCGATCTCGGCAATACGCTGGTGGTCGATCTGCTGACCGGCACGCTGGAGAGCGTCACCGACCTGACGCTGTTCGGCGGCGCAAATGCCATCGCGGTGGAAACCGCGCCAGGCATATGGGAGATCGTGCAGGCGGGATCGGCCGAACTGCTGGCCCCCGGTCGCTATCGCCTGACCCGCCTGCTACGCGGTCAGCGCGGCACCGAGGCCGCGATGGGCAACCCGGCTCCCGCAGGCGCGCGCGTGGTAGTGCTCGATGACAGCCTCGCGTCCCTGCCGATCGCAGAAGCCGATCTCGGCATCCCATGGAACTGGCGCATCGGCCCGGCAAGCCGTCCGGTCAGCGACGAGACATATGTCGCCACGAGTTTCACGCCGGTCGGCGTGGGGTTGCGGCCGTTCTCGGTCGCCCATGTCGAGCAGCCGTGGCGACGGGCGCGCAGCCCCGGCGATCTGACCATCCGCTGGACGCGCCGGTCCCGCGCGCTCTCCGCCGACAACTGGAGCGCGGTCGAGGCGCCGCTCGCCGAGGAACTGGAAGCCTACGAGGTCGAGATCCTCGACGGCGCCAGCGTGAAGCGGGTGCTGAGCGCGACCATCACCATCGCGGTCTACACCGCCGCCCAGCAGACCGCCGACTGGGGCGCGCCGCTCGGCCCCGGTGACACGCTCACCGTCCGCATCTTCCAGCTCTCCGCCCTGATCGGGCGGGGCGCGCCCAAGACCGTCACCCTCAGCTTCTGAAAGCCATCCCATGTCCGACGCCACGACCCATCTCCTGCTGCCCTACATCCTCGCGGCGCAGGCCCAGAAGCATGTCACCCACAACGAGGCGCTGCGGCTCCTCGACGGGATGGTGCAGCTCTCCGTCCTCGACCGCATTCGCACGACACCGCCCGGCAGCCCCGCCGACGGCGACCGCTACATCGTCGGCTCCGGCGCCACCGGGGCGTGGTCAGGCTGGGACCTGAATGTCGCGCTCTGGACCGACGGGGCTTGGCTGCGCCTGCCGCCACGGACCGGCTGGCGGGCGTGGGTGGAGGACGAAGCCGTTCTGCTGGTCTACGGCGGCGCGGGTTGGATCGGCACCACGCCTGCAACGCTGCAGAACCTCGCGCTGCTCGGGCTCGGCACCACTGCCGATGCATCAAACCCGTTCTCGGCCAAGCTCAACGCGGCGCTCTGGACCGCGAAGACCGTGGCCGAGGGCGGCACCGGCGATCTGTTCTACACCATGAACAAGGAGGCTGCGGGCGACGATCTCGGCCTGACGCTGCAGACCGGCTTCGTGACCAAGGCGCTGGTGGGGCTGTTCGGCTCCGACCGCTTCCGCCTCGCGGTCTCGGCAGACGGCAGCACATTTTTCGATGGGCTGAGCGTCGACAACGCGACCGGCATCGTCGACCAGCCGCGCCTGCCGCGGTTCAAGGCGTACACCAACTACGACAACTATGTCGGCGTCGGGACCTGGACGAAGATCGGCCTGAACAACACCGACTACAACGACCAGGGCGCCTTTGACGCCGCGAACAACCACTTCGTGGCGCCGGTGGACGGCACCTACCTCTTCGGCGCGACGCTCCTCTACAAGATCAACGCCAGTGCCACGGCGCGCATGCGCGGGCGGCTCGTGCTGAACGGCACGACGGAAATCCGCGGCTCCCTCGGCGAAATCTCCGCCACCCATGTCTCGCTCGCCACCGCGATCTGGCTGCAGACCATGGTGCCGCTCATCGCGGGCGATACCGTCGAGTTGCAGGGGTATTTCCGGGTCGCGGACGGCTACTTCGCCGCCGACCACACGTCCTTCTGGGGCTGCAAGATCGGCTGAGCGGCGGAAGGAGGATCCGATGACACCACCCCGATCCGAGGGCTTCGTGCGTATGCCTGACGCCGAGTTCGAGGCGATCCTGACCCGGGCGGCCGAGGAAGGCGCGAAGCGCGCGCTGGCCGATGTCGGCCTCGACGGCGACGAGGCGGCCCTCGACATCCGCGATCTGCGCTCGCTGGTCGACTGCATCCGGCTGGTGCGCCGCACCGCCATGCAGACCGCCGTTCGCATGATCACCACTGGCGTCATGCTGGCGCTGCTCGCCGGCATCGCCATCAAGCTGAAGATCTTCGGCGGCAGCCCGTAGCCGCGCACCATCCCCATTCATCGGCCCGCAATGACCCGCCCTCGTGGCGGGGTGAGCCGTGGTCTGCCTGACAGGCAGACGGGAAGGTCCAGTGGACCTTCCCGAGCGGCGAACGCACCGAGCCCTGCGAGGGGCCGGAAACTCGTTTTCGGAGGACCCCATGACGACGACATTCCACAATCATTGGCGCGACGTGCCGGAGAGCGCCTGGCGCTGGCCGAATTTCTCACCCGCCGAGATCGCCTGCCGAGGGACGGGCAAGCTGCTGGTCAACGAAGCTGCGCTCGACAAGCTGCAGGCGCTGCGTGACCGGCTGGGCAAGCCGCTGATCGTCCGCTCGGCCTATCGCAGCCCCGAGCACAACCGTGCCGTCGGCGGCGCGACCCGGTCGAAGCATCTGGACGGCGCCGCCTTCGACATCGCCATGGCGAACCACGATCCCGTGGCCTTCGAGGCGGCGGCGCGAGAGGTCGGGTTCCTCGGCTTCGGCTTCTACCCCCGCTCGGGGTTCATGCATGTCGACCTCGGCCCCGCGCGCCAGTGGGGTGAGAGGTTCCCGGTCCGGGAGACGGTCTTCGCCGCCGAGACGCCGCCCGCCCGCGAAGTGCTGGCCGACAGCCGCACCATGAAGGGTGGCGGCGCTGCTGGTGTCGCGACGCTGGGCGCGGCCGGGGTCGAGGTGGCGAAGACCGTGTTGGCCGAGACCCAATCCGCAATCCTGCCGCTGGTCCCGTATCTCGACACGCTGCGCTGGGTGTTCATTGCCGTGGCGCTTTTCGGGATCGCGGTCACGATCTACGCCCGGCTCGACGACTGGAAGCGGGGGCGGCGGTGATCGCCGCGCTCCTGAGCGGGTTCGCCGCCGGCCCGTGGATGCGGGCAGCGCCGCGCTACGGCGCCATCGTCCTCGCCGTGCTCCTGTTCCTGCTTGCGCTTCGGCGGTCCGGCGAGCGAGCGGGACGCCTCGCCGAACGCCTTGCGACCGCGGAGAAAGCCAATGATGTCCAACGCCAGATGCTGGAAGCGGCGGCGCGCCGCCCTCGTGATCGCGACGAGCTTGCTAAGCGGCTGCGCGACGGCCGGTTCTGAGACGGGCGGCATCTCTGCATGCCCGCCGGTCGTGGAGTACAGTCGCGGTCTCCAGGCGCGTGCGGCCGACGAGCTCTTGCTGCTGCCGGAGCGCTCGGTGCTGGCGGAGATGATGAGCGACTACGTCGTACTGCGCGAGCAGGCATGGGCGTGCAGGGCCAGCGACGATCGACGCTGAGCTGCCGCACTCCGGGGATTGATTGTCCCTTACATCTCCAATATTGTGGAGATATGGAGAAGAAAAATACCTTAGCGGCGCTGGCCGCGCTCTCGCAGGAGACGCGTCTCGACATCTTCCGCCTGCTGGTGGAGGCCGGCCCGGAGGGCCGAGCAGTGGGCCGGATTGGCGAGGCGCTCGATCTTCCCTCGGCGACCCTGTCGTTCCACCTCAAGGAGCTGAAGCATGCCGGGCTGGTGACCGTCCGGCGCGAAGGGCGCTCGCTCATCTACGCGGCCAGCTTCGACACCATGACAGGCCTGATCGATTACCTGACCCGTCACTGCTGCGCTGGCGATCCGGCAGCCTGCGGGATCGCTCCCCCGACTGCCGCCGCCCGGAAGGAGACCGCATGACCACCACGATCTATCACAATCCAAACTGCGGCACGTCGCGCAACGTGCTGGCGCTGATCCGTAACTCCGGCGAGGAGCCGGAGGTCATCGAATACCTGAAGACGCCGCCGGGCCGCGAGCGGCTCGTGGCCCTGATCGCCGCAATGGGCATTTCCGTGCGCGATCTCCTGCGCCGGAAGGGCACGCTGTTGATTTCCACCCAGAACTGAGCCGGGTAAGCGCATAATTTCCACTGAGAAGTGAGCCATGTGAACCTTCCCCCATAGCGGTCAGCGGCGGGGGTAACGGAGTGATCCACATGGGGCTTTTGAACATCATCCGACGCATGCACTTGCGCGAGAAGCTGTCGATCCGCGAGATCGCTCGGCGCACGGGTCTTTCGCGCAATACCGTGTCAAAGCATCTGGCGGCGAACACGATCGAGCCAAAGTTTGCGGCGCCGGAACGTCCAAGCAAGCTTGACCCCTTCTCGGAGAAGCTGGCCGGCTGGCTGAAGACGGAGATCGGCAAGCCGCGCAAGCAGCGACGAACGCTGAAGCAGATGCACGCCGATCTGGTCAAGCTCGGCTTCACCGGATCCTACAACCGCGTGGCCGCCTTTTCGCGGGACTGGCGCGCGGACCGTCAGCGTGAGCAGCAGACGGCAGGACGGGGGACCTTTGTCCCCTTGTCCTTCAGTCCGGGCGAGGCCTTCCAGTTCGACTGGAGCGACGACTTCGCCATTTTGGGTGGAGAGCGTACCAAGCTTCAGATGGCCCACATCAAGCTGTCGCACAGCCGGGCCTTTTTGCTGCGCGCCTATCTGCTGCAGACCCACGAGATGCTGTTTGACGCCCACTGGCACGGGTTCCGGGTTTTTGGTGGCGTGCCTGCCCGGGGCATCTACGACAACATGAAGACGGCAGTGGATCGTGTCGGCCGCGGCAAGGAACGAGAGGTCAACATGCGCTTCCTCGCCATGACGAACCACTACGTCTTCGAGCCCGAGTTCTGCAATCCGGCAGCGGGTTGGGAGAAAGGGCAGGTCGAGAAGAACGTGCGGGACTCCCGTCACCAGTTGCTTCATGGAATGCCTGACTTCGCAGACCTCGCCGCGTTGAATGTCTGGCTGGAACAGCATTGTCTGGAGCTGTGGAAAAGCACGGCGCATGGGACGCGGCCTGGCACGATCGCTGATATCTGGGCCGAAGAACGGGCTGCCTTGATGCCGTTGCCGGTGGCCTTTGACGGCTTCATCGAGCTGAGCAAGCGCGTCTCGCCCACCTGCCTGATCAGTTTCGAGCGCAATCGCTATAGCGTTCCCGCGTCATTCGCCAACCGTCCCATCAGCTTGCGGATCTATCCGGACCGACTTGTCGTGGCGGCCGAGGGTAACATCCTGTGCGAGCATCCTCGCGTGATTCAACGCAGCCACCAGCTGCCGCCGCGGACGATCTACGATTGGCGGCACTACCTGGCTGTCCTTCAGCGCAAGCCCGGAGCGCTTCGGAATGGCGCACCTTTCCTGGAATTGCCGCCTGCCTTCAGGCAACTACAGGGCCAAATGATACGCAAGCCGGGCGGCGATCGTGAGATGGTCGATATCCTCGCCCTGGTTCTGCAGCATGACGAGCAGGCCGTGCTGACGGCGGTGGAGCTGGCCCTGGCCGAGGGCGTGGCGACCAAGACCCATGTACTGAATCTCCTGCACCGCTTGATCGATGGGAAGGTGGTTGGCGGGCCGCCCCTGGATACCCCGCAGGCGCTGGCCCTGCGGCGCGAGCCATCGGCCAATGTCGAGCGCTACGACAGTCTGCGCAGCCAGACCGAAGGTGGCCGTCATGCGTCATGATCCCGCCAGCGGTGCCATCGTCATCATGCTCCGCAGTCTGAAAATGCATGGGATGGCGCAGTCGGTCACTGACCTCATCGAACAGGGGGCGCCTGCTTTTGACGCTGCTGTGCCGATCCTGGCTCAGTTGCTGAAAGCGGAGCTGGCCGAGCGCGAGGTCCGTTCCATTGCCTATCACATGAAGGCGGCGCGCTTCCCCGCCTACAAGGACCTCTCGGGGTTCGACTTCGCCGCCAGCGAGATCAATGAAGCGACTGTGCGTCAGCTGCACTGCGGCGAGTTCATGGAGGGTGCGCAGAATGTTGTGCTGATCGGTGGCCCAGGGACCGGAAAGACCCATGTGGCGACGGCAGTGGGCATTCAGTCCATCGAACAGCACCGCCGGCGGGTCCGCTTCTTCTCGACTATCGAACTGGTCAATGCCCTCGAGCAGGAGAAGACAAGGGGGAAGGCCGGACAGATTGCCGAAAGTCTCAGCCGCCTCGATCTCGTGATCCTGGACGAGCTGGGCTATCTGCCCTTCAGTGCATCAGGCGGCGCTTTGCTCTTCCATCTGCTGAGCAAACTCTATGAGCGCACTAGCGTGGTCATCACCACGAATCTCAGCTTCAGCGAATGGGCCACGGTCTTCGGCGACGCCAAGATGACCACCGCACTGCTCGATCGCCTGACCCACCGTTGCCACATCCTGGAGACTGGAAACGACAGCTTCAGGTTCAAGGCAAGCTCAGCCGCAGCGGCCAAAAAAAAGAAGGAGACAAACCATACCTTGACCCCTCTATGACGATATATCCATAATCAGAGGTGGCTCACTTCTCGATGGAAAACCCGGCTCAGTTCTGGGTGGAAATCAACAGAGGCCGCCTTGATCCGACGGCCAGCACGAACGGAGGCGAACCTGATGACCAAAGAACTGCCAAAGGATCCGGATGAACGTCAGCGCCGTACGCTCTGGACGGTTCTGCTGCTGAATGCGGCCATCGCCATCGGCTTTTTTGCGACAGGTGCATTGGGCGACTCCAGTGCGCTGATCGCCAACGGTCTGGACAACACCTCCGACAGCTTCGTGTACGCCATCAGCCTTTTCGCCCTGTCTCGTTCGGACAAATGGAAGCGTGCGGCCGCTAACGTGTCGGGGGGGCTGCTGCTGATCTTCGCGGCCGGTATCCTGATTGATGCCGTCCGCCGTTTCTACACCGGTTCCGAACCACTCGGCCCGCTCATGATCTCCATGGCGCTCATTGCCGCGGTCGTTAATGGCATCTGCATCTGGCTCCTTGGTCGGCTCGAGGATCCCGACGTGAACGTCCGAGCGGCTAACACATTTAGTCTCAATGACTTCATTTCGAACGGCGGGATTCTCGTCGCAGGCGGTCTGGTCTGGTTGCTGGGCAGCAATTGGCCCGATCTGGTGGTCGGTATCGCGGTCGCCGGCGTCGCCGCCTGGGGCGGTATCGAAATCCTGCGCGACGCGCATGGCGAGCACCACAAGGCGGTCCATCAAGATGACGGCAAGACTTAAGCGAGAACACGATGTCTCACGACCATGGCCACGCACATATCGACCCCAAGTCCGGCGACCGACGGGTTTCCATTGCGATCTGGGCGAACGCGCTTTTGACGGTCGCCCAGATCGTCGGTGGCATCCTGTCCGGCAGCCTCGCCCTGATCGCCGATGCGCTGCACAACTTCTCCGACATGGCGTCCCTCGTGATCGCCTTCGCTGCGCGCAAGATCGCGCGGCGGCCCGCTGACGAGAGGATGACCTTCGGTTACGGCCGCATCGAAATCGTCGCCGCTCTGATCAACTACACCACGCTGATCCTCGTTGGCTTCTATCTCATCTACGAGGGCGGCATGCGGATGATCGACCCGCCCCAGGTCGCTGGCTGGACTGTGGTCATCCTCGGCGGTGTCGCGCTGGTGGTGGACACGCTGACGGCGCTGCTCACCTATTCGATGCAGAAGGGCAGCGTGAACATCCGTGCCCTTTTCCTGCACAACCTGTCGGACGCCCTGGCATCGGTCGCCGTGATCGTGGGTGGCGCGCTGATCATCCTTTACGACATGCGGTGGGTCGATCCGGCGATCACCATCGGCATCGCGCTCTATATCCTCTACTTGGCTTTGACCGAGATCGGTGGGCCGATCCGGACCCTGATGCTCGGCAGCCCGCCGGACATCGACAACGACGCGGTTGTCGCCGCGATGCGTGGCATCGACGGGGTGGCTGACATCCACCACGCCCATTTCTGGCAGATGGAAGAGCATGCTGCTGCGCTCGACACACATGTGGTGGTCGAGGTGAATGCATGGGATCGCCTCGAGGACATCAAGCACGCGATAAAGCGGGCGCTTGAGAGCGAATTTGGCATCACGCACTCGACGCTCGAGTTCGAGCGACAAGATCGGGCCCACCAGAATGCTAGCCTCTATGGACATGGAGGAAAGGAGGATGCGGACTGATGCGAGCTGCAGTGTGGTAACGATCCCAAGATCGCTATAACGGAAACAATGACTTAGGGTGGAGAAGGTTGGATATCAGGCCCATCCCCTCCGCCACTTGGCTTAGCAAGAACAATTCTCTACGACCATTGCTAACGCTATTTCTGCATTGTTTTC
>NZ_JBDHSP010000088.1:0-10576 GCF_039808215.1 Paracoccus sp. (in: a-proteobacteria)
GCCCGCCGTGGCGACCTGAGCAAGCCCTGACCTCTCCAAGGGTCGGCGATCCTACACCACGCCGCGGGGCACTATCGCAACCCGCCCTTTCGGGGCCCGCTAAAGCCCCAGCCGCGTGGCAAGGCCGCGCAGCGCGGCCTCGTCTCCCGCCGCAAGCGAACGCAGCAGCATGGCCTGGCTGCGCAGGATCGGCTCGCCGGCCAGCACCTTCAGGTGATTGGCGCGCAGCGTCTCGCCCGAGGAGGTGATGTCGGCGATCGCCTCGGCAGTCAGATTGGCCACCGTGCCCTCGGTCGCGCCCTGGCTGTCGACAAGCTGGTAATCCGCGACCTCATGTCCGGACAGCCAGGCCCTGACGAGGCGGTGGTATTTCGTGGCGATGCGCAGGCGAAAGCCGTGCGCGGCGCGAAAGTCCCGCGCGATGGTGGCCAGATCGTCCAGCGTCTCGCAGTCACGCCAGCAGGCGGGCACGGCCAGGATCAGGTCGGCATGGCCAAAGCCCATCGGCGCCAGTTCCTCGACATGGCTGCGCCAGCCCGGCAGCTTCTCGCGGATCAGGTCGGTGCCGGTGACGCCCAGATGGATGCGCCCGGCCTGCAACTCGCGCGGGATCTCGCCGGCCGAAAGCAGCACCAGCGAGACATTCTCGGCGCCCTCGACCCTTCCGGCATATTCGCGCTCCGATCCGGCGCGCGACAGGCGCAGGCCGCGGGCGGCGAACCAGTCAAAGCATTGCTCCATCAGCCGCCCCTTGGAGGGCACCCCCAGCCGGATCATGCCAAGCCCCCCAGTTCATGCACCAGCCCGGGGCGAATGATGCCGCCCATGGCCGGGATCGAGCGCCCCTGCGCCTGCCCCAGCACCGCCGCCAGCGCATCATAGCGCCCGCCCGAGGCCACCGGCGGCCAGTCCGGGTGCTCCACAGCCTCAAAGCTGAAGGTCATGCCGTCGTAATATTCCATCGTGTGCCGGCCGTGACTGGCGTCGAAATGGATGGCGGCCACGTCGATGCCGCGCGCCGCCAGCAGCGCGAGGTTGCGCTCCAGCCGGTCCACCGCCGCGCCGATGTCGGGAATTTCGAGCGCCAGCGCGCGCAGCTGCGCCAGCGCCGCCGGCGCCGGGCCGCGCACGCCAAACAGCCGTGCGAGCCGCTCGACCCAATGCGCGGGCAAGGGCGCCTCGCTGGCATCGGCGGTCAGCCGCTCGATGCGCGCCTGCATCTCCTCGGGGGCGCGCAAGCCGCTCCAGGGGGCGCCGGGATCGGGAAAGGCGCGCGCCGGCGCGGTCTCGGCAAAGCGCGCCAGCAGCCGGGCAAAGCGTTGCGGCCGCCAGATGTGGTGCAGCAGCGCCGCCCGGCGCGCCCCCGACAGCGGCAGCGCCCTGACCGCGTCCATCAAGAGGTCCATGTCGCCCATGCTGGCGCGCAGGCCCAGCGGCGCGAGGATGGCGTGAAACAGCGCAAACACCTCGGCATCGGCGTCCGGGTCGCGGGCGAACAGCTCGAACCCCGCCTGCAGATATTCGTTGTCGCGCGGATGGTCGGGCTGGAACTCGCCCTGGTCCTGCTTGCGAAACACCTCGCCCAGATAGCAGTAGCGCGCGGGTTCGGCGCCACCCTGCATGTGCATCTGCACCACCGGCACGGTGAAATCCGGGCGCAGCATGACCTCGCCGCGGATCGGGTCCTGGGTGACATAGGCGCGGGCGCGGATGTCCTCGCCGTAAAGATCCAGCAGGGTTTCCGCCGGCAGCAGGATGTCGGGGGCGACCTCGACCGCCCCGGCGGCGCGAAAGGCGGCAAGGATCCGCTGGCCGATGGCCTGTTTTTCGCGCTTGCTCATCCGAGGATGCGCCGCACTTCCGCCACGAGGTTCTCGCGCGGCACCTCGGTCTGGGCGGGCTGCGCCTTCCATTCCTCATGGCTGGCATCGAGCGCGAGTTTCGCGCCGAGGATCAGGTCCTTGACCTGCACGACGCCGCGCGCCGCCTCGTCCCCGCCCTGGATGATTGCCACCGGCGCGTTGCGTTTGTCGGCATATTTCAGTTGGTTGCCAAAGCTTTTCGGATTACCCAGATAGACCTCGGCGCGGATGCCGGCCGCGCGCAGTTCCGCCGCCATGGCCTGATATTCGGCCATGCGCTCGCGCTCCATGACGGTGACGACCACCGGGCCGGGGTCCGTGCCGCCCATCAGCCCCTTGGCGCGCAAGGCGGCCAGCAGGCGATCAACGCCGATAGAGACGCCGGTTGCCGGCACCTTCTGCCCGGTAAAGCGTTCCACCAGCCCGTCATAGCGCCCCCCGCCTGCGACCGAACCGAACTGGCGCTTGCGGCCCTTGTCGTCAAGGATTTCAAAAGTCAGCTCGGCCTCGAACACCGGGCCGGTGTAATAGGCCAGGCCCCGCACGATCGAGGGGTCGATCACCGCGCGATCCTCATGGACGCCCATCGCGGCCAGCATCCGGGCGATCTGCGCCAGTTCCTCGACGCCCTCGGCTCCGGCCTCTGAGGCGCCCACCGCGGCACGCAGATTGGCCAGCGTCGCGGCATTGTCCGCGCCTTTCGAGGTGAGAAACGCAATGACCGGCTCGGCCTGTTCGGGCGAGAGACCGACGCCCTCGATCATCGCGCCGGATTCGTCCCTGCGCCCGGTGGTCAGCAACTGGCGCACGCCGGCCTCACCCAGTTTGTCGAACTTGTCGATGGTGCGCAGCACGTCATCGGCGGGTTTGCCCTGTTCGACGCCCATGGATTCAAGGATGCCGTTCAGCACCTTGCGGTTGTTGATGCGGATCAGATAATCGCCGCGCCGGATCCCGGCATGTTCCAGCGCCGAGGCCAGCATGGCGCAAATCTCCGCATCCGCGGCCACCGAGGCCGAACCCACGGTATCGGCATCGCATTGATAGAATTGGCGAAAACGCCCAGGGCCCGGCTTTTCATTGCGCCAGACCGGTCCCATCGCATAGCGCCGGTAAGGGGATGGCAGGTCATTCCTGAACTGCGCCGCGACACGCGCCAAGGGTGCAGTCAGGTCATAGCGCAGCGCCAGCCAGTCGCCCGCGCCGCCGCCGCCACTGCCTATTCCGGGCACCTCGGCCTCTTGCCAGGCAAAGACGCCGGCGTTGGGGCGGTCCACGTCGGGCAGGAATTTTCCCAGCGCCTCGACGGTTTCCACGGCGCTGGATTCCAGCGGCTCGAAGCCGTGGCGGTGATAGATCTCGGTGATGCGGTCAAGCATCAGCTTGCGCTCGGTCACGTCTGCGCCGAAATAGTCACGGAACCCCTTGGGCGTTTCCGCCTTGGGTCGGGGCTGTTTCTTCTGATCTTTCGCCATGGCATGCCTCGGGCTTTTCCATGCGGCGGTCTAGCGGATGGAGGCTGGATGGACAAGTAGACGCAGGCGCGCCTTGAGCGGCTCGAGGAAATGGTCGCGCATCTGACACGCGTTTCGGACGATCTGTCCGCCGTGGTGGCGCGGCAGGAGGGCGAGATCGCGCGGCTGGCGCGCCGCGTCGGCCTGCTGATGGAACGCGAGGCCGAGCGCGAAAGCGATGGCGGCGCCATTCCGCTGGCCGATCAGCGCCCGCCGCACTGGTAAAGGCAGGGGCGCTGCCCCTCGCCCCCGTGCCGGGGGCTCACCCCGCGATATTTCGGCAAGAAGGAAGGGCTCAGCGGTTGGCCGGACCCAGCCGCGGGCCAGAGGGCGCCGGCGCCGGGGGGGCGGTCAGCGGCGGCTCGGCCATGCGGGCGCGCATCTGGCCCGGGGCGGGGCTGGCGGGCTCGGGCCGCGGCGTGGCGCGCATGGGCTGGCTGAAGGGGCCGCGCGCCGCGCCGGTGGCCGCGGGCGGCTCGGGTTCCGGCTCGGCGGGTTCGGCGGGTTCGGCGGAGGAAAAAGGGACCGCGGGCTGCATCGCCGCCGCCAGGCTGCGGCGGAAGATCAGGAGGTTGTGATAGGTGGTGGTGCGGCCGGTCAGGCCGGCGCGTTCCTCGCAAGGCAGGGTCTCGGCGCGGACATATTCCCAGCCCTCGCGCGCCATCTCGTTCAACGTCTCGCCCAGGGTGGTGGCGAAACGTTCGATGCCGGTCCTGGCGCCCTTGGCCTTGTCGCCGCGCGCGGGTGCCGGGATAACGGTATATTCAAAGCTGCTCATGCGCCTGCCTTTCCTTTGCCGGCAAGTTAGGCGAGTTGCGCGCCCAAGGGAAGCCGGGCCCGGCGGCGTCGGGCCATGCGCCGGCAAAAACCCGCGCCCGGGCCGCCGGCCTAGTCGAGGCTGTCGTAATGGCGGATGATCCAGCTGAGGTCATAGGCCAGCCACAGCAACCCGATCAGCGCCAGCCCGCGATGACTGCGGGCGCGCAGCGCCGCCAGCAGCGCCAGGCCGATGCCGAAGGCCAGACGCCACGGATATTCCGGCCCCAGCGCCCGCAGATGCGCCTGCCCCTTCAGCAGCGTGTCGTACAGGTCGAAGACAAAGCTCAGCGCAAACAGGCCAAAGAACCAGTGCCGGCGGCGCAGGAAGAATCTTTCGCTGCCTTCATGGTCGGGCTGGGCGTCGGGAAAGATCAGCGTCGCCATCAGGAAATGCAGTGAGGCATAGGCCAGCACAAAGACATAGATGCCGAAATGCCAGTCGCCGATGCGGCGCAGCCCGAATTCCCACCACCAGAAATGCACGGCACTGAGCAGAAGCACCAACGCCCAGACGGTCTGGGCCAGCATGCCCTCGGTATATTGCGGCGACTGGATGCGGCGCGACAGCCCGGCCAGGATGCGGGTGATGGCAAGGCCCAGGATCATGCTGACCAGAATGCGTAGATGGCCATAGGCATCCATTGGCGGTCCTTCCTGTTGCCATTGCCGGCGGCTGGCGCAATCCTGAAACAGCGGCGCGGCGATTTCCAGCCCCAGGCGGCGGTGGCCGGTGCGCCGGCCGTTCAGGACGCGGGGCGGCGCGGTGGCAGGATCCTTTGCAAGAGCGCGAACAGGCGCAGGAAGAGATAGTCGCGCAGGCGGCGATCCGGGCCGAGGTCATGCCTGTCCGTCTCGTGATGGCGGACGCGCCATGCGTTGCCGATCTTCCCGAGGGCGGACATTTCTTCTTCGAGCAGCGCTTTCTCTCCTGGAGATTGCGCGGCCGCTTCGAGCAAGGCCTGCACCGAGACCTTCTTGTCACCCGGGTTATGGGTCTTCAGCCGCTCGAAAGCGTCCCAAAGCGCCTCGATTGATCGCTGCGCCGCGTCCGAATCGCGGTCGAAGAAGCGGGTCCGAGCGGTTTCCAGCAATTTGTCCGTCTCGTCGTCGCCGCTGTCGAACAGCGCGTTGCGAAGCTGGTCGGCAACCGGCCCCTCGACGATACGGGTGAAGCGCCCATCCTCCCCCATCTCATAGGCGATGCCGTGGCGGGACATGATCTGGTTGACCTCGTCCCGAAATGCGGCCAACCCGGCCTCGCGATCCCAGCGCTTGTGATAGTGCCCGAAGAATTGGTGAAAGCCGCCGTCGACAGGCTCGCCGACATGGGCCGCATGCCATTCCAGCGCATCGAGGATCGCGAGGGTCGGAATGGACGGGCCTTCGGAATCGTTGCACCGCACCTTGTCTTGCCAGTCGGCGATTTCGGGCACCATGCCTTCGCGGGCGGTCTTGAGCATGCTCTCGTCCGTTCCACAGGGCCGACCGTTGTCCGGGCAGGTCTTGCGGTAGTCGATGCCGAAAAAGTCCCGTGCTTGGTAGCTTTGCACAAGGCTTTGCAGCGCGCCTTCGGCCAACTTGGAAATCTCGGCCTCGGTGCGCGGCCGTGGTCCGCTGACGCGATCCGAATAAAGCTGCAACATTCTTTCCACCCCCCGGTGGCGGCCAGCCCGGTTACAGGCCCAGCTTCTTCGCCACCAGGTCCTGCACGGCGGCCGGGTTGGCCTTGCCGCCGGTGGCTTTCAGCACCTGGCCGACGAACCAGCCCGCCAGTTTCGGGTTGGCCTTGGCCTTTTCGACCTGGGCGGGGTTCGCGGCGATGATTTCGTCCACCGCGGCCTCGATCGCGCCGAGGTCGGTGACCTGCTTCATGCCGCGGGTCTCGACGATTTCAGCCGGGTCGCCGCCCTCGGTCCAGAGGATCTCGAACAGGTCCTTGGCGATCTTGCCCGAGATCGAACCATCGGCGATCAGGTCGATCACCCCGCCAAGCTGACCGGCCGAGACGGGCGAGGTTTCGACCGTCAGGCCCTCCTTGTTGAGGCGGCCGAACAGCTCGTTGATGACCCAGTTCGCGGCCTGTTTGCCGTCGCGGCCCTGGGCCACGGATTCGAAGAAATTGGCGTTCTCGACTTCGGCGGTCAGCACGCCCGCGTCATATTCCGAAAGGCCTAGGCCGGTAACGAAACGCGCCTTCTTTTCATCCGGCAGTTCCGGCATGGCGCCGGCGATTTCGTCCACCCAGGCCTGTTCGATCTCCAGGGGCAGCAGGTCGGGATCGGGGAAATAGCGGTAATCGTGCGCCTCCTCCTTGGAGCGCATCGAGCGCGTCTCGCCACGGTCGGGGTCGTAGAGGCGGGTTTCCTGCGTGATCGTTCCGCCGTCCTCGAGGATGGCGATCTGGCGGCGCGCCTCATAGTCGATGGCGGCCTGGATGAAGCGCAGCGAGTTCATGTTCTTGATCTCGCAGCGGGTGCCGAGGTGGCTGAAGTCCTGGGTTTCCTGATAACGCTCATAGGCGCCGGGCGCGCAGACCGAGACGTTCACATCGGCGCGCAGGTTCCCGTTCTGCATGTTGCCGTCGCAGGTGCCCAGATAGCGCATGATCTGGCGCAGCTTCGCGACATAGGCGGCGGCTTCTTCCGGGCCGCGGATGTCGGGGCGGCTGACGATTTCCATCAGGGCGACGCCGGTGCGGTTCAGGTCGACAAAGGACATGTTCGGGTCCATGTCATGGATCGACTTGCCCGCGTCCTGTTCGAGGTGGATGCGTTCGATGCGCACGCGGCGCGCGACGCCGGGGGCCATGTCCACGATCACCTCGCCCTCGCCCACGATCGGATGGTAAAGCTGGCTGATCTGGTAGCCCTGCGGCAGGTCCGGGTAGAAATAGTTCTTGCGATCAAAGGCCGAGCGCAGGTTGATCGACGCCCTGAGGCCAAGGCCGGTCCTGACCGCCTGCGCCACGCAGAATTCGTTGATCACCGGCAGCATGCCCGGCATGGCCGCATCGACAAAGGCGACATGGCTGTTGGGCTCGGCGCCGAACCCGGTCGAGGCGCCCGAGAAGAGCTTGGCGTTCGAGGCAACCTGGGCATGGACCTCAAGCCCGATGACCAGTTCCCAGTCCTGCTTCGCACCCTGAATGATTTTGGGTTCCGGGGCAGCATAGGTCAGATGGTCGCGCATGGCTGGTTTCCTTGGCAAGATCGCCCGACCTTCTAGGCGCTTGGGCCGCGCCTCGCAAGGGATCAGCGCCCGCCGGGGCGCCCGGGCCGCGCCAGGCCGTGTTCGGGCAACTCGTCCTCGCCACCGGCGGGGGCGGTGGCCGGCCCATGCGAAAAGCGCTCGATCAGGGCGTTTTCCAGCTGGCGGTTCAGGTCACGGCTCATCTGCATGTATTCCGGGTTCTGGTCCACCGGCACGCCGGGTTTCCAGACCTCGGCCAGCTGGCGCAGATGCGCGCGGTCGAGGCGGTAGAAGATGCGCTCAAGCTCGGAGGCCTCATAGGGCGACAGGCCCAGCTGCTCGAGCACATAGCGCCCGGCGCGCAGGGAACTGTCGAAGGTCTCGCGCACGATATGGTCGGCGCCGGCGTTGTAAAGCTGGAAGACGTTCACCCGGTCGCGGGCGCGGGCGATGATGATGATGTCGGGGCGCTTTTCCTTGGCATGGCGGATCAGGCGCAGGTTCGCCTCGGGGTCGTCCAGCGCCACCACCAGCACCCGTGCCTTGTCCAGCCCGGCGGCGGTCAGGATCTCGGGCCGGGTCGGGTCGCCGAAATAGCCCTTGAAGCCAAAGCGCCGCATGAGCTGGATCACCGCGAGATCGTGGTCCAGAACCGTGGTCTTGAAGCCCGACATGGTGAGCAGCCGGTTCACCACCTGGCCAAAGCGGCCGACGCCGGCGATGATGATCGGCTGCTGCTCGGCGATCTCGTCGGCGGGGGCGCTGGCGCGTTCCTCGGCGATGCGGCGCGAGATGAAATCGGCCAGCATGAACAGCAGCGGCGTGGCCAGCATCGACAGCGCCACGACCAGCAAAAAGCCCTGCGCCACGGCATGGGGCAGCAGCGCCAGCGACACGGCGTAGGAAATCAGCACGAAGCTGAATTCGCCCGCCTGCGCCAGCGACAGGGTGAACAGCATCCTGTCGCGCCCGCGCAGCCCGGTCACCCGCGCGATCACATGCAGCACGGCCGCCTTGATGGCGATGATGACCACGGTGACCCCGGTCACGATCACCGGCATCTCGAACAGGATGTCGAAATCCATGCCGGCGCCGACGGTGATGAAAAACAGCCCCAGCAGCAGCCCCTTGAAGGGCGCGATCTGGCCCTCGAGCTCGTGGCGGAATTCGGATCCGGCCAGCATCACCCCGGCCAGGAAGGTGCCGAGCGCCGGCGACAGGCCGACGAATTCCATCAGCGAGGCGATGCCGACCACGGTGAGCAGCGCCACAGCCGTATCCAGTTCGTGCAGGCGCGCGGAATAGACATAGCGAAACAGCGGCCGCAGCAGGTATTGCCCGATCAGCACCACCGCGGCGACCGCGCCCAGCGTCACCAGGGCCGCCACCCAGCCGGGCAGCGCATGCATGAAGGCCTCGCCGATGTTGCCGTCGGTGCCCGTCGTCGGCGCGCGCCGCGCCAGCAGCGGCATCAGCGCCAGCATCGGGATCACCGCAATGTCCTGGGTCAGCAGCACGGCAAATGCGCTGCGCCCGCCCGGGGTCTGCATCAGCGATTTTTCCGACAGCGTCTGCAGCACGATGGCGGTCGAGCTCAGCGACAGGATCATCCCCAGCGTCACCGCCACCGTCCAGTCCTGGTTCAGCAGCAGCGCCACGGCGGCAAGCAGCGCCACCGTGCCCAGGATCTGCATCCCGGCCAGGCCCAGCAGGCGCTTGCGCATCTGCCACAGCGCCTGCGGCTCCAGTTCCAGCCCGATCAGGAACAACATCATCACCACGCCGAATTCGGCGAAATGCTGCAGGTCGGCCATTTCGCCGGCGCTGCCGGCAAGGCCAAGCATCGGGCCGATCACGATGCCTGCGATCAGATAGCCCAGAACCGACCCCAGCCCCAGCCGCGCCGACAGCGGCACGGCGATCACCATGGTCGTCAGATAGACGGTGGCGATCAGCAGGAAGGTTCCCATCAGCGCCCGTCCAGCATCCGCAGTTCGTGGACGCGGCCCGACTTGACATAGGTCAGCCGCCCGTCGCCGATCGAATTGATCGTGCCGCCGTCGATGCGGTCGCCCAGGCGCACCGTCACCACCCGGCCGTTGCGCAGGCGGATCAGCGCCCGGCTGGCCTGGCCGGCGCCGATGATGCCGATGATGGTGGTGCGGCCCATGTCGATGCCGCGCGGCTGGGTGGCGGCCTTGGCGACGCTGGCCGTGGTCACCCCACGCATGACCTGCGCCGAGGCGATCTCGGGCTCGTCGTCCACCTCTGGCGGCTTGTAGACCTGGCTTCTGGCCCGGGCGGCGCGTTCCTCGGCCGCGGCCTGAGCGCGGGCGCGGGCCTCGGCCTGGGCGCGGGCCTGGGCCTCGGCCTGGGCGTCGGCGGCGGCGCGGGCACGGATGCGCGCCTCGGCCTGGGCCTGCAGCTGTTCGTCCAGCCGGCGGCGGGCGGCCATTTCTGCCTCGCTGGGGCCGGTGGCGGCGGGTTCCGCCGCCGCCTCGGGCGCGGCGGGGGCCCCGGGCGCAGGATCGGACGCAGGATCCGGGGTGGTTTCGGGGGTGGCCTCGGCCTTGCCGCGGCGCGGCGGCAGGTTCGAGGAGGTCAGCGCCGACAGCCTGACCCCGCCCGGCGTCGCTGGCGAGGCATCGACGGCGGCGGCAATGGCCGCCTCGACCGCGCTGGCCGACATGGCGACGGCACCGGCGGTTCGTCCGCCCAGTGCCGCAGGCCGCGCGCGCGGACGTGTCGAGCCATGCAAAAGCCCGCCCGAATCCCGGGCGGGCGCGGCGGCGGCTGCGTCATCGGCGGGGCGGTCGGGTGGTGGCGTGCTGGCCGAGCGCAGCGCCGCCTCGATGGCCGAGGCAGCGGCGGCATCGCTGGCCACGGCCCGCGTGCCAGGCTTGTGGCGCGGGCGCACCTGGGCCAGGCGCTCGCCCAGGGCGGGGGGCGGCGTCTGCCAGCGGCTGGCCTGCAGGCGCGCCAGATCGCGGATCAGGCCGCGCAGCTGCTGCTGCTCGGCGGGGCTCAGCGCCTCGGCATCCGGCCCGGCGGGCGGCAGTTCCGGCTGCGATCCTTCCGGGCGCTGCGGCGGCCGGGCCGAGCTGCGCAGGGCCGCGGGCGTCACGGTCGCCGCGGGCGCGGCGAAAGCCGCCGGTGCGACGCGGTTGCCGCGCGCCGGCGGGCGGGTCGCGG
>NZ_JBDHSP010000089.1:0-10463 GCF_039808215.1 Paracoccus sp. (in: a-proteobacteria)
CTTCATGAGAAATCTCCTCGTGCATCATGCCGAGAAAATTCTACTTTTGAAGCCCCTTACTTTCGGGGAGGATTACCCCTGTTAGGTTCAGGCGCGCCGGCGCGCCGCCTCGCCGGCGGCACGGGTCTCGGCCAGGGTGGCGCCGGTCGAGAGCGCCTCGGGGTCGAGCCGCAGCTCGAGCAGCGCCAGCCGGCCCGCCGCCTCGGCCCGGGCGAAGGCGGGGGCAAATTCCTCTTGCCGCGTCACCACCTCGCCATGGCCGCCATGCGCGCGCGCCAGCGCCGCGAAATCGGGATTGTGCAGGTCCGTACCGGACACGCGCCCGGGATAGGCGCGTTCCTGATGCATGCGGATGGTGCCGTAGCGGCCGTTGTTGGCCACGATGACGATGACGCCGGCGCCGTGCTGGGCCGCGGTCGCTAGCTCATTCGCGGTCATCTGCAGGCAGCCGTCGCCGGCCATGCAGACCACGGTGCGGCCCGGATGCTCAAGCCGGGCGGCGATGGCCGCCGGCAAGCCGTAGCCCATGGAACCCGAAGTCGGCGCCAGCTGGCTGCCAAAGCGGCGGAAGCGGTAATAGCGGTGCAGAAAGGCCGCGTAATTGCCGGCGCCATTGCTGATGATCGCATCCGCCGGCAGGTGGTCCGAAAGCCAGCGCACCACCTCCTCCAGGCGCAGCGCACCGGGGGTCGGGCGGGGCTGCTGCCAGTCCTCATAGGCGGTGCGCAGCTGCGCGCTCCAGCCGTCCCAGCGCCGCGGCGGCGCCAGATCGGCTAGCGCCGCGACCACGGCGCGCGGATCGGCCACCAGCCCTGGATCGGGTCGCCAAAGATGCCCCAGTTCGTCGGGCGAAGGATGGACATGGATCACCCGCGCCTGCGGCCGCACCGGGTCCATCAGCTCATAGCCGCGCGTCAGCGTGTCGCCAAGGCGCGAGCCCAGCGACAGGATGCAATCCGCCTGCGCCAGCGCCTGCCCCAGCGCCGGGTTCATGCCGACGCCCAGATCGCCCACATAATTCGGATGCGCATTGTCCATGTGCCCCTGGCGGCGGAAGGGTACCGCGACCGGCAGGCCCCAGCCCTCGGCAAGGCGCGCCAGATCGTCGGCCGCCGCCTGCGACCAGAGCGTGCCGCCGGGGATCACCAGCGGCCGCTCGGCCCCGGCCAGCGCCTGCGCCAGCGCCGCCAGCGATTGCGGCGCCACCGCCGACAGGGGCGGCGCGGGTGCCGGAATATCCGCGACCTCGGCCCGGGCCGAGATCATGTCCTCGGGCAGGGCCAGCACCACCGGGCCGGGGCGACCGGACATCGCCAGGTGAAAGGCGCGGCTCAGATATTCGGGGATGCGCTCGGTCTGGTCGATCTCGGCCACCCATTTGGCGATGGGGCCGAACATGGCGCGAAAGTCCACCTCCTGGAAGGCGTCGCGGTCACGGTCGCCGCGTGCGATCTGGCCGACGAACAGGATCATCGGCGTCGAATCCTGGCGCGCCACATGCACGCCGGCGCTGGCATTGGTGGCCCCCGGCCCGCGCGTGACCAGGGCGATGCCCGGACGCCCGGTCAGCTTGCCCTGCGCCTCGGCCATCATCGCCGCCGCGCCCTCGTGGCGGCAGACGACGTTCTGGATGCCCGAGGCGTAAAGCCCGTCCAGCACCGCCAGAAAGCTTTCCCCCGGCACCGAGAACACCCGTGAGGTGCCATTGCCCTTCAGCGCATCGACCAGAATCTGCCCGCCATGGCGCATCGCCCTGCCCCCTGCTGCCCTGCGCCCAGCCTGTCGCGCCTTGGCCCGCGGTGCAAGCCGGGCTTTACAGGCGCACCGGCCCGCCCTATCTCTGCCCGACCATGGCCACGAAATCCGACCCCAATTACAAGATCATCGCCGAGAACCGCCGGGCACGCTTCGACTATTTCATCGAAAGCGACCTCGAGGCGGGGATCATGCTGACCGGCTCGGAGGTGAAAAGCCTGCGCACCGGCCAGTCCAACATCGCCGAAAGCTATGCCTCGGTCGAACAGGGCGAATTGTGGCTGATCAATTCCTACATCGCCGCCTACAAGCAGGCCGGGGTCTTTGGCCATGAGGAACGGCGCCGGCGCAAGCTGCTGGTGTCGAAAAAGGAACTGGCGCGGCTGTGGCAGGCGGTCGGGCGCGAGGGCATGACGCTGGTGCCGCTGGTGATGTATTTCAACGACCGCGGCCGGGTAAAGATCAAGATCGGCGTGGCCAAGGGCAAGAAGGTCGCCGACAAGCGCGAAACTGCGGCCAAGCGCGACTGGAACCGCCAGAAACAGCGGCTGCTGAAGCAGGGCTAGCCCGGCAGCCATTGCAGGCCCGGTCCGCTGCGGCTACATCGGAATTCGTTTCTGCGCGGGAGGACAGGGCGATGACCACCGATTCCGACGATCCGAAAGTTCTGGTCTCGACCGCATGGCTGGCGGCGCATCTGCAGGACCCGGACCTGCGGGTGATCGACGCCACCTGGTTTCTGGAGCCCGGCCGCGACGCCCATGCCGAATACCTGGCCGCGCATATCCCCGGCGCGCGGTTCTTCGATCTCGAGGCGATCACCGACCCGCGCAGCGGCCTGCCGCATATGGCGCCGCAGCCCGAGATGTTCATCTCGCGCATGCGCGCCATGGGCATCGGCGACGGCCATCAGGTCGTGGTCTATGACAATTCGCCCATGCGCTCGGCGGCGCGCATCTGGTGGACCTTCAAGCTGATGGGCAAGGCCGATGTCGCAGTTCTGGACGGCGGCCTGGCGAAATGGCAGGCCGAGGGCCGCGCCATCGAGGACATGCCGCCGATGCTGCGCGACCGCCACATCACCGTGCAGCGCCAGGCGCGGCTGGTGCGCGACGTGACCCAGGTCGCCGCCGCCAGCAAGCTGGGCGATCACGAGATCATCGATGCCCGCCCCGCCCGGCGCTTTCTGGGCGAGGTGCCCGAGCCGCGCCCCGGCCTGCGCTCGGGCCATATCCCGGGCGCGAAAAGCCTGCCCTTCGGCCAGCTCTACAACCAGGACGGCACGCTGAAGCCGGTGGCCGAACTGAAGGCCGAATTCCAGGCCGCGGGCGTGGATCTGGCGAAACCCGCCATCACCACCTGCGGCTCGGGGGTGACGGCGGCCTCGCTGTTTCTGGCGCTGGAACGCATCGGGCACCGCGACCATTCGCTTTACGACGGAAGCTGGGCCGAATGGGGCAGCTTCCCCGACCTCAAAATCGCAACCGGAGACGCATGATGCTGGGCAATCTCAAACCGCAGTCCCCCGACAAGATCCTGGCCCTGATGGGCGAGTTCAGGGCCGATCCCCGCCAGGGCAAGATCGATCTCGGCGTGGGCGTCTACAAGGATGCGACCGGCCACACCCCGATCATGCGCGCCGTGCTGGCCGCCGAAAGGCTGATGCTGGAAACCGAGACCACGAAAAGCTACTCGGCGCTGTCGGGCGAGGCGGATTTCCACCAGGCGATGGGCGATCTGATCCTGGGCCCGGGCCGCAGGCCCGAGACCACGGCGACGCTGGCCACCGTCGGCGGCACCGGGGCGATCCGTCAGGCGCTGGAACTGGCGCGCATGGCGAACCCCGATCTTCGGGTCTTTGTCAGCGACCCGACCTGGCCCAACCATGTCTCGATCATGCAATTCATGGGCCTGCCGGTCACCAGCTACCGCTATTTCGACGCCGCCACCCGCGGCGTGGATTTCGAGGGCCTGAAGGCCGATATCTCGGCGGCGAAAAGGGGCGACGTGGTGCTGCTGCACGGCTGCTGCCACAACCCGACCGGCGCCAACCTGACGCTGGCGCAATGGGCCGAGGTGGCGACCATCCTGGAGCGGACCGGCGCCTTGCCGCTGATCGACCTGGCCTATCAGGGCTTCGGCGACGGGCTCGAGGAAGACGCCGCCGGCACCCGGCTGGTCGCCTCGCACCTTCCCGAGGTGCTGGTCGCGGCCTCCTGCAGCAAGAATTTCGGCATCTACCGCGAACGCACGGGCTGCCTGCTGGCGCTTTGCACCGATTCGGCGACGCAGGAACTGGCGCAGGGCGCCATGGCCTTCCTGAACCGCCAGACCTATTCCTTCCCGCCCTTTCACGGCGCCAAGATCGTCGCCACGGTGCTGAACACCCCCGAGCTGCGCGCCGACTGGATGGCCGAGCTCGAGGCTGTGCGCTCGGGCATGCTGAAACTGCGCGAACAGCTGACCAGCGAGCTGCGCGCGCTCTCGGGCTCGGACCGCTTCGACTTCGTGGCGCATCACCGCGGCATGTTCTCGCGCCTCGGTGCCACGCCCGAGCAGGTCAGGCGCGTCAAGGACGAATTCGCCATCTACATGGTGGGCGATTCGCGCATCAATATCGCCGGGCTGAACCAGGCCACGATCCCGGTTCTGGCCCGCGCCATCATCGAGGCCGGCGTCTGAACCCCGGCCAGAGACGATCGCGGCCGCCGGTCATCGCGCCGGCGGTCGTGCCATGTCACGGCCCCTTTTGTCCCGGCGCCCCCGTGCTGTCCGTTTGCCGGATACCCCGGCGCCCGGCACCTCAGCCCTGCCGGCCCAGCTTGCGGGCGATATAGCCGCGCAGCTCCTCGATCTCGGCCCGGCTTTGGCGCAGCTCGTCCCTGGCCACGCTCAATTCCGCCTCGGCCGGCGCAAGCCGGGCCAGCAGTTCGGCCTCGCGCGTCTGCAGCGCGGCGGTGGCGCGGTCGCGCGTCTCCTCGGCCTCGTGCAACTGCCGCGCCATGCTGTCGCGCTCAGCCATGTCGGCATGGGTGACGCGGGTCAGGCGCTGCACCAGCCAGCTGGCGCACCAGCCCAGCAGGAACACGGCGAACAGGATGATCGAGGTGGCGATGATGAATTCGGTGCGGTCCATGCTGGGGCTTTCGCAAGGGGTGGCGGGTCAGGAGGATGACGGCGGACCGCCAGCGGCTGCAGCGGGACAAGATTCTGGCTGCGTCTGCCACGCAAGTCCGCAGCACGACGTTTTCCCGAAACGCCGTCCTGAGCGGCTGTTCCTGCACTGAACGGGCCCGGCTCGTCCACCGACAGCTTATGCCGTATCACCTGCTTTTCGCAACCAACGCGCAATCCCTTGTCGCGGCGGGCAAGGCTGGGACTGACCTGCCTCAGCCTCAGGACCAGAGCTTTCCCGATAGTTGTCGGAACGCCCTGCCCGCGGCCGGTCTGGATGCACGGGATGGAGAACGGCATTTCCTCGGCCAGCTGATCGGGGAAGGCGCGTGTCTGCGAAATTCACGGCTTTTGATCCTGCACCGATTCGCCCGCATGGCGTTTCATCTGCCAACCAATGAAAACGTCGCATCCAGCATCTGGCGTCAGCAGAGCCGCGGATCGCGTAAACCCCCGGGAGCCGGCCGCCTATTGCGTGAACCGGCGCAGGATGTCGCGCATCGTCATGTCCCGATCGAACCGGCCGTGCTCAAGGAATGTGACCGTCTGGCCGATCACCAGCGGGTTGTTCATCAGCCAGGTGTGAGTAACCGGCAGCACGATATGGTCGCTCATCCCCTCGACCATCGTGCTGGCCACCGAGACCTTGCCATCATTGTCGCCCTCGATCAGCGAGGACAGCAGCGGGTTGAAGGAACGGTTGCCCGCAATCACCCCCAGTTCGAAATCGACCGGGCCCAGCAGATGCGGCAGCTCTTTCGCCCCGGTGCCCAGCTGCAACCCGGCAGGCCCGGTGAAGAAGCGGTAAAGCGACAGATCGCCAAGCGCATCGACGATCTCGGACCCCTGGTTCGGCGGCGCAAGCATGACCACCCGGCCCATGTTCTCGGGCCGGTTCTTGGCCAGCCAGGCGCGTGCCAGGATGCCGCCCATCGAATGGGTGACGAAATTCACCCGCCGCTTGCCGCATTCAGCCACGGCGCCATCGACATGGCCCAGCAATTGCTGAACCGTCGCCTCGGTCGAGGGGTAGTTCAGGTTGACCACGTGATAGCCAAGCGCCTCGAAGGCCTGCTCGACCACGACAAAAGAGGCTTCGGTGCGGCCAAGCCCATGCATCAGGACCACACATTGGTCGCTGGCGGGCGGGTCGTCCACCGCATGGGACGCTGAGGGAATGGCCGGAAGGGCCGCGAGAATCAGGGCAAGAAACAGTCTGCGCATGGGCCGAGCCTAGCCGGCTTTTGAGCGACGGGCGAGCCGGAAAGCATGCCTGGCGCGCGCATATGTCATTGGTAAAGAACCGGGGCGTCGGCTAGCCTCGACGCGGCAGCAATCATCGGACGGTTTCATGCGGCGCTATCTTGCCTACGGTCTCGGGGCGGTTCTGGTCACGGCCATTGCCGCCGGCATCTATATCGCCTTGCAGCACCCGCCCATGCGGCTGATGCCGGCGCCGCAGATCTTTTTGCGCGATGGCGTCAATCTTTTTGCGGCGCAACCCGAACCTCCGGCGGATACGCGGATGGAGGTGTTTTACGCCACCAACCGCCTGCCGGTCGGCCCCGCCGCGGACCGCACCTATACGATCGTGCCATCGACCGATCTGCATCTGGGGGTCAGCACCATCCGCATCGGCGAGCCCGACCGCACATGGGAGTGGCTTTACCAGCTTTCCACCACCGCGGACGATGACGACGACCGGCCCTTCCTGAATCTGGAACGGATGCGCGAGGATGCCATCGTCTCGGACGAAGAGCTCACGCCCGAGGCGCTGGCCTGGCTTGAGCAGGTGAACGCCGCACTTGCCGACTCGCCCGATCGCGACATCGTCGTCTATGTCCATGGCGCCAATACCACCGTCGAGCGCGCCGCCGGGCAGGCGGCGCAGCTGATGCATTTCACCGGGCGCAATTCCGTCGTGGTGCTGTTCGCCTGGCCCACGGCCGAGAATTTCCTGCGCTATCCCAAGGACCTGCAGACCGCGCTGGGTGCCGCCCCGCAGTTGGCGCGGCTGGTGGCGCTGCTCTCCGAGCACACGGACGCCCGGGCCATCGACCTTTTCACCTATAGCGCCGGCAGCACGGTGGGTTCGGAAGGGGCGGCGCTTGTCGGCAGGGCGGTGGCGGCCGGAGAATCCGGGCTGCGGCTGGGCGAGGTCTATCACGCCGCGCCCGATGCCAATTTCCAGACCTTCGTCGCGGATCTGAAGGATTATATCGGCGTCGCCGATGACGTGGCCGTGTCGGTCAACCTCAACGACAGCGCGCTGCGGCTGGCGCAGGCCGTCACCCGCAGTTCCCGGGCCGGCCGCCCCGACATGAAAGAACTGACCCCCGAGGAAACCGGTTTCCTGCTAGATGCCTCGCGCGACAGCGACCTCGAGATCATCCGCGTCCGGCCAGAGAACATGGAGAACCTGTCGCGCACCTCGCACAGTTTCTGGTATGACGATCCCTGGGTCAGCAGCGATGTGCTCTTGCTGCTGCTTGGCCATCTGCCCGCCAGTGCGCGCGGGCTGGATGAGGAGCAGGGGGATAGCGGCACCCATTACTGGACCTTTCCGACCGATTATCCCGAGCGTCTGGAAGGGATCCTGAAGACCATCGGCGACAACCCCGGCGTGGCCGCTCTTTTGGGCAAGACCGCGCCGGGCTGAGCAATGTGGAGGCAGACATGCAGGCAAGGCTCGACTATTTTCCGCAGGCGCCAGAACTGATGAAGGCGGTGCTGGCGCTGAACAAGGCGGTCGAGGATTGCGGGCTGGAAAAGGGCCTGCTGCATCTGGTCAAGCTGCGCGCCTCGCAGATCAATGGCTGCTCCTATTGCGTGGACATGCATGCGCATGAGGCGCTGCGTGACGGCGACAGCCAGCAGCGGGTGATCATGGTCGCCGCCTGGAAGGAATCGCCCCTGTTCACCGAACGCGAGCGCGTGGCCTTTGAATGGACCGAAGCCGTGACGCTGATCGCCAGGGATGGCGTGCCGGACGCGCTTTACGCCCGGGCCCTGACGCAGTTCAGCGAGGGCGAACTGGTCAGGCTGACCGTCGCGCTGGGGGTGATCAACACCTGGAACCGGCTGAGCATCAGCTTTCATGCGCTGCATCCGCTGCGCCCGGCGCAGGCATAGCCGGGCCGGCCGCGCACCGGGGCGAAGGCAAAGAGGAAAGCAAGATGAGGTCAGGTTCCGGCAAGGCGGTGCGGCGACAGCCCCGGCCCGGCGCGCGCGCGCCGCTATGACGCGGGACACGGCCTTCGTGCTGGCGGGAGGCGGCAGCCTGGGGGCGGTGCAGGTCGGCATGCTGATGGCGCTGACCGAGGCGGGCCTGCGCCCGGATCTGGTCCTTGGCTCCTCGGTCGGGGCGCTGAACGCCGCCTGGTTTGCCAATGCCCCGGACATGGAGGGGCTCGCCCGTCTGGCGGGCATCTGGCGCGACCTGCGGCGCGTCGACATCTTTCCCTTTTCGCTGGCCGGGTTGCTGGGCGTGCTGCGCCGCTCCGACAGCATGGTGGATCCCGCGCATCTGCGGCGCTTCATCGAAAGGCATCTGTCGTTCGAGCGCATCGAGGACACGCGCCTGCCGCTGCATGTCATGGCCACCGACCAGCAGGGCAGCGCGGTGCGCCTGTCGGCGGGGCCGGTGGTCGATGCGCTGATGGCCAGCGCCGCCGTGCCCGGCATCTTCCCCGTGGTGACCATCGCCGGCAGGCCGCTGATGGATGGGGCGATCGCCGCCAATACGCCGCTGCGCACGGCGGTCGAACTGGGGGCGTCGCGGATCGTCGTCCTGCCCACCGGCTATGCCTGCGCGCTGGAGCACCCGCCACAGGGGGTGATCGCGCGCATCCTGCATGCGGTCACGCTGCTGATCGCCTGGCAGCTGATGCATGAGATCGAGACCATGCCGCAGGGCGTCACCGTGCATCTGGCACCGGCGCTCTGCCCGCTGGCGGTGTCGCCCTATGATTTCTCGGCCTCGCAGGCGTTGATCGAGCGGGCGCGGCAGGGCACGCGCGACTGGATAGCGGGCGGCGGGCTGACGCGTCCGGCCCGCAGACGCGAGTTGGCCGCGCATCATCACCACGCGCATCGCCACCCCCAAGGCTGACGCCGACCACACCGGCCCGGGGCGTCAGGCGCGGGCATAAAGCGGCAGGACGGCGCCGCTGATCTCCATGTTCTCGGGCGACACCAGATGCAGGATCGCCTCGGCCGCCGCCTCGGGGCGCAGCCAGTTGGCCGGATCCGCCTTGGGCATCGCGGCGCGATTGGCCGGCGTGTCGATGGTCGAGGGCGCGATGGCATTGACAAGGATCCGCTCGCCCTTCAGCTCTTCGGCCAGGGCCTGGGTCAGCGCGGCGACAGCGGCCTTGCTGGCCGCATAGGCCGCCATCTGCGCCCCCTTGCGCGGCTCGAGCGCCGGGCGGGCCGCGACATTCACCATGCGCCCGCCGCGGCCGGTCCTGCGCATGGCGCCTGCGGCGGCACGGCAGCACAGGAACGCGGTCAGCGCATTCACCCCGATCATCTGCTGGAACGCGGCCTTCCCGGTCCCGGCCAGGGGCGCCATGGCAAAGCCGCCCGCCAGATGAACCGAGGCCCAAAGCTCGGGGACAGTCGCGTAAAACCCCGCCACGGCCGCCTCATCGGTCAGCTCGATGCCAGGGACAGGATGCAGCCCCGCCCGGACCGGCGCGGCAATGCCGCCGCTGCCATGGCCGGGAAGATGGCAGATTGCGCCGGCGTCAAGCAGCCGCTCGACGACGACCCGGCCCAGCGCGCCGGTGCCGCCGGTCACCACGACATGCCGGCCGGACAGGGGATGCGGGTTCATGGACAATCTGTCAGCCTTTGCCTTGCGTCGGGACCTGGCGCCAGTAAAGCCGGCACCGCCGGTTTGGGCAAGCCGCCGCCTGCGCGGCCGCACGCCCTGGTCGCGCTGACCTGCCACGGGATTTTTCCTCCACTTGCGATTAGAGTCCGGCCCAACGAGAGGACGGACGACGATGAGGAAGACACGACGGACCGATGAGCAGATTATCGGGATTTTGCAGGAGCATGATTCCGGCGCGAAGTGCGCTGATCTGTGCCGTAAGCACGGCATGTCGGAAGGCACGTTTTATGCCTGGAAGGCGAAGTATTCGGGGATGACGGTGCCGGATGCCAAGCGACTGAAGGCGCTCGAAGACGAGAACGCCAGGCTGAAGCGATTGCTGGCGGAACAAATGCTCGACATGGCGGCAATGAAGGAACTGCTCTCAAAAAATGGTTATCAGGCGGATCAGAAGGCAGTCCGGGGGACTGTTTTCCCGCCGATTGGCCCGCCGTAAAGCGCGAGGCTGTCGCGCATCGGAAGGCCCATCTTGGGCTGTCGGAACGGCGGGCGTGCCAGATTGCCGGGGCGGACCGGAAGATGGTGCGCTACCAGTCCCAGCGTGCGCCCGATACGGCGCTGAGAGGTGGTGCCGCCTGGTGAGACAGTTTGGCGGCTTGGCTAAGGTGGATCGGGTTGGTTTCTACGCCGCCAGTTT
>NZ_JBDHSP010000090.1:0-10246 GCF_039808215.1 Paracoccus sp. (in: a-proteobacteria)
CGATCTGGTAGCCGTCGGGATCGGCGACGAAGAAGAACCGCGCGATGATCTCTCCGGCCGGGGCGAAATCGACCAGCTTGCGCGGGTCCAGCCCGGCCGCGGTCAGGCGCGCATGTTCGGCCGCGGCATCGGGCACCGACACCGCCAGATGGCCATAGCCGTCGCCCGGGTCATAGGGCTGGCTGCGGTCCTTGTTCACGGTCAGCTCCAGCTCGAATTCCGATTCCGGATTGGCAAGATAGAGCAGGGTGAAGCCGGGGAAATCCAGCCGCTCGGCCAGTTCGAGGCCAAGCGCCTCGCGGTAGAAGGCCAGCGAGCGCGCCTCGTCGAGGACGCGGATCATGCTGTGGATGGCCTTGGCCATGGGGCTTCTCCTGTCGGGGCGGATGGCGCGACCATGGCCGAGGGCGCGGCCGCGGGCAAGGCCGTCAGATGTTCATCTGGGCCCCGATCTCGACCACGCGCCCGGCGGGGATGCGGAAATAGTCCGAGGCGCCGGCCGCGTTCCTGGACAGCGCGATGAACAGCTTGGCCTGCCAGTTCGGCATGCGGCTGCGCGTCGAGATGCGCAGCCGGCGCCGCGACAGCATGAAGGAGGTCGCCATGATGTCGAATTTCCAGCCCTGGCGGCGGCATTGCAGCAGCGCCTGCGGCACGTCCGGTTCCTCGGCATAGCCATAGACCAGCGCCACGCGGCGAAAGCGCTCGTTGATGTCCTCGATGCGCACCCGGCTGGCCTGGGCCACGCGCGGCACCTCGGCGGTCGAGATGGTCAGGATCACGTTCTGCTCGTGCAGCGACTTGAAATGCTTGAGGCAGTGCAGCATCGCGCTGGGCGCGAGATCGGGCGTCGAGGTCAGATAGACCGCGGTGCCGGGGATGGTGGCGATCGAGCTCGAACGCTCGATCTGCGACAGCAGCGCCCCCAGCGGCAGTTCCGCCTCGCGGTCCTTGGCGGCGACGATATTGGTGCCGCGGATCCAGCTGGCCATGGCGATCAGCATGGCGGCGGCGATGCTGAGCGAGACATAGCCGCCCTCGGTGACCTTGAGCAGGTTCGCGCCCAGGAAGGTCAGATCCAGCGCCAGAAACGGCGCCATGATCGCCACCGACAGCCATAGCGGCAGTCGCCAGTGCTTGTGCGCGACGATCATCGCCAGCAGCGCCGTGATCACCATGGTGCCGGTGACGCTGATGCCATAGGCCGCGGCCAGCCCCGAGGACGAGCCGAAGATCACCACCAGCGCCAGCACCGCCACCATGAGCAGCCGGTTCACCCCCGGCATGAAGATCTGGCCCAGATGCTCGTCCGAGGTGTGGCGGATCTTCATGCGCGGCAGCATGCGCAGCTGCACCGCCTGGCGGGTCAGCGAATAGGCGCCGGTGATCACCGCCTGGCTGGCGATGATCGTGGCCATGGTGGCCAGCAGCACCACCGGCAGCAGCGCCCAGGCCGGGAACATCAGGAAGAACGGGTTCTCCAGCGCCCCGGGATCGGACAGCACCAGCGCGCCCTGGCCGAAATAGGTCAGCAGCAGGGCCGGAAAGGCCACGAACAGCCAGGCGACCTGGATGGGCTTGCGGCCGAAATGGCCCATGTCGGCGTAAAGCGCCTCGGCCCCGGTCACCGCCAGGAACACCGCGCCCAGCACGATCAGCCCCAGCGTGCCGTTGCCGATGGCAAAGCGCACCGCATGCACCGGGTTCACCGCCGCCAGCACCTCGGGGGCGCGCAGCAGCCAGCTGGTGCCGCCCATGGCCATGACCAGCAGCCAGGCCAGCATGATCGGGCCAAAGAAGCG
Organism: Paracoccus sp. (in: a-proteobacteria); assembly: GCF_039808215.1. Taxonomy (GTDB): domain Bacteria; phylum Pseudomonadota; class Alphaproteobacteria; order Rhodobacterales; family Rhodobacteraceae; genus Paracoccus. The sequence continues at coordinate 1,803 of NZ_JBDHSP010000090.1, forward strand.
CGCCACCGCCTCGGTGCCGCGGTTCTGCACCAGAAACAGCACGATGATGATGGCGACGGCGATCGGCTCGATGAAGGGATCGACGGCCGGCGTTACCAGCTTCAGCCCCTCGAGCGCCGACAGCACCGAGATCGCCGGGGTGATCGCGGCATCGCCGTAAAACAGCGCCGCCCCGATCATGCCCAGGGTCAGGATCACCCGGTTGGGCCGGCCCAGCGCGCGCTGCGCCAGCGCCAGCAGCGACAGCGTGCCGCCCTCGCCCTCGTTGTCGGCGCGCATCAGGATCAGCACGTATTTCACCGTCACGATCAGGAACAGCGTCCAGATGATCAGCGACAGCACGCCCAGCACATCCGCGGGGTTTACCCCGCCATGCCGGGCGCCGGTGGCATGCATCGCCTCGCGGAAGGCGTAAAGCGGCGAGGTGCCGATGTCGCCATAGACCACGCCGATCGCCGCCAGCGACAGCGACAGCAGCCCGGCGCGCCGGGTCTCGGTTTCGTGCGGATGCGCGTCCACGCTGGCCATGCGTTCACTTTCCCGTGTTCACTTTCCTGGCGCCGGAATCGTCCCCGGCAGATGCACAAGATTGCCGCAAGGCAGCATAAGGAATCGACCCGGAAGCCGGGTGCCGGCATAAGGAATCCGTAAAGACCATGGACAAGCGGCCCCGGCTCGCGCCAGATCCGCACATGGAAAAACCCGAGCCGCCCCGCCTGCCGCCCGACGACCGCCGCTGGATGACCGCGCCGCGGCCGGCCGGCATCATGGGCGCGGCGCTGCTGCTGGCCGCGGTGACGGCGGCGGCGGCGCGGCTGCACGATCTGCTGCCCGAGAATGTCTCGATCCTGCTGTTTCTGACCGCGGTGCTGATCAGCGCCGCCGCCTTCGGCTTCTGGGTGGGCATCGCCAGCGCGCTGGGCGCCATCGCCGCCTTCAACTTCCTGTTCGTCGAGCCGCATCTGACGCTGCATATCGCGCAGCCGCGCGACCTGATCACGCTGGCGGTGTTCCTGCTGGCCGCCGGGCTGACGGGAATGCTGGCCGGTCGCCTGCGCGAACAGGTCGATGCCGCCAAGGGCCGGGCCGATGCGCTGGAGGTGGTCTCGCGCGTCAGCGGCGAGCTGGCGGGCGCGGCCACGGCGGCGGATGTGGCGCAGGTGGCGGTGCGCCATCTGGCGGCGCTGGCGCAGGGGCCGGCGCTGGTGCTGGCGCAGCAGGACGGGCATCTGCGGCTGGTGGCGGCCGAGCCCGAGGGCCATGCCCCCGACGCCCGTGACCTTGACGCGGCCGACAATGCCTTTCGCCGCGGGCGGGCGGAGTTCGCCTCGGCGCGGGGCTGGGCCGGCTCGCGGCTCAGCTTCTATCCGCTGCAGGTGCAGGGCGGGCGCGGCCCGGTGCTGGGCCATGCCCGGCTGGCGCCCGAGCGCCACGACCGCGAATGGCGCGAGAAAAGCATCGAGGTGGTGCTGCGCCAGACCGAAACCGCGCTGCAGCGCCTGGCGCTGGCCGAGGAGGCCGAGGCCGAGCGCCGCCGCGCAGCCGGCGAAGAGACGCGCGCGGCGCTGCTGGCATCCTTGTCCCATGACCTGCGCACGCCGCTGGCCACGATCCTTGGTGCGGTGACGACGCTGCGCGAACTGGGCGCGACGCTGCCGCCGGCCTCGCAGACCGACCTGCTGGCGGCGATCGAGGAGGAATCCGAACGCCTGGCGCGCTATGTGGACAAGCTTTTGCAACTGACGCGGCTGCAGGCCGGGATCGCGGCGCAGATGGCCTGGGTCGATGCCGGCGACGCGGCGCAGGCGGCGGTGGACCGCGCGCGCCGCGCCTGGCCGCGGGCGCAGATCGCCGCCGAACTGGCGCCGCTGCCGATGATCCGCGCCGAGGCCGGGCTGCTGGAACAGGCGCTGTTCAACCTGGTCGAGAATGCGGTGAAATACGCCGCGGGCGCGATCCGCGTCAGCGGCGCGGTCGAGGGGGCGGAGCTGGTGCTGGCGGTCTCGGACAGCGGCCCGGGGCTGGCGCCGGCGGTCGCGGACTGGCTGGGCTCGGACGAGGCCGCGGGTCCGCCGCCCGGTGCAGGCCTGGGCCTGCCGATCTGCAAGGGCATCGCCCGGGCGCTGGGCGGGCGGATGACGGCGCGACAGGGCGCCTCGGGCGGGGCGGTGCTGGCGCTCGTGCTGCCCGTCCCCGAGGCGCAGGGCTGAGGCCCGCCATGCGCGCCCGGCCGCTGATCCTGATCGTCGATGACGAGCCGCAGATCCAGCGCTTTCTCAGCCATGCGCTGGTTGCGGCGGGCTATGACATCTGCCAGGCCGGCAATGGCGCCGAGGCGCTGGCCCAGGCCGCGGCGCTTGACCCTGACCTGATGATCCTCGACCTCGGCCTGCCCGACGTGAACGGCAAGGAGGTGATCGAGCGGCTGCGCCTGCGCTCGGACCTGCCGGTGGTGGTGCTGTCCGCCCATGACCAGGAAATGGAAAAGATCATGGCGCTGGACCTGGGGGCCGACGATTTCGTGGCCAAGCCCTTTGGCATCGGCGAATTGCTGGCGCGGCTGCGCGTCGGCTTGCGCTCGCGTCCAGGGGCGCGCGCCGGCACCATCCGCCAGGCCGGGCTGGAAATCGACCTGGCCGGGCATCAGGTCGTCCGCGACGGCGAGGCGCTGCGCCTGACGCCCAAGGAATTCGACCTGCTGGCGGCGCTGGCCGCCAATGCCGGCCGGGTGATGACGCATCACAAGCTGCTGCAGACGGTCTGGGGCCCGGCGCATGTCGATGACGTGCCCTATCTGCGGGTATTCATCGGCCAGCTGCGCCAGAAGCTGGAACGCGACCCGGCGCGACCGGAACTGATCCTGACCGAACCCGGCGTCGGCTATCGCTGGGCGCAAGCCGAAGGGGCACCGACATGAGCCAAAGCATCCTGCGCGCCGCCGACCACCGGCGCATGCCCTGGAAGAATGGCCGCGGCGAGACGCTGGAGGTCGCCGTCCACCCGCAGGGCGCGGGCCTGGCTGATTTCGGCTGGCGCATCAGCATGGCGGGCGTGGTCGAGGACGGTGCCTTCTCGGATTTCCCGGGCATCGACCGCAGCCTTGCGCTGCTGGGCGGTACGGCGCTGGACCTGCATCTGGACGGTGGCACGCACCGCCTGACCCCCGAGGGCCCGCCGCTGGCCTTTGCCGCCGATGTGCCCTGCCATGCCAGCCTGCCGGCGGGGCCGGTCAGCGATCTGAACGTGATGACCCGGCGCGGCAGCTTCACGCATCGGCTGGCGCGTCTGGACCGGCCCGCCACCGGCGCCCCGGACTGGCGGCTGCTGCTGGCCACCCGGCCGGCGACGCTGGACCTGGCGGGCGGCTCGGTGGCGCTGGGGCCGCTGGACGCGCTGCTTTGCGACGGCAGCGATGCCGCGCAGCCGCTGGGCCCGCTGCCCGGCGTCTGGCTGATCGAGATCGCGCGCGCCTGAGCCGCGCGATCCCCTTTCGCTACTTGCCGGCCTCGCGCGCCAGGACCCTCTGCACCGCCGGGTCGGCAGCCAGGCGGTCGTGCAGCGCCTGCACGTTCTTCCAGCCCGAGATGCCCTCGGGCAGCACCGCAGCGGCCCAGCGGATCATCGGAAACACCTGGGCATCGGCGACCGAGCGCTTGCCGACCATCCACTCGCGCCCCTCGAGATGCTTGTCGAGCAGGGCGAATTTCTTGCGCGCCAGCTGCTTGCCGGCCTCCTGCGCCTCGGCCAGCGCCTCCTTGTCGCTGCGCGGCGTATAGCGCTGCGGCAGGAAGACCGGATAGAAGCAGGAATGGATGTCGCCGGTGGCGAAGCTCATCCAGCGGTCCAGCTCGGCCTGGCCGCGCAGGTCGCCATCGCCGCCCAGCCCGGCCTCGGGATGCTTGTGGGCAAGGTATTTCAGGATCGCGCTGGCCTGGGTCAGGATCCAGCCGTCGTCCTCGATCAGCGCCGGCACGGCGCCGGCGGGATTGGCGGCCAGCAGTTCCGGCGCGCCGAACTCGACATTCTGCGCCTCATAGGGGGCGCCGATCCATTCCAGCACGATATGCGGCCCCAGCGAACAGGCGCCGGTGTGATAGATCAGTCTGGGCATGGGTTCCTCCGTCTGCCATGCCGTCAGTGATAGCATGGCAGCGGGGCCTGGCCAGCGATTCGGCCGCTCAGGCGCGGTGCGCGCCCGCGGCCAGTTCCGCGACAAAGCCCAGGATCTCGGGCACCGGCCGGCCCTCGCCCACCAGTTTCACGATGGCCGAGCCGACGACGCAGCCATCGGCGACGCCGGCCACCGCCTCGGCGGCCTCGGGGGTCGAGATGCCGAATCCGACCACCACCGGCAGGCCGGCGCTGGCGCGGATGCGCGCCACCTCGGGGGCGACCTCGGCCGCGTTCGCCGCCGGGCCGCCGGTGATGCCGGTGACGGAAACGTAATAGAGAAAGCCCGAAGTGTTCCTGACCACCGCCGGCAGGCGGCGGTCGTCGGTGGTCGGCGTCGCCAGCCGGATGAAGCTCAGCCCCGCGTCCCGCGCCGGCAGGCACAGTTCCGCATCCTCCTCGGGGGGCAGGTCGACGACGATCAGCCCGTCCACGCCGGCCCCGGCCGCCTCGGCCAGAAAGCGCGCGACACCGCCTTCGCGCGCATAGATCGGGTTGTAATAGCCCATCAGCACGATCGGCGTCTGCGCATCATCCCGGCGAAAGGCGCGCACCATCTCGAGCACGCGGCTGACGCTGCCGCCCGCGGCCAGGGCGCGCTGGCCCGCCGCCTGGATCGTCGGGCCGTCCGCCATCGGATCGGTAAAGGGCATGCCCAGTTCGATGATGTCCACGCCCGCCGCCGGCAGGCCGCGCATGATCTGCAGCGAACGCTCGAAATCGGGATCGCAGCCCATCATGTAGGCGACGAAGGCCTTGCCCCCCGTGCCGGCAAGCCGCGCGAAAGTGTCGTCGATTCTGCTCATGCGCCCCGGTCCCCCTTCATGACCGCCAAGGGTTAGCCCGGGTGACGGGCAAAGATCAACGGCCCGCCACTGGACTTGCGCGCCGCCCGCCCATAAAAGGCCCGAGTTTCCGGAAAAAGGGGGTGCATCATGGGCTTTCGCATGGGGATCGTCGGCCTGCCGAACGTGGGCAAGTCGACGCTGTTCAACGCGCTGACAAAGACCGCCGCGGCGCAGGCGGCGAATTTCCCCTTCTGCACCATCGAACCCAACGTGGGCGAGGTCGCCGTGCCCGACCCGCGGCTGGACCGGCTGGCCGGGATCGCGGGCAGCAGGCAGATCATCCCCACCCGCATCACCTTCGTCGACATCGCCGGCCTCGTGCGCGGCGCCTCGAAGGGCGAGGGGCTTGGCAACCAGTTCCTCGCCAATATCCGCGAGGTGGACGCCATCGCCCATGTGCTGCGCTGTTTCGAGGATGGCGATGTCACCCATGTCGAGGGCCGCATCGATCCGCTGGCCGATGCCGAGACCATCGAGACCGAGCTGATGATCGCCGATCTGGAATCGGTCGAGCGTCGCCTCGCCAATATCCAGCGCAAGCTGAAGGGCGGCGACAAGGATGCCCTGGCGCAGGAGCGGCTGCTGAAGGCCGCGCAGGCCGCGCTGGACTTGGGCAAACCCGCGCGCAGCGTCGCCGTGGCCGAGGATGACCGCAGGGCCTGGGACATGCTGCAGCTGCTGACCGCGAAGCCCGTGCTCTTCGTCTGCAATGTCGAGGAGGAGAAGGCCGCCACCGGCAATGCGCAATCGGCGCGCGTGGCCGAAATGGCGGCGGCGCAGGGCGCCGGCCATGTGGTGATCTCGGCCCGGATCGAGGAGGAGATCAGCCAGCTTCCCGCCGAGGAGGCCGGCATGTTCCTCGAGGAGATGGGCCTGCACGAGGCGGGGCTGGACCGGCTGATCCGCGCCGGCTATGCCCTTCTGGGCCTCGAGACCTATTTCACCGTCGGCCCCAAGGAGGCCCGCGCCTGGACCATCCACAAGGGCACGCTGGCGCCGCAGGCCGCCGGTGTCATCCACGGCGATTTCGAACGCGGCTTCATCCGCGCCGAGACCATCGCCTATGACGATTACATCGCCCACAAGGGCGAGGCCGGCGCGCGCGAGGCCGGCAAGTTCCGCGTCGAGGGCAAGTCCTATGCCGTGCAGGACGGCGACGTGCTGCATTTCCTGTTCAACGCCTGACCTTGGCGAAGCCCCTGGTGACGCTGCGTCACAACGGGATCCGGACCGTCTGGCGTCACGCAATGCCGGTCGGGTCTGGACGTGCCGGATCCATGCTGTAGCTTGGCCGCGCATCCGCATGTCCGGATGCGCTCGAATCTGTCTGAAGAAGTCAAACAAGGAGGCCAGACATGGCGGACTTCACGATCGATGCGAACCGACCGGGGAGCTTTGACGAATCTGTCGGCAACAACGGCACCGATGATCGGGTCACGGTGAATATCGGGCCCGATTTCCTCGGCAGCATCAATGTCAATTCCTCCCCGAGAGACGGGGAAATCGACTATGCCGAGGTCAATCTGCCGGATGGCTGGCGCCTCGTGCCGACGTTCAGCCCGGAACTGGGCAACGAGGATCCGGCGCATCGTGTCTGGCACTACCTGGTGATGAACGACAGGAATCTTCCGGTCGGCACCGTCAGGATCGGCAGCAACAACGACCCGACCCAGGGCATTCCCTGTTTCCTGCGCGGCACGCTGATCGAGACGCCGAAAGGCCCGGTCGCCATCGAACACCTTGTTCCAGGCGATCTGGTGTTGACGCGCGATCGCGGGGCGCAGCCGCTGCGCTGGATCGGCAGCCGCGGGCTGTCGGGGCGCGAACTGGCCGCCGCGCCGCAGCTGCGGCCGATCCGCATCCGCGCCGGCGCGCTGGCCGCGGGCGTTCCCGCCGCGGATCTGCTGGTCTCGCCGCAGCATCGGGTGCTGGTGCGTTCCTCGGTGGCGCGCACCATGTTCGGCGCCGACGAGGTGCTGGTGGCGGCCAAGCAGCTGCTGATGCTTGACGGCATCGACATCGCCAGCGATCTGGATGAGGCCGAATATTTCCACATGCTGTTCGACCGCCACGAGGTGGTGATCTCGAACGGGGCCGAGACCGAATCGCTTTATACCGGGCCCGAGGCGCTGAAATCGCTGGGCCGCGCCGCCGCCGAGGAGATCATGGCCCTGTTCCCGGAACTGCGGGGCGGCGCCCTGCCGGAACCGGCGCGTCCGCTGCCCAGCGGCCGCAAGGGCCGCAAGCTGGCCATGCGCCATCTGCAGAACCGGCGCGAACTGGTGGCCTGAGGCCGCCGCCACCGGGTGCGGCCCTGCCGCGCCCGGTCGCCGGACCTGGTTCAGGGCCAGTCGAGGTCCAGCCAGACCAGCCGATGCGCCGAGGCCGCCCTGGCCGCATCGGCCAGCGGCCCGTTCGCAGGCCAGAACACGCCCGAATCCAGCACCTTCAACCCCTTGCGCGGCAGCAGGTAATCGACGCGCAGATTGCCGGGCGCGCGCTCGTCCGGCCAGTCGCCGGTATCCAGCGCCGGGTCGCCCCTGTGGCCGGCATTCACCCCGGAGCTGCCGGCCGCCGCGCCGCCTTCGCTGCGCGGGTGCGGGTCGTCGACATGCGCCATGATCCGGGCCAGCGCCCCGGGCCGGCCCTCGCTGTCCAGGGGATCGAGGTTGAGATTGCCGGCCAGCACGAAATCGCCCTCGGGCAGATGCGACAGCCAGAAGGCCAGTTCGTCATGGTTGCGCCGGCCGTTCAGGTCCGCGGGCCCGTCAAAGACCGGCGGCGTGGCCGACATCGCCAGCAGATGCAGGGCCCGGCCGGCGATGGCGATCGGCACGTCCCAATGCCCGGTCGAGGACAGGCGCCGCGCCTGCGCCACCGGCGCGGGCAGGGGCGGCATCAGATTTCCCGGCAGATCGCGCCACAGAAAGCCCGAGTAATCCGTTGCTGCCCCGATCGGATGGCGCGACAGCAGCGCCATGCCGCCCTCGCCGGGAAAGCTGCCGAAACCCTGGGCGTCGTCGGCCGTGGCCAGGCGGCCGTCGCCATCGAGGTCCAGGTCCGTCGCCATGCCGGCATTCGGGCGCGGCGCGAAGCGGTGCGGATAGTCGAGCCCCGCCGCCGCCAGCCGCGCCGCCAGCGCCGCCAGCGCCCGGCCGTCATCGTCCCAGTCAAGATCCGTCAAGAGCAGGATGTCGGGGCGGATCTGGGCGATCACCTGCAGCACTGCCTCGATCTGCGCATCCTCGCGGCCAAGGTCGCGCAACAGCAGCCCCGGCCCGTCGCGCGACAGGCCGGGGCTGAAGGTGGCGATGCGCAGCGGCGCGGCGCCGGCGGCGGTGCCCAGAGCCGCCAGCAGGGCCGCGCCGGCCAGGGCGCGGGCGCGCAAGCTCAGACCCAGGGCTGGCTCTGGGCGATGCGGGTCTC
>NZ_JBDHSP010000091.1:0-10148 GCF_039808215.1 Paracoccus sp. (in: a-proteobacteria)
GCCCGGCCCGGTCTTCACCTGCAGGCGCGCGCCTGATCGCGGAGGACGGCATAGTCACTCATCATCCGAACAAAAACCGCGTTTTCCGGTAGCGCGTCGACCTCGGCCGCAGCGTGGGCTTGCTCGGCGGCACTGTATTCCACCACCGGCGGGCAGGGGGCGCTGTCAGAACCTGCCGTCGCGCAGGCGCTCAGCCAGAGCATCGCGATCAGGGGGGCGGCGGCTGGCGGCATCGAGCATCTGACGGTGGATGGCATGGTTTCTCTCTCTGGCTTTAAGGCGTTCGGCAGCGCGCCCGGCTTGCTCCCCGGCGCGGCGCAGGTTCAGTAGAAACAGCAGGATCGTCGCCGCTCCGAGGATCAGACCCAGCGCCTTGCGCGCCGGGCCGCGGGTGAGGAGCCAGCTGATCATCTCTGGCCCCGTTTCCAGTCATCGAGCCGGGCGTGGATCGTCACCGCGATTCCGGCCAAAGCGAGGGCGACGAAGATCCAGCGCAGGCCGTCGAGATAGGGCAGCAGCGGCAGGATCGCGTCCGGCGCCTCGGCCAGCGCCTGCTGCACCTCCTCGACGCCGGCCGCGCCGATGGTGCCGATCCCGGCCGCACCGCTGCCTTTCAGGGTGCGGCTCTCGGCCAGATGCTCGCGGGCCGGGGCCTGGTCGGGCGCGAAAGACGAGGCCCGCGCCGGGAAGGGATCGCCCCAGGACCGCGCCGGACCGGTGTCGATATGGATGAAGTTTGAGCGCGGATAGGTGCCGATGCCCTTGAACCCGGCCTTGCGGGCGGCGGCGATGAAACTGGCCGGATCGTGGTTCGCCATCGAGATGTCGAAGGCGGTCCCCTCGAGATGCTTCGAGGCCTTCGCGCCGCCGACCTTTGTGTTGTGCTCGGGGCTGCGATAGGCCGAATTCACGATCAGCGGCTTGCCGAGCGTCACGCGCAGTTCCTGCAGCCGGTTCAGCGCATCCTCGTTGACCAGCAGCTTGCCGGTGCCACGACAGGCGATCTCGGCGGGCGAGAAGTTCGGCCAGTGCCATGTGCGTTCAGGCACGTTCTTCCAGTTCTGGTAGAAGGTCATGCGGTCTCTCCAAATGAAAAACCCCGCGCGCTGGCGGGGTGGGTGGACGGTCGGATTGGGCGTCGGTCAGTCGCGGGCGGGCCCGCTGCGTTCCAGCAGACGTTTGATGTCGGCGCGCATCTCGCGCAGCATCTCGTTCTGTTCCTTGCGGGTCTCGGAAATCGCCTGGCGATCGGCGTCGAGCTGCTTTTCCAGCCGCGCCACCTCGCGCAGGGCGGTCTTGCTGCTGCCCTCAAGCCGCACGAGCCAGATGCCCAGCCCGGTTGCCGCCATGATCGCGCCCCACCATTCGCGGATCGTATCCATGAGGTTCTCTCCCATGGGGTCAGCCCGGCGCGCCGCAGGTCAGGTAATGGATGGCAATGCGCACCGCGCCGCCGGCAAAGCTGCCGCCATTGGCGGTCAGCCGCACCGGCGTGTCGGCATAGAAGGCGGTGGGGCCGATGACGCCGATATTGCTGCTGCCCACGGCCACGCCGAGCGAGCCGCCGAACTTCGAGGGCTCGCCGTTGATGCCGCAATCGAAGGAGCTGGCCCCCAACACCGCGGTCACGGTCCGCGCGGAGACGCCCAGCACGATGGCGCGGTTGGGGATCACGATGGTCGAGTCCCGGCTGGCCCCGGAAAGGCCGGAGAGGGTTTCTTCCCGCACCGCCATGCCGGTGGTCGCGCCATTTGCATCCCGCGCCACGGCGACCGAGGCTGCCTGCGCGATGAAGCCCATGGCATCCACAACCGGGATCCACGCCGATCCGGTCCAGACGATGGCCTGCGCCTCGTCCTCGATCCAGGCCATCCAGCCGGCGCTCGGCAGGATCCGCATCCAGGCGCCGTCGATCCAGTAGGCGATGCTGCGGTCCCAGCCAGCCCACGCGCCCGTCGCGCCACTGGCTGCGATATAGCGGTCGCCTTCGGCCGGACTTGCCGGCGGCGCGGTCAGATCGCGGTCGAGAACGGATAGCTGCACGATGCCGTCGAGCAGTCGTAGCGCCTCGTTCATGGTCACGTGCTTCTGAGCCTGCGCGGCCATGATGAAGGGCAGCGCGAGATGCGCTGTGGTGTCAGGCATGGGTTGTCTCCTGTTTAGAACCAGAGGGTGGTGACAGGGGCCGCCCCGGCACCGAACGCCTGCCCGATCTGGGCAATGCGGATATCGAGGGACGCACCGGGAGCGAGCGGCGCGCCCCAATCCGCGGTTTGCTGCGCCGCGGTGTAGACCACGCTGGCGGTCACAGTCGTCAAGAATCTCTTGACGGTTGCCCCGTCGAGGATCTCGACCTGCCACGCCTCGCTGGCCTCGGTCATCGGCACCTCGGCGGCGTTCCAGCTATCGGCGGCGAGCGAGCGGTCACGCCTCACCCAGCTTATGGTCAGATCGCCCGGAACCCGCGCGCGCCGCCAGGGCTGCTCGACATGCACGGGCGCGAAGGGCCGCAGCCCGATGCCGCGCGGTGTGAAGGCCAGTGCGGCGAAGCTGTCATCGCTGACCGGACGGCTGGCCGGGCCGATGCGCCAGTTCCACGGCAGGCCCAGATCGGCCTCGGCGACAGGAAGTTCTGCCAGCGCCGTATCCAGCACCACCACCCGCGCACCCGCGGACACCATGGCGGCCATGCCGACATCCGTGCCGCGCTGTCCGCGCAGCAGGCGCGAGAGGCGATAGCGGCCGGGCGCGATCAGTTTGGCCTGCGAGAATTGCAGGATCTCCCAGTCGCCGGTCGGCTGCTCGACGGCGATCGTGTTCTCGCCGCCGAACAGGCGCAGGTCCGTCACGCTTTCCAGCGTCCCGCTCAGCAGATCGACATAGACCGAATTGCCGTAATCGAAGCGCGCGGTCGGGCCGGCATAGAGATCGGCCACCAACTCGCCCATCCGCGCCCGACCGCTGAACGTGGTCAGCAGATCGAAGCCCGAATCCTCGGGGCTGCGGAACACCGCCATCTGGCCGGGCCAGGGGCGGGCATGGGCGGCGATCAGCGGCTGGTGCGGGCTGTGATCCTCGCGCAGTTGCGGCAGGTCCATGAACAGGGCCAGCGGCGGGCCGAAGACCACGGGCCGGGCCAGCGAGGCCGCGCGGGGCGATCCGGGCGGCAGGTCATAGGCCATGCGATCCTGCCGGATCGCCTCGACGCCGCGGGCATCGCCATCGGCGACCGAGAGGATGCGCATTTCCGCCAGCCGCCCGTCATGGTCGAGCAGCAGAACATCGCCGGGATCGAGCGCCAGCCGCGAGGGCGGCAGGCTGAAGGCTCCGGTCTCGCGTCCGATCCATGCCTCCATCAGCGCCCGGCGGCAGCGCCGGTCGGCTTCCTCGGGCGGCACCGCCATCGGAAAGCTGTCCGAGGATACCCTGCTGGCGCTCACGGCAATGCGGCGGGACTCGACGGTGATGCCGTCATAATCCTCGTCCGCGCGCGCCACCTGCCATTTCAGGGCCTGCGGCAGTTCAGTCTCCTGGCCGCGCGCCAGTTCCATCACGTCGCTCCGGCCCGCCGCCATGCCGTCCAGAGCGACGGTCGCGACCGGCGCGCGCCCGCGCATGACGAAGCGAATGCGCCCCTCGCTCTCGACGGCATCGAAGCCGAAATGCCGCGCCAGCATGGTGATCGAGGTCCGCGGCGATTCCAGGGCCGAGATCACATAGCCGTCCGCCGCGCCGGTGAGCCCCGAGACATCGATCCACGCCGAGGGCATGCCGGCGCGCAGGCAGAGATCACGCACCAGCGCCGCCAGCGACACCGCGCCCAGCCGCCCGGTCAGCCAGTGGCCCAGCCGCCAGTTGTCGCCATCCGCCCATATGTCCCCGAGTTGCGGGAAGAACGGATAAGGCCGGGCATCCCAGGTCCATGCCGCGCATTCCGCCACCTCGACCATGTGGCCGGCATATCCGGTCGAGACCGGGTTGTTTGCGGCGTCACCCCAGAACAGGTAGGTCGCTTCCAGATAGGCTCGCTGGACGGCATCGTCGCGCCAGCCGCGCGAGAACCAGGGCACGAAGGATTCCGAGGATTTCGGGTCATGAAACACGTTCGGCTGGTTGGGGCCGCGATCCACGGCCGGGCAACCGAGTTCGGTAAACCGGATCGGCTTCGACTGCGGCAGCCATGCGGTCGGGGACGCTGCGGGGATCCCGCCTGGGCGGTTGCGATGCGGGTTCGACCACCAGCCGCGGATGTCCTTGTAGCGGAAGATCCACGGCTCGGGTGCCACCGCGGGCAAGGTCGCGAAACTCGGGACCGCGCCCGACCATATGCTGAGATTGCTGACCAGCGCTCCCGGCCAGGGGAGTGCTGTCGTGACGGTGCTGGACCCCGACACCGGGCCGTTGGCAAGGCCATATCCTGCGCCGTTGTTGGCGGCCCATGTGCCGGATACGGACCCGCCGAAGCTTGCCGTGGCCGCGACATTCCCGTCGACAGCAAAGCCGATCTCGCCGCTTGCCATGTCGAACCATGCGACCAGATCGGCGGTCCTGCCAGCGAGCGAGGCGGCAGGGGTCGAGGCCGTCCTGGTCTGTCCGATGGCCGAGAAAATCTCGTGCAGGATCAGCTGACCGCCAGCCAGGCCGAAGAACATGCCGCTGCTCAGGTTGCCGATCTCGAAAACAATGCCGTCCGCGATCAGGGCCGGGAACTGAACCCGGCAGGATAGGGTGATGCTGGCACTCCGATATGGCACCGTGGTGGTGAAACTGGTGCCGGGACTTTGGCTGATGCCGGGTGCTGCAACAGGCATCGCGGTGATGACCTTGCCGCCGGCGCCCGGTGTGATGCTGTCCTCGATTGGCGTGCGGTTCTGCGCGATCCGGTCGCCCTCGCTGGCATAGTACCAGTCGAAGCCCTCGCCGCCGGCAATGTTCGATTGCAGATAGGCACGGTCGTAGATCGACGGCCATGCCAGCGCATCGAGATGCTCCCAGCCATCGCGCCAGTCGGAAAGCGGCATGTAATTGTCGATACCGATGAAATCGACATTGTCATCCGCCCAGAGCGGGTCGAGGTGGAAGAACACGTCGCCCGAGCCATCGCCCGGGTGGTGCCCGAAATACTCCGACCAATCGGCGGCATAGCTGATCTTAGTGCCCGGCCCGAGGATCGAGCGGACGGCAGCGGCCAGCGATTGCAACGCGGCAACCGCCGGATAGGTCGATGCCCCGGATCGGATCGAGGTCAGCCCGCGCATTTCCGAGCCGATCAGGAAGGCATCGACGCCGCCCGCGACCGCGCAGAGATGGGCGTAATGCAGGATCATGCGCCGGAAGCCCCAATCCGCCCCGCCGGTCCAGGTCACGCTGTCGCCGCTGACTGCGAAATCCGAGGGCTGGGCATTGCCGAAGAAGGCATCGACCTGCACCGCGGCGGCGGCGGTCTTGTCCACGGTCCCGGCGAAACCGGCCGCAGGTGAGCAGGTGATCCTGCCGCGCCACGGCAGCACCGACTGGCCGATGGCCGCGGCATAGTCGGACCAGGGATCCGGCAGGGTGTTGCCGGCCGGGACATCCATCATCAGAAACGGATAAAAGGTCACCTTGAGCCCGCGCGCCCTCATCTCGCGGATGGCCTGCAGCACCGAGAAATCCGCTGGCGTGCCACCATAGATCGGCCGCCCCTGATCGTCCTGACTGACCACCAGCGCATCGCCGCGGCTCACGCCGTTGACGCTCCAGGCAGGCGTGGTGTTCTTCTGCGCCATTTCGACCTTCGGGCGGATCGTGCAGCTTCCGGCGCGCAGATCGTCGCCGAACCAGGACACCACCAGTGAGGCGCTTTCGACTTTTGGCACCATGGCTTCCAGCCGGTCCAGCGAAACCACCATGTCAGCGGTTCCGGCCATGGCGTTGACATTCTCGGCCGCGCTGTCGCCGTCCCCGGCCTTGCGCACGATCTGGGTTGCGTAGGACCATTCTCCCGACGCCGGGATAACGGTGACCGCGGGCACCAGCCCCTCGGCGGTGTCGGCATCGTCCAGAGGCCGGAAGACCTCGAAGGACAGTTGCGGCAGGCGGTTGCCGAAGCGCGCAAGCGGCAGTTCCTCGAACACCACATAGGCGGTGCCGCGATAGGCAGGCGTGTTCCCCACCCCCATCTTCGCCGCGATGAAGGGGTCGGGGGCCTGTGCCTCGCTGCCCGGATACCAGCGCCACGTCGCCTCACTGAGGTCCACGATCTCGCCATCAGCCCAGATGCGGCCAATGCCGGTGATCGTGCCTTCGCAGAGCGCGACCGCGAAACTGGCATAGTAGAGGTACTCGGTCGTGGTGACCTTCTGCCCGCCGCCTTTGCCGCCCCCCTGGCGGTGAACATTGGTTTCCTCGCGGAAGTCGGTCGCCCAGATGATATTGCCGCCGATGCGCATGCGGCCATAGAGGCGCGGGATCACCACGCCCTCGGTCGCCGAGGTTATGCGCAGGCTGTCCATGCGCTGGCCCTCGATGCGCTGGCCGGGCAACAGCGACGAGACGATCCAGCTGTCGACCATCGAGCCGATGCCGGAGCCGATCATGCCGCCGATGGCAGCGCCGGAGAGGCCGAGGATCGTGCCGCCGAAGCCGCCGCCGATGGCGGTGCCGACCGCGCCGAGAAGGATGGTTGCCATGAGTCAGGTCTTCTTCTTGTGCAGGCCGGGCGCCGGGCGCGGGAACAGGAAGGCGAAGGCAATGCGCCGCCGCCATGCGATGGTGAGCGGTTCTTCGATCACCCCGAGCCGCTCATAGGAATGGACGAATGTGCCCTCGCCGGTCAGGATCCCGACATGCTTGACGATGGCGCCCGCGCGCATGCGGAACAGCACCACCGCGCCCGGCCCGGCCTCGGCCGGGTCGATGCGGATCATCACCCGGCCGGCATTCTCGGCCAGCACCTCGCGGCTGCCGATCTCGCCCCAGTCGCGGCTGTAGGGCGGCACCGGCAGCGTCTCGCTTCCGACCACTTCGCGCCAGATGCCGCGCGCCAGCCCGAGGCAGTCGCAGCCGACGCCCTTGACGCTGGCCTGATCGTGATAGGGCGTGCCGAGCCAGCCGCGCGCGGCGGCGATCACGGATCGGGGATCGGCGGGCCGGGCATCAGATGCTGCATGCGGTGAAGCAACTGCCGCGCCTCTCACAGCACCGCCCCCTCGTGCCCGCCATCCGCCGTGGCGTAGCGGACAACCGCGTCCTGGCCGGGGATATGCGGGAAGCCGCGGAAGTTGGCGATGTTGCTGAACTTGGCCGCGCAGGTCGCGCTGCGCTTGTCGCAGCCGGCGCGGATGGTGAACGCATTGCCGCCCGCGACCGCGCGCACAGGCGCTTCCAGCAGCGTGATGGTGACCACGCCGGAGGCGATCTCGTGCAGCATCACTTCGGCCAGCCGACCGCTGTTCGGGCCGCTCGTCCATTCCAGATGACCGAAGCTGAACCAGCCGCTGGCGAAGCCACCGAGGCCGGAGGCGGTGAAGGCGCCGTCGCGGATCGGATCGACCACCGCGCCGGTGCCGCGATAAGCGGCGGCGGCAATGTTCACCCCGCAGCGGCTGTCGCCCAGTGCCGCATCGCAGGTGCCCTGATAGACCCGGCCGACCGTCTGACCCAGCACATGCGCCATGCTGCGCACCTCGGCGACGAAGGACATGCGCCCGCGGCGCAACTCGCCGATGGCACCGCGCCGGATCAGAACCCGCTGGCCGGGGGCGGCCCAGTTCACCCGCCAGACCTCGACCAGTGCGTTGTCCCAGCGCCCGTCCAGAATGTCGGTCTCGGTGATCCGGTCGGAGGTCAGCGCTCCTTCGGCATCCTGCGAATCCACGGCCAGATCCGAACCGGACCGGATTTCCGATGCCGACAGGCCGCTTTCCGGCTCATAGTCTGTACCGCCGAAGGCAAGCGGGCAATCATGATCGGTAAAACCGAAGCTCTGGCCATCGGCGCGGGTGATCTTCCAGCACCAGGCCAGCGTGGTGGTGCCATCGTCCAGATGCGCCTGCAGGGCAGGGGAGAGGGATTTCATCGGCGGATTTCCACGAGCGGGATGGAGGTGATCGAGCCGAGCCGCTCGATATCGAGGGTTACGTCGAGCGCGTCACTGTCGAATCGCACCGGCACATCGAATTCGAAGCCGGCGCGCACGGCCACGCCGGCGGCGGGCGCTGTGGCGAAGGTGATGACGCCGGTCGCCGGATCGACGGACCAACCCGAAAGCTGCTCGACGCTTCCCAGCGCCAGACTGACGCTGTCCGCGACCGGCCTGGTGATCGAGCGAGTCCAGGACTGCGCCCCGGAGGCATATCGCTTCACCAGCTGGAACGCAGTCGCGATTCCGTTGCCGGTCCCGATCAACTGATCCTGGTGCGCCGGCACCGCGGACGGGGTGCAGGACTTGTAATCCGACCAGTCCTTGAAGCGGAACCCGTGCAGCCGGCCGTTGCGCGCCTCGAAGAAGGCCACCACCGCCGCCAGATCATCGGCACGGCGGATGCCATAGGAGATGTCATAGCGGCGGCGCGAGTTGGCCCAGCTGGCGTTCCTTTCCTCGTCGCCCGAGGCCAGTTCCACGATCTGGGTGCGCCGTTCCGGGCCGCCGCGCGCGCCGCGGCTGATATTGTCCGGGAACCGGACATCGTGAAAAGTCATTACATCCCTCTCCTTCCCATGGCGACGGCCCGCGCGATATCTGCCGAAATCTGTGCTCGCGACTGCCGGAAGCTCTCGGCATCGCGGGCGTTGATGTTGATGGTGACGCCGCCCCCGTAACCCGCCGCTTCGCGGCGCGAGAGCACCCGCTCGCCCTTCTGCAGGATCGCCGGCACCTCGTCCGAGCGCAGCCCGGCCCAGCCGCCGGAATGCATCCGGGGCGCATTGGCGAAGGCCATGGCCGAGACCATGCGGGACGGCGCTGCACCGCCGACCATGCCGCCGGCATGGAGGATCGGCACATTCAGCCCCGGCATGACGCCCGACAGAATCCCGGCCAGTGGCCCGAGCAGGAACCGGCGCGCGCCCAGCTTCGCCATGTCGGCCAGCATCGAGGTCACGAGGTCGTGGAAGTTCAGCTTGCCGGTCTTCACGAACTCGCCGACCGCATTCTCGGCGCTCTGGAACGCTCCGACCAGCGCGTTGCCGATATCACCGCTGATGTCGCGGGCCTTCTGGGCATAGTCGGAGAGCGGGGCGATAACCGCATCCCAGCCCTGTTTCGCCTGTTCCGCGCCGTTTGTAGTGTCTTCGCCGGCTTTCTTGCCAGCCGCACCGGCCCGGCCCGCAGCGCCACCGGCGCGATCCATGGCACCGGCAACCCGCTCGGCCGCGCCAGCGGCATCGTCCAGAGCGTTCGCGCCATCCTCGCCCGAGGCGGTGACTGCATCCTTCAGCGCCTGCCAGCTTTCCAGCAGCGCAACCGCCGCCGCGCCCAGTGCCTGCGCGGCATCGAGATGTGCAGACGCTGCTGTGGCGGCCTGATCGGCAAGATCGCCGAACAGGTCCGGCGGTTCGATATATGTCCTGTCCCAGGCTGCGCTGAACGCCTCGGCGGCGGCGGAACCTGCATCAGATGCCGATCCCTCGAACGGGTTGTCGATGCGCCCGATGCTGAACGGGTCCAGAAGGCCGATCTGCGCCCCGCCTTCGCCGACAGCCCATTCGGGCAGCATGGCGAGGGCGGCGTTGATGCCGGAGATGAAACTGTTGATCCGGGTGACGACGCCGTTCAGCATCGCCTCGACCCCGGCGATCAACCCGTTCGCCGCCTTGAACGCCAGATCGCCAATGGCATCCGGCAGCAATGCCCAGATCGCCTTGATCGCCTCAAACCCGCCGTGCCAGACCGCAACATATCGGTCCACGGCGGTGACGCCCCCGGTCACGATCAGGTCGAGCACCGTGAACACATAGGCGCGATAGCCATCCCAGGCCGCATTGAGCAGCGCGAACGATGCCTGGAAGGCCAGGACGATGCGCTGGCCGACCTCCTTTGCGACATCGCCGAGCAGCTTGAACGCCGTGCCGATGCCACCGACTGATTTGACCAGCGAGGAAAACTGGTAGATCAGCTCGCCCGCCGCGACGATCAGCGCGCCGATGCCGGTGCGGATCAGCGCCCC
>NZ_JBDHSP010000092.1:0-10114 GCF_039808215.1 Paracoccus sp. (in: a-proteobacteria)
AACCCATAAAAAACAATAAAAAACCAAAATCACACAACATCCTGATAAAACACAAAATAATCAAATGATAGATGGCGGCATGAGAGCAGCCTAGACCGCCGAAATCCCCGCCTGCACCCCGACACGCCGCAGAATCATCGGCAATCGCAGCAGAATCAGCAGCAGAATCACCGCCAGAACCGCCAGCGCCCAGGAATCCCACACCTTCAGCGACCAGACCCAATGCAGGCCGCCCAAGATCGAGGCAGGATAGATCAACCGGTGCAAGACAAACCAGCGCGAACCCAGAGCACGGCGGGACTGCCGGTTCGAGCTCAGCGCAAGCGCCAGCAGCAAGAGAAAGCCCGCCATGCCGAACAGCAGATAGGGCCGCTTGACCACATCGCGCAGCATCTGTCCCCAGAGCAGACCCATGTCCAGATAGACCCAGGCCAGCAGATGACCGGCCAGATAGGTGAAACAGAGCAGCCCCAGCGCCTGGCGCTGACGCATCAGGTTCAGCCGCGTCAGGCGCAGCAGCGGCGTCACCGCCAGCGTCGCCAGCAGGAAATAGATCGCGGTGCGGCCCAGACGGTGTTCGATCGCCCGCACCGGATCGACCCCGGCCTGGCCCGTCGCCACCTCCCAGGCCAGCAGCGCCAGCGGCAGCAGCCCCGCCGGCCAGACTGCCCGGGCAGGGATGCGGCGCAACCATGGGTTCAGAAACCGCGCCATCAGTAAAACTTCTTCAGATCCATCCCCGCATAGAGATCCGCCACCTCATCGCCATAGCCATTGAAGGGCAGCGTTTCCTGGCGGCCGCCGAACAGCCCGGCACCGATGCGGCGTTCGCTGGCCTGCGACCAGCGCGGGTGATCCACCGCGGGGTTCACATTGGCGTAGAACCCGTATTCCCCCGGCTGCATCATCTGCCAGGTGGTCTGCGGCTGGCGGTCGGTCAGGGTGATCGAGACCAGCGACTTGATCGACTTGAAACCATACTTCCACGGCACCACCAGACGGATCGGCGCGCCGTTCTGATTGGGCAGCAGCTTGCCGTAAAGCCCGGTGGCAAGAATGGTCAGCGGATGCATGGCCTCGTCCAGCCGCAACCCCTCGCGATAGGGCCAGTCAAGGATGGCGCTGCGCTGACCGGGCATCTGCGCGGGATCCTGCAGCGTGCGGAAGGCGACGAATTTCGCCCCAGGCTGCACGCCGACCCGCGCCAGCACCCCGGCCAGCGGCACGCCCAGCCAGGGAATCACCATCGACCAGGCCTCGACGCAGCGCAGGCGATAGATGCGCTCCTCAAGCGCGGATTCGGGGGCCAGATCCGCCACGTCGTAGTTGCCGGGGCGGTCCACCATGCCGCCGACCTCGACCGTCCAGGGCGAGGTCTTCAGACTGCCCGCATGCTGCGCGGGATCGGTCTTGCCGGTGCCGAATTCGTAGAAATTGTTGTAATTGGTGATGTCTTCAAGGCTGTTGGGCTTGTCCTGCACCGGCGTGGCAGCCGCCGGGCAGGCGACCGCCGCCGCGGCAGCGGCCAGAAAGCCGCGGCGGTCCAGAAAAACCGCCTCGGGCGTGACATCCGACCATTTCAGAACCATGGCGCCCCCCCTTCTGTCCGATGCGCCATGATGCCACCCGCGGGCACGGGCGCCGATGAAATTCCGCGTGAGCGGGCCGCAGGCAGGGGGCGGCCAGGCCGGGCCGCCCCGCCCCGGGTCACTGCAGCGGCATGCGCGGGCCGTCGTCAGGCGCTTCGCCGGCATGCAGGCCGGCGAGGCGGTTGCCGACGATCAGCCCGTCGCGCCCCGAGGTGACATGCACGGATTGCCCGTCCAGCACCTCGCCGGCCAGGATCATCTCGGCCAGCGGATTCTGCAGGCTGCGCTGGATCACCCGCTTCAGCGGCCTGGCACCGAACACCGGGTCATAGCCCTCGTCCGCCAGCCATTTCACCGCATCCTCGTCCAGATCCAGCGCGATCTTGCGCTGCGCCAGACGCTGTTCCAGCTGCGCCAGCTGAATGCCGACGATGGCATCCATATTGTCGCGGGTCAGCCGGTGGAAGATGATGATCTCGTCGAGCCGGTTCAGGAACTCGGGGCGGAAATGCGCCCGCACCGCCGCCATGACCTGGGTGCGCGCCTGGGCGCTGTCGGCACCCTCGGGCAGCGCGCTCAGCGCCTGCGAGCCAAGGTTCGAGGTCAGGATGATCAGCGTCTGCTTGAAATCCACCGTCCGGCCCTGGCCATCGGTCAACTGCCCGTCATCCAGCACCTGCAACAGCACGTTGAACACGTCGGGATGCGCCTTTTCCACCTCGTCGAACAGGATCACCTGATAGGGGCGGCGGCGCACGGCCTCGGTCAGGGCGCCCCCCTCGTCGTAGCCGACATAGCCGGGGGGAGCGCCGATCAGCCGGGCCACCGAATGCTTCTCCATGTATTCCGACATGTCGATGCGCACCATGGCGGCATCGTCGTCGAACATGTATTCGGCGATGGCCTTGGTCAGTTCGGTCTTGCCGACGCCGGTGGGGCCAAGGAACAGAAAGCTGCCCAGCGGCCGGCGCGGATCGTTCAGCCCGGCCCGGGCCCGGCGCACGGCATTGGCGACCGCGGTGACCGCCTCGGACTGGCCGATGACGCGCCTGCCCAGCACCTCCTCCATCTTCAGCAGCTTCTCGCGCTCGCCCTCCAGCATCTTGCTGGTCGGGATGCCGGTCCAGCGCTCGACCACCTCGGCGATCTGCTCGGGACGCACGGCCTCGGCGACCATGGGACCGTCATCGCTGCCCTCGGCGGCATCAAGCTGCTTTTCCAGCCCCGGGATGATGCCATAGGACAGTTCCCCCGCGCGGGCGAGATTGCCCTCGCGCTTGGCCTGATCCAGTTCGGCGCGGGCGCGGTCCAGCTGCTCCTTGAGGCAGCGCGAGCCTTCCAGCCGGTCACGCTCGGCCTGCCAGCGCGCGGTCAGGGTGGCGGATTTCTCGGTCAGTTCGGAAAGCTGCTTTTCCAGCTTTTCCAGCCGGTCCTTGCTGGCGGCGTCGTCTTCCTTCTTCAGCGCCTCGGCCTCGATCTGCATCTGCAGGATCTGGCGGTCGAGCTGGTCCAGTTCCTCGGGCTTGCTGTCCACCTCCATGCGCAGGCGCGAGGCCGCCTCGTCCACCAGGTCGATGGCCTTGTCGGGCAGGAAGCGGTCGGTGATGTAGCGGTGCGACAGCACCGCTGCCGAGACCAGCGCCGCGTCCGAAATGCGCACGCCGTGGTGCAGTTCGTATTTCTCCTTGATGCCGCGCAGGATGCTGATCGTATCCTCGACCGTCGGCTCGGCGATCAGCACTGGCTGGAACCGTCGGGCCAGCGCCGCGTCCTTTTCGATATATTTGCGGTATTCGTCCAGCGTGGTGGCGCCGACGCAATGCAGCTCGCCCCGCGCCAGAGCGGGCTTGATCAGATTCGCGGCATCCATGGCGCCGTCGGTCTTGCCGGCGCCGACCAGCACATGCAGTTCGTCGATGAACAGCACCACCTCGCCGGCGGCGGCCTCGATCTCTTTCAGCACCGCCTTCAGCCGCTCCTCGAACTCGCCGCGGTATTTCGCGCCGGCGATCAGTGCGCCCATGTCCAGCGCCCAGAGCTGCTTGTTGCGCAGGCTTTCCGGCACATCGCCGTCGATGATGCGCAGCGCCAGGCCCTCGGCGATGGCGGTCTTGCCGACGCCGGGCTCGCCGATCAGCACCGGGTTGTTCTTGGTGCGCCGCGACAGCACCTGCATGGCGCGGCGGATTTCCTCGTCCCGGCCGATGATCGGGTCGATCTTGCCGTCGCGCGCCGCCTCGGTCAGGTTGCGGGCGTATTTCGACAGCGCCTCATAGCTGTCCTCGGCGCTGGCGGTGTCGGCGGTGCGGCCCTTGCGGATATCGTTGATCGCGCCGTTCAGCGCCTGGGCGCTGACATTGCCGGCCTTCAGCGCATCGCGGGCGCCGGTATTGCTGATTGCAAGCGCGGTCAGCACGCGCTCGGCGGGAACAAAGGCATCGCCGGCCTTCTTCGCCAGGCTCTCGGCCTCGTCCAGCACGCGCACCAGGCTCGGGTCGACATAGACCTGCCCCTGGCCGCCGCTGACCCTGGGCTGCTTGCCGACCGCCTGATCGACGGCCTGGCGCACCGCCTGCGCGTCGCCGCCGGCGCGGGCGATCAGGTTGCTGGCAAAGCCCTGGTCGTCATCCATCAGCGCCTTCAGCAGATGCTCGGGCATCACGCGCTGATTGTTCTCGCGGATCGCAATCGTCTGCGCCGCCTGCAGGAAGCCCCGCGAGCGTTCGGTAAACTTTTCCATATCCATGTGAAATCCTTTCCAAAGCCCCCGTCATGGACCGCCCGCGTCGGCGCGGCCCGGTCGGGTCCTGCCAGTGACATGGGCAGGGATAAACGGGGTTTCAAGGCGCCGGCAAGGCGCCTATAAGCGCGCCGTTCCCTGGCAGGCCGAGGTGGAAAATGAACGACCGTCTGATCGTGGCGCTGGATGTGCCGAATGCGCTGGCCGGGCTGCAACTGGCCCAGCAGATCGGCGATGCTGCCAGTTTCTACAAGATCGGCCTTGGCATGCTGACCGGGGGCGGCCTCGCGCTGGCCAATGAACTGAAGCAGGAACATGGCAAGCGCATCTTCCTCGACATGAAGTTCTTCGACATCGGCGCCACGGTCGAGGCGGCGGTCAGGGGCATCGCGCAATATGATCTGGATTTCCTGACCGTGCACGGCGATCCCCATGTGGTGCGCGCCGCCAAACAGGGCGCGGCGGGGTCGAACCTGAAAATCCTCGCCGTGACCATCCTGACATCGCTCGACCGCGGCGATCTGGACGAGGGGCTGATCCTGCCCGGCGACCTGGCCGAGATCACCGCCACCCGCGCCGCCCGGGCGCTTGCGGCCGGGGCCGATGGCGTCATCGCCTCGCCGCGTGAGGCCGCCTTGATCCGCGCCCTGCCCGAGGCCGCGGGCCGGCTGATCGTCACCCCCGGCGTGCGCCCGACGGGCGCGGACGCGGGCGACCAGAAGCGCATCGAGACCCCCGCCACCGCGATCCGCAACGGCGCCGATCACATCGTCGTCGGCCGCCCGATCTGGCAGGCCGCCGATCCGCGCGCCGCGGCGCTGGCGATCCAGGCCGAACTCGCCGATCTCCGAGCCGGCCTCTGATCAGCCGAAATTGCGCCGGAACACCGGCTGCAAGGCGGGCCGCGCCATCGTGGCGCAGGCAATGGCCTCGATCCGCGGCGCCTGCTGCGCAAACCAGTCCGGCCCGGGCTGCCAGTGGCGCATCACCGCCAGATAGATGTCCAGCGCGGAAAACCGCGCGCCCAGGAACCAGGGGCCATCGGCGGCCGCCTCGACCGCCGACCACAGACCGCAAAGCCGCGCCCCGATCGCCGCGGCCAGTTCCTGCTGAGCCGCCTCGGCGGCCAGCAACCGCGAAGGATCGTCGCCGAAGGTGAAGCAGGGATAGACCTGCGCCACCAGAAAGATCAGCCAGCGCAAAAAGGCGGCGCGCTCGGGCGCCTGCCCGCCCGGCACCAGATCGTCGCGCCCGGTCAGGTCGGCCAGATACAGGGTGATCGCGGCGCTTTCCGGGATCACCCTGCCATCGGCCAGCACCAGCACCGGCACCTGCGCCGCCGGGCTGATCCGCGCCAGATCGCGCCGCGCCCCGGCGTCGCGAAACAGGTCGCCCACCTCGATCTCCTCGGCGGCAAGACCGTAATGCGCCAGTTGCGCCTCGACGATGGCCGAGCCCCAGCCGCTTCGGCGATAAAGCTGCATCCGCGCCATGATTCCTCCCCTGCGACCGGCACCCGGACGGCATTGTCGCGCCGCCGCGACTGGTCCGGCAAGTGCGGGATACGCTCACGCCGCTGTCAGCACCGGTGCGGCGGGATTTCCGCAGAACGTGATGTGCAACCTTTCCGGGGGCCGCTATCATCCGGCCATGAACATCAGATCCCTCGCCCTTGCGCCCGTCCTTGTGCTTGCCATGGCCTTTCCGGCCCTGGCGGAAAAGATCCCGCTGAACGAGATCTCGCGCTATCTCAACAGCCTCAAGACCGCGACCGCGGATTTCACCCAGGTCAATGCCGACGGCTCGGTGTCCTCGGGTGTGGTCTATATCCAGCGCCCGAACCGGGTGCGTTTCGAATACAAGGGCGACAATACGCTGGTCCTGGCCTCGGCCGGGCAGGTGGCGGTGTTCGACGGCAAGTCGCGCGGCGCGCCGCAGATCTATCCGCTGTCGAAAACCCCGCTGTCGCTGATCCTTGCGCCCGACATCGACCTTGGGCGCGCCCGCATGGTCACCGGCCATGGCGAAAAGAAGAATGCCACCGTGGTCACGGCGCAGGACCCGCAGCACCCGGAATACGGAAATATCCAGATGCTGTTCACCGCCAATCCGACGCAGCTGCGCCAATGGGTGGTGACCGACGAATCGGGCAAGCGCACCACCGTCATCCTGGGCGATCTGAAGACCGGGGTCAGCTTCCGCCCCTCGGCATTCGTCATCGAGAACGAGATCGCCCGCCGCAAATAGGCGGGCGCCCGGCTCAGCGGCAGGCGGCCAGCTGCGCCTGATAGCGGTCGGCGCGGCTGTCCACCTTGCCCGCCACTTTCATCAGCCAGGGCTTGCCATTGTGCGAGCCCTTGGCAAAGCCCTGCCGCCCCTCGTGATAGGCCAGATATTGCGAGGCGGCATCCCATTTCGAGATGCCCAGCGAGCGCGCCGAATCGTTCATGTACCAGCCCATGAAATCGGTGGCGTCCTTGATGTTGTCGCGCCGGGCACGGCGGTTGCCGGTGGCGCGGCGATAGTCGTCCCAGGTGCTGTCCAGCGCCTGGCTGTAGCCATAGGCCGAGCTCTGCCGCCCGACCGGGATGATGCCCAGCACGAATTGATGCGGCGTGCGCGCATTGCCGATGAATTTCGATTCCTGGTGGATGGTCGCCATCTGCACATGCACCGGCACGCCCCAGCGCCGCTCGCTTGCCTTCATGGCGCGCATATAGGCGGGGCGCTCCTTGGCCAGCGCGCAGGCGTTGTCCAGATTGCGCGGCGCCTTGTGGTCGCCGCCGCCGCCGCACGAGGCCACCAGCCCGACGATGGCGAGCTTGAGAAACCTGTTCATTCTGCCCCTCATGTTTTTTGCGCCCAGCATAAGCGCATTCGCACCCGGGGCGCAAATGACAATGCCACGATGACCACAGTTGGGGTCTCAGCTGGGCAGGACCGAGACCGATTTCACGATCGCATGGCAGGCGACCCCCGGGCGCAGATCCAGCGCCGCGACCGAGCGCGGGGTGATCTGCGCCAGCATGCGCTCTTCGCCCAGAGCCAACTGCACCAGCCCGCCGTCGATGCGGGTGACCCGCACCGGCAAGGCGTTCAGAGCCGACAGCCCCTGCGGCGCGGTGCGCGCCAGGATGACCTCATGCGCCAGGATACGCAGCCGCAGCACCCGGCCCGGCGCCAGCTGCAGGTCCGGCAGCAGCAGGCTGCCCGCCAAGGTTGCCACCCGCGTCAGCCCGTCGGGCTCGCGCGCTTCGACACGGGCGGCGATCAGGGCGCCGGCCTCGCGCGCGCCCAGCAGGGGCGCCAGCGCCGGATCGGCCAGGATGCCGGCCAGCGGCCCGCAATGCTGCACCCGGCCCTGCCCCATCAGCACCACGGTGGTGGCCAGGCGCAGCACCTCGGGCACCGAATGGCTGACGAACAGGATCGGCAGGCGGATCTCGTCGCGCAGGCGCTCGAGCCAGGGCATGATCTCGGCCTTGCGTGCCTCGTCCAGCGCCGCCAGCGGCTCGTCCAGCACCAGCAGCGCCGGATCCGACAGCAACGCGCGGCCGATGGCGACGCGCTGGCGCTCGCCGCCCGACAGTCGGCCGGGACGGCGCGCCAGCAGCGGACCCAGCGCCAGCATCTCGACGATGCGCCCGAACTCGCGCCCGGCACCCGGCCGCCAGCGCGAGGGATAGCGCAGGTTCCCGGCCACGTTCATATGCGGAAACAGCCGCGCGTCCTGGAATACGCAGCCGATGCGGCGGGCCTGCGGCGACAGATCCGTGGCCCCGTCGAACAGCACCCTCCCGCCCAGGGCGATGCGCCCGGAATCTGGCCGCAGCAGCCCGATGATCGCATTGATCGTGCTGCTTTTGCCGCAGCCCGAGGGGCCGAACAGCGCCGTCACCCCCTGCGGCGCCTGGAAATGCACCTCCAGCGCCAGCCCCGGCAGCGCGCGGCGAAAGCCGACCTCAAGCATCGCGGCCCGCCGCCACACGCCGCGCCAGCGCCTCGGATGCCAGCACCGCCGCCACCGCGATCAGCGCCGAGACCAGCACCAGCCGCAGCGCCGCCGCCTCGCCCGAGGGCACCTGCAGCAGCGCATAGATCGCCGAGGGCATGGTCTGGGTCTGGCCGGGGATATTGGACACAAAGGTGATGGTGGCGCCGAATTCGCCCATCGCCTTGGCAAAGCCCAGCGTCGCCCCGGCCAGCACCCCGGGCAGGATCAGCGGCAGCGTCACCGTCAGGAAGATCCAGGGCCGCGGCGCCCCCAGCGTCGCCGCGGCCTGTTCCAGCCGCGGATCCACCGCCTCGAAGCCAAGGCGGATGGCGCGCACCATCAGCGGAAACGCCATGATCGCCGCCGCCAGCGCCGCCCCGGTCCAGCGAAAGGCCAGCACGATGCCTAGTGGCTTCAACAGGCTGCCGATCGGGCCCTGGGTGCCAAAGCCCAGCAGCAGCAGATAGCCGGTGACCACGGGCGGCAGCACCAGCGGCAGATGCACCAGCGCACTCAGCAGGCCGTGGCCGGGAAAGCGCCGCCGCGCCAGCAGCCAAGCCACGCCCACCGCGACCGGCAGGCTGGCCAGAGTGGCGACAGCGGCCACCCGCAGCGACAGACGCACCGCCTGCCATTCCTGGGGACCAAGCCAGTCGGTTGAAATCATTCCGCGACGCTGAAACCCTGCGCTTCAAAGATCGACCTTGCCGGTTCCTGCGACAGGCTGTCAAGGAAGGCGGCGGCCTGCGGCGTATCAGCCGCCTTGGTCACCGCCGCCGGATAGACGATGGGCTTGTGGCTGTCGGCGGGGAATGTGGCGACGACGCCCACGCCCGGCTCGGCCACGGCGTCGCTGCCATAGACGATGCCCAGCGGCGCCTCGCCGGTCGCGACCAGTTTCAGCGCCGCGCGCACGTTGTCGGCCTGCGCCACCTGGCCCTCGACCCTGTCCCACAGGCCCAGCGCGGTCAGCGCCTCCTTGCCATATTGGCCAGCGGGCACGGAATCGACCATCGCCATGGCCAGCCTGCCCTCGCCCAGCAGCGCCGGCAGATCGGCCAGATCCGCCGCTGCCGGCTTGCCGCTGCCCACCAGCACCAGCGTATTGCCCAGCAGGTCGCGGCGCGTGGCGGCATCGATGTCGCCCGAGTCCGCCACCGCATCCATCCACTGCTTCGAGGCCGAGATGAACAGATCCGCCGGCGCCCCCTCCTGGATCTGCCGCGCCAGTTGCGAACTGCCGGCATAGGAAATCACCAGCGTATCGCCATGCGCCTGCTGCCAGTCGGCGGCGACGGCATCCAGCGCATCCTTGAGGCTGGCGGCGGCAAAGACGGTGATCTCGTCGGCCCGGGCGGCGGGGGCAAGCGCGATCAGCGCGGCAAGAATCCACGGGGCAGGAATCCATGGGGCAGGCATGGGCGGCATCCTTTCGTTATGTCCGCGCAGACATAACCACAACCCACCCATGCGCGGCAACAGGGATCTAGGGCCAGTGGACATTCATTTCGCGGCGAAGATGGTCGCCACGAGGTGCCAGTTGGCGGTGTAACTGCATGCAGTCTTTTCGTAGCGGGTAGCGATGGCCAGGAACTCCTTGATCTTCATGAAGAAATTCTCGATCAGATGTCGCCATTCATAGGCATGCCGGTCGTGGTCGCGCCTGATCTTGCGGTTCGCTTTCGGCGCAATGACTGCGCTCGCGCCGCGCAGATCCCCGAAGTTCGACAGTTCCGCGGGCATTTTGAGCCTGCTTGAGTATCCAGCATATGCAAAATCAAGGCATTACAT
>NZ_JBDHSP010000093.1:0-9797 GCF_039808215.1 Paracoccus sp. (in: a-proteobacteria)
ATCGCCTTAGCCATTGGCCCATGACTCCTTGATCGCGGCCCGGACCCGCTCGCGGATTTTCTTGCGCAGCGCGGCCTTCCTGGCCTTCCATGTCGGGTAGAAAAACGGCCGGGCCGGGGTTTTGCCGTCCTTGGTTCCGAACTCGTGAAACCGGGCATAGAAGCCGTCGCCCGCGCCAGCGTAGATCTTGATCCGCAGCGTGGCATATTGTTCGCCCGCGTTTTTGCCGCTGCGGATTTCGTCAATCATGAACGTGCCGGCTGGAAGGTCGCCCCAAGTCCAGCCGATGCCGTCGCGCAGATCGCCGGTCTCACCGCGCGGGGCCGCAGCCCGCATCGCGTCAACGATCTCCTGCGCGCCTTCTTCCATCGCCACGCGCGCCGCATCGACCGCAACCGCGGGGATTTGCTTGAGCTTGTCGACGATGCGCGGGTTCAGTTCCGCCATGCGTCAGCCCTCCAGCAACGCCTCTATCTGCACGACCCCGTGAATGCAGCCGCTCGGGTCATCCATCACCCGCACAAGCGACAGCCGCGCCGGGTGCATGGTCAGCGCGACCGTATCCGCCCAGCCGTCCAGCGCCGCCGCCACATCGTCGATCACGTCCTCGGCGTTGCCCTTACCCGCGCCGGGGGCGCCACTGCACCACACGTCCACTTGCAGCGTCACAGCCCGCGCCTTGACGCATTCGACGCTGTCGTCGGTCCAGTAGCTCGGCCCGAGCGTGATATAGGGGTAATCATTGGCCTCAATGGCCCGGTCATAGACCCGACCACCCAGCGCGCCGACCTGCGCAATCAGGCGATCCATGACCGCCTTGCGAAGTGCACGACCCGCCCGCATGGTCAGCCCTCAGCCAGCAATTCGAGATAGGCCCGGTCCTGCGTCTCGCGCGGATCCTCTTTGGCCTCATAGGTGCGGCCCTCGATCAGCACCCGCCATTCGGACGTGACGCGCCGGGCATTGGCCGAGGCCCGCAGCGTCACAATCGCCGGGGCCTTGGACGCCAGCCGCGCCGCCATCACGCTCTCACCGCCGCGCAGGGGCCGCAGATGCACCCAGCCAGCGTGGTCATCGACATAGGCAAGGATCTGGTTGCCGTCGCCGTCCCGACCCATTTCCGGGCGCTGGAACGTCGCGCGCTTGGTCAGGTCGCCAGCATCCATCACGGCACCACCCAGCGAAGCGGCGTCATCAGCGCGTCAACCGCCAGCGGCGCCGCGCTCAGCGTATCCGCACCAGCCGCTTCCCGGTTTGCATACCAATGCCCGACCAGCAGCTTGACGATCAGCCGCACCGCATCGACAGTCTCGGACGGCATCTGCACATCCATGGTCACCGTCGCCGCCTCGGTCAGGGTCACGATAGCCCCCAAGCCATCATGCGTCAGGATGCCGACCCCCGCCGATACCGTGACGCTCGTCACGTCAGGGAACGGCAACCGCCAGCAGCCCGCCTCGGGATAATCCACCGCCCATTGCTGCGGCAGGATGCAGCGGCCGAGAACCCCGCGCCAGCCGTCCAGATGCGACTCCGCAGCCGCGATCAGCGACGAAATCAGCCCGTCTTCATCGTCATGCAGGACGCGAAGGTGCGCCTTCATCTCGGCCAGATCAACAACGGCACCGACAGGCGGCGTGACACGGCGCGGGATCATTTCGTTTCCGGCGCCTTCTTCGCGGCCTTGGTCTCGGCCAGCGCGCCGATGCTTTCGGCATAGGCCTCCAGTTCAGCCGGGCATTCCTCGCCCTCCGCATATTCGCGCGGGTAAATCTCGCCATTCGCGCAGCCGATGATCGGCTTCGTCAACTTTGCCATATCGGCCTCCATGATCTGCATGGGATGGGGGCGGCAGCACCGCCCCGCACCAATGCAGACCCGATCAGGTCGCGGCGATTTTCAGCAGCTTGATTGCCTGCGTGTCGCGAAGCTTGCCGCCGACGCGCTTGTGCATCGGGAAGCGGACCCAGCCGGGCTTGGTGATCTCGTCGCGGATCATCCACATCCCGGCCACATCGGCGACGGTGTAGCCGCGCTGGAAGTCGCCGAAGGCCACCGGGAAGGCGTTGGCGGCAACCGCCGGCATATCCTCGGCGATGACGATGGGCTTGCCCTCGATCCGGTCGGGCGAGGCATCGGCAACGGCGCGTTGCAGAAGATAAACGCCCTGCCCATCCTTGACCTTCGCCAGCGAGGCCATGACGCCCGAATTCATCACGAAGCGGGCATTGGCGCGGTAACCGGCTTTCAGGCCGTAGACCAGTTCCTTGAACGTGTCGAAGGGCGCGGTAGCCAGCGCCGCGGTCTGACCCGAGGGCAGGTATTGCAGCGTCCCGAAGGCGCGGGTCGCGTCGCCGGTCGCCAGCGGCGCCGGGCCGGCAAGGAAGCCGGTCGGCTTGTTCGTGCCGTTGCCAGACACGAAGGCCAGGCCCTCGGCCGCGGCAAAGCGTTCCGCCGCTTCCGCGATCAGCCAAGCCTCGACGTCGAAGAACAGATCGCTGATGGCGTGGCGGGTGACTTCCGGTTTCGCGGCCAGTTCGCCGAAGGTCGGCGCCACGTCATAGAAGTTCGGCGTATCGGTCTGGTTGCGGGTATCGACCTCGCCAACCCATTCGGTCCCGAAGCCCGCGCCGCTGACAACCTCGTGGTAATCGGTGGTCCCGACCGTCACGACATTGGCAATCGACCGGATCGGCGACGTGTCCTGGATCAGCTTCAGCACCGCCGAGGCGATTTCCTTGGGCAGCGCGAAGCCGCCCGAGGCGTTGGTCGCAACGCGCACGTCAGCCGCCTTCTGTTGCAGGTCGAATAGCCGGTCAGAGGCACCGCCATTCACGCCCTTGCGCATGAAGTCGATAAAGGCGGCCTTGTGCTCGTCAACAGACGCATCTTTCGACAGGCCACCGGGACGGTTTGCCTTGGTTTCGATCTCGGCCAGCCGGGCATCCAGCGCCTTGAGCGCAAGTTCCGCGTCCTGCTTGGCCTTGAGGCTGGCGGCCAGATCGGTTTCCATGCGCGTGATCTTCTGATCGGTCAGCGCATCCGCCGACTTGATGCCGTCAACTTCGCTGCGGATCGCCTGGATCAGCTTGTTGCCGTCCTCGATCAGGTTCTTGATTTCGTCAGCCATGACGATGCTCCTTGTTCATGGCGTTACAGGGACAAGCGGGCTTTCAAGAGCGCCGCCAGTTCATCCGCGCCAGCGCCAGCGTCCTGCATGGCCTTGACTGCGTTGTAGCCTCCGGCCATCAGCCGGCGGGCCACGGAACGGGACAGCCCAGCGTCCTGCGTGAGCACCCGTTCAATATCGCGCTCGGTCATCCCGGCAGCCTTCACCGCGTCGATCCGAGCCATTTCATTCATCGGGAAGGTCACAAGAGACACCTCCCAGACTTCCGCTTTCAGGATCACCCGATTGCCGTCGCGATCCCGGCTGGCCTCGGTCGTGCGATAGCCGATCGACAGCCCGTCCAGCGCGCCCGCCTTGACCAGTTCGTAGGCGTCAGCCGCCTTGCGCACCTGCATCAGCAGGCGTCCCTTGACCCGCAGCCCCTTGCCGTCTTCCTCGACCTGATCCCAAACCCCGATCACGTCATGCGGGTCATGCTGCAACAGCATCTTGACCTTGCGCCCTTGCGCGAGGGACGCCGCGAAGGCGCCGGGGGCCACGACATCACCGCCGTTGTCAACATTGTCGAAAATCGATCCGTATCCCTCGATCACGCCGGCCTCGTCGGCCTTCCAGTCAAGGCTGAGGAATTTCGTTTCCATCGCTATTCCCTTGAGACATGGCGCCGCGCGAAACCGTGTTGGCCCATGCGTCCGACACCGGGTTCAGGCCAACCTCGGCCCGGATTTCATTGACGGTCATCCATGCCGCCTGACCGCCGGCCCCAAGGGCCTTGGTGTAGTATTCCGCCTGGTCTTTGAAATCGCCGCGCAGCAGGTTGCGTTCGTCCAGATCCACACGCAGCCCGGACACATTGCCCAGAATGTCCCGGTTCGCCGCCTGCTCCCAGCGCTCGACCCAAGGCCCGAGCGTGTGAATGACGTGGTTGCGAAACATCTGTTCCGCGCTGGCGAAGGTCGCGGCCTTGTCGGCCTGCATCAGCATGATCGGCTGCACACGGAAGGCGCGGGCAATTTCCTCGATCTGCAACCGGCGCGTTTCCAGATGCTGCGCATCCACGCTGGTCATGGTCATCGACTGGAATTTCGCGTCACCGTCCAGAATGGCGATGCCGCCGTCGCCGTTCGGCCCGAAGCGGTGTTGCCATGTCTCGCGCAGTTTTTCCGCCGTCTCCGGGGCCAGCCGGTTGGCGAATGACAGCACGCCCGAGGGCTTGCCGCCATTCCCGGCCAGCTTGCCTTGCTGGCGTTCCAGCGCCCGCGAAAGCCCAATGGCCTCGCGCGCCTGCCGCACGGCAGGAAGCCCCTGAAACCCGTCCAGCGACGGGCCGCGCAGGTAGAACACCTGATCCAGCGTGAAGAACCCATGCGTCTTGTCCGCGTAATCAACGCGGATGCGCAGGCTGTAATCGGCCAGTTGCTCGACCGACCACGCGCCGGCAGGGACCGGCAGCAATTCCCGGACCTGTCCGCGCACCACGTTCTTGATCGCGATGGCGCCCTTGCCCAAAACCGCGTTGAAAATCATGCCTTCTCGGAACTCGAACGCGGTCTGCCAGCCATTCGGGCGAACCGCCAGCAGGCGATGCGCCCAGTGATCCCGCTCGACCCGCAGCCGCGGCAAACCGCTCCCATCGAACGTCTCACTGACGACGCGGCAAGGCATCTGCGCGATGCCCTCGGCGATGACACGGGCCGCGCAGAACACCGCCGTCACATCGACCGCCGTCGCCTCGGTCACATTGCCACCCGAGGACGTGCCCCAGCCGATCCAGCCTGCCACGCGGGCCAGCTGGTCAACGGTCATCGCGGTGCTTTTCCGAAATAGTCCCAGCATCACAGCACCATCAGCCCGCTTGCGTCGAGATAGGATTGATCCTCGCCCGCCTCGCGCTGGATGAACCACCCGAGCGCCATAATCAGCGCCACCGCGCCGTCGATCTTGTTCGCCCGCACTTCCTTGCGCGGATAGACGTTCTCTTTCGCGTCGAAATGCCCGACCACGTTGCCGATCATCCAGTTCAGCACCGGATTGCCGGGGTGGTGAATGCGGCCCTCGCGCATCAGAGCGTCCAGCGTCTTGGTGGCCTCGCTCATGTTCGCCACCGTCTGCCGGTATTCCTCGGCCGGCATCCCATCGCGCTTGAGGTTCTGCAGCATCTGCTGCGCCTGCCACGGGTCGGTTGCCACGGCCTGCAGGTTCAGGCCGGGCCCATCTGCCTTGATCTCGTCCTCGATGATCCCGAAATCGGTCGTCTCGCCCGGCGTTGCATAGATCGCGCCCGCCATTTCCCAGCCGCGATACATCGCGTGCCGGTCGTCGTCGATTGCAACCTGTGGCAGGTAAAAGCGCGGGAAAACGTAGTAATGCGCCCGCCCGTCAATCTCCCTGCGGTAGAGCGAAACCCGCGCCGCCATGTCGATCTTGCTGGCGAGGTCCATCCCCATGACGCATTCATCAGCGGCGAAATCGGCCTCATCCAGCGTCCGATCCTCGCACTTCCGCCACCACTCCGTGTCGTAAAGCGCCGAATTGGCATCCACCCACACGTTCAGGTGCTTGGTCAGGTAGTTGACCCGGTCCTGCGCCACCTGCCGGGCCTTGGCTGCGGTCTGCGTCACGATGCGCGGATCCACGGACACGCCCCAGTTCGGGTTCGCCTTGCGCAGCGATTCCTCGGAATAGGGATCGTCGCCCTCGTCGATGGTGTAGACGATGCCGAACGTGGCGTCCGCCGCCTCGCCGGTCACAGCCCCGGCCAGAACCTTCAGCGCGAAATCCCGCGTCTGATAGCAAATCCCCTGTTTGTTGAACCCCGCCGTGGTGATGGCCCAGATCATCGACTGCGGCCGCTTGCCCAAGCCGGTTTCCAGCACCTCATAGACCACAGGCGTCTTGTGCGCGTGCAGCTCGTCCACAATCGCCAGGTGGATGTTCAGGCCGTCCAGTGTGTGGCCCTCCGCCGACAGCGCCTTGAAGCTGCTGGACGATTTCAACTGCACGATTGCTTGTGCCGTGACCTCGATGCCGAATTTCTTGCACAGCCGGGGCAGCTTCCGCGCCATCGCCTGCGCATCCCGGAACACGATCCGCGCCTGATCGCGCGTCGTGGCCGCTGAATAGACCTCTGCGCCCGCCTCGCCGTCGAAGGACATCATGTAAAGCCCGATGGGCGAAGACAGCGCGCTTTTCCCGTTGCCCCTGGGCACCTCGATATAGACCCGGCGAAAGCGCCGGTTGCCGTCCGCATCGACCCAGCCGAATACCGTGGACAGGATGAACACCTGCCAAGGCTCCAGCTTGAACGCCTCACCCTTGCTGGCCTTCTCGCCCTTGATATGAGGCACCAGCTCGACGAACCGGCACACCTTGGCCGCATGGGCCGGGCTGAACCGATAGCCGGGCGGCGGGGCGGCCAAGTCGTCCAGCTGGCGCTGACACGCCTGCACCACGAACCTGCAGGCCGGGATCAGGCCAGAAACGACGCCACGGGCATAATCATGCGCCCGATCCGCAAAACTCATTGCGGCGGCCCGTCCAGGAAGCCGAACGGATCATCCCCATCATCCTGCGGCGGCTGATAGACCTTGCTGCGGTCAACCGGGGTGGCGCCCAGCGACGACAGGGCCATGCGATAGGTGCTGTAGAAACTCGCCGGCGTATCCGGCGGAAGCCCGGCCATGACCTGCGCCCTCATCAGCGCGACAATCTCAGTTGCGGCCCGGTCCTCATAGGTGAGCCAAGGCGTTTCATCCGCCGTCAGCGCCCAAGCCTTCCTCTGCATCGCCGTGAAGTAGGTCGGCGCCTTCCCGAGCGGCCGGCCTGACGCCTTCGGCTCCGATCTGGCGCGGTATCGCTGCGGATTGTGCTTGTCAGCCCCCGTCAGCACCGCTTTGGCCAAGGGCGTCTGCGGTCGCGCCATGTCAAAAACCCGTTTTTTTGAATTGTGGATGTGTGCAGAGACTTAGGCCGCGGGTCCCCGGCCGAGAGGTCCCGGACTTTGACCCACCCCCCCTGTTGCGGGCCTGCACCAGTTGCATAAATGTCACGAAATCACCAAAGCCGACCGATCATCCGACCGGATAACCGTCCAGCCCGACCTCTCGCGGCCGGGCCCAGCCCTCATCGCGGGCGGTCTTTGCCGTGTGGCACGGGTCACACAAGCTCTGCAAATTGTCAGGGTCATCGGACCCGCCCTGAGCCTTGGGCGTGATGTGGTCAACCGCGTGATCGCGCGGCAGGACTCCGAGCGGCCTTGCCCGGCCTTGCCGCATGCACTCTTGGCACAGCCACTTGTCGCGGGTCAGGATCGCCACGCGCAGGCGGTCCCAAGCCGCGCCATACCCTCGGGACTGGCGGCTGCCTTTACCGTCCCACTTGCGCGGCTTGGTCATGGCGGACCTCGTGATTGGTCGATGGCGGGTCAGCGGATATCGCCCCGCATGGGCTGCCGGGGTGAAGCGCGCACTTGCCCGGCTGTGCTTGACCCCCCGCCATCTGGTGATCTGCCGGGGGCGGGGTGGCACGCGCCAGCAGATCACCACAGGGCGGGAATGAAAAAGCCCGCCGGTTAGGGCGGGCCACAACTTCTTGCGATGATGCCAAATTGACCATACCGCAGGTTGATTGTCAAGCGGCTGGCGCGTCCCTGCCGCGATAGGTGACGCGGCCCTTGGTCCTGCCCTCATGGACGCAGCGCAGGGCTGCGATCATCCCGGGCACGTCTCGGGGGCGGGCGTCATCCACGACGACCCGCCATGCCTCTGCGGCTGCGCTGGGAGGCACATAGGCCAGCCAGCCATGCAGCTGGGTCCATGCGGTGACGGCGGCGCGTGTCCGGGCCTCATCGTCGCGGGGATCTGGCGCGGGGTCGGATGCGTCAGCCTCCATTGCCTCCTGTGGCGCCAGCAGCCGCAGACAGACGGCGTGGCGATGCGGCGCGCCGATAGCCCGATCATAGGCGGCGACAGTCCGGCGCATATGCTGGATGGCGCCCCACAACGCGATCCGGTCAGCCTCATCGCCGACCTCAGCGGCCATCGCCGTTCCCGCATTGCAGCCCCACCACTGGGCGCGGCTATCGCGCATGGTCTTGTCTGTCGGGGTGACGCCGCGGCGCTTGCACCTGACCGCAAGAGCCAGGGCATCGGCGGCGCGGGGCGTGCCGGCGCGGGACTTTCTCCCGCTGTCCTCGCGCGCCGAGACCGGCGGCACGTCATAGATGCTGGCCTCGGCGCGCTGTTTCTTGGCCCGTCGCCGCGCTGCTTTGCTGCTCATGTGTCCTCCGAACCGCTGCATGTTGCGCGGCATTGCTGGGATTTTACCATATCTAGTTGTTAACGCAAAGTTTGCTTCGGAGGCGGCTTTGCTTTGGCGGGTCAGATCAGCGGGGCCTCTCAAGCGGCGAACCAACATGCCAGCCGCCGCATGCCCGGCATCGGTATGCCTCGCGGAAGATGCCGGGCCTGCGCTTGGCGGCCTTGCGGGCGAGGGTCGGTCTGTCAAATCGGGCCTTGCCGTCGCACATGGCGGCGCGATCGGCGGGGCGTAGCGGCATACCGTCGCTGGTCTCAGCCATTTGGCGCCCCATCGCCAGAGGCCGCAGACGGCGCCTTACAGGCGTGTTGCGCATTTTGGGGGGCGATGTCGCCAGAAACCCCGGAAGGCCGCTCTACGGCCAGGTTTCCGGCCTCGATCTGATCGGCGGCGGCGCGGTCCAGTTCCGCCCGGACGGCGCGACGCTGTTTGGTCAGATCCTCGCAGACCTCATGCAGCTCGGCCCAGCTCGGCCAGAACCGCCACACGCGACCCAGCAGCGCCTCACGCACCACGTCAGCCGGATAGCCCGACAGCCGCTGCGAATAGGCCGAGACGACCAGCGCCGCGTTGCCATCGCCGTCATTGCGCCGCGGCGCGAGAACCGCCAGTTCCGCCAGCCACTCCTCGACCTGGTCGCGCGCCGCCGGGGTGAATGCGCCCTCGATCCGGCTGCGCATGGCGGCGATGCCTTCCGGCGTGCCGTCGATGCTGGCGACCAGCGCGCCGGTTTCGTCGTATCCGAGAAACACGCCGTGCTTGTCGTAGCGGGCCTTAAACCCCTTGTTCACGCGCAAGGCGATTCCGCATGACCGCGCCAACGATACCAGTGAATTGTTGACCTGATCCGGATTGCTGGCCGCGAGACGAAGGGCGGGCTGTTTGTGCATGGCTGGGGTCTCCTGTGCGAGAGGCGGGGATTTCGAGGGGTGGGGCGGCTTTCTCTGCCGCGTAATCCTGCATGTGGCGGGTGAGGGTCTTGGGACCATTGGCCGGGCTGCCGTGCGCCCGCATATTCGCGGTGGCGACGTGGATCACCTCGGCCTCCGTCAGGCCAAGATCGGTGACCCAGCGCGAAACGATCAGGCCGGCATCGGCGCTGGCCCAGTATCGAGGCCATCCGATTCCCTCCGGGTCGTTGAATCCAAGAGCCTCCGCAATCTGCGAGACGAGCGAGGGCGCGGGCTTGGGCTTGGTGGCATCGGTCCTCGCGCCCGCGCCCTCCTCCTCCTCCTCCTTGGGGGGTTCATTGAGGGTTAGGGGTGCACTGTGCACCGGGTCCCGTGCATCTGTGTCACCGGTGACACTGTGCGCCGGGTGCGACCTGTCACCGGTGACACTGTGCGCCGGG
>NZ_JBDHSP010000094.1:0-9621 GCF_039808215.1 Paracoccus sp. (in: a-proteobacteria)
CTTCATGCTGGATCGTCCTTTTCATCGGTCGATCCACCTTATGCCCCTGTCTCAGAAACCGGCACCTCCTCTGACCGCTGGACGAAAGACCAGTGGCAGGTCAACGCCGGTCCATGGTCGCACCGGGTCATCTTGGCGTCGCGCCCAGCCTCATCGCCCTGCGGCGATCCGGCTTAGCTGCGGGGCATGGGACAGACCTGCGGATGACAGGCGATGACCCGACCAGCATCAGCCCGAAAGACGAGGAGGACAGGATGGACGCTGTGCATTTCCCTGAAGAGAACCCGCCAGAGACATTCGCGCGGGACAGGGGCCGGGCGGCAGGCCCGGGCGCCGTCTACAGCGACGAGATTCAGCCGGGCATGTCGCGCACGCGCCATACGACGCTGTCGGCCGCGGATATCGAGCTGTTCGGCCGCATCAGCGGCGATCTGAACCCGATCCATCTGGACGATGCCTATGCCGCCACGACGATGTTCAAGGGCAGGATCGCACATGGGATGCTGACCGCCAGCCTGATCTCGGCGGTAATCGGGCAGGATCTGCCCGGCAAGGGGACCGTCTACCTGAAACAGGACCTGGAGTTTCTCGCCCCCGTGCGGCCGGGCGACAGGATCGAGGCCACTGTCACGGTCTTCGAGGTAAGCCGCGAGCGGCGCCGGGTCACGCTCGACTGCGCCTGCCGGGTGGCCGGGGCGGTGGTGCTGCGCGGGCGCGCGCTGGTGATTGCACCCGCGCGGCCCTGACCGGCGCCCCGCCGGCCGGTCCGGGCGGTGGGGACAATGTGGCGCTTCGTCGCGATGGCGCATCTTCCTGTCGCACTCAGTCACATCGCAGAACGGGCGCGCTCTCACAATCGAATTCACCATACGGCAACAGGGCGGGGAGGTTCCGCAAGGCTCCACGGAGGAACCCGGTTGCTTGATCAGGAGGAAAATCAATGGCCAAATCCGGCTTCCTGTCCTTCGAGAAGGTCGATCGCACGATCTTCTTCGCGGGAATCATCACCGTCTTCGGCGTCAGCTTGCCGATGGCGCTCATGTCCGATGCCGCCAAGGCGGTGCTGGGCGGCATCCTGGCATTCATCACCATGCATTTCAGTTGGCTTTACCTGCTGACCGGTGCAGGCGGCTTTTTCATGATGTTGTGGCTGGCCTTCAGCCGCTATGGTGACATCCGCCTGGGCCGGGCCGAGGACGAGCCCGAATTCGGCAAGTTCGCCTGGATCGCCATGCTGTTTTGCGCCGGCATCGGCATCTCGATCGTGAACTGGGCCTTCGTCGAGCCGATCTATTTCCTGAACACCCCGCCGCTGGGCCATGCCCCGGGCAGCACCGAATCGGCGGAATGGGCGGCGATGTATCCGATGTTCCACTGGGGCTTCGTGCCATGGGCGCTTTACCTGCTGCCGGCGATCCCGGTCGCCTATGCGCTGTATGTCCGGCAGGAAAATGTCGTGCGCCTCAGCCATGCCTGCCGCGGCGTGCTTGGCAATGCGGTGGACGGCAACCTGGGCCGGGTCATCGACATCGTGGTGATCTTCTCGATCATGGGCGGCGTCGGCACGTCGCTGGGCCTGTCGGTGCCGCTGGTGTCGGAATTCGTGTCGCAGATGCTGGGCGTGCCCAAGTCCTTTGGCCTCAGCATGGGCATCCTGGCGCTGTGGACGCTGATCTTCGGTTGGAGCGTGTGGCAGGGCCTGGGCAGCGGCATCAAGATTCTCAGCGACATCAACGTGGGCCTCGCGGTCCTGCTGCTGCTGGTCGTGCTGGTGGTCGGACCGACGGTGTTCCTGCTCGACCTGTGGTCGAACAGCTTCGGCCTGTTCATGGACAATTTCTTCCGCATCAGCTTCTGGACCGATCCGGTGGCCCAGGGCAGCTTCCCGCGGGACTGGACGGTGTTCTACTGGGCCTGGTGGATTGCCTATACGCCGATGATGGGGCTGTTCGTGGCGCGCATCTCGCGTGGGCGCACCATCCGCGAACTGATCCTGAACGGCGTGGGCTGGGGCAGCCTTGGCTGCTGGGCGTTCTTCGCCATCTGGGGCGGCTATGCGCTGCATCTGGAACTGCACGGCATCCTGAAGGTCAGCGCGATCGTGAAGGAATCCGGCACGCCCGCCGCGGTGGTGGCCATCCTGCGCACATTGCCGGCCAGCTGGCTGATCCTGCCGGTGTTCACCGCGCTCTGCTTCGTGTTCCTTGCCACGACGCTGGACAGCTCGGCCTATATGGTGGCATCGGTCTGCTCGCGCAATCTGAGCGGCTATGAAGAGCCCGCGCGCTGGCTGCGCATGGTCTGGGCCTTTGCCATCGCCTTTGTCGGCGTCGGGTTGCTGTCCGTCGGCGGGCTTGAGGCGGTGCAGCTTTCGACCGTCATCGTGGCGCTGCCGATGATTCCGGTGCTGGTGATCGTGACGCTGTCGTTCCTGCGTTGGGCCAAGCGCGACTTCGGCCCGAAGATCGCCGGGCGCCAGCTGGTCCTGCCCATCCCGCCCGGGCATCAGTCGCGCTTTGATCAGCACGGACCGGCGACCGCGCAGGCTGCCCGCGGCGACGAGGATGCGCTGCCATCCGCCGCCGTCCCGGCCGAATAGGCGCTGCGCCGGCGCGGTCGCCCCGCGCCGGCCCTTCCCATCCGTCACGAAAGGCACGCGAGATGACCAGTCCCGTCCACATCCGCCGTGATGGCGGCATCCATGAAATCACTCTTGACCGCCCCAAGGCCAACGCCATCGACGTGGCGACCAGCCGGGCGCTTTACAGCGCCTTCGCGGCCTTCGAGGCCGATCCGCAGGCCCGCGTCGCCATCCTGACCGGGGCGGGCACGCGTTTCTTCTCGGCAGGCTGGGACCTGAAGGCCGCCGAACAGGGCGAGGCGGTCGATGCCGACCATGGCCCCGGCGGCTTTGCCGGCCTGACCGAGTTCCACGACCGCCGAAAGCCGGTCATCGCCGCGGTCAACGGCCTGGCGGTAGGCGGCGGGTTCGAACTGGCGCTGGCCTGCGACATCGTCCTGGCCAGCGACACCGCGCAGTTCTTCCTGCCCGAGGTGACGCTTGGCATCGTCGCCGATTCCGGCGGCGTGCTGCGCCTGCCCAAGGCGGTGCCGCGCGCCCTGGCGACGCGGATGCTGCTGACCGGCGAGCGCCTGACCGCGGCTCAGGCGCTGCAGCAGGGGCTGGTGTCGGAGGTGGTCGCCCCTGGCGATCTGCTGCCCGCGGCCCGCGCACTGGCCGAAAGGATCTGCACCGCCGCGCCACTGGCAGTCGCAGCGACCCGGGCAATTCTGACGCAGACCGGGCATCTGTCCGTCGAGGAAGGCTATCGCATCATGCGCTCGGGCGCGATTCCCGCCTATCAGGCCATGCTGGCCTCGCAAGATTCCCTCGAGGGCGCCCGCGCCTTTGCCGAGGGTCGCGATCCGGTCTGGGAGGGGCGCTGAGATGCTGGACACCATCTATCGCAACGGGCTTTTCGCCGGGCAGACGGCACTGATCAGCGGCGGCGGCAGCGGCATCGGCCTGGGCATTGCCCGGCTGCTGGGGCAGCTCGGCGCCCGGGTGATTCTGGTGGCGCGCGACGAGGACCGGCTGCGCACGGCCACTGACGCCCTGCGGGCCGAGGGCATCGACGCCAGCTGGCAAGGCCTGAACATCCGCGACGACAAGGCGGTCGAGGCGATGTTTGCCGGGCTCGAGAGCGACGGCAGGCTGCCCGACCTTCTGGTGAACAACGCCGGCGGGCAGTTCGCGGCCAAGGCAATCGACATTTCAGCCAACGGCTTTCGCAGCGTCGTCGACCTGAACCTGAACGGGACGTTCCACATGACCCAGGCGCTGGCGCGGCGCGCGATCCAGGCCGGGCGGCCGGCCAGCGTGGTCAACATCGTGCTGTGCCTGGCCTCGGGCCTGCCCGGCATGGCCCATTCCGCTGCCGCCCGCGCCGGCGTGGTCAACCTGACCCGGACGCTGGCCAATGAATGGGGCCGTCACGGCATCCGCGTGAACGCCGTCGCCCCGGGCACGATCGCGACCTCGGGGCTTGACAACTATGATCCCGAACAACTGGCCAGGGCGACGGCGCGGCTGCCGCTGGCGCGCTTCGGTCGGATTGACGAGGTCGCCCAGGCCGTGGCCTATCTGCTGTCGCCCGCCGCGGCATTTGTCACCGGCACGATGCTGGAAATCGACGGCGGCGAACACATGAAGGGCGCCAGCGACCAGGTCGCCTTCGACTGATCCCGGCCCATGCCTTGCGACCAGCGTGGCGCCGGTTCCGTCCGGCGCCATCCGCGTCTGGGGCTAGTCCCCGAAGATCTTTCGGTCGCGTTTCGGTGAGCGGCCAAATCGCGTGCTGTAGGCGCGCGAGAAATGCGCCGCCGCGGTGAAGCCGCAGGCGACCGAGATCTGCGTGATCGACATTTCGGTCTGCTGCAGCAGCCGCCGGGCATGGGCCAGCCGCAGTTTCATGTAGAAATTGCTCGGCGTGTCGTTCAGGTGGGCGCGAAACAGCCGCTCGAGTTGGCGGCGGGTGACGCCGACACCGCCGGCCAGATCCTCGACATCATAGGGGTCCTCGAGGTTGTTTTCCATCGCCTGGATGGCTTGCACCAGCTTCGGACTGGAAATGCCCAGCCGTTCGACCAGCGACAGGCGCTGCGAATCTGAGCGCACCCGCAGGCTGTTGTGGATGAACTGCTCGGCCACGCGCACGGCCAGATCGGTGCCGTGTTCATCGGCGATCAGCGCCAGCATCATGTCCAGCGCCGCCGTCCCTCCGGCGCAGGTGAACAGCCGGGGCGACAGCTCGAACAGATTGAGCGAGATCTCGATGCCGTCAAAGGTTTCCAGGAAGGACGGCACGGCCTCCCAATGCATGGTGCATTGCTTGCCCTGAAGCAGCCCCGCTTCGGCCAGCACCCAGGCTCCGGTGTCCAGTGCACCCAGGACCGCACCGGCCCTCGCCTGCTGGCGCAGCCAGCCCAGAAGCTCCGGGGTCACGGACTTCAGCGGATCGAAACTGGCCACCACGACGACCGTCTCGACCTGGCCCGCATCGCGGATCGCCGCGTCGGCCGCAAAGGGCAGGCCGTTGCTCGCCCGTGCCGGATGCCCGTCCGCCGACAGGAAGACCCATTCGTAAAGCGCGCCTCCGAAGCGGTTGGCAACGCGCAGCGGCTCGATCAGCGCGGCCAGCGCCATCATGGAGAATGCCGGCAGCATGAGAATGTGAAAGCGACGCGGCACCCTGATCCACCCTGCAGCCGACCGCGATTGTGCAAGTTGATGCCGCGCTCGGTCAAGTGGGGCGGCCGGGTTGCGCTAGCTTTTGTCCAAGGCCGGTCGCCCGGCTGACGATTACCCGGAAATCGCGGCGCAGGGACCGGAATGGAGGCGCCGCCAGAGGAGGAACCCATGGATTTCAATCTCTCTCCCGAACATCAGGCGCTGCAGAAGAAGGCCCGTGATTTCGTCGACCAGGTCCTGATGCCGGTCGAGATGGAATGCGAGGAAA
Source organism: Paracoccus sp. (in: a-proteobacteria) (assembly GCF_039808215.1). Lineage (GTDB taxonomy): Bacteria > Pseudomonadota > Alphaproteobacteria > Rhodobacterales > Rhodobacteraceae > Paracoccus. The sequence continues at coordinate 5,520 of NZ_JBDHSP010000094.1, forward strand.
ACGACGGCCTCTCGGCCGAAACCCTGGCCAGGCTGAACCCGCAGGTCGTCGAGTGGGGCTTCAACGCCATCAACCATTCCAGGGAGGACGGCGGCCAGGGCTATGACGTCTTCGAGCAGACGCTGATCAACGAGCAGTTCGGCCGCCTCACCGGCGCGGTCTGGGACGTGGTCTGGCAGCCGGCCTGGCCGCTGCGCTATGCCACCCCCGCGCAGCGCGAGGAATACCTGCTGCCCACCAATGCCGGCAAGCGCCGCGACGCCTATGCCATCACCGAGGCCGAGGCGGGCAGCGATCCGCGCCAGGTCCAGACCACCGCGGTGAAGGTGCCCGGCGGCTGGAAGATCAATGGCGAGAAGTGGTTTGTCACCGTGGGCGATGTGGCGGACTATTTCCTGGTCCATGCGCATGTGGACGGCGATCCCGACCGGCCGACGGTGTTCTTCGTCGAAAAGAACCTGCCCGGCGTGATCCTGAAGCGCACCCCGCTTTACACCCACCACTTCGCCTTCAAGCACCCCGAATACATCTTCGAGGACGTGATCGTGGGCGAGGACAAGATCCTTGGCGGGATCGGCGAAGGCTACAACATGACCAAGGACTGGTTCGTCGAGGCCCGGCTGGGGATCGCGGCGCGCTGCATCGGCGGGGCGACGCGCGCGCTTGAGGAGGCGAACGAATACGCCGCCAACCGCAAGCAGTTCGGCCAGAGCATCCGCGATTTCCAGGCGATCGAATTCATGCTGGCCGACATGGCTGTCGAGATCATGGCCGCGAAAAGCATGATGTATCGCTGCGCCTGGGACATGGCCAACAATTACGACCGCAAGCTGGCTCATGCCCGCATCGCGGCCTGCAAGCTGTATTGCTCGGAAATGGTTGGCCGGGTCTGCGACAAGGCGGTGCAGATCCTGGGCGGCCGCGGCTACATGCGCGAGAACGCCGTGGAACGGCTGTGGCGCGACACCCGCGTGGACCGCATCTGGGAAGGCACCTCCGAAATCCAGCGCGTCATCATCGCCGGGCAGATCAAGAAGCGCGGCCTCGGCATCTACACCGACTGGTTCTGAACCTTGGATCACAGGGGAAATGGAATGAGCAAGCAGGACAACCTCAAGCGGTTGCTCGCCCCGCGTTCGGTGGCGTTCATCGGCGGCCGCAACATCGCCTCTTCGGTGCGGGACTGCATCAACAGCGGCTTCACCGGCGAGATATTCGTCGTCAGCCCCAAGCATGAGCAGATCGCCGGCTTTGACTGCGTCCGGACCATCGCCGATCTGCCGATCGCCCCCGACGCCGCCTTCATCGCGGTCAACAGCGAGGCGACGGTCGAGGCGGTGGCGGAACTGGCCGCCCTGGGAACGGCGGGCTGCGTCTGCTACGCGGCGGGCTTTGCCGAGATCGGCGGCGCGGGCGCCGAGTTGCAGCACCGCCTGGTCGAGGCGGCGGGCGACATGGCGCTGGTCGGGCCGAATTGCTACGGCATCCTGAACTATGTGGACGGCGTGTCGCTGTGGCCCGACATCCACGGCGGGCATCCGGTGTCGCGCGGGGTCGCCATCCTCAGCCAGAGCGGCAACATCGGCCTGAACCTGACGATGGCCGAGCGCTCGTTGCCGCTGGCCCATGTCATCAGCGTGGGCAACCAGGCGGTGCTGGGCATCGGCGACTACATCGATGCGCTGATCGACGACGACCGGGTGGACGCCATCGGCATCTATCTCGAGGGGCTGAACGACATCGCATCCTTCACCGCCGCCGCCGCGCGCGCGCTGGAAAAGGGCGTGCCCATCGTGGCGCTGAAGTCCGGCGTCTCGGACCTGGGGGCCGAGCTGACCATGAGCCATACCAGCTCGCTTGCCGGCTCGCGCGAGCTTTATCAGGCGCTGTTCGACCGGCTGGGGGTGATCCAGGTCAGCTCGCTGTCGCAGATGCTCGAGGCGCTCAAGCTGCTGTCGGCGCTGGACGGCCCGCTGAAGGGGCGGCGGCTGAACGTGCTGACCTGCTCGGGCGGGGATTCGGCGATGGCGGCCGATGCGGCATCGGAATACGGTTTCGCCATCCCGCGCTTTGCCGAGACGCAGGTCACGGCGCTGCGCGCGCAGCTGCCCTCATTTGCCAGCGTGTCGAACCCGCTTGACTACAACACCTCGCTCTGGGGCAATGCCCAGGCCATGGCCGACTGCTTTGCCACCGTGATGGCGGGCGAGGCCGATCTGACCATTCTCGTGCTGGACTATCCGCGCGAGGGGCTGGCCGGGCATCAGCCCTGGAACGCCGCGGTCGAGGCGCTGATCATGGCCAAGGCCCGCACCGGCGCCCAGGCGGCGGTGATGGCCTCGATCCCCGAGCTGCTGCCGAAAGCCGCGCGCGAGCGTCTGATCGAGAACCGCATCGCCCCCTTGCAGGGCATCGACATGGGCTTTCGCGGTCTCGCTGCGGTGACCGGCTATCACCAGCGCCGGGCCGAGATCATGGCCGGCGGAGACCTGCGCCAACTGGTCCTGGACGCGCCGGTCGCTTGCCGGGGCGAGCCGCTGCTGATCGACGAATGGCACAGCAAGCTGGCGCTGGCCGAGCGCGGCATGGGCATTCCCCCCGGCCGTCTGGTCACCGCGGCCGAAGCCGCCGCCGCTGCCGCCGAGATCGGTTTCCCGGTCGTGGTCAAGGCGGTCAGCGCGGCCCTGGCACACAAGACGGAAATGGGCGCGGTCAAGCTGAACCTGAAAAATGCCGCCGAGGTCGAGCATGCTGTGGCCGAGATCGCGACCAATGTCGCCGCCATCCCCGGCGCGGGCGAACACTTCCTGGTCGAAAAGATGGTGCCGGGCGCGGTGGCCGAACTGATCCTGGGGGTCAAGCGCGACCCGCAGTTCGGCCTGGCGCTGGTGGTCGGGACCGGGGGCATCCTGGTCAATCTGATCGAGGACTCGCAGGCGCTGATCCTGCCGGCGACGCGCGCCGATGTGCGCCGGGCGCTGGGCAAGCTGAAGATGGCCCGGCTGCTGACCGGCTACCGCGGCAAGCCCGCCGCCGACATCGAGGCCATTGTCGATGCCGCCATGGCGGTGGCCGATTATGCCATCGCCCATGCCGACAGCGTGATGGAAATGGACGTGAACCCGCTGTTCGCCATGCCCCGGGGGCAGGGCGCCATCGCCGCGGATGCGCTGATCTCGCAGGTTCCGTCCAAGCCGGGCGGGCGTCTGGCCGCCGAGTGACGACCGTCTGTCCCTGCCCCCCAGGGGTGGGGACAGTCCTCTCCAAGCAAGGAAACGCCATGCCGATCTATGAATTCGAAGGTCTTGTCCCGGTCGTCGATCCCAGCGCCTATGTCCATCCGACGGCAGTCCTGATCGGGGATGCAATCGTCGGACCCGATTGCTATGTCGGCCCATTCGCCTGCATGCGCGGCGATTTCGGCCGGCTGATCCTTAAGGCCGGGGCCAATCTTCAGGACCATTGCCTGATGCACGGATATGTCGACATGGATACGGTCGTCGAAGAGGACGGCCATATCGGCCACGGCGCGATCCTGCATTCCTGCATCGTTGGCCGCAACACATTGGTGGGCATGAATGCCGTGGTGATGGACGGGGCCGTCCTGGGTCCTGACAGCATCGTTGCTGCCAATTCCCTCGTGAAGGCGGGCTTCCGGGGGGCGCCGCGCCAGCTGCTCGTCGGCTCGCCCGCATCGGTCCGACGCGAAGTCACCGCCGAGGAAGTCGCCTGGATGGCGCTGAACACCCGGGAATATCAGGAACTGGCAGCGCGGTCGCGCAGGGGAATGCATCCGGCCGAGGCTCTGCCGGCGGCTGAGGCCAATCGACCGCGCTTGCGCGGCGCGACCGATGTGGTGGCGATCCACGCGAAAGCAGGCAGATGAACCGCCATGCGGTTGTCACACCCATGGTCCATGCCGCACCTCGCCATGGTCACTCGGATCCTGGTGCGGCGATGGTCGATGCCGTCAAGGTCGAGGTAGAGCTCGTAGGGATGGTTCTCGGTGCCGCAGCATTCGCGGCCAGGGGCATAAGGTGGATCGACCGATGAAAAGGACGATCCAGCATGAAGACACGCAGACGGTTTACGGCCGAGTTCA
>NZ_JBDHSP010000095.1:0-8700 GCF_039808215.1 Paracoccus sp. (in: a-proteobacteria)
CGGGTCTTTCTTGGCGTCCAGGCTCGCGTAGCGGTCTGAAAGATCGAAGAAACCCATCTGCGCCATCGCCACGCTCCGCCTGCCGGATACCTCTGACACCTACCCCAGCCGCCCGGTCAGGGCAATTTTTCGAGGTGCCCAGCAGTGAGAACGGCGGTGCCGCCGAATCGGGTCGCCCTTTAGTGAGCCCGTCCGGAGCGCCGCTCATCAAACCGTGCTCTCATGGCATTTCGAACACCAGCTCCGGCAAGACCACCTCCCAGATGTCGCGGCGCAGAAGATGGTGGTAATCCTCGGCCCCGTCCTCGCGCCGCCAGTTCAGGATCGCCGCCACCTCGCCGCACAGGAAAATGGCGCCTTCAGGCAGGGTGAAGGCACGCGACATGCGGGCCAGAATGCTGCCCTGCGCGTTCACAATCTGCCACCGCTCGCCATCGCGGAACAGCCGTAGCGCGTCGCCGGGGCGGGCAGAGGCGATGGCAGCAAGCGCGGGATGGCCCGGCCTCAGCCGGCCTGCGAAGGACAGGTCGACCAGCTTTGGATCGGCGGGCACATGCTGCCGGCGGGCAGCGGGCAGCGCGGCGGTGTCGGGGCTGACGCGGCGGGGCAGCACGGCCTCGCCTCGGCCAAGAAAGGCGTGGGGGCCGCCGGTCAGGACGGTCAGGGTGGATTGCGCCCGCGTCATCGCGACATAGAACAGGCGGCGGGGGGCGCAGGCATTCTCGCCGCGCGACGGGCGGTCCCAGCCGCCGTTCAGGATCGCGACATGATCGAACTCCAGCCCCTTGGCACGATGCGCGGTCAGCAGCAAAAGCCCGCGCTGCTCGCTGCGCGCCTCCCGCGCCCATTCACCGAACCATTGCACGAGATCGGGAACCGGAGCGGCTTTCTGGTCCAGCTCACGCGCCAATGTGCCGATGCCCTCACCGATCAGACTGGTCCAGCGCGTCAGCGGCAGGGCGTTCAGGATGTCGAGCAGATCGGTAATGGTCAGCAACCGGCTGCGGCCGGCCACCGAGACCGACGAGCGGGTGAATGCCTTTCTGACCCGCCGGAGGGCGCCTGGCCGTTCGCCATCGGGCTCGGACCGGTGGCGCCTTCGATGGCTCACTGTGGCTCGATGCCACCTGTCGGAAGCTGCGCGAGGGCGGGCGGATCGTCAGCCGGGCCGTGATCGTGGCCGTGGCGGTCAACGAGGCCGGCAAGCGCGAGGTGCCGGGCGTCGCCACCGGCCCCTCCAAGGCCGAGACCTGTCTCGGACCGGCTTGCCTCGCGCTCATTGGCCGACCGCGGCCTGAGGGGCGTCAAGCCGGTCATCGGCCTGTGATCACAATGGCCTGTGATCACAAGGGCCTGCGGGCGGCGGCGGCCCGGGTCTTCAGCGCCTCCCATCAGAGATGTCGCGCGCACTGGATGCGAGGGCGCGCTCGCCCACGCGCCGGCCAAACAGCGCTCCGCAGTGGCGGCGGTGCTGAAGACGATCTTCGCCCGAGGCAAACCAGGGCCGACGCCGAGGCCCAGTGGGGGACCATCGCCGATGCCTTGCGCGAGAAGGTCGAAAAACTCGGCACCTTCATGGACGCCTCCCGCGATGACGTCCTCGCTACATGGACTTCCCCCACGAGCACTGGGCCCAGATCGCCTCCACGAATCCGCTGGAGCGCGTGAGCCGCGAGATCAAGCGCCGCGCCGATGTCATCGGCCCTCGGGCGCTCTCTCGGACCGATGGCGTTCGCGCCCTCGAGCCCCAATGACGCGGCCATCATCCGACTGGTCGGGGCGCTGATGCTGGAGACCAATGACGAATGGGCGCTGGCGCGGCGCTAAATGAGCCTTGAAACTCTCGCCCGCGTCACCGACAATCCAAACGTCAGGTTGCCCGCCGTGGCGACCTGAGCAAGCCCTGACCTCTCCAAGGGTCGGCGATCCTACACCACGCCGCGGGGCACTATCGTCACAATCCGCTGCGGCGAGAAGGTGAACACGACCTAGCGACGGTCCCTGAAGGTAAAGCTCCCAGTTTCATTCATCGAGCAGTGGCGATGGATGGCCAGGGATTTTCAGGGGCCGCCTCGACAAAGGCCGCGCCCAGCATGAACTGCGCGCTGAAGTCAGCAAAGACATAGCGCAGCAGCCGGGTTAGCAGCCCCGCCGCTGATAGGGGCGGGCGTTGGCCACCGGCTCATAAAGAAACAGGGTTTCGGGCGGCAGATCCGGCATGGCCTGCATCACGGCCCGGATCGTCTCAGCCGGGGGGCCACCGGCAACCACCTCACAACTGCGGAGCGAAGTCCGGCCAAAAGGCGACGCAAAAGTCGACCATTTTTGAGTTGGGCGAGACGCGCGCCATCTGGCGGCGGCCATGCTGCTAGCTTATCCGCGTAAGGGTTGAACTTGCTCGGGTGATCAGGCACTGAGAACTTCGGCTCGACCGCGCTGGCGTTCAGATACTTCTTGATTGTGTTGCGCGAAAGTCCGGTGCAACGCGCGATCTCCCGGATCGGCAGCTTCTGTCGCAGGGCGCTTCGGGCATTGGCGATATCGTCTATGCGCTTGAAGCGAGCGTAGCACACAACATCTGGGCCTGCGAGCTTGGCTCAAGCAAACAGGCTGAACATCTGGTAGCAAGAGATGTGACAAGAAGTCTGCTAGAATCCTGACAGGAGGGGAGGGCGTCCACATCTGCAATCTTTACTCCCAGACCAAGAGCCAGGACGCGATGCGGCACGTCTTCGATGATGTCGTCGAGGAGGGCGAGGGCTTCGAGGACCTGACCGGCAACCTGCCACCCATGGCCGGGATCTATCCCGACTATGCCGCGCCGATCATCCGGCATGGGCCGCAGGACGGCTGGCAGCTGACCAAGGCGCGCTGGGGCATGCCGACGCCGCAGGTGTTTCTGGCCGGCAAGCGCACCGATCCCGGCGTGACCAATATCCGCAATCTGGCCTCCTCGCACTGGAAGCGCTGGCTGGGAGTTGAACATCGTTGCCTCGTGCCCTTCACCAGCTTTGCCGAACCTGACGGCCGCCAAGGGGCGCCGCGCAACCATCCGGTCTGGTTCGCGCTGGGTGAGGATCGACCACTGGCTTTCTTCGCCGGCATCCGCTGCGAGTGGACCTCGGTCAGGAAGTTGAAGGAAGGCGAGGTGACGGCGGAACTGTTCGGCTTCCTGACCTGCCCGCCCAATGCCGAGGTCGCGTCGGTCCATCCCAAGGCGATGCCGGTCATCCTGACAAAGTCCGAAGAATGGCGGCATTGGCTGACCGCGCCCACGGCCGAGGCATTGCGCCTGCAACGGCCTCTGACGGATGGCATGCTGCAGATCGTGGCGGAAGGGGCGCGTGAGGATGCAGCCTGAACTGCCACCCGCCGATCTCTTCGCTCTGCGTCCTGCCCGTGTGCATGAGGCCGAGGGCCGTGGGCGTCGCGCCTTTGCCCTGTTTCAGGCTGCGCGGCATCCCGGCCCACTGGTCTGGATCCTGCCCGCGCATCTTCCAGAACTACCGATGCTGCGCGGCATGCCGCCCGGCGTGGGCGAACGGCTGCATCTCTTGCGCCCCTCGGGCGAGACTGACCTGCTCTGGTGTGTCGAGGAAGCCCTTCGCGCAGCGTCCATCGGTCTGGTCATCGCCGAGCCGCAAAAACCCCTGTCGCTGACCGCCGGCCGCCGTCTGCAACTGGCGGCCGAGGCCGGGCACAGCACCGGCCTTTTGCTGATCCGCGAAGGGGCGGGCAGCAACGCCACTGAGACCCGCTGGCATTGCGATCCGCTGGCCAGCCCGGCGGCGGACTCGACTCTGCATCGCTGGACGCTTAAAAAGAACAAACAGGGAACTTTTGGAAGCTGGGCTGTGAACTGGAATGGCGCGTCGGCTGCTGTCCATATGGTTTCCGAGGCTCGCGAGCGACACGAGCCTTCGAAGCCGCCCCGTTGAGGGGGCCTTTGCCCTGACCCTGCGGTCGGGCCATGCCGATCACCTGCATTGTCTGAACCCTGCCGCCTCGGCGCGGGGCCTTGCCCGCGGCATGGCCCTGGCCGATGCCCGCGCCATCTGTCCCGATCTCGCCACCCGGCCCGCCGATCTGGCCCGCGAGGCGGCGGCCTTGGCCAGCTTGCGCCGCTGGGCCAGCCGTTATGCGCCGATGGTGGCAAGCGATGGCGCCGACGGGCTAATGGCCGATATCTCGGGCGTGCCGCATCTCTTCGGCGGCGAGGCCGAGTTGCGCGCGGATCTTCAGGCCCGGCTGGAGCGTGCGGGACTGCACGCCGCCAGCGCCATTGCCGGAACCCGCGGGGCAGCCTATGCCCTTGCCCGTCATGGCGGCGGCATCGTGCCGGATGGCGGGCTGGCCGAAGGCATCGACCATCTGCCGGTGACGGCGCTGCGGGTGGATCAGGACACTGCCGCGGCGCTGGCGCGGCTTGGCCTCACCCGGGTTGCCGATCTGATCCCGCTGCCGCGCGCGCCTCTGGCCCGGCGCTTCGGGCCGGGGCTGGTCTTGCGGCTGGATCAGGCCTTGGGCGCGCAGCCCGAGCCAGTGGCGGCCGAAACGGACGCGCCATCCTTTAGTGTGCGGATGACCCTGCCCGAGCCGATCGGGCTGCAAGCGGATGTGATGGCGGGGCTTACCCGTCTGCTGGAGCGGCTTTGCGCCAAACTGGCTGCCAGCCATATGGGCGCACGGCGGCTGCGGCTGGAGCTGCACCGGGTCGATCACGCCACGGCGCAGGTCGAGATCGGCCTCGCCCGGCCGATGCGCGAGCCCACCCGGATCGCGGCGCTGTTTGCCAAGGGCGTCGAGGGGATCGACGCCGGTTTCGGCATCGAGGCCTTGCGACTGACGGCCCCGGTCACCGAGGCCCTTGCGCCTGAACAGATCGGCGATCCGGGCCTTCGGCATCAGGATGCCCTGGCCGACCTTATGTCCTCGCTCGGCAACCGCATCGGCTTTGACCGGGTGCTGCGGCTGCTGCCCGCCGAGAGCCTGATCCCCGAGCGCAGCTTCATCATCACCCCGGCCGCCTATAGCGCCGCCGCGCCCACGCCCGCGCAAGGCCCGCTGCGCCCGATCACCCTGTTTCCGCCCGAGCCCGTCACCGCCGCCTCCGGCCATCCGCCCGCCACATTCCGCTGGCGACGCATGAGCCTGACCACCCTGCGCGCTACCGGCCCCGAACGGATCGCCCCGGAATGGTGGCTTGACGATCCTGCCTGGCGCTCGGGCCTGCGCGATTACTGGCGGATCGAGACGCAGGAAGGCCCGCGCTTGTGGCTGTTCCACACCCCGCAGGCGCCCGCGTGGCCCGCGCCCGGAGGGGCGCAAAACTGGCATGTGCAGGGGGAATTCGCATGACCGCCTATGCCGAACTTTGCGTGACCTCGAATTTCAGCTTCCTGCGCGGGGCCTCGCATCCCGAGGAACTGGTGACGCGGGCGGCGGAATTGGGTCTGACCGCCATCGCCATCACCGACCGCAATTCGGTGGCGGGCGTGGTCCGGGCCTTCTCGGCGCTGAAGGAACTGGCCCGGCTTCGGGAGGAGGCGCAGGCCACAACCGATGCGCCCCTGCCGCGGCTGATCCTCGGCGCGCGGCTGGTGCTGACCGACTCCGCCGTCGAATGGCTGGCGCTGCCCAGTGATCTCGCGGCATGGTCCCGCCTGACTCGCCTCCTATCCTTGGGCAAGCGCCGCGCGCCCAAGGGTGAATGTCACCTGACCTGCGCCGATCTGGCGGAATGGGGGAAAGGCATGATCCTGATCGCGCTGCCGCCCGATCCGCTGGAGGGTGAAGACCCGGGCAGCGCCCGCAGCGATCTGCGCACCATCGCCCGCGCCTTCCCCGGCCAGTGCTTCCTCGGTGCCGCGCCGCGCTATGATGGCCGCGATCATCTCCGCCTCGACCAGCTGGCGCTGCTGGCGCAAGGGGTGAACCTGCCGCTGGTCGCGGTGGGCGACGTGCTGATGCACCGCGCCGCCCGTCGCCCGCTCGCCGATGTGCTGACCTGCATCCGCGAGGGCTGCACCATCGACGCCATCGGCACCCGTCGGCTGGCCAATGGTGAATGCCGGTTGAAATCCGGACCCGAAATGGCGCGGCTCTTTCACCGCCACCCCGCCGCGATCCGCCGCACGCTTGAGATCGCCGACCGCTGCGCCTTCCACCTCGACGATCTGCGCTATCAATACCCGGACGAGGCGCAGAACGGCGAACCCGCGCAGACCCGGCTGGAACGGCTGACCCGCGAGGGGCTGCACTGGCGCTATCCCTCCGGCCCGCCGCCGAAGATCGTGCATCGGGTGGAAAAAGAGCTGCGGCTGATCCGTGAGGTCGATTACGCCCCCTATTTCCTGACCGTGCATGACATCGTGCAATTTGCGCGCTCACGCGGCATCCTCTGTCAGGGCCGAGGCTCGGCGGCGAATTCCGTGGTCTGCTATCTGCTCGGCATCACCGAGGTGCCGCCGGAAAGCATCACCCTGATCTTCGAGCGTTTCATCAGCAAGGAACGCGGCGAGCCGCCCGATATCGACGTGGATTTCGAACATGAACGCCGCGAGGAGGTGATCCAGTGGATCTACGCCCGCTATGGCCGCGAGCGCGCAGGGCTGACCGCGGTGGTGATCCATTTCCGCGCGCGCGCCGCCATCCGCGAGGTCGGCAAGGTCATGGGCCTGTCGCAGGACGTGATCGCGCGGCTCTCGGGCCAGATCTGGGGCTGGTCCTCGGCCGCCCCCGACGAGGACCGGCTGCGCGACGCCGGCCTCTCCATCCAGGACCGCCGGGTGCAGCTGGCGGTGCAACTGATCGCCCAGATCATCGGCTTTCCGCGCCACCTGTCGCAGCATGTCGGCGGGTTTGTCATCACCCACGGCCGCCTTGACGAGCTTTGCCCGATCGAGAATGCGGCAATGGAGGACCGCACCATCATCGAATGGGACAAGGACGACATCGACGCACTGGGGCTGTTGAAGGTCGATATCCTCGCCCTTGGCATGCTGACCGCGATCCGCAAGGCGTTCGGCCTGCTCAAGGACCATCGCGGCCAAAGCCTGACGCTGGCCAATGTCCCGGCCGAGGATGCGCCGGTCTATGACATGCTCTGCCGCGCCGATGCCATCGGGGTGTTCCAGGTCGAAAGCCGCGCGCAGCTGAATTTCCTGCCCCGGATGCGGCCGCGCCGCTTCTACGATCTGGTCTGCGAAGTGGCCATCGTCCGCCCCGGCCCCATCCAGGGCGGCATGGTGCATCCCTTCATCAACCGCCGCATGGGCCGCGAGAGGGTTGAGGATCTTGGCCCGGCGATGATGGAGGTGCTGGGCCGCACCTATGGCGTGCCGCTGTTTCAGGAACAGGCGATGCAGATCGCCGTGGTCGCCGCAGGCTTCACCCCATCCGAGGCCGACCGCCTGCGCCGGTCGCTCGCCACCTTCAAGCGCATGGGCACCATCGGCACCTTCCGCGACCGCTTCGTCAGCGGCATGCTGTCCCGCGGCTATGACGCCGATTTCGCGGCGCGCTGCTTTGCCCAGATCGAGGGCTTCGGCAGCTACGGCTTTCCCGAAAGCCACGCCGCCAGCTTCGCCCGGCTGGTCTATATCTCGGCCTGGCTGAAATGCCACCATCAGGCGGTGTTCACCTGCGCGCTCTTGAACAGCCAGCCGATGGGTTTCTATGCGCCCTCGCAACTGGTGCGCGATGCCCGCGATCATGGTGTCGAGGTGCGCCCGGTCTCGGTCAACCACTCCGCCTGGGATTGCACGCTGGAGCCTCGCCCCGACGGCGCGCTGGCGCTGCGGCTGGGCTTTCGCCAGATCAAGGGCCTGCGCGAGGAGGACGCTGCCTGGATCGCCGCCGCCCGTGGCAATGGCTACCCGGATGTCGAAAGCCTCTGGCGCCGCTCCGGCGTGCATCCCCAGACGCTGGAGCGGCTGGCCGAGGCCGATGCCTTCGCCACGCTGGGCCTGAACCGCCGCGAGGCGCTTTGGGAGGCGAAGGCGCTGCAAGCGCCAGCCCCGCTGCCACTGTTCGGCCCGGATGGCGAGGGCGGAGTTGAGCCCGCCGTCACCCTGCCACAAATGAGTTTGGGCCAGGAGGTAATCGAGGACTACCTGTCGCTGCGCCTCAGTCTGCGCGCCCACCCGATGGAACTGCTGCGTCCGCGCCTGCCGGGAAACCTGCCGCACGCATGTCTGCGAGATGCCACGGGCCGCGTCACCGTCACCGGCCTCGTCATCACCCGCCAGCGCCCCGGCACTGCCTCCGGTGTGATCTTCCTGACGCTGGAGGACGAAACCGGCACCGCCAATATCGTGGTTTGGAAAAAGGTCTACGAGACCTTCCGCAAGGCGGTGATCACCGGGCGGCTGGTGCGCGTCACCGGCCGGATCGAGCGTGACGGTGCCGTCACCCACCTGATCGCAGAAAGAGTCGAGGATGTTTCACATCTGCTGGCCACGCTCAGCCGCCCGGTGAGGGGTGGCAATGGCGACCGCACGGATGAACCGACGCGCTCTGCTAGCAGCAGCATCGGGCCAACCGCACGCCATCCGCGCGAGCAGGCGAAAAAGCTGTTCCCCAGTCGGGATTTTCACTGACCGACAAGTTTGTTCCGTCAAAGACAGAGGAGGTGCCGGTTTCTGAGACAGGGGCATAAGGTGGATCGACCGATGAAAAGGACGATCCAGCATGAAGACA
>NZ_JBDHSP010000096.1:0-8666 GCF_039808215.1 Paracoccus sp. (in: a-proteobacteria)
GGAAATCGTCATCGTCCTTGCTCCTCTCAGGAAGCATGGACCGGATCAGCGATACACAGAAGACCTGACACTCTCCGTCATCCCAATGCGCCGGATCGGTCAGCGTGTCGCCATGCGCGATGTCGAACTTCTCGTAGTTCACGTCGTGCAGGAACATGTTGATGCGGCACAGGTTGTATGTCGTCAGGTTGACTTCCTGGCCGTAGAAGCCCTGCCGCACATTGTCCTGCCCCAGCACCTTGGCGAACTTGAGCAGCAGCGACCCCGACCCACAGGCTGGATCATACACCTTGTTGACTACGGTTTTTCCCGCAACAGCTATGCGGGCCAGCAATTCGGAAACTTCCTGCGGGGTGTAGAACTCGCCGCCGGATTTTCCGGCGGTCGAGGCATACATCTGCATCAGGTATTCGTAAGCGTCGCCGAACAGGTCGATGGTGTTGTCGGAAAAGCTGCCCAACGGCAGATCGCCGATGGCGTCGAGCAGCTTCACCAGCTTTTCGTTGCGCTTGGCAACGGTCGGGCCGAGCTTGCCGCTGTTGACGTCTAGGTCGTCGAACAGGCCCTTGAAATCATCCTCGCTCTCCGCGCCGATGGCCGAGCCTTCGATATCCTTGAACACGCGGGACAGGGTTTCGTTGAGATTGGGGTCATGCCGCGCCTGCCGCCGAACGTTGGCGAACAGGTGCGAGGGCAGGATGTAGAAGCCCTTTTCCCTTACCGTCTCTGCACGCCCCTGCTCGGCATCGGTGTCGGCGAGGGCGGCGTAGTCAAAGCCCGCATTGCCCGCGTTACGCTCTTGCGTATTCAGGTAGGCGGTGAGGTTCTCCGAGATGAAACGGTAGAACAACATCCCGAGCACATAGCTCTTGAAGTCCCAGCCATCGACGCTGCCGCGCAGGTCGTTGGCAATGCGCCAAATCGTCTTGTGCAGTTCGGCGCGTTCGATTTCCTTGACCTTATTCACCGCCGGGAATCTCCGCCAGCGTCGTCCTTATCCGCCTCACCACCCGTTGCCCCCGCTTCAATCGCTTTCAACCGCTCATATTCCTCGACTGCGAGCACCACCACGACGCCGCGCCCGTGCTTCTCGATCTGCACCGGCCCTGCACGCGCGGTGTCGATCATCAGCCCGAAGCTGTTCTTCGCCTCGCGCGCAGACATGGTTTTCATGGCTTCAATCTCGCCGATTCTATCCTGCCTATTTAGGGCAAAATAGCTCTTTTGGGCAATGATAAACTGGCGACGTCGCGCGATGGCGGGCGGCGCTGCGATATGTGGGGTCTCCGCGCCGCCCGCCATCGGTTACGCCCGATCCGGCTGCGGTTGAGTCCTGTCATGTGCGCTTGCTGGACGATCCATCTCGAACGCGATCTTTCCGAGTTTCGTCCATGTATCGCGTGCGTGTTCGCCGCCTTCACTCTTGAGCTTTTCGGCCATCCAGATCATCGCGCCAAGGATGGTGGCGCGATCATCGCCTGTCAGGTCCACGATGCCCGCCTTGACGACGAGGCCGCCGAGTTCGATTAGATGCCGGGTGCGCTTACGGCGCTCGACCTGCCATGTGCGCATGTCATGTCGCGCCCGCGCCGCCTGATGCCGGTTGCACGCCGCCCGATTGCGTTTGAGCGCTGCCGTGATCGCGGTCAGGCGTTGATGATGATCGCCGCGACCTGCCTTGAAAGAACGCGGCCCCGCGCTTGGCCCACGTCTCCCTCTTTCCGGCATCTGTGGTTTCCGCCAGTACGATCAGCGCGCCTGCCAGTTCGTCAGCGGTGAGCGCATCCGCCCCGGTGGCGATGACCAGTTCGCCGAGTTGCTGCACCTTGAGCGTCTTCAGTTCCTTGGCCTTGTCTTCCAGCGCCTTCAGTTCCGCGTCATAGTCTCGTGGCTTGCGCATCGTGGTCTCCATAGTCGTGGTTCGTTGTCGATGCAGCGATGATAGTTGCGCAGGCGGCGGAACGCAGTATTGTTGCCGGGACGGTCTGGAACGCCCCGGTCCATCCCGAGAATTTTTTGAGGGAGGGCGCGCTTATACGTCGTTCCGACGTGCGCTTGAGCGTGGCAATGCTTGGATCGCGATGGCGATCTATCATCTTCACGTCAAGGTCATTGGCCGCAAGGCCGGGTCGAGCGCGGTGGCGTCCGCCGCCTACCGCTCGGCTTCGCGGTTGCGCGACGACCGGCTCGGCCGCGATCAGGACTTTTCCGCCAAGCGCGGCGTCGTCCATTCCGAGGTGCTGTTGCCGGACGGTGCGCCCGATGTGTGGGAAGACCGCGAACGGCTCTGGAATGATGTGGAGGCGTTCGAGGTGCGCAAGGATGCGCAGCTTGCCCGCGAGGTGGAGTTCGCCATTCCTCGCGAGATGACACAGACGCAGGGCATCGAACTCGCCCGCGACTTCGCCCAAGCCGAATTCGTCGATCAGGGCATGATCGCCGACCTCAATGTGCATTGGGATTTTGCCGAGGACGGCAGCCCCAAACCCCATGCCCATGTCATGCTCACCATGCGCAGCGTGGACGAGGACGGTTTCGGCCCGAAGGTGCGGGATTGGAACCGGACGGAGATGGTCGAGCGATGGCGGGAACGCTGGGCCGAGCATGTCAACGAGCGCCTTGCCGAACTCGACATTGATGCGCGGATCGACCATCGCAGCCTTGAGGCGCAGGGTATCGACCTTGAGCCGCAAAGCCAGATCGGCGCACCGGCGCAGCGCATTGAAGGTGACGGCATCGAGGCGGCCGACCGTGCCGACATGCACAGGGAAATCGCCCGCAACAATGGCGAACGGATCATCGCCGATCCCAATATCGCGCTGGACGCGATCACGCATCAGCAATCGACCTTCACGCGGCGCGACATGGCTATGTTCGCGCATCGGCATAGCGACGGCATCGAGCAGTTCAACGAGGTGATGGGCGCGATACGCGGTTCGCCCGATCTGGTGGAACTCGGGCAGGACGGACGCGGCGAGGATCGCTTCACCACCCGCGATATGATCGAGGCCGAACAGCGGCTCCATCGCGCCGCCGAACTGATGGCGGAACGCGAACGCCATGAGGTGAACGACGCGCACCGCGACATGGCATTGGCACGCGCCGAACAGCGCGGGCTTGTCCTGTCCGGCGAGCAGGCCGACGCGCTGGCGCATGTCACGGACGGGCGCGATCTTGGCATTGTCGTCGGCCATGCCGGGACGGGCAAGAGCGCCATGCTCGGAGTTGCGCGCGAAGCATGGGAGGCGGCAGGCTTCGAGGTGCGCGGCGTTGCCCTGTCCGGCATCGCGGCGGAAAATCTCGAAAGCGGATCGGGCATATCCTCGCGCACCATCGCCAGCATGGAACACGGCTGGGGACAGGGCCGCGACATGCTGACTTCCCGCGACGTGCTTGTCATCGACGAGGCGGGCATGGTCGGCACGCGGCAGATGGAGCGCGTTCTGTCCCATGCCGCCGAGGCTGGCGCAAAGGTGGTGCTGGTCGGCGATCCGCAGCAGTTGCAATCCATCGAGGCCGGCGCGGCGTTCCGGTCGATCCATGAGCGCCACGGCGGCGCGGAAATCGGCGAGGTGCGCCGCCAGCGCGAGAACTGGCAGCGGGACGCCACCGGCGATCTGGCGACCGGCAGGACCGGCGACGCCATCGCCTCCTATGACCGTCACGACATGGTGCATTCCGCCGAGACGCGCGAGCAGGCGCGCGGCGATCTGATCGACCGCTGGGACCGCGAACGGCAGGCGTCGCCGGACGCGAGCCGCATCATCCTCACCCACACCAATGCCGAGGTGCGGGAACTGAACGAGGCCGCCCGCGATCGGATGCGGGAGGCGGGCGATCTTGGCGAGGACGTGCGCGTGACGGTGGAACGGGGCGAGCGCAGCTTTGCCAGCGGGGATCGCGTCATGTTCCTGCAAAACGAACGGAGCCTTGGCGTGAAGAACGGCACGCTCGGCACCATCGAGCAGGTCAGCGAACAATCCATGTCGGTTCGCACCGATGACGGGCGCAGCATCTCGTTCGACCTGAAAGACTATGACCGCATTGACCACGGCTATGCCGCGACCATCCACAAGGCGCAGGGCATGACGGTGGACCGGACGCATGTGATGGCGACTCCCGGCATGGACGCCCACGGCAGCTATGTCGCCTTGTCACGTCATCGCGACGGCATGGACCTGCACTATGGCCGCGACGATTTTTCGAGTCAGGACAAGCTCATCAACACCCTGTCGCGCGACCGGGCCAAGGATATGGCGACGGACTACGAACAGCAGGTCGGCCCGGCACAGGACTATGCCGAGCGGCGCGGCATCGCCTTCCGTGCCCGTGTCGCCCAGATCATGCGCAAACTCATGCCCGAGCGGCTGCGCGATGCCATAGACGATTATATCGACAATCTGCGTTCTTCCGGTGAGCATGTGCCCGCAGGGCCGGACAGGGAGGCGGCAAGACGAGAGGTTCAGCGCGACCTTGAAGT
The DNA here is from genome assembly GCF_039808215.1 of Paracoccus sp. (in: a-proteobacteria). Taxonomy (GTDB): domain Bacteria; phylum Pseudomonadota; class Alphaproteobacteria; order Rhodobacterales; family Rhodobacteraceae; genus Paracoccus. The sequence goes on from NZ_JBDHSP010000096.1 coordinate 4,481, forward strand.
CACATCACGCAAGACCGGCATCGAGCCGGAAGAACTCTTGCGTCGCGCCAGTTCCGGGCAGAGCTTCGTTCGTCATGCCCGCGCCGTGGATGCGATCTTCGCGGCGCAGGACAGGGGTATCGCTGCGACGCCCGAGCAGGTGCAGGAGTTGCACGAGGCTCGCACAGCCTTCGATGAGCACCGGCCTCACGGTTCCCGCGACGCCGAAGCCGTCTATAAACGGAATTCCGGCTTTGCCGCCGATGTCGCCTCTGGCGATCCTGATCGCGCCGCGCCTGCCAGACGCGCCCTGCAACTGGAAACCGAGATGCGCAAGAACCCCGATCTGCGCGCGGATCGGTTCGTGGAACGCTTTCAGGAACTCAGGCAGACCGGGGAACGCCAGTATGCGGCGGGCAACTATTCCGGCTATAGGTCAGCGCGCGCGGAGATGGGCAACATGGCGATGAGCCTGGAACGCGATCCGCAGATGGAATCCCTGCTAGAAGGCCGCAAGAAGCAACTCGGCATCAGCATGGATTTCGACTCAGGGATGAGGCTTGGTCGACAACTTGCCCTCAGTCACGGCCTTGGCAGAGGTCGGGGCATCGGATTGTAGATCGTAGAACCATCCTATTTACCGCCGTTTCTACGCTACACTACTACGGCAGCTAAATATCTATTGCGCAACGATAAATCGTTGCCTTGTCTGGTCTCTGCAATTGTCAGAAACGACCAGAAGGAGGCAGCAGGACCATGCGCCAACCAGACCGCATCATCCGCATGAAGACCGTTCTTGCCCGGACGGGCCTCTCCAAGTCCACCATCTATCGCAAGATCAAGGAAGGCACGTTCCCGGCCCAGATGAAGATCAGCGCCAACGGCGCGGGTTGGCATGAATCCGACATTAACCGCTGGATTGCCTACCCTGCCGGATGGAAGCCGCGCGGCGAGTTCGACTTCTATGACTTCTGATAGCGAGGGCGCTGACGGAAAACAGAGGCCAGCGAACGACAACCGACCGCCGAATGGACAGGATGCCGGGCAGGCGGCGGATGCGTCCGCGCGGGTGGATGCGGTGGTGTTGTCCATCGCCCGACTGATCGGACGCCAGATCGCGCGGGAGCACTTCGAGGCATTGCAGGCTGCCAACGATAACGTGCCACCGACGCGAGATGAACCGGGCGGAAAGGGCACATGATGCCGCAAACGGTTTGTCTTGACAATGTCGGGCGTTCTGATAGGGTGCGTTCAGGAGATAATGCCATGACCACACGCATCACTCGCACAGAAAAGCTCGACCTTCGCCTTACGGCGGAGGCCAAGCATACCCTTGCCGCCGCCGCACAGGCGCAACGCCGTTCCTTGAGCGAGTTCGTGCTTGAAAGCGCGCTTGTCCGGGCCGAGGAAGCCCTTGCCGACCGTCGCGTTTTCCAGCTTCCGCCCGAGAGGTGGGAAGCCTTCGTTGCCGCGCTGGACGCGCCGCCGCGCGATCTGCCGCGCCTGCGTAAGCTGCTGAACGAGCCGGGCGTCTTTTCGGACGATAATCGTTCGTAATGGGTCTTCGCATCGAGAAGCTGCATCGCCGCCATGCCGTCGAGAACTTCGACTGCGGCGAGGACGCGCTGAATCGCTTTCTGGTCCGCTTCGCCCTGCCGAACCAGATGGCGAATGCCTCGCAGACCTATGTGGGTGTTGCGGATGACGACGCCATCGTTGGTTTTTACACGCTCGTTGTCGGCGAGGTCCGCTATGAGGAAGCCCCCGAGCGGCTGACCAAGGGACTGGCCCGGCATCCCGTGCCGGTCATGCTGCTGGCCCGGCTCGGCGTCAGCGAGGCGTGGCAGGGCAAGAGGATCGGCGCGGGACTGCTGCGCGATGCCGTGCTGCGGACGCTGCAAGTGGCCGACATCGCCGGTGTCCGCGCGTTGGTGGTTCACGCCAAGAACGATGCGGCACGAGCGTTCTATGAGCGATTCGACTTCCAGCCATCTCCGACCGATCCGCTGCATCTGTTCGCGCTCATCAAGGATTTGAGGAACCTTTAGACAGGAAGGACGCCGCCATGACCCGCGCAGCCCTTTACGCCCGCTATTCCGACGACAAGCAGAGCGAGGCGTCCATCGAGGACCAGTTTCGGCTTTGCCGCGAACATGCGGGGAGGGAGCGGTGGCAGATCGTCGGTTCCTACGAGGATGCGGCTATCTCCGGGGCCAGCACGATCTTGCGTCCCGGCATCCAGCGGCTGATGCGCGATGCGCAGCATGGCGAGTTCAACATCCTCTTGGCCGAGGCGCTGGACCGCATCAGCCGCGATCAGGCCGATGTGGCGACCCTCTACAAGCATCTGAAATTTGCAGGCGTCACCATCGTCACGCTGGCCGAGGGCGAAATCTCCGAGCTTCATGTCGGGCTGAAAGGCACGATGAACGCGCTGTTCCTGAAAGACCTCGCCATGAAGACCCATCGCGGGTTGCGGGGCAGGGTGGAGAAGGGCAAGGCGGGCGGTGGGCTTTGCTACGGCTATCGCGTCGTGAAGAAGTTTGACGCCAACGGCGAGCCGATCCGAGGCGACCGCGAGATCATCCCCAAGGAAGCGGAAATCGTCCGCCGTATCTTTGGCGAGTTCGCGTCCGGCAAAAGCCCCAAGGCCATCGCCGTCGATCTGAACCGCGATGGCGTTCCCGGCCCTCTTGGCCGTGCATGGGGCGATACCAGCATCCGGGGCCATGTTTCGCGCGGAACCGGCATCGTCAACAACGAGCTATATGCGGGCGTTCTGGTCTGGAATCGCATGCATTTCGTGAAAGACCCGTCCACCGGCAAGCGCGTGTCGCGCATCAACTCACCCGAGAAGTGGATCAGGAGCGAGGTTCCGCATTTGCGTATCGTGGACGACGCGCTCTGGAACGCTGTTCGTGCGCGGCAGAAGGACATTGCCGTCCGGTTCGAGGCAACCGCCGAGGGCGTCAGGAAGGCCAAGGCCCGCAAGCTCCACGAGAAGAAGCGACCCGTTTCTCTTCTTTCCGGCCTGCTGACCTGCGGCTGCTGCGGCGGTAGATACGGCCTCATCATGCGCGACCGCTATGGTTGCCTCAACCACCACCGGCGCGGCACCTGCGACAACAACAGGACCATCACCCGCGAGAAGATCGAGGAACGGGTGCTGTCCGGTCTGAAAGACAGGCTGATTTCTTCGCGGGCCGTCGAGGAAACCGTGCGCGCCTTCGCCGAGGAAATGAACCGCCTCAACCGGGAGCGTCGGGCACAGGGCGAGCAGGACCGCAAGGCGCTGGAGAAGATCGAGAAGGCCATCGCCGGGATCATCGCGGCCATTGAGGACGGCATGTATCAGCCTTCCATGAAAGCGCGCATGGACGAGCTGGAACGGCAGAAGGCCGAAGTCATCGCCCGGCAGTTGCAGGCACCCGCTGACACGCCGGACGTGCATCCCAACATTGGGAACATCTATCGCAAGCGGGTGGAGCGGTTCACGGACGCCTTGCACAATGACGACGATGGACGTGTCGCCGCCGAGGAGCTGCGCTCGCTGATCGAGGAAGTTGTTCTCACACCCGGCGAGAAGCGCGGCGAGGTATATGCCAAGCTACGCGGCGAGTTGTTCGGTATCCTCGACTTCGTGGAAGCCGAACACCGGCAAAAACCGCGAGAAGTTAGGACGAAGGTGGAAGCCAGCCCCCGCAACCAAAAAACTTAATGCTATCAAATACTTCAAAGCCGAGAATAACGCTCGGCTTTTGGCGTTCCGCCCTACATCAACGCCACATCAACACCCGACCAGAAAAACCGCACCAGCATGCATAAGCCCGCAGCAGCAGGCGGCGGCAGGTAACTCGCAGTTGCGCGCGATTCCGGTTCCCGCCATCATCCACCCGTGGTTCTCTAGACGGTGAATTGACGATGAAGGACTCTGCCCTCGGCTTCCTGACCTCGGATCAGCACCTTTCAGGCAGATAGACGGGCAAGCGATGAAGCAGGACGAGTTCCGGAAGTGGTTGGTGGCGCAGGGCCAGACGGAGGCAACTGCCTCGTCGCGGGCGAGCAGCGCAAAGCGCGTGGAACAATATCTGGGCGATCTGGACGAGCTGTTCGCGCAGGAGGATCGGGACACCGAAGTTCGACAGTTCCGCGGGCATTTTGAGCCTGCTTGAGTATCCAGCATATGCAAAATCAAGGCATTACATGT
>NZ_JBDHSP010000097.1:0-8621 GCF_039808215.1 Paracoccus sp. (in: a-proteobacteria)
CCATTCTGGGCCATTCCTTCGCCTATCTCCTCACGGGCGCGGTGATGACCGAGACGATCTTCTCCTGGCCCGGCGTTGGTTCCTACGCGGTCGATGCCGCCAGGTCGCTGGACTATCCGGCGATCATCGGCGTCACCATCGTGGGTGGGTTGGCGTTTCTCCTCGTCAACCTGCTGACCGACATCGCCTACGCCTATGCCAATCCCCGCATCCGCCTGAGCTGATGATGTCCATTTCCGTCGAAGCAACGAAAACCGCGCGCCTGCCGTCCTGGCTGACCGCCCCGCTCGCCCTCGGCATCGTCGTCCTGAGCGCATGGGTCGTGGTGACCGCGACGATCGATCTGTGGGCGCCCTATTCGCAGTTCGACATGGTGGGCGCGCGGCTGCGGCCGCCGAGCCTCGCCCATCCGCTCGGAACCGATGCGCTCGGCCGCGACGTGTTCACCCGGACCCTCTACGGAGCGCGCCAATCACTGCCCATCGCGGCGATTGTCGTGTCCGCCTCGGTCGCCATCGGCGCCCTGCTGGGCGCCATCGCCGGATTTGCCGGGGGGATCGTCGGAGGGGTCATCATGCGCCTTGTCGACATCACCCTTTCGTTTCCACCGGTATTGCTGGCAATGGCAGTTGCCGCTTCGCTCGGGCCGGGACTCGAGAACGCGGCCATCGCGATGGTCCTGGTCTGGTGGCCGATATATGCGCGGCTCATGCGGGCGCAGGTTTTGGAAGTTCGCGAGCGCGAGCATGTGGAGGCCGCCATCGTCGCCGGGGCCTCCCGGTCGCGCGTGCTCTTCAAGCATATCCTGCCGCTGTGTTGGACGCCGATCCTGATCCACGCCACGATGGATTTCGGCGGAGTGGCATTGCTGGCGGCTTCGCTTAGCTTCATCGGGCTGGGCGCCGCGCCGCCGACGCCCGAATGGGGCGCCATGATTTCCGAGGCGGCTATCCATTTCTATCAGTGGTGGATCGCCTTCGGGCCGGGCTTTGCGATCCTGACCATCGTGCTGGCATGCAATTTCATCGGCGATGGCTTGCGCGACTATATGGATCCACGCAACCGGTGAGCGGTCGAAAGATCGGCTGAGCGTCGCCCGAATTCACGGAACGACGCCGATAATACTACGAAGTTCCATCCGCGATCTTCGTGCGTCTTTCTCGTCAGCGCCAACTGCAGTGTGGCCGAGCCGTTCGATCGATGGATGACCAGGGAGGCGGGCCGGCACCGTCGGAGCCCTGCCGGCCCGCCTCTTCCCGCTTGCCAATTTGTGTTATATGATATATCAAAATCACAGACCCGCCAGATGCGGCCTGCTCGCCGTGGGGAGATGTCAAATGGATCGTCGGATCATCGAGGCTGACAAAGCATTGCGTGCCCGTGCGGCCAGGGTCGTTCCTGGCGGCATGTGGGGTCACCAGAGCGTTTCACGGCTCCCCGCCGGTTATCCGCAGTATTTCGAACGCGCGGCGGGCTGCCGGACCTGGGACGTCAACGGCCGCAGCTACATCGATTTCATGTGCGCCTGGGGTCCGATGGTCCTGGGCTACAACGACCCCGACGTCGAGGCTGCAGCGGCGGCTCAGCGCGCGCTGGGCGACGGCATGAACGGACCCAGCGCCCGCCAGGTCGAGCTTGCCGAACTTTTCGTCGAGACGGTTCCGCATGCCGACTGGGCGATGTTCTCCAAGAACGGCACCGATGCCACCACCGCCTGCGTGACGATCGCCCGTGCCGGTACCGGCCGGCGCAAGATCTTGCTGGCGCGGGGGGCCTATCATGGAGCGATCCCGTGGTGCACGCCGTCCGTCGCGGGCGTAACCGAGGAGGATCGCGCACATCTGATCTATTACGAATTCAACGATGTTCAGAGCCTTGAGGCTGCGGCGGAGCAGGCGGGGAACGACCTCGCGGCCATCCTCGTGTCGGCTTTCAAGCACGACCTCGGCAAGGAGCATGTGCTGCCGACGCCGGCCTTCGCCTCCTGCGCCCGTGCCCTCGCCGATGCCGCCGACGCGGCCCTCATCGTCGATGAGGTCCGCGCGGGCCTGCGCCTGCATCTCGGCGGCGCCTGGGAGTTGCTCGGAGTTCGGCCGGACCTTGCGGCCTGGAGCAAGGCCATCGCCAACGGGCATGCGCTCGCCGCCGTTACGGGGAACGACCGCTTCCGCGACGGCGCCACCAGGGTCTACATCACCGGCTCGTTCTGGACGGCGGCGGTCTCCATGGCCGCGTCGATCGCCACCATCACCAAACTGCGGAACACCGACGGTATCGGCCATATGCGGGCCATGGGCCAGCGCCTGCGTGACGGGCTTGACGCTCAAGCCGCGCGTCACGGCGTGAGGCTGCGGCAAAGCGGTCCGGTACAGATGCCGGTCTTCCTGTTCGAGGATGATGCCGAACGGCGCATCGGCAGCCGCTTCTGCCTCGAGGCTCTGGAGCGCGGCGTCTACATTCATCCGACGCACACCCTGTTCTTGTCAGCCGCCCATAGCGAGGCGGATATCGATGAAGCACTCGCGGCGACCGACGATGCGATGGCGATCGTCGCGCGACTTTAGTCCGTGGAGGCAGGCTCCGCCTCAGCGGCGGGGAGTCCTGGGCAGATGGCGCCCAAAGGCCTGGGAAGCCCGCCTTCCCACCTGTCCATGATCCGGCGCCAGCGATCCCCGACGACGATCAATTCGGGACATATCATGGATCAAGAAGGAGGCGACGACGGTGAATCTCGATAGCCGCATAGGGAAAGGCCGAAATGTTTCGGAAGAGTTTCTCGCCGACAGGGCAAAATTCATCCGACTCGAAACGCTGCGATTGACCCGTATCGCCGGTGCCGGACACTATTCCAGCACCTTTTCAGCCGCGGAGCTGTTTGCAGCGCTCTACTACGCCCATCTGCGCCTCGACCCCGCCAACCCCAAATGGCCCGACCGCGACCGCTTCGTGCTGAGCAAGGGCCACGCCGCCATCGGACTCTATCCGGTGCTGGCCGATCTCGGCTTCTACGAGCCGTCCAGGCTCGACGATTTCACCCGGCTCGGCAGCGCGTTCGGCGACCATCCCGACATGAAGAAGATACCGGGCATCGACTTCTCCTCCGGCTCGCTTGGCCACGGCCTGTCGATCTCGCTGGGTATGGCCTTGGCCGGACGGTTGCAGGGACGCAGCTACCGGACTTACTGCATGTTGGGCGACGGCGAACTCAACGAAGGGCAGATCTGGGAAGCCGCTATGGCGGCAGGCCAATTCAAGCTCGGCGGCCTCATCGGTCTCGTCGACCGCAATCAGTTGTGCATCGACGGTCCGACAGAAAAGATCATGTCGGTCGAGCCTATACATACCCGTTTTGAATCGTTCGGATGGGACGTCAGGCGCATCGACGGCCATGACCTCGGGGCCATCCGGCAGGCACTGGATGACCTCAGGCCCGCCGGTGAAGGCAAGCCGCAGATGATCATCGCCGACACGATCAAGGGGCGCGGCGTCAAGCGCATGGAGCTTTCGCTCGACTGGCATGTCGGCAACCTCGTCGGAGCCGATTACGACGACGCCTATGAGGAAATCTCGCAGGGCTTGAAGCCCTATGCCAACGGGGACACGCGATGACCGCACAGATGGACAATTCCGGACAGGACCAGAGCGCTCTCTTCCGCGGCGACGACAAGGAAATCTCGCTCAAGGACGCCAAAAGCGTCCGTGGCACCCCGGCAAATTCGATGCCGGCCTTCATCCTGGGCGAGGAACTGGCCGATCTGGCCGAGACCGATCCGCGCATCGTGGTGGCCACCGCGGACCTCGCCAACTCCAGCCGCACCCGCGATTTCGCCAATCGGCATCCTGGCCGATTCATCGACTTCGGCATCGCCGAGCGCAACATGATCACGGCCGCTGCCGGGATGGCCTCCTGCGGCATGATTCCCTATGTCGCCACCTTCGCGGCGTTCAGCGGGATTCTGGCCACTGAGGCGATCCGCACGGACTGCGCCTATCCACGCATGCCGGTGCGCATCATCGGCCATCACTCCGGCATCTCGATGGGGTTCTACGGCACCAGCCATCATGCGCTGGAGGACATTGGCATGATGCGCACGATCGCCGAGCTGACGGTCGTCTGCGCGGCGGATGCCAACCAGTTGCGGGCCATCCTGCGGGCGTCGCTGGATCATCCGGGCGCCATGTACATCCGCCTCGGCCGCGGCCGAGATGCGGAGGTCTACGGCGAAATTCCGGCCGGATTCCGGTTCGGAAAGGCCGCAATGCTGCGTGATGGCCGCGACCTCACCATCATCGCCACCGGCTCGCAGGTCCATGCCAGCCTCGCGGCGGCCGACAGGCTCCTCGGCGAGGGCCGCAGCGTGCGCGTCCTCGACATGCATACGGTCAAGCCGATCGACCGTGAAGCTGTGAAGGCGGCCGTCGCCGAAACAGGCGCGATCCTGACCGTGGAGGAACACAACGTTATCGGCGGTCTCGGCAGCGCCGGCGCCGAGGTGCTTGCGGGCGGACCGGCCATCCCGTTCCATCGCCACGGCATCCATGACGAGTTCTCGCTGATCGGCCCGCCCGCCGCGCTCTATGCTCATTACGGGCTGGACGCCGATGGCGTGACCCGTACCGCCAGGGAGCTTCTGGCCAGAGCCGGCTGACATCGCATTCGGCCATGCCCCGCGACAGTCCCGATAGGGCGCCACTGCACCGAGGAGACGCATCTTGATCGAAGCCGCAAAGCCCGCTGCCGACGCGCCTCCCGCCTGCCGCGCCCGCCTGCCCCTCGAAGGCGTCAAGGTCCTCGATCTGTCGCGGGTGCTCGCTGGTCCCTGGGCGACGATGAGCCTGGCCGATCTCGGCGCCGAAGTTTGGAAGATCGAGAACATCGACGGCGGCGACGACGCACGCGCCTGGTCGGTGCCCAACTACAAGGGGGTCAGCACCTATTATCTATGCGCCAATCGGGGCAAGCAAAGCATCGCGCTCGACCTGAAGAATTCCGATTGCGTGGCAATCATCCACGAACTGTCGCGTAAAGCCGATATCGTGGTGGAAAACTTTCGCGCCGGCGTCGCCGACCGTCTCGGTATAGGTTGGCAGGCACTCAGCGAGATCAACCCGCGCCTGGTCTATTGCTCGATCTCCGGTTACGGACAGACCGGTTCTGGCGCGTCCCGCCCCGGCTACGATTTCGTCATGCAGGCCGAGAGCGGCCTGATGGCGATCACGGGCGAACCTGGCGGGGAGCCGATGCGCTTCGGCGTGGCCATCACCGACATTGTATGCGGCATGGTCGCGGTGCAGTCGATCCTGGCGGCCCTGCTCGAGCGTCAGCACACCGGGACAGGCCAGTATGTCGACCTTGCTCTCTACGATTGCGCGCTCAATCTCCTCGTCAATGTCGGGAGCGGCTATCTCAACACCGCGGCGGCGCCCGACCGCTTCGGCAACGCGCATCCGGCGGTGGTTCCTTACCAGGTATTCCAGACGGCGGACGGCTGCTTCGCGCTCGCCGTCGGCAACGACCGTCAGTTCGCGGCTCTGTGCGAAAAAGTGGTCGGCCTGCCGGATCTGGCCAGGGACGAGCGCTTCGCCACCGCAGCATGCCGCGCGCTCAACCGCAGCGCTCTTATCCCGCAACTGGCCGCCGTCTTTGCCACCGGCACGCGCGACCATTGGATGCGCGCCTGTGCCGCCGTCGCCGTACCGGCAGGTGAAGTCAAGACCGTCCCGGAAGTCCTGGACAATCCCGATCTGCGCGAACGCGGCACGGTGCAGACCTTGCATCATCCCGCTCTCGGGCCGGTGTCGCTGATTGGGCCGGCGCACGGCCTGGCCGCGCAGAAAGTCGCCTCCTATCGCCCGCCGCCCCTGCTCGGGCAGGACACGGAAGCCGTGCTGAAGACCGTGCTCGGCTATGACACGAAGACCATCCGGCGCCTGTGCGAGGCAGGCACCATCGGCGTACCCGAGCCGGTCGAGCCGCAAGCTTTCACCTGAAAGGGACAATCCGTGCCGTCCGCGTCCTCCTATCCAAAGCAAGTCCTGCTTCATATCGGTGGCTTGTGGCGGCCGGCGGGTGGCGGCGCCTGCCTCGATGTCTTCAACCCCGCGACCGAGGCGGTTCTGGGATCCTGCGCTCATGCCGCGAACGCCGATCTGGACGAGGCGCTCGCCGCCGCCGCCGCCGGCTTCGGCATTTGGCGCGGCGTCGCCGCGTTCGACCGGTGCAAGCTCATGCGCAAGGCCGCCGCGCTGCTGCGCGAGCGTAGCGAACATATCGCCACGCTGATGACGCTGGAGCAGGGCAAGCCGCTTGCCGAAGCCCGGCTGGAGGCGCTCGCCGCCGCCGACATCATCGACTGGTTCGCCGAGGAGGCTCGCCGCGCCTACGGCCGTGTCGTGCCTCCCCGCATGGACGGCGTCAGCCAGATCGTGACCAAGGAACCCGTCGGCCCGGTCGCCGCTTTCACGCCCTGGAACTTTCCCCTGAACCAGGCCGTGCGCAAACTGGCGGCCGCGCTCGCCGCCGGCTGCTCGATCATCGTCAAAGGGCCGGAGGAGACACCAGCGGCCCCTGCCGAACTGGTGCGGGCTTTCGTCGACGCGGGCCTGCCGGCCGGCGTCGTCAATCTCGTCTACGGAACGCCGGCCGATATATCGAACTACCTGATCCCACATCCGGTCATCAGGAAGATCTCCTTCACCGGCTCGACGGCCGTGGGCAAAGAGCTCGCCGCGCTGGCGGCCCTGCACATGAAACGGGCGACCATGGAGCTGGGCGGCCATGCGCCGGTGATCGTGTTGCCCGACGCCGATGTCGCACAGGCCGTACGCGTCATGACCGCTGCGAAATTCCGCAATGCGGGGCAGATTTGCGTGGCGCCTACGCGCTTTCTGGTCGCCGAGACGGTCTATGACGACTTTGTCGAGCGCTTCAGCGAGACGGCGCGCTCCATACGTGTCGGTGACGGGCTTGTCGCAGGCACCGCAATGGGGCCGCTCGCCAATCCGCGCCGTGTCCGGGCGATGGAAGACTTGACCCAGGATGCGATGCGACACGGCGCTGAACTGGTCACCGGCGGCAAGCGCATCGGCAACGCCGGCAACTTCTTCGAGCCCACCGTGCTCTCGCACGTGCCACAGCAGGCGCGAGCGATGAACGAGGAGCCGTTCGGACCCATGGCCTTGATGGTTCCCGTCAGGGATCTCGACGAGGCGCTGGCGGAGGCCAACCGGCTCGATTACGGCCTGGCCGCCTATGTCTTCACTCGCTCGGCGGCAAGCGCGGCCCGGCTATCGGCGAGGATCGCCACCGGTATGGTGTCCATCAACCATTACGGGCTCGCCCTGCCGGAAGTTCCGTTCGGCGGCATCAACGATTCCGGCTATGGCACGGAAGGAGGCGCGGATGCGCTGGAGGCCTATCTGAACACGCGGTTCGTCAGCCATTCGACAGCCTGACGTGCCGGTGGAGGCGACATCTGCGGGATGCGTCTTTCGGAGCGCCGCTTGGGGGCACCGTCCGGAAGAGCAAAACCCGGACTACGGCGCCTTCTCCGCGGACCTCGCGGCATCCCTGTTTTGCGCGCGCTCGATTTCCTCCAGATAGCTCAGGAAGTTGCGGCCGCCCTCCATGAGGTCGCTTTCGATGGCGGTGCTGATCGCTTGGGGATCCCGCCTGCGCAGAGCCTTCAGCACGTTGAGGTGCTGATGGTCCCCATCGTAGGTCGGATGGCCATGCGGATAGAGAAGGGTCAGGAGCGAGCCGATCTGTATCCACAAGCGCTCGAGTATCTCGATCAGGTGCGGCATGTGGGACAGACGATAGATCGTGAAGTGGAAATCGTAATTGGCCTGCAAGGCCATCGGATAATCCCTGTCCCGCTCCGCCTGGATCAAGGTTTCGTGAATGCCAGCCAGCCTGTCGATGAGGGCGTCATCGATATTCGGCAGGGCTTGAAGGGCGGCATAGGGTTCGAGCAGCTGGCGGATTTTGCGGATCTCCAGATACTCCTGAAGATTCACCTGCCTGACCCGGATATAGTAGCCGGGTTTCATCTCCAGCGCACCGTCCTTGACGAGCTGCAAGAGCGCTTCGCGCACGGGCGTTTCGCTGGTCCCCATACCCTGGGCCAGGTCACGTATTTTCAGTCGGTCTCCCGGGCGATAGCGGGCGGACATGAGTTGCTGGCGTAGATGCAGATAGACCTGCGATGACAGGCTCTTCGTTTGAATATCCACGACAGGCTGCATCAAAAATCACCGCATTCGTCTGCACGATGGACAAGGAGGGGCTTTTCATCCCGGTGGTACTATTGGCAAGGCTGGTAGTCCAGAGTGCCGCGACACGAGATTAACCAGATGCGTGTCCGCCGCGTAGAGAGCAGGCTCGGGAAAACTGGACAGGTGGGATATGTGGAGTTTCTGCCCCAAGTCGGTATGATGGCCGCGACAGGAGAGGCCAGGGCCAAACGACCGCGGCGGAACCACACGCCGACCTTCAAGGCTATCACTGCTTTGGCAGCTTTTTAGGGCTGAGCCTGCGGCGGCAATGCGGACATCGGGTTTGGGTTGGCCGTTCGAGCACGGCGATGATGGCTGCCCTGATCGCTGGAAGAGTCGGCCGT
>NZ_JBDHSP010000098.1:0-8494 GCF_039808215.1 Paracoccus sp. (in: a-proteobacteria)
CGTCCCACGTCGAGAGGGCCACAATTGTGCACCCCAAGCGGCCGCTGAAAGTTGGCAGTGTCCCTTGCCGCCTATTGTCGCAACGGGCGGAAAGCCGGCTTTCGCTGAGTCTTGGACGAATGGCAGGAATGGGAAATCGCAGACTCTCGCTGCGTCAGGGAAAAGTGGTTGGGCAGCGCGGCTCTGGGACAGCCAGTGCGGCGCTCGTTCTCCTGTGATTCATCCGAATCAGAATCACGCATTCCCCGCAGCATTACGACGGCACTCAACCCTTTCAAATCGCACCCAAGCCTCTTCAAGGCTGACCTCGGATACGGCAAATCCGGCATTGATCCAAGCTTTCACTTGTGGCCCCTTTGCGTCGTTCGACCAAAATGAGCCGCGCTTGCGCGATGCCTCAGGCATTTTTTTATTGCCATTCAGCATGTTATCGATTTCCGCAAATCCGAGCTTCTCGGATTGCCTCGATGGCTCGATAGATCGAAGGTATTTATGAAGTGGCGCGTACATCCCGGATACGACACCATCATGCTGGGGCGATCTTTGCCCAGATTCTTCAGCGGTGCCCGCAGCGTGATCCTCTTCTTTCGGTTTCGCATCCGGCGCATCCGCAGCTACTGAAAGAGGCAAAAGCGATGGCTGTTCATCTTGGTTGTTACCCTGACGCTGCTCCGCGGCAGTCAGAGTCTTGGGGCGGGAGAAGTTGCTGTCGTTCATGGCTGTGCTTACCGTCGAGTAGACGGGTGGCTGTGGGGTATCGATGATCCCTGTTTCTATCACGGCTTGAGTGGAAGCCTGATCAGAGACTCCGGCGGCGCCGGACGTTACGCGCGCGTCGCCGTCGGCACCGGTCAACTCGTCGGTGCCGCATTGAGGTGGCGTTCGCCTCATTTGAACCTTCTCCTCAGAACACTCGAATGAGCCTTTGTCGGCTGCGTTTCCGGAAGGTGTTTCCGGGACACTCCAGCCCGCCATGCTTTTCTTGAGGGCCCGTATGATTTCGCTGGGCAGACGTTCGCCCAGAACTTGGACCAGCATGGTCGCGGATCCGGCATCCCGCTCTCTTAGGAAATTCACGTCGGCGGTAAGACCCTCGACATCGAGGGCCGCTCCGTCACGCTTGGTGACGTAGCGTTCATGCTGTTTCAGCGCCGCAAGGGCCAAAAGATCCGACGGTGTCTCTTTGGGATCATGCAAGCCCTCCACGAATTCGCGCAACGACGGCGCCGCCGCCAGGAACGGCTGCTCGACGTTGAAGTCCTTCTGGAGGCACCGGATTTCTTCCCTGACATCTTCGGGAAGTTCGATTGTGACATTCGGCCGCGCGTTGACCGAATTGAGCACGCAGGCCCAGCCGTAATACATCGTATCCCGCGATTTCGCGATCTTCTCGTAGTCGATGCGGCTCTCTTGGGACCTGACCCATTCTGCCGACCAGTCATCTGGTGTGAGCGAGAACAGCTGCGTCAGAGATACGCCTTTGGCTTCCCGCTCTTCCTTCTCGACAGCCTCGACCCAACGAATCCAACCCTTCGACATGTGACTGAGCGTGATCTCTGAATCCGCAGCCTTTGCATCATGACCATGAACGATACAGGCCGTTTCCGTGAAGGAATGGAATGACCGGACCATTTCGATGGGAAGTCGCTTTCCAAGGTTCATGCCGTTCGCACCAACCCGATCCAGCACCTCCGGTTCGAGTATCGCCAAAACGAAGCTGTTGGCCGAGGTTCCGAGATCGGGCGTGCCCAGCATCAGTTCGGCGACGACATCCTGCTCTGCGGTTTTCTCTGGCGACCAGCGGGTAATTCGTCGGTCGTCCAGGCGGATCCCGCCCGTGTTGATCAGCCGAACCCATTCGAGATAGCTCAGCACGACAGCTTCTTGACGTGTCAAAACAGATCTTCCTCTTCTTCGAACGCAGGTTCTTGGTAGTCTCTGAACACCACGGCATCACGCGGCAACAAATCTACCAATGGGTGGGGGTTCTGCCCAGAGTGACTCATAACCAGACGCTCACGCGAACGGGTCATGGCAACGAAAAACAGGTTCCGCTCAAGCTCTTGTCGGTCAAATGTTGGATTATAGCGAACGATTTGCGTGTCCGAGTTGAGAAACGGCATGTGGACCACGTCAAAGTCCAACCCCTTGGAACTGTGATAGGTCATGATGAATACAAGTGGCCGACCATCCGCGTTAGACAGATCTCCGATCCCATTGCCAAAATATCTGACCGCAACATTGTGGAATTCGAAATGTTTGTTCAAACAATTGTAGTCTTCGATTCTGCCATTCTTAACGGAGATCTTCGGGCCGCTGCTGGCAATATCCATTTCGATGGCAAGTTCCCGGCAGAAATCCAGGATCGCGCCATGATGCGGAAGTAGTATAACAGCAGGATACTTGGGCCGAGCCATAGCCGTGGCTTCTTCGAAAACCCATCGTGCTTCCTGTCGAGAATTCGTAAAGCGTATCACACTCGCGCTCGCGTCGCGGATCTTTTGCACATCACCTTCGGCCAGGATTGTATTCGGCAAGATGGACTTCACCGCTTTTACGATAAATTTCGTTACTCTAAAGAGCTCCAGGAGGCGTCTCTTTTCACAAGGTATTGTTTCTATGATAACTTCTTCAGTATTGTCCGGCTCGTAGATGCGCTGTTCGCAATCTCCCGCAATTACGAGGTGACTGCACCGGCTCCTGAGATCGACAAGCTCATGACGGTCGACGTCCTGAACCTCGTCCAGAAGAATGATGTCATACTTGCTTTTGTCTGAGTATAGGAAACGCTTGTATGTCGAAACCGCGGCATCGGAACCCGCCTCTTTCACGGCCTGCTCGATCATTCCCTTCAAGGCATGGGTGTAGGTGAGAAACATGATGCGCAGATTGTGCTGCTTGGCCTCTAACTGTCGCGCGATGTGGCAAAGCACGATTGTCTTTCCAGTACCCGCGGCACCTTGCACCCAGAACGCGCTCCCCCCTGGAGTCGCGCTTATCCTGTCCACAACCATTTCGATTGTTCGGACCTGCAATGGGCTGATTTCTCCGGCTTTCCTGAACCAAGTCATATTAGCCGCTCCCGTCCGATCATTTTCCCGCGCCCCTCTGCCAGGTTTTCCTCGCGGAAGACGGTACCCCGCTCTGCCAACGCGTGTTCGCGGCGCTTGATCTCCGACTTGGCCTTTTCAGCAACAGAGCTTTTGCCGAGCTGCCGGGCGGCCTCGCGTAGCCGACGCAATTCTTGCAAACTGGTATCCGAGGAGCGAAGTTCATCCTCCAGCACCCTGACAACCATCTGCCGCAGTTTCTTCGCTTCGTCGGGATCGCGGCACTCGATCATACCCGCAAGCATTGCAGCCGCACTCGTATATTCAGGATCATGCTCAAGGGCTTGCCTGAGATAATTTTCCCGGATCCCTTTATCCCGCTCTCCACACGCAAGGTTATAGGCATTCAGAGCCGTGGGGCGACGCTTGTAAGCAATACCTGCCCATTCATGGCTTGCCTTTTCACGCCCCGCCATCGAGTAGTGGTAGCAAATGTTTGTAGCATGATCACTTCCGGGAGTGATCCGTTCCAGCGAAACGAGGAGGTCTGCCGCTAGTTCGTGTTCACCGGCATCCGCAGCAGCTTTTCTGTAAGCCTTGACGACATCGGCCGAAGGCCGACCGTTATTACGCAGCATTGACTCATTGAACTTCTGCCGTGCCTTCAGCATGGCCAGCTCGCTGGGCGACGCGGCCGCATTTGACAGCGGGTTCATAATCTCCGCGCGGGCGGTCTGCCCTGCTACCGTAACGGTCACGTCGAGAAGCTTCTCTTTGCTCAAATGGCCCGTGACCGTGACAGCATCACCCTGCTTGAATCCAGATTGTCCAACAGGCTTAACTGTCACGATGCCGACCAGTCGATCACGCGCGCCCGAACAGATCGGAACGTCCAGTTGTCTCTGCTCACCTTCGGGAATGGACAGCTGGATGACAAACGGGGCTTCCGAAGGCACCGGCGTCGATGCAGGGATCAGCGTCTCGATGGTGCCGCCCTTGGTCAGGACGGAAATGGCTTCCGAGGTGATCGGAGCAATGAAGTCGAAGCCAAAGCCGTTTAACCCGAGGCTGTGAATGGCCGCCCCCTGCGAAACAAGGGCGCGCAGGTTGCGAGGCACGACTTCGCGGACTTCCGGCGGAAAGGCGTCCATCACGGCTGCCCGGATCAGCGGGTTCTGCGCACTGCCGCCGATGAACAGCACCGCGTCCACCTCGTCGGGGTCGATTGACACCTTGTCCAGCACATCGTGAACAGGTCCGACCAGATGCAGCTTGTCATCCGCACCGCTACGCTCTCCGCAGAACGGTTCGAGAATGTCCAGGAACTGATGCAAAGAAAGCGACGGCGTGCTGATACTGATCACGTTGCCGCGCATCTTGAAGGGGGATACAGCCTGCGTTTCGAAGACCATGTCAGGTAGCCTTCTTGCCCTATCAAATTGTCCCACCTCCTTGTCTGCCAACAATTTGGAAATCGTGACTTTCAGTTTCTCGGCGGCGGGCGCGAGCTTCGGCAGGATTTTTTCCTCAATGTCGAGCGAACTCAACTCAACCTCGGAGCCGTCGTCCTGCCGGAGTTGTCTGACCAGGATACTTCTTGCGATCTCTCGGTCGATATCGTCGCCTCCAAGAGCCGTGAACTTGGAAATTGCTCGATTTCGTGATGTCACCCGTTCGCCGGAGATCGAGAAGTCCAGTAGCGAGACATCGCAGGTGCCCGCGCCCAGATCATAGACCAAAACGCTGATCTTGTGTTCGCGCGCACGGGCGAGAAGTTCTCCGCCTTCAGGTGCTCGGGCCACTTCGTGTATATAACTCAAGAAGGCGGCATTAGGCTCGTCAATCAGGCAATTTTCGTTCACTTCGATACCACAACCGCGAATGGCAGCCATCAGGTCGCGTCGCTGGTTGGCCTGAAATGCGGCAGGAACGGAAAATGCAAACCGTGCGTCTCCGTTCAATCCAAGGCGAGCCAGTTCTTCGTTGATGGCCTTCGTGAGCATCTTGAAGAATTCACGCGCCGCATCGGCTGGACGTTCAACGGTAATGCCTGGCACCCGCCCGGCGGGCAGGACCGTCGCGGCAAATTCAGGCCCCAAGTCCAGACCGAGCCCCATTTTGAAGGACGAAAACGAGTTCCGACCTTCTGTCAGTCGCGAACGGAGGTTGTAGGCATCTCTACCGAAGAGAAGAGTGTCGTTGCGAAACGCCAGCACGGTGTTGACGATCTCGTCACGAACGACACCACCATGTTGGCTCGGTTGTGACAGGGTGAGGGGACGGACTTCGATCCTTCGTCCCGTTTCGTCCCTGAACACAAGGCTGACAACTGTCGTTGATGTTCCAAAATCAATGCCGATAAACTGAGTGGAGTTCAGTGTGTCGAGACGGTTTGCCAAGCCAGTTTGTGATCCAACCAGCCAGCCTCCGGAAGTCGAAAAGTCACTCATATTGCAGTCAGCCTCTAAACTCGACCACTCGAAAAGGGCGACGGCCGCCCCAGAGTGGAGATATTGGCAAAAGTTGGTGACGCCTGATCAGGCGGCTGCTTGAAGTTGACGGAGGCCGTCGCGGAACTCAACCCCCTGGATGATCTCCGGCAGGCGGTTCTGGCCGTCGAGTTTGCGCCATTTTCCCTGCGCCGACATCATCAGCTTGAAGGCCATGGCCAGCCCGGTCCTGCGGCTGAGGCATCCTTTGGTGCGTTTGGTGCGGTGCCTGACGGTCGCAAAGGTGCTTTCGATCGGGTTTGACGTGCGGATATGCTTCCAGTGCTCGGCCGGGAAATCGTAGAAGGTCAGCAGCGCGTCGCGGTCCTTGACCATCTTGCCGACCGCCTTGCCCCATTTCACGCCGTAGGCCTCGACGAAGAAATCGAAGGCGGCATTGGCCTGGGCCTTTGTCTCAGCCTGCCAGATGTCGTGCAGATGACCCTTGGCTTTGTCTTGCAACGATTTTGGCAACGCGTTCAACACGTTCATGGTCTTATGCACCCAGCAGCGCTGTTCGCGCGTGATCGCGAAGACCTCGCGCAGCGCGGTCCAGAAGCCGAGAGCACCGTCGCCGATGGCCAGTTTCGGATCGTGCTTCAGGCCCCAGCGCCTGAGATCCAGCAAGAGCTCGCGCCAGCTCTCAGCGCTTTCGCGGAACCCGTCGGTCATGGCCAGCAGCTCCTTGCGGCCATATTCATCGGCCCCGACAATCACCAGGACACATTGCTTTTCTTCGGCCATCCGGGGTTTGAAGTAGACGCCATCGGCCCAGATGTAGAGGAAGCGGCGATTGCCCAGATCGCGTTTCTGCCAGGCCTCGTAGTCATTCCACCACTCGGCTTTCAATCGCGTGATCGTCGTAGCGGAAAGCCCGTTGGCGTTGGGGCCCAGAAGAGCCGCCAGCGCCTCGCTGAAATCACCGGTGCTGACGCCCTTGAGGTAAAGCCAGGGCAGCAGCTCCTCGACCGATTTTGCCTTGCGCAGGTAGCGCGGCAGGATGCCCGGCGTGAAGCTGATCTTCTCCTCACCGGGCTTGCGATCGCGCACACGCGGCACCTTCACCGCTACCGGGCCGATACCGGTCAGCACCTCGCGTTCGGGCAGGTAGCCATGGCGCACCAGGCGCGCCCGTCCGTCCTCAAGCTTCTCGGTGGAAAAGGCGGCCAGGAGCGTGGTCAACTCGGCCTGGATCGCCTGTTCGATCAGCTTGCGCGCCCCATGGCGCAGGATATCGGTGAATGGATCAGACCCAAATCCCGATGGATTGGGCAGTCGGGGGATGGTATCGTCGTGCATGTGGCATATCCCTTTCTCGATTGAGAATTGACGGCGCGTGAACACCGCCATGATATGCCGCCCCTCAGGGCATCACCAACTTTCGTGCGTTACTCCCCAGAGTGGGTTCACAACGTGAGATTAGGTATCAACTAATACTGGGTGGACGTGCAACTCTTGAATGTAGCGGGATAAATCTGGCTGGTGACAAAAAATTTCCGTCGTGGTGAAGTGAGTCAGCCGAGGCCGACAATGCATGCGCTGTACGTTTGTCATAGGGACGCAAAACGCGGTTTAGCATTCCCAGCACGACCGGCAACTTGGCTGCACACCGGCCATTCGCTGCGGGGTACATGAACGGCGGTTTAGGGCCGAAATGTTGCTGTCAGCGATGCGCCAGATAGTCCGCCGAAACGTAACCCGAGATACTGGGCCTGTCGGTGAGTGAGACTCTGCACCAGACCTTACCGTTATTCGTCACGCAGTTCTGGCGGGTGAGGCGCGTTCCGTCGGGCAGGCCGATTATGATGTTGTGGTCAAGGCCAGGGCCGTCCCGGAGCTTCAGGAGATCGTCTGGCCCGACACCCTTGACCACTGCCCCAGAACCGACCGCGCATCCGGCGGCGATCATGAGAGGGAGAAGAGCAGCAAAATGAGTTCGCATTATCTGACCTGAATCGTTTTGCCATCACTACGACACCATCACGCTAAAGGACAGCAGGCAGGTGCCCAACCCGGATTCGGAGAATGCGGCCACGCGGCATGGGATGAGCCCGACGGACGGCTCCGGGCCGACATTGCTCCGCTATCGCCTTCTCGCACGGCTGCGCATGACCCAATCCGCACCGCCATAAGTGACAGCGTAGATCAGCACTTCGCCTGCGTCATCATCGACCACGAAGGCAATGACGGCTTTTCGGCCAGCGGGGATTGCACGCAAGCCGGGGGCGATCTCATCCCGGAGGCTGCCCTTGTGCCGCGTGGCCTTCAGCGTGGCGATGGCCGCCTCGATCTCGGCCAGTTTGCGGGCGGCCACATCGGGCCCGGCATAGTCGAGGATCCAGTGGGCGATGGCGTCGAGGTCACGCGCAACGAGCGGGTGGAATCGGATGCGGTAATTCACGCGCCACGGGCCGCCCCGATGGTCGAGCGGGCAGCGGCGAAGGCATCGTCCTGGTCGATGAAGGCGGCGCGCGGCGTTTCCATTCGGGCACGGATTTCCTGCGCGAGGGCAGAGAGGGCCACCTCACGTTCCTGTTCGTCCTGCATCATCTGTTCCAGCGCAGCCGCAACCGCGGCGCTCTGGGTCGCGAACACACCCTGCCCGACCTTTTCCGAAAGGAACTGGTGGTGGCGGTCGGTGAAGCTGAGGGTGGTTTTGACGGTCATCCGCGCCTCCAAGGTATGACTGAGTCATATAGCAAGGGGGTGATGGTTTCAATGGCGACAGAAGCGCCGCAGCTGTTGAACGCGCCCGAATGCAAAAAGCCCCCTGGGTTTCAGGGGGCCTTGCAATACGTTGACTTGGCGTTGACTCGTTTTTGCACGGGCCATACACAAGTGTTTTTGTCGGATTCTAACCATTTGTAATGGTTTTATTTTCTGGTTGCGGGGGTAGGATTTGAACCTACGACCTTCAGGTTATGAGCCTGACGAGCTACCGGGCTGCTCTACCCC
>NZ_JBDHSP010000099.1:0-8061 GCF_039808215.1 Paracoccus sp. (in: a-proteobacteria)
CCGAGATCCAGCGCGTGGGCTGACATCACCGGGGAAAGGGGGAACTGCGGCCCGGTTCCGACTTCTACAACAACGCCTCCCCACGCCCTCCCTGCCACCGCAGAAAGGAAAAAGATGGACGACTTTTGCGCCGCCCGCAGCAGCACCAAGCTGCCGCTTTCGTGGACTAATTTCTCACCGCCGTACTCAAACGGGGCCGCGCCAGCCCGGTGCGACCCCGTTTCATTCCTCCGTAGCCGAGGTTCAGTCCGCCGGGCCGGGTTCAGCCGTGCTTTTCGATCCAGGCCACGAAAGCGTCGACAAAACCGCCCAGGAATATCGCGGTCTTGTCGTCCAGCACGCTGCCGTCGCGGCCATAGGCCTCGGGGTGCCACTGGATATAGGCCTCGGGCAGGCTCATTACCACCATGCCGACATGCAGCATGTCGCTTTTCAGCCGCGACTGTCCCACGGCGGTGCTGATCTGCCCGGCCGAGGCGCCGATCACCGCCGCCGGCTTGCCGCGCCAGGAATTCTCGCCGATGGGGCGGGTGCCCCAGTCCAGGGCGTTCTTGATCATGCCCGGATAGCTGCGGTTGTATTCCGGCGTCACCGCAAGCACGGCGTCCGAATGCTCGACGCGATCCTTCATGCGCAGCACCGACTCGGGGGGATCGGCCCAGAGATCCTCATTGTAATGGGGCAGGTCGCCGACATGCAGCGCGTGGAACTGCAGCCGGCCCTCGGCCAGCTTCTGCAGTGCCTGCGTCAGCCTGACGTTGATCGACTCGCGGCGCAGCGATCCGGTGATGACGGCGACGGTCTTTACCATTTCTGAACTCCTCCTGTGATCCATTGGCAAAGCTGGGGTCGGGCAGGGCGGGTTGTAAGGGGCGCCATGCTTGCATTCCTGGGGGAAAAGGTGAACACTGACCGGCGAATGCGGCGGGACAGCAGGACGATAAGGCAGAATGCCCGGAAACATGACGGAATTTGTGCAGGCATGGCTTGCGGATGCGAAAAACCTGCGGCTCGCGCTGATCGCCGCCCTGCTGATCGCGCTGCTGGCCCTGGTCGCGCTGTGGCGGCAGCGCCGGCAGACCACGGACGCGCTGGCCGATGCCGATTGGCGCCGGCGCGAGCTGCAGCAGCGGCTCGAGGCCGAGGGCGCACGCCTGCAGGCCGAAACCCTCACCGCCAGCCGGCATGAAAGCCGCGCTGAAGCCCTGGCCCTGCGCCGGCAGGAACTGGTCGAGGAACGCGACGGGCTGAGCGACGCGCTGCACCGCGAAAGGCAGGCGGTCTCGCGGCTTGAGCGCGAACTGGCCGAGACGCGGCTGGGGGCGCAGAAGGACCGCGAGGCGGCCGAGCGCGACATCACCACGCTGCGCGCGCTGCGCGAAGAGATGACCGGCCAGTTCCGGCTGATGGCGCATGAGACGCTGAAATCGCAGGGCGCCGAGATGCAGAAGACGCATGGCGAACAGATTTCGGCGCTGCTGACGCCGTTTCGCGACCAGGTGCACCGTTTCCAGACCGAGCTGCAGGCGCGCAACAAGGCCACGGACGAGGAACGCGCCCGGCTGAAGGAACAGATCGAATATCTGCACAAGCGCTCGGAGGACATCTCGCGCGAGGCGGTGGCACTGACCCGGGCGCTGAAGGGCGACAGTCAGAAGCGCGGCGCCTGGGGCGAGATGATCCTCGAGCGCATCCTCGAGGATTCCGGCCTGATCGCCGGCACGCATTACGAGGTGCAAGGCAGCCGCCGCGACGCCGACGGCAAGCTGTGGCGGCCCGACGTGATCGTGAAGATGCCGCAAAAGAAGCTGCTGGTGATCGACAGCAAGGTGTCGCTGAACGCATATGAAGAGGCGGTGAACGCCGAGGACCCGCCCGCGCGCGAGGCGGCGCTGCGCCGCCATGTCGCCTCGATGCGCACGCATGTGGCGCAGCTGGCCGGCAAGGGCTATCAGGCGCTCGACGAAGGCTCGGTCGATTACGTGCTGATGTTCATTCCGGTCGAGGGCGCCTTTTCCGAGGCGCTGCGCGTCGATCCCGACCTTGCCCGCCACGCGATGGAGCATCGCGTCGGCCTTGCCACGCCGACGACGCTGATGCTGACCCTGCGCACTGTCGACCATATCTGGACGGTCGAGCGGCGCGAGAGCAATGCCATGGCGATCGCCGGCCGCGCCGGTCAGCTTTACGACAAGCTGCACGGTTTCGTCGCTGCCATCGAGGATGTCGGCACGGCGCTTGACCGGGCGCAGAAAAGCCATGCCACGGCCATGGACCGGCTCTCGCGCGGGTCGGGCAATGTCATCCGCCAGGCCGAGATGCTGCGCGAATTGGGGGCGCGCGCGCAAAAACGCCTGGCGCTTGACCATGACGAGGCCGAATTGCTGGAGGCACCGGGAGAGGCGGCTGAATAGGCGCGGCGTTCGGCCGGAACCGGGCCGGCGCGGTTTTGTTCGGCCATGGCGCCGCCCCCGCAGGAACCCCCTTCCTTTGGTGGCGAGGATGTGAAAACCTGCCGCAAAAAGGCGCGGAACTCAGGGACAGGGAATGGCATCAGGAAACCGATCTCAGGCGACGCAGGGGCTGATCCTGATCGCGCCCCCGCTGGGCTATGCGGTGCTGATCCTGGCGGCGCCGCTGCTGACCATCCTGGGCTATTCCTTCATCAAGGACGGCTACCTGACCGTCATCCGCGAATTCACCCTCGAGAATTATCTCGCCGTCTGGACTGATCCGATCTTTCACAAGATCATGCTGCGTTCGCTGGTGGTCGCGGCGCTGGTGACGCTGGTGACGGTGGTGCTGGCCTTTCCCGTGGCCTATTTCCTGTCCTTTGTCGTGCGGGCCGAGCGCAAGGCGCTGTGGATCTTCCTGATCACCATCCCGTTCTGGACCAGCTATCTGATCCGGGTGTTTCTGTGGAAGGTGATCCTTGGCTATAACGGCGTCATCAACTCGGGGCTCAAGACGCTGGGCCTCATCGAGCAGCCGCTGACTTTCATCCTCTACAACGTGAATGCCATGGTGATCACGCTGGCGCATGCCTATGCGCCCTTCGCCATCCTGCCGATCTTCATCGCGCTGGAAAAGATCGACCGCTCGCTGCTCGAGGCGGGGCGGGACCTTGGCGAAAGCCGCGCCGTGACCTTCTGGCGCGTCACGCTGCCCCTGGCCATGCCGGGGGTGGTGGCGGCGGCGCTGATCGTCTTCATCCCGACCATCGGCGATTATGTGACGCCGGCGCTGATCGGCGGCGGCAAGATCCCGATGATCGCCAACATGATCCAGGCGCAGATGCTGGATCTGGACAACCGGCCGATGGGATCGGCGCTGGCGGTCACCGCCATGCTGATCGTCGGGGTGCTCAGCCTGCTGTTCATCGCCCTCAACCGCCGCTTCCTGAAGGTGCGGCAATGAAGGGCGGCGGGCTCAGGGCCTATACCGTCGCCTATCTGGTGTTTCTTTACGCGCCGATCCTGCTCTTGCCGATCTTTGCCTTCAACTCGGGCACGATCATCGCCTTTCCGCTGAAGGGGTTCACCACCGAATGGTTCGCGCAGATGGTCGGCAACGCCTCGCTGCGCCGGGCGCTGACGAATTCGCTGCTGATCGCCGTGGGTTCGTCGATTTTTGCCACCTGCCTCGGCATCTTTGCCGCCCGCGCCTCGACCCGGTTCGAGTTTCCCGGCAAGGGCCCGATCATGGGGCTGATCATGCTGCCGCTGGTCATGCCCGAGATCATCATCTCGGTCTCGCTCTTGGTGGTGCTGCTGTCGCTGGGGGTCAAGCTGTCGATCCTGACGGTGATCGTCGGCCATACGCTTGTCTGCATGCCCTATGCGACGGTGATCCTGTCCACCGCCTTCAACTCGCTCGACCGCTCGCTTGAGGAAGCCGCCTATGACCTGGGCGAGACCCGCTGGAGCGCATTTCGCCTGGTGATCCTGCCCCTGGTGATGCCCGGCATCATCTCGTCGCTGCTGATGAGCTTTACCATCAGCCTCGATGAATTCATCATCGCCTTTTTCCTGGCCGGGAACGAGCCGACGCTGCCGACCTACATCTTCAGCCAGCTGCGCTTTCCCAAGCAGATTCCGATGATCATGGCGCTGGGGACGGTGCTGGTGATCATGTCGATCCTGCTGCTGACCATCGCCGAATACTTTCGCCGCCGCGGCGTCGCCCGGACCGGCATCAAGGATACAGGGGGCTTTCTTTGACCACGCCGAAAAGCACCGCCGCCCATCGCGCCGCCATGGCCGAGGCCAAGCCGATGATCGAATGCCGCGCGGTGCAGAAGCATTATGGCGACTACCACGCGCTGCGCGGCATCGACCTGTCCATCCGCTCGGGCGAGTTCTTTTCGCTTTTGGGACCCTCGGGCTGCGGCAAGACCACGCTTTTGCGCACCATCGCCGGATTTGAGGACATTTCCTCGGGCGTGGTGCTGATCGACGGCCAGGACATGCAGGAGGTGCCGGCGAACCGGCGCCCGACCAATATGGTGTTCCAGTCCTATGCCATCTTCCCGCATCTGAGCGTGGCCGAGAACGTGGGCTTCGGTCTGCGCCGCGACCCGCGTTCGCGCGCGGAAAAATCCGCCGCGGTCGAGCAGGCGCTGGAGATGGTGGGGCTGAAAGGCTATGGCAGCCGCGCCTCGCATGCGCTGTCGGGCGGGCAGCGGCAGCGGGTGGCGCTGGCGCGGGCGCTGATCCTGAAACCAAAGGTGCTGCTGCTGGACGAGCCGCTGTCGGCGCTGGACCGCAAGATGCGCGAGCAGATGCAGGTCGAGCTGATCAAGCTGCAACGCCAGGTCGGCATCACCTTCGTGCTGGTCACCCACGACCAGGAGGAGGCGCTGGTCATGTCCGACCGCATCGCCGTGATGTTCGAGGGCCAGATCGCGCAGCTTGACGGGCCCGAGGCGCTTTACGCGCGGCCCTCCAGCCGGCGGGTGGCGAATTTCATCGGCGTGATGAACTTTCTGCCGGCGCGGGTGCTGGGGCAGAGGCCGGACGGCGTGCAGATCGAGGCACCCGGCCTGGGCCGCGTCGACATTCCCCTGGCCAATGTCAGCCATGCCGATCCCGGCGACGAGGGGCCCTCGGTCGGTTTCCGCCCCGAGGCGGTGTCGCTGATCGCGCCCGGCCAGCAGGGCGCGAACCGGGTGACCGAGGGGGTCATCGACGAGGTGGTCTATTACGGCGACATGACCTATTACGACGTGCGCCTGGACGGGTCGGACCAGTTCGACGGCAAGGCGCGGCCAGTGCGCATCGCCATGCGCAACGTTTTTGGCCGCGAGGTGCAGGATGTGGGCACCCGCGCGCATGTCAGCTGGTCGCCCGGCTCGCTGGTGCTTTTTCGCTGAGGGGGGAACCCCGCGGGCAGTTCGCGGCCTGGGGGCAGGGTGCCGGCCCGGGCAAGACAACAGACGGAGATCGAGATGACCCTGCGTTCGGCAATCCTGGTGCTGCCGCTTGCCCTTGTGCCCGGCATTCCGGGCGCTTTTGCCCAGACGCCCGCGGAACCCGCCGCCTCGGTGCAGGCCGAGCCCGCCAATGACAGCGGCGCCGCCTATGAAAGCGCGCGCAATCAGCTTGGCGTGCTGCTTTACTGCCAGGAAAAGGGGCATATCGACGGCAAGGCAGTCGAAACCCAGACCCGCCTGCTGGCGATGGTCCCGCCCGGAGACGCCGCCGCGGGCGACGCCGCCGAGGCGACGGGCAAGGCCGGCACGGTCTCGGCCATGGGCGTCGAGCGCTCGCTGGCGGACGCGGCCCGCGAGCAGGACACCACCGAGGCGGCGCTCTGCCAGCAGATGGACGCGCTGCTGGCGCAGCTGGCGGCGCAGGTCTCTTCCTGATCGCGGGCGCCCTGCTTTGCGTGAAATCGGCTCGGCGCGCGCAGCCCTGCGGTCCTGACCAGCCCGACCGCGCGCGCAATCGGGCTGGACGGGCCGCACGCGATCAGTTTCTATGCCGGCAATCACAAGCTCCGGGGGATGATCATGGGCGACGGTCTGGCACGGCTTTTCCATGGCGTGGGGCTTGCGCTGATGATCGGCTGGATTCTGGCCATCGGCCAGTCGATCATCCTGCCGGTGGTGATGAGCATCATCATCGCCTATGTCGTGCTTGGCCTGGCCGAACTGATCGGCCGGGCACCGGGCCTGGGCGCGACGCCCGTCGGGCTGCGCCAGATCCTGGCGGCGGCGCTCAGCCTTGCCGCGCTGGCGCTGGTCGTCTGGCTGGTCATGCAAAACGCCACCCAGGTCTCGGCGCAGATGCCGGTCTATCAAGACCAGATGCTGGCGCTGCTGCAGCGTGGTGCCGTCGTCATCGGCCTTGACGACGAACCAAGCTGGCAGAGCCTGCGCCAGGAACTGACCGGGCATCTGAACCTGCAGCGGGCCATCGTCGGATCGGTGGTCTCGGTCGCCGCGATCATCGGCAGCTTCACGGTGGTTCTGGTCTATGCCGGGTTCATCCTGCTTGAGAAACAGGCCTTCGCTCAGAAAATCACCCGCCTTTCGGACCAGCCCGGGAAGGTGGTCAAGATCCAGCAGGTGATCCGCGACGTGAACAGCCGCATCGGCACCTATTTGGTGATGAAGACCCTGATCAACATCACGCTGGGCCTGGCAAGCTATGTGATCTTGCGGTTCTACGGCATCGAATTCGCCGGTTTCTGGGCGATGCTGATCGGGCTGTTCAACTATATTCCCTATCTTGGCGGCGTCATCGGCGTCTCTCTGCCCGCGCTGATGGCGCTGCTCATGTTCGGAGAGATCTGGCCGGTCGTGGTCTTTGTCCTGGTGATGTGCATCCCGCAGGTGGCACTGGGCAATTTCATCGAGCCCTGGCTCATGGGCAATTCGCTCAATCTCAGCCCTTTCGTGATCCTGATCAGCCTTGTCGCCTGGACGACGCTATGGGGCATCATCGGCGCGATCCTTGCGGTGCCGATCATGGCGATTCTGGTCATCATCTTCAGCGAGATCGACGCGACCCGACCGGTGGCGGTGCTGCTGTCGAAGGACGGAAATCTTGCCTGAGGTTCCGCCGGCGCCTGTCCGCAGCAGGCGCCGCAGCTGACCGGGCCGCAAACGTATGGCCCGCCCCGTTGCAAGTGCCGATCGGATTATGACGTGAGCAGTCTGCACAAACGTATCCGGCATGTCGGCGCGATGACCGCTGCCAAGATGGAGATCCGCGCGTCCCGATCCTCATAAAGGGGCCGGCCTCGGAGGGCCATTTTGCGCCGGAGGTTCTCGGAACACCGTTCGACTGTCAGGCCATCTTCCTTTCACCACTCGCAGCTTGTCGCGCCCGGCCGGGTTCAGGACGGGCGCGTGTTCGTCAGCCGGCCGCCTGCGGCACGGTTTCGTAGTTCCGCCCGTGCCGCAGAAGCGCCCAAACGGTGCGCGCCATCTTTGCGGCAAGCGCGACAACAGCGACGTTGGGATGGGTGCGTACGAGCAGCGCACGCAGCCAGGCGCCGACTGCAGTATCCGCCTTCGCCAGTGTCGGCATGGCAGATCGCGCGCCCTGGATCAGCATCTTGCGCAGGTAGCGACTGCCCCGCTTTGTTATGCCGAGGAGCTTCGTCTTTCCTCCCGTTGTCGCCTGTCTGGGCACCAGACCCAGCCAGGCAGCCAGATCGCGTCCTTTCGTGAATGTCGCGGCGTTGCCGACAGCGGCCACCAAGGCGGTGGCATTCAGCGCACCGATGCCCGGAATGCTTGTCAGCCGCCGTGCCCGCTCATCAGTCCGGGCCATGGCCGCAAATTCGGCGTTAAAAGCGGCAATGCGGCGGTCGAGTTCATCCCACCGCCTGCGCATGTCACCGAGCAGGAAAGCCATCCGTGGGCTGAGACGACCCGCATCGGGGTCCAGCAGGTCAGCGAGCAGGTGGCGCAAGCGGGCATGGCCTTGTGCGACGACATGTCCGCGTTCGAGCAGAAGGC
The DNA here is from genome assembly GCF_039808215.1 of Paracoccus sp. (in: a-proteobacteria). Classification (GTDB taxonomy): domain Bacteria; phylum Pseudomonadota; class Alphaproteobacteria; order Rhodobacterales; family Rhodobacteraceae; genus Paracoccus. Next base: position 7,970 of record NZ_JBDHSP010000099.1, read on the forward strand.
TCCTGATCTGGTTGGTGAGCTATGGCTGAATTTGGGTGACGCGGCTTGATCATGCGGCGCGGCTTTGGCTGGCATCGTCAGCGGCGACGCCA
>NZ_JBDHSP010000100.1:0-7740 GCF_039808215.1 Paracoccus sp. (in: a-proteobacteria)
TTTGGGTGACTTGCCGGCGTCGATCAGCTGTTGGTATTTGGCTCTGAGGTCCGCGTTGAAGCGGATGGAGACGAGGGCCGGCATGAAGATCGCCGCGCGCAGGCTTGCGCGTCCGCCCCGGATCATCTCCTTGCCCTTCCACTTGCCCGAGCGGCGCGTGAAGGGCGCCAGCCCGGCGAGGCTTGCGGCTTGCTTCGGCTCGAGGTGCCCCAACTCGGGCATCTCGATCAGCAGCATGTGTGCGGTGGTCGCGCCGATGCCGGGAATGCTGGTCACCCAAGGCGACGCGAGCAGCGGCGGCTTGACAGCTTGCGCCCGCCCGACCCCGGCGCGTCCGGCCCGTCAGGCCGAACAGAGGGCGCCGCTTTCGATCATCTCGGCGATCTCGGCGTCTGAAAAGCCCAGCTCGGCGGCGATGGCGGCATTGTCCTGGCCCAGTTCGGGCGCTGCCACCGGCGCGGCGCGCGGGATCGCCGAGAAGCGGAACGGCAGGTCCGGCAGCCGCGTCCTGCCAAGCCGCGGGTGATCCACCTCGACGATCATGCCGCGGGCGGCGATCTGCGGATCGTTCACCACCTCGGCCACGGTCTGCACCGGGGCCGCCGGCACGCCGGCCGCGTCCAGTGCCGCAAGCGCCGCCGCGCGCGAGGGCTGGCCTTCGCACCACGCACGCACCAGTTCCAGCGCCTCGGCATTATGGGCGTTGCGGTTGGCGGCGCCGTGAAAGCGGCCATCGGCGGCAAGGCTCTCGCCGCCGATCAGCCGGGCAAGCCGGATCCAGGTCTCATCCACCTGCGCGGCGATCACCAGATGCCCGTCACTGACCGAGAACACGCCATAGACCGTGGAATCGGGCAGGTCCTGCCCGGTCTGGCGCGGCAGTTCCGCGCCGTCCGACATCAGATAGCCCTGGATCGCATAGTCGTGCATCGACACCATGCAATCGTAAAGCGCCAGGTCGATATGCGTGCCCCTGCCGCTGGCCTGGCGGCCGTAGAGCGCCGCGATGATCGCCGCCGTGCCGTGAATGCCGGTATACATGTCGGCGATGGGCATGCGAAACAGCGGCGGCGTCTGGCCCGGTTCGCCGATGATCGACATGGCGCCCGACATGGCCTCGGCGATCAGGCCAAAGCCGGGGCGCTCGGACAGCGGCCCGCTGTGTCCGAAGGCCGAGACCGAGCAATAGACGAGGCCCGGGTTCTGCGCCGAGAGTTCCTCATAACCGAGACCCAGCTTGCGCAGCGCCCCGGGGCGATAGTTCTCCACGAACACATCCGCCCCGGCCACCAGCCGCTGCATCAGCGCCCGCGCCCGGGGCTGCTTGAGGTCAAGACACAACCCGCGCTTGCCCATGTTCTGCTGCAGGAAATAGCCCGAGACCCCGTCGCGCAGCGTGGGCGAGGCGCGACCGGCGTCGCCGGTGCCGGGGCGCTCGACCTTGATCACGTCGGCGCCCAGCGCGGCCAGGGTGCGCGACATGAACGGCCCAGCCAGAAAATGGCTGTAGTCGATGACCTTGAGTCCGGAAAGCGGCAGCTGCGACATGGGTTCCTCCGTGCTGTTCCTCCGGGTCTAGCCCCGGCGCGCGCATGCACAAAGCCCATAGCGCGCCGGCAGCACCCCGAGCGCGACAAAACCCGCCGGAAACGCCGTGATCGGCACGGTTGATGCATCAAATCAGATCAGGATCGAGTCGGAATCGCGCAGGTTCTCGCTCAGGATCAGTTCGGCGGGAATCGGGTCGGGATGCGGCGGCGTGCCGCGATGGGCGGCGATCAGCATGCGCAGGCCCTGCCGCGCGATGCGTCCCATGTCCTGATGCACCACCGCCGAGACGCTGCCGGAAATCAGCCCCAGGCGGGTCATCGGCGTCAGGTTGAAGGCGGTGAACGCCACCCGGCCCGAGGCCCCGGCGTCGATCAGCGCCCGCTCGATGCCGCGGTTGCCGGCACCCAGATTGACCACGCCGGCCAGCCCGGGGTGGCGTGACAAAAGCGCCGTGGTCTGCGCGCGGCAGGCCGCCGGATCGTCGTCGGTCACCACCGAGGCGACCAGCTCCATCCCCGGAAACCGCTCGCGCAGGATCGAGCGCAGGCCGGATTCGCGTTCCTCATGGCTGCGATAGGCTTCGGTGACAAGACAGGCCAGCTGGCCCTGGCCGCGGCACAGAAGCCCGGTGATCTGCCCGGCCAGCCGCCCGGCCGCGCGGTTGTCAAGCCCGACATAGCCCAGTTGCGCCAGCCCCTGCGGCGCCGACAGCACCGCGACCACGGGAATGCCCGCCGCCTGCAACCCGGCGATGGCATCATGGACCAGCGGATGCTCGACCGGCTGCACGATGACGCCGGTGCAGCCGCCGCCGGCGCAGGCGGCCAGATCCGTCGCCAGGCGCGGGGCATCGCGGCGCAGCACGAAATCGCAGGCCAGCCCCACGCCCAGGTCGCGGGCATGATGGCGCAGCGCCCGCGCCAGAATGTCATTGGCAAAGCCCGGCCTGCCGCCCAGGAAGGCGCGAAACTGCATCCCTGGCGGCGGCGGCGCAACGATGCGCGGCCGCCCGCCGCTGGCGGAAAGCTCACGGATGGCGGCCTCGACGCGGGCGCGGGTGGCGGCGCGCACGTTCGGCCGCCCGTGCAGCACCCGGTCCACCGTGGCGGTCCCGACCCCCGCCAGCAGCGCGATGTCGGCCAGCCGCGGCCGGGTGGGTTCGGGGGTCTGATCATCCTCATCCATGCCACATTGATGCATCAATCAGGCGCAAAGGCAAGTTCGCTGCCGATTTCCGGCCCGAAGGGCGGCGCAATCGCCCGCCGGCGCTGGACCGCTTTGACGGATGCAGCCTAATGGCCGCGAAGCGCGGGAGGAGACATGATGGAGATCGCGATTCTCGGGGCCGGATCGCTGGGATCGGCGATCGGCGGACGGCTGGCCCAGGCCGGCCACAGGGTCACGCTGATCAACCGCAGCCCGGCCTATGTCGAGGCGGTGCGCCGCGACGGCCTGGTGCTTGAGGAGGCCGGGCGGCGCGACAGCATCCGCGTCGCGGCCGCATCCGGGCCCGAAGGGCTGGGGCCGGTCGATCTGCTGGTGGTGCTGGTCAAATCGGCCGACACGCGGGCGGCGATTGCCGGCGCCGCAACGATGGTCGGGCCGCAGACCATGGTGCTGTCGCTGCAAAACGGCATGGGGCAAGAGGCGGTGCTTGCCGATTGCGTCGGCCCGGCGCATGTCATCGCCGGCAGGACCTATGCCGGCGGCGTGATGCTGGCGCCGGGCGTCGTGCGGGCGGGAACTCTGGGCAAGCACACCGTCATCGGCGAATGCGACGGTCCGCCCTCGCCGCGCGTTACCGCGCTTGCCGCCGCCATGTCGGCCGCCGGCCTGGCCACCACGACAGCGGCCGACATGCGGGCGGTGATCTGGGACAAGCTGCTGGTCAATGTGGCGACAGGCGCGCTGGCCGCGATCACCGGGCTGGATTATGGCAACCTCTATGACATCCCCGAGATCCGCGACACCGCCCTGGCCGCCGTGGCCGAGGCGATGGCGGTGGCGCGCGCCGCAGGCGTCCGGCCGCAGACCGCCGATCCGCAAGCCGCCTGGGATCTGGCCGCGCGCGGCCTGCCCTTCGGCTTTCGCACCTCGATGCTGCAAAGCCTCGACAAGGGCCAGACGACCGAGATCGACACCGTAAACGGCGCCGTGGTGGCCGAGGGCGCCCGCCTGGGCGTGCCCACCCCGGTCAACGCCACGCTGCTGGCCTGCGTGCGCGGCCGCGAACGCGCCCTGAACCCGAAACAGGAGATGACATGACCGCAACCGGCTTTCTGGAACATGTCGCGTTCCGCGTCCGCGACCCGGCGCCGCATGTGGCGTTCTTTGGCGCGGTGCTGGGGCTTGAGGTGCGCGAGATCGCAGGCCCGGCCGATGCGCCCGACCAGGTCTGGCTTGAGGGCGGCCTGCAGCTGGTCCGCGACCCCGAGCCGGGCGAGATGGGGCGGCTGCTGCATCTGGGCCTGATGGTCGAGGATCTGCACGCCACCATCGCCGCGGCGCGGGCGCATGGCGCGCAACAACTGGCGCGCGGATCGAACTGGCTGTCCCTGCCGGACGGGCTGGTGCTGGAACTGATTGAGGCGGCAAGCGGCAGCGTCGCAAGGATGCGGGCTGTCAGACCAAGGGGGAATGAATGACCGCGGTGAAATATTATGACGATCTGCGCAGCGGCGATCGCGGGGTGACCCCCGAGATCACCGTGACGCGCGAGATGATCCAGCGCTTTGCCGACCTGACCGGCGACCACACGCCGGTGCATGTCGACGAGGAATATGCCGCCGCCAGCCATTTCGGCGCCATCGTGGCCCACGGGCTGTTCGGCCTGGCGCTGGCCGACGGACTGAAGACCCGGGCCGACCTGCAGTTCCCGCCCGGCGCCTCGCTGGGCTGGAACTGGGATTTCCTGCGCCCGGTTCTTGTCGATGACCGCCTGCATTGCGTCTTTCACATCGGCGAGATGCGGCGCACGCGCAAGCCGGGCTGGGGCATCCTGCACCTTGAGGGCGAGCTGATCAACCAGCGCGGCGAGGTCGTGCAGAAGGGCACGCACAAGCTGATGATCCCCTGCCGCCCCGAAACCGCAAAGGCCGCGCCATGACCGATCATTACGTCCTGTTCGGCAGGCCGATCCGGCACAGCCGCTCGCCCGCGATCCATGCCGCCTTTGCCCGCGCCACGGGACAGGATCTGGACTATGGCATCGTCGAGCCCGAGGAAGACGGGTTCGAGGCCGAGGTCGCGGCGTTTCGTGCCGCCGGCGGGCGCGGCGCCAATGTCACCGCGCCCTTCAAGCTGCGCGCCATCGCGCTTGCGGATGACTGCAGCCCGGCGGCGCGCATGGCCGGGGCGGCCAACTGCCTGACCTTTCTTCCGACCGGCATCCGCGCCGACAATTTCGACGGCATCGGGCTGGTGCGCGACATCGAGGTCAATCTGGGCCTGCCGCTGACGGGACGGCGGGTGCTGCTGCTGGGCGCCGGGGGCGCGGCGCGCGGCGCGGCGCTGCCGATCCTCGAGGCCGGCCCGCGCGAACTGGTGATCGCCAACCGCCACCCCGAACGCGCCGACGAGATGCGCGCCCGGCTGGAAGGTCACGGCCATGCCGTCTCGGTGGCGCCCGGGGCGATCGCGGGCGCCTTCGACATCGTGCTGAACGCGACTTCGGCCAGCCTGACCGGCGAATGTCCGCAGGTCCCCGAGGCGGCTTTTCAGGGTGCGGCGCTGGCCTATGACCTCAGCTATGCCAAGGGGCTGACGCCATTCCTGCAACGGGCGCAGGCCGGCGGGGCGCAAATGCTGTCGGACGGGGTGGGCATGCTTGTCGAACAGGCGGCCGAGGCCTTTGCCCTGTGGCGCGGCCTGCGCCCCGGGACCGGCGCCATGATCGCCGCCATCGCCGCCGAGACCGGGGCGATCCGCCCCTGACCGGCGGCGCATCGCGCCCCGGTCCCAGCACCGGTCCCGGGGCGCATGCCGCAAGGCCCGGCCATGCAGGCCGCCTCAGCCGGCGAAGGGGTCGTAAAGCGTCGGCTCGCCCTTCAGCAGCATCCGTGCCATGACCATGCGGTGCACCTCGGAGGTGCCGTCGAAGATGCGATAGATGCGCGCATCGCGATAATAGCGCTCGATGGGCAGATCCTTGCAAAAGCCCATGCCGCCAAAGACCTGCACCGCGCGATCGACGACGCGGCCCAGCGTCTCGGCCGCCTGCACCTTGACCAGCGAGATGCGGCTGCGCGGATCGCGGCCGGCGTCGATTTCCAGCGCGGTCTGCCACAGCGCCAGGCGCGCGGCGTTGATCTCGATGGCGCTGTCGGCCAGCATCTGCTGGATCATCTGGAAGTCGCCGATCGGCTGGCCGAACTGCCGCCGCTCGCGCGCATAATCCAGCATCAGGTCCATGACCTTGGTGGCCTTGCCGATGGCGCGCGCGCCGACCTGCGCCAGCCGTACCCGGCCCAGCACCCCCAGCGCCATGCGAAACCCCTCGCCCTCGGGGCCAAGCAGCGCCGCCGCCGGCAGCGCCACCTCGTCGAAGGCCAGTTCGACATGGCTGGTGCCGCGCAACCCCATCATCGGCTGGTCGCGGCCGATGCTCAGGCCGGGCAGGTCCCTGTCCACCAGAAACAGCGAGATGCCGCGCGCCCCCTTGCCCGGGTCGGTGACCGCCGAGACCACGAAGAAATCCGACACCAGCCCGTCCGAGATGAAATGCTTGGACCCCGACAGCCGCCAGCCATCGCCGTCGCGCAGGGCCCGGGTGCGGATCGCGGCCGCGTCGGAGCCTGCGCCCGGCTCGGTGATGGCGATGGAACACACGCGCTCGCCGCGCACGGTGGGGCGCAGCCAGCGCTCGACCTGCTCGCCCTCGCAGGCCAGCAGCACCTCATAGATATTGCCGAAGGCGCGGCGGATCAGGATGTCGGTGGTGCGGCCAAACTGTTCCTCGACCAGCATGGTGTCCAGCGCCGAGAGCCCGCCGCCGCCATGCTCCTCGGGGATGTTCATCGCGTAAAGGCCAAGCGCCTTCGACTTCTCGTGGATCTCGCGCGCCTTGCCGGGGTCCAGCGCGCCGCTGGCCTCGATGTCCTCTTCAAGCGGCGCCAGTTCGCTGGCGATGAAGTCACGCACGGTGGCGACCAGCAATTGCTGTTCGTGGCTGAGGCTCAGGTCCAAGACGGTATCCTTTTCAGTGTCTTGCGGGGGAAAATGCGGCCGAGCCGGCCGCGCAGTCGGAAAGCTCGGCCGCGGCGTCGGCCAGGGCGGGGGCCAGCTCCTGCATCCGCTCGCGCGTCAGCCGCGTGGCCGGTCCGCCGATCGAGACCGTGCCGATGACATGGCCATCCACGGAATGGCGGATCACCCGGGCAATGGCCGACATACCGGGGGCCGAACTGTCGCTGACCAGCGCATGTCCGGCGGCGCGCACCTCGGCCAGCCGCGCCACAAGCGCGGGCAGGTCCCGCGGCGCGTTCGGACCCGCGCCCTCGGCCTGCAGCCCCTGCGCCGCGACCAGCCGCAGCGCCCGGTCATCCGCCATGCTGGCCAGAAAGGCCTGGCCGGTCGCCATGCTGGCCAGATGCGGCGAGGTGCCCATCTGCGGATCGTAGATCAGCCCGTGCCGCGCGCCCTGGGCCTTGGCGACCCAGACCTGGCGCTCGCCGTCGCTGACTGACAGGCGCACCAGCTCTCCCGACAGGGCGGCCAGCCGGTCCAGCACCGGCTGCGCGGCATCGACGACACCCTGCCGGCCCAGGTGGCGCAGGGCCAACGCGACCAGGCGCGGCGTCAGCCGGTAAAACCCGGACGCGGCGTCCTGACCCGCATAGCCCGCCGCGATCAGTGCCGCCAGCAGCCGGTGCGCGCCGCTTTTCGGCAGATCCAACGCCGCGGCGAAATCCCCCAGCGCCACGCCCGCAGGCGGGGCCTCGGCCAGGCATTCAAGGGCAAGAACCGCGCGAGTCGTCTGATCCATGGCGCTATCCTGTAATATGGTTTCATTATAGAACCGTGTTCCATTATTGCAATCGATTCCTCGGCACACGGGTCCGCCATGGGCATCCTTCCGGCAGCGCGGCCACTGGAAACCCCGGCAGGCTGCGGCGGCGAGGCGGTGCGTGATCAGGACTGGGTGCGGGCGACGTTGGCGCATCGGGCGGGCGAGGAGTAGCGCCTCGGCGG
>NZ_JBDHSP010000101.1:0-7544 GCF_039808215.1 Paracoccus sp. (in: a-proteobacteria)
GCGAAGAGGACCAGCTCGGTTGCCCCGATGGGGAAGTCCAGCTTGATGTTGAAGGCGCTCTTCGAGCCGTCCTTCTGCTGGAACATGACGCCGACACGGCGGAAGCGGGTTTTGCCATCGCGGCCTTCGACGGGGACGGTGACGGTGTAGTAGGTGCTCATCTCGGTTCTCCTTTTTCCGTGCAAATCGTGAAGGACCGGGGACCGAGGCCGGGGGTCAACGGCTGATTTGCCTCGCGAGGAATGGCCACAGGCTAGGGGAAATCAGTCGTTGAAGGCCCGCTTGCGGGCCGATCCGTCGGCCGCCCCGGTCCAGATTGCACCGTGAGGAAAAAGGAGAACCGAGGTGAGTGGCCGTTGCAGCGCATTCCCGACGAGGGCCGTGATGGCATGACGATTCACCGGCAAACCGGCCATCCTCCAGCAGAAGGGCGGCGGGCAACGAAAACGGCGCGCGGACATTCCCATCGGGGCAATCGGGCGTCCAGATGCGCCGCATGAAGAGGTGAAGGCGGCACGGCAGACGACGAGGCAGCGCGAGCCGCCCCTGCCTGGGCAACACGGTGCGCCCCTTGCGCGAGGGATCGTCACCCGCACGGGCCGAGACGCGCTCGCGCGGCGCGGGCGAAGGCCACAGGCCGCAGCTAGAGCCCGATCACGGCAACGCCGTGACGCGCCCTTGCCGCACTTTCTCGACCCTTGTTTCAGATCCCGATCGGGTTGCAGGAAAAATCATCCGCTGACCGGGCAAAGAGGAAGGGGACAGGGGCGCCAGCCCCGGTCCCCTCATTCTTGCAGCCTGATCCGGTGTCATCGGGATAGTGAAGGAAACCGCCTCACGCTCGACGGCCCCTTCCTTCTTCCATCTGGCAAGGATGGGGGCCGCTTACGCGGCCACCTGCTCTTGATCCTGCCGGGTTTTCAGCAGCCAGTCGGCGGCCTTCTGTGCCTCACTCGCCGCCTTGAAGATCAGCCGCTTGTCGTCTTTCAGGGCGCGCAGCCAGCTTTCCACATAGGCGGCGGATTGGCCGAAATCCGGGGTCAGGCCAAGGCTGGCGCAGATCATGCAGTTGCCGATTTCCGCGATCAGTTCCTCGAAGGCATAGGCTTTGCGATCGGTGAAGCGGCCAAGGCGATCAAGACGGCTCTTGTGTCCGGTCCAGTGGGTCGCCTCATGGGCCAGCGTGGCATAATAGCCTGCCGCGCCGTGAAAGGTGGCAATCGGCGGCATGTGGATGAAGTCCTCGGCCGGGTTGTAATAGGCGCGGGGGTCGTCGCTGGTGCGAATGTCGGCCCCGGTCGCAGTAAAGAACGCCTGCAATGTGGGGTCGGCCTCGGTGCCGAGGTCGCGGGCTTCCTCGGCGGGCGTGGCGTAGAACTCGGCGGGCAAGCCGTCGATCTGCTCGGCGTTGAACACGCGATAGGCTTTCAGATACGGAATGCGGCGCTCGTCGCCTTCCTCGTCCTCGCGCTCGAAAGTGCCGTATTTGACCACGGTTGCGGATTTCTCGCCCTTGCGGACCTGCCCGCCGGCAGCCTGCGCTTGGGCGTAGGTAAACCAATGGGCGGCGCGGTAACTCTTGGCCTCGGCGGCAAGCCACAGCATGAGGACATTGATGCCGCGATAAGGCTCGCCATTGGCGCGATGCGGGAACGCGGCCCCGCCCGCCTCTCCGGTCCACGGCTTGCGCCATGCCGGGGTGCCCGCTTCGATGCTGGCAATAATCGCTTCGGTGACGTGCTGGTAAAGATCGAACGCCATTTGTGGCCCCTTCCTTGCGACTGGCGGCGGGCTCTCGTGGCCCCTTTCCGCCGATGGGCGGGACCTTCCTTTCTGACCTTGGAAAGCCCCGTGCTTTCCGAAGGGCAGAACGGGAGGGCGCAGCCCTGCCCGTGGCCCCGGCCGGGACTGTCAGGGGGTCGGGAAGGCGGGGTGGTGCGGCCCGCAGCCCGAAGGGCGAGGACACGGCCCGCCTGGACGACGACGCCAAAGGCGGCGCTTGCCCCTTGACCGGCCCGGCCGGGGATGCGTGGCGGACAGATGAAATGGAAAAGCCTGCGGGGCAGGGGTGAGCGAGCCGCAGGCCCGTCGATCCCCTGGCACGGCGCTCGGATCAGATCAGCACGCGCGTCATGCGCGGGCTTCCTTTGCATGATGCTATCGGTCGGCAGGGCCGTGTTCGTGATGGCGACGATGGCGCGGGCCGATCCGTTGGAAATCAGATCGACAGTCCTCGCTGCTCTCGGTCCGTGACGAAACCCGGTCGCCAGCAGTAACGCCACGAGGCCAGAGCACCGACCATAGAAAAGGCCCCCGCGTGAGCGGGGGCCAAGTTTACCTTCGTCGCAGAAGGATTGGCGGGATTCTAGATTGCGGGCTTGTGCAGGGTCAAGATGACGGTGGCGATGTTGGTGCCAACCTCTGCAAAGCTCTCCGGCGGCAGCTCTCGCCAGAGACCGCGCCAGCCGGGGCCATGGCATTTGGCCCATGCGCGAAACTTCTCATGCGCCGGGGTTTCATTGACCTCGGCCGAGGCCGGCAGGATGGCGCGCAGGGTGCCGCCCGGTTTCAGGAAGTCGAAGGCGTGACGCACATGGCGCATCCAGTGGGTGCCTGAAAACGGCGGGTTCATCAGCACCAGATCATAGACCGGATCGGGGCGCATGGTGAGGAAGTTGGCGCAGGTGACACGCAGCCCGTCCCGCGCAATCCCGAGCAGGGTATCGGCGCGGTCAGGATGGATTTCAACGGCATCGACCTGTGCCCCGCGCCCGAGGACCGCGCGGACGATGTTGCCGATCCCGGCCGAGGGCTCAAGCGCGCGCATGTCAGGGGTAATGCGCAGATCGGCCAGCAGATGATCGACGACCTCGGCGGGCGTAGGAAAGAAGGCCAGATCGCGGGCAACAGCGGTGCCGGTGGGGCGGTAATCCTCGGGCCGCGCGGTGTCAGGGGCAGCATCGGCCAGGGCCGCGCCATAATAGGCAGCCAGCTCGCGGTTGACGGCCTCGACCAGATCATCACGGGCGAACCACAGATGAGCGTTGCCGTTCTTGAAACCCCGAACCTTGAAATAGCGGGTCTCAACCTCGGACTGACGCGGGCCGTAGCCTTGGGCACGGTCGCGGCCAAGAGCGATTTCGAGTTCCCCCGCCCGGTCGGGGGCATGATCGAGAACAGCGAAGGCCCGCTCTATGTCGTAAAGGGTTGCCCGGATGCCGCCATAGCTGAAACCGCCGTAATCGGTGAACACATGGGTCAGGATGATCCGGCTGCCCACCTTGAAGCCGTCATGGGACTTGAAGCGACGGTCGAGGCCCGCGAAGGCACGGGCGATGCCGCGCCGAAAGATCAGCTCAGAGTCGCCAAGCAGACGGGCCACGGTCGCGTCGATGTTCTCAATGGTGGCGGGCGGCACATCGCCGCGCAACGCCATGTCCATGTCGTCGCGCTCCTTGGCGTCCATGATCCGACGCATACCGCTTTCTTCGAGCAACCGTGTCCAGATGGCGGCATCGAGATTGGCACGGAACGCCTCGATGCTGGCCTTGGGGCCGAAATCTCCGGGAAACAGCCGGTCGCGGTGTTCTTGTTCGCGCCTGTCGGTGCGCGGCGAGTGCCAGCCGCCATGTGCAATGCGCGCGGTGTCGTTGGCAGCGACAGCAAGGGCGAACGCCTCCTGCAAAGCAGCGGCGGCATGCTTCATCTGCGCAAGTGCAGCATCGCGCGCATTGCAGATGGCGTGGATATTGGCAGGGGCAACCAGTGCCCCGCCCCTCGTCGGGGTGGTGCGGTCGTGAATGTTCATGGTGAAATCCTCGGGCACGGCGAGGCCGCGCGCGCCTTGTGGCGCGCGGGCCGGGCCGGTCAGATGCGGGTCCAGTTGCGGCTTTTGATGGCGCTGATGCGGTAACGCCCGCCGGTCTCGGTCGAGATGAAAGCCATGCGGCGGCGCTTCGCTCCGGGCAGAAGCTCCAGCGTGACGCGGAAGGTCTGATGCTCGGTGCCGTCCGTGAAGCGCAAGGGTTCCTCAAAGCGGATCACGTCGCCTTCCTTCAAGGGCCGCGCCTCGCGTGCCGCGTTCCGGCGACAACGCTCGCGCCAGTCGAGAGCATATTCGCTGGTCGTGGGCGACAGCAGGCCGAGCAGCTTCGCCGGCGCGTCGGATTCGTTCGGCCCCATGGTCTCGTCCATGTCCTTGTAGCCCCATTCGCTGCCCGATCTGCGGGTCAGGAACACGGCGCCGAAGGTATAACCGCCGGTGGCATCGGTCTTGAATGACCCCGTGCCGTCCAGCCCGTCCTTACGGCACCCGCCTGCGGGTTCGCTGCGAACAGCCGCATACCATGTGCTGCCCTGCTTGCTGATGAGGACGGGATAGCCCCGTCCATCATCATTCTTCCAGGTGCATATCCGGGCGATCTCGTCGCGGATGCAGGCAGGGGTGGAATAAAAGAGCCAGCCCATGTCAGTTCCTCCCCGCGCGGATTTCGATGGCTTCGCGGACGTGCTTGCGCAGCTCGGACAGCGGGTGATCGCCCGTCCTGTCTGACGCGGCACCGTCAAGCATGTCGTCGAGGATGCGCGCGGCCAGCAGTTCGGAAAGTGCAGCAAGCGTGGTGTTCGCGCAGGCATGATCGGGGTCGCGATACTCGACGCGCGCCTCGGTCAGGTCGATGATTTCCGCCAGCTTGCGCCCGAGGTCGCCGCCTTCGTCGTCATGGACCAGCAACCAGCCGGAACGGTCGTTTTCCTCGTCCTGATACCAGCCGTAGATCGACCAGACGGTATGCTCGCCGGGCCGGCACACTTCGACCTGCCCATCCTCGATGCGCACCGGCGACACGACAAAACCATGAAAATCAAGGATCGTGTCCTTTCCGGCCAACCCGTTGAAGGCCCGGATGCGCTCGGTCCGATCAAGGCGGGTGCCGGTGCGCTGATACTGGATGATGCTCACCCATGCAGGGTCCGTCGCCGCCTTCTCGCGGATTTCGTCCGTGGTGAAAGTGCCGAGATATTTGTCGAGTTGCACATCCCACGCGGCCCATTGGATCAGCCAGTGGCCATCATTGCGCGTCAGCGCCGAATAGTTGCAGAGCATTGCCCGTCTCCTTCCTTGCGACTGGCGGCGGGCTCTCGTGGCCCCTTTCCGCCGATGGGCGAGACCTTCCTTTCTGACCTTGGAAAGCCCCGTGCTTTCCGAAGGGCAGAACGGGAGGGCGCAGCCCTGCCCGTGGCCCCGGCCGGGACTGTCAGGGGGTCGGGAAGGCGGGGTGGTGCGGCCCGCAGCCCGAAGGGCGAGGACACGGCCCGCCTGGACGACGACGCCAAAGGCGGCGCTTGCCCTTGACCGGCCCGGCAGGGGATGCGTGGCGGACAGATGAAACGGAAAAGCCTGCGGGGCAGGGGTGAGCGGGCCGCATGGCCCGTCGATCCCCTGGCTCGGCAATCGGATCAGATCAGCACGCGCGTCATGCGCGGACTTCCTCTGTGTGCAAGTGGCGCAAAGTCATGCACACCCGACGACAAGTGCTTGAACGAACGATTGCTCCATATTAGATGATCAAGTCATACCCGGAGCATGCGCATGACCGTCAAGACGACCCTCAGCTTTACCGATCGCCATCATCGCTTCCTGACCGAGCGGGTTGGCGAAGGCATGTTTGCCTCGCAAAGCGCCGTCGTCGCGGCCGCGCTCGAACAGATGATCCGCGACGAGGAAGAGCGTGATCTGACACTTGCAGCAATGGCGGACGTGATCCGCGATCGCATGCGGACGCCGCTCGAAGATTATGTCGATGCCGAAGATGCTTTCGCTGCGGCCCGTGCCGTCATCGCGGCCGCTCGCGGCGCATGATCTACCGCATCCGCCTTCATCCGGCGGTCTCGGACGATCTGGCGGCAATCGCCCGGCTGATTTCCGATTACGCAGGGCCAGCTTCCGCAGGGCGCAAGCTGGCAGAGATCGAGAACGTGATCGCCAGCCTGCAAGGAACCCCGCACAAAGGTAGCCTGCGCAACGAGATCGCTTTGGGCCTGCGGGCCATCCCGGCGGGGCGCAAAGGGGTTGTCGTCTTCACGGTTGACGATGACAGGCGGGAGGTTCTGATCCATGCCATCGGCTATGCTGGCCAGGACTGGATGACACGGAGCATGGCACGGACGTGGTAGGGTCAGGACTCGCGGTTGCGGACTGGGTTCGCCCGCGCTCGAAGAACCCCGGATGCGGCAGGCTCACGTCCCTGTCAGAAGCCACTGATCGCCACGCGCTCTTGCAGGCTTGATTATCGGGCCGCCACGGTTCAGCGGCATGCTCGGTGACTAGGCTTGACAAGGGGATATCTGTCGACAGAGGGGCGATGCGGATGAAAAGCGTGATCCTGATTTCCAGCATCTGCATTCTGGTGGCGATTGCGGCGCTCTGGGTCTGGCGCCTGTCCGACATTCGGGCCGAACGACGGGCAGGCGCGGCTCTGGCGGCGATACAGCCCGCCCGCCTTGACAACTTCGATGCGGCGATGGTCGCAGGCCTGCCCGAGCCGGCGCAACGCTATTTCCGCTTCAGCATCCGTCGCGGCACGCCGCTATTTACCGTGGCGCGGATCACGATGACCGGCCAGTTCAGCCTCGGGATCAGAGAGGCGCCCGACTACATGGCGATGACCGCGCAGCAGGTTCTGGCCTCGCCCGAAGGGTTCGTCTGGAGCATGTCGGCACGGCGCGGGGTGATGCGCATCTCCGGCTCGGACGGCGCCGTGGGTGACGAAAGCTGGACGCGCTTCTGGCTCATGGGGCTGATCCCCGTGGCGCGGGCCGGCGGGACCGGGGATCACTGGCGCTCGGCTTTCGGGCGCCATGTGGGCGAGGCGGTCTTCTGGACACCCGCCGCCTTGTTGCCCCGCCCCGGCGTGGTCTGGAAAGCGGTGGATGACACGACCGCCCGGGTGACCGTCACCCATAACGGGATCGCGCAGTCGGTTGACGTGACGGTCGATGCCGAGGGCCGGCCGGTCACGGTCGTAATCCCGCGCTGGAGCGATGCCAACCCCGACAAGACTTGGCGATTGCAGCCGTTCGGCGGCCACCTCTCCGAGTTCCGGGACTTCGGCGGCTTTCAACTTCCCACCCATGTCGAGGCGGACAATCAATTCGGCACCGATGCCTATTTCCCGTTCTTCATCGCGGATGTGACCGACATCACTTTCATCCCGTCTTCGGTAGTAAGGCCATGACAGCCCCGCAGATGTGATGGGCATCTGCCATTGCGCCCTGCCGAAACCGAGTTGAATAGCGGATTCGCGGGTATAGTCAGGACAATAGCCACAAGGTTGACGAAGGAGAGGAGGATGCTCAGCGTCATCCGCCCTATCGACGTGGTAGTGGGTGCCGCCCTGTTGCAGGCTGGATCACCCGCGCTCGAAGAACCCTGGATGCGGCAGGCTCACGCCCCAGGTGATAGCACCGGACCCCCGAAGTTCGACAGTTCCGCGGGCATTTTGAGCCTGCTTGAGTATCCAGCATATGCAAAATCAAGGCATTAC
>NZ_JBDHSP010000102.1:0-7452 GCF_039808215.1 Paracoccus sp. (in: a-proteobacteria)
TTGAGTAACACGTTGTTATCCTGATGGCGGTTATCGGCATTCGACGTAATGGTTGCGCGGCCTTATTCTGAACCTGTTCACAGCGGAGATGCCGATGCTGAGTTTCACCGGGGATGTCCTGATCGAGGACGAGGTTCTGCGCGACGGTCTGCAGAACGAGAAGACGATCCTGGCCACCGAGGAGAAGCTGGCGCTGATCGCCGGGCTCGAGGCGGCCGGGCTGCGCCGCATCCAGGTCGGATCCTTCGTGAACCCCGAGCGGGTGCCGCAGATGGCCGACACCGACGCGCTGTTTCAGCGCATCCGGCGCCGGCCGGGGGTGACCTATACCGCGCTGATCCTGAACCGGCGCGGGCTTGACCGCGCGCTGGCGGTCGGGGTGGCGCATCTGTCGATGTCGGTCTCGGCCAGCGAGACGCACTCGCGCAGGAATGTCGGGCGCGGCACGGATGCGGCTCTGGCCGACATGCTGCCCACCATCGAGGCGGCTCTGGCCGCGGGCATCCAGGTGCGCGCCGGCATCCAGTCGGCGCTGGGCTGCGGCTTCGAGGGGCGCATCGAGGCGGGGCGGGTGCTGGACATCGCCCGGCGCTATGCCCGGCTGGGGGTGCAGGAGATCAACCTGGCCGACACCGCCGGCCTGGCCAATCCGCGGCTGGTGCACGATCTTTGCCGCCAGGTCGCCGCGGCGGTGGCCGGGGAGGGCGGGCAGGCGCGGCTGTCGCTGCATCTGCACGACACCCGCGGCCTGGGGCTGGCCAATATGCTGGCCGGGCTTCTGGCCGGGGTGCGCATCTTCGACGCGGCGCTGGGCGGCCTGGGCGGCTGCCCGTTCATCCCGAAGGCCACCGGCAATATCGCCACCGAGGACACGGTTTTCGCGCTGTCCGAGATGGGCCTGGCCACCGGCATCGACTGGCGGGCGCTGACGGCGCTGACGCATGGGCTTGAGGCGCGGCTGGGCCGGCAACTGCCGGGCAAGATGGCCCATGTC
Organism: Paracoccus sp. (in: a-proteobacteria); assembly: GCF_039808215.1. Taxonomy (GTDB): domain Bacteria; phylum Pseudomonadota; class Alphaproteobacteria; order Rhodobacterales; family Rhodobacteraceae; genus Paracoccus. The sequence continues at coordinate 995 of NZ_JBDHSP010000102.1, forward strand.
ACGCAACCGCAGGAGACCGAGGCATGAGCAGGACCTATTCGCTGGCCTATCTGACCGTGCCCGGCGTCACGCCGGAACAGCAGGTGCGCATCGCCCATGCCGCGGGCTATGACGCGGTCGGCCTGCGCCTGATCGCCATGGGCGTGGCCGGAGAGCCCGATTGCGACCCGCTGGCGCCCGAGGTGCTGGCCGCCACCCGCAGGGCCATGCAGGAAACCGGCATTGCCTGCCACGACATCGAACTGGCGCGCATCCTGTCGGACGAGACCCCGAAAGGCTATGAGCGCGCCATCGCCGCCGGCGCGGAACTGGGGGCGCGGCAGCTGATTTCCTCGGCCTGGACGCGGGGCATCGACGACGATGCCTATGTCACGGATTTCTTCGGCGACCTGTGCGACCTGGCCGGCGGCTATGGCATGACCGTCAGCCTGGAGTTCCCGTCGTTTTCGCGGCTGATCAACCTGGCCGAGGCGCTGACCATCATCCGCGCCGCCGGCCGGGCGAATGCCGCGGTGCTGATCGACACGCTTTACTATCACCTGAGCCACGCGACCGCGGCCGATCTTGACGGTGTGCCGCCGCAATGGGTGCCGATGCTGCATGTCTGCGACGCGCCCGCCCGGGGCACCGGCACCCGCGCCCAGATGCGCGCCATCGCCCGCGAGGGCCGGCTTTACCCCGGCGAGGGCGTGGTGGATTTCGCACCCTTCCGCGCCCGCTTTCCCGATGCGGCGCTGTCGATCGAACTGCCCAATGCCGCGCGCATCGCCGAACTCGGCCGCGAGGGCCACGCCCGGCGCTGCCTCGAGGCGGCGCGGTCCGTCTTTGAACCCGATGCCGCCCCGGTCCGCACCGGCACCCGCGGCTGACGCCAACACCCATCGAAGGAGGAGAACCCCATGGCCGAACGTGAGATCACCCCGCAGGAACGGCAGCTGGTCGCCGACATGGTCGCCCGCGCCCGCAAGGCGATGGAGGAGATCAGGGATTACGACCAGGCGCAGGTGGACCGGCTGGCGCAGGCGCTGGGCTGGGCCTGCGGCAATGAAAAGACCTTCCTGCGCATCGCCCAGATGGGTGTGGACGAAAGCGGCATCGGCGACCGCGAGGGCCGCGCCGGCAAGCGCTTCAAGGTGCTGGGCGTGCTGCGCGACGCGCTGCGCGGCAAATCCGTGGGCGTGATCGAGCATGACGAGGCCAGGGGCATCACCAAATATGCCAAGCCCGCCGGGGTCATCGCCAGCCTGATCCCGACCACGAACCCGGAACTGACCCCGCCGGTGACCGGCATCTATGCGATCAAGTGCAAGGACGCGGTGATCTTTTCGCCGCACCCCCGCGCCAAGGCCACCACGAACGAGATGGTCCGCGTCATGCGCGAGACGCTGGCCAAGCTCGGCGCGCCGCGCGACCTGTTCCAATGCGTCGAGCGGCCCTCGATCCCGCTGACCAACGAATTGATGGCGCAATGCGACCTGACGCTGGCGACGGGGGGCAAGCCGATGGTCAAGGCCGCCTATTCCTCGGGCAAGCCCGCCTATGGCGTGGGCGCCGGCAATTCGACCATGGTCATCGACGAGACCGCCGACATTGCCGAAGCCGCGATGAACAGCCGCATTTCCAAGACCTCGGATTACGGCTCGGGCTGCTCGGCCGACGGCAACCTGCTGATCGACGACCGCATCTACGAGAAGATGCGCGCAGCCCTGGTGGCCGAGGGCGGCCATCTGTGCAGCCCGCAGGAAAAGGCCCTGCTGGAAAAGGCCATGTGGGACGCCAAGGGCGCGCGCACCATCAACACCGTCGCGGTCAGGGCCCAGACCATCGCCGAGATCGCCGGCTTTGCCATCCCCGAGGACCGCAAGTTCATCATGGTCGAGCAGGAGGGGATCGGCCGCGAGCACAGATTCTCTGGCGAGAAGCTGTGCGTGGTGATGGCGCTTTACCGCTATCACGGCTTTGACGACGCGCTGGACAAGGTGCGCGCCATCTATGAGGTCGGCGGCAAGGGCCACAGCTGCGGCATCTACAGTTTCGACGACGACCATATCGCCCGGCTGGCGGCGGTGGCGCCGGTCAGCCGCATGATGGTGCGCCAGCCGCAGTCCAAGGCCAATGCCGGCAGTTTCGAGAACGGCATGCCGATGACCAGCTCGCTCGGCTGCGGCATCTGGGGCGGCAATATCACCAACGAGAACGTCAGCCTCAAGCATTACATGAACGTGACCTGGGTGGCGCGGCCGATCGCCTCCGACCGCCCCTCCGATGCCGAACTGTTCGGCGAGTTCTACAATACCGAGGTGATGTGATGGCACGCGAACAGAACGCCCGCCAGCTGGTGCGCTATCTCGAGGATCGCGGGGTCGAACATGTGTTCGGCCTGTGCGGCCACACCAATATCGCCGTGCTGGCCGCCATGGCCAACAGCCGGCTGAACTTTGTCAACGTGCGCCACGAACAGATCAGCGCCCATGCGGCCGACGGCTATGCCCGGGTGACCGGGCGTGCCTCGGTGGTGCTGTCGCATCTGTCGCCGGGGCTGACCAACGCGGCGACCGGGGTGGCCAATGCGGCGCTCGACTGCATCCCGATGGTGGTGATCGCCGGCGACATCCCCAGCTATTACTATGGCAAGCATCCGCATCAGGAGGTGAACCTGCACGCGGACGCGGCGCAATACGAGATCTACCGCCCCTTCGTGAAGCGCGCCTGGCGCGTCGACACGCCGGAGCTTTTGCCCGAGATCATGGAGAAAGCCTTTGCCCTGGCGGAATCGGGCCAGCCCGGGCCGGTGCTGGTCAATGTGCCGATGGATTTCTTCTCGACCGAGGTGGAAACCAGCCTCTGGGCGCGCACCCGCGCCAATGCCAAGGTGCTGACCCGGCCCTCGATCGACGACGAGACGGCGCGGGCGATCATCGAGCGTCTGGCGGCTGCGCAGCGCCCGGTGATCTATGCCGGCGGCGGCGTGGCGCTGGCGCGCGCCTGGGACGAGCTGCGCGATTTTGTCGATCACATGCAGATCCCGGTCGCCTATTCGCTGATGGGCAAGGGCTGCATCGACGACGACCACCCGCTGGTGCTGGGCATGACCGGCTTCTGGGGGGCGAAGTTCACCAATGAGACGACGCTGGGCGCCGACTGGATCATCGCGCTGGGGAGCCGCTTCAAGGAGGCCGACAGCTCGAGCTGGTATCCCGAATACACTTTCGACATCGGCGAGGGAAAGACGAAGCTGATCCATGTCGACATCGAGCCGCAGGAGATCGGCCGCAACTATCCCGTCGATCTGGGCGTGGTGGCGGACCTGCGCTCGGCGCTCAGGGTGCTGAACCGGGTGGCGCGCGAGATGCTGCCCGCGGGGCGCAAGGATGGCGGCATGGCGGCGAAGATCGCGCAGACCCGCAAGGATTTCGCGCAGGCCAACCGCGCGATGCAGACCTCGGACGCCTTCCCGATGATGCCCGAACGCATCCTGGCCGATCTGCGCGCCGCCATGCCGCGCGATGCGATCCTGACCTCGGACGTGGGCTGGAACAAGAACGGCGTGGCGCAGCAATTCGCCATCCACACGCCGGGCTCGATCCTGATCCCGGGCGGATTCGCCACCATGGGCTTTGGCCCGCCGGCGGCGATCGGCGCCAAGATCGCGGCGCCGGGGCGGGTGGTGATCAGCCTGGTGGGCGACGGCGGTTTCGGCCAGAACCCGGCAGTCCTTGCCACGGCCGCGGCCGAGGGGCTGGCGGTGATCTGGGTGGTGATGAACAACAACGCCTTCGGCACCATCGCCGGGCTGCAGAAGGCGCATTACGGCCTGACCTTCGGCACCACCTTCGAACGCGCGGCAAGCCCGGCCGAGCAGACCCCCGATTACGCCGCCATCGCCCGCGCCTATGGCTGCGAGGGCGTGCGGATCGAATCGGCGGCCGGCTTCAGGCCCGCGCTCGAGGCGGCCATCGCCTCGGGGCGGCCGACGGTGATCGATGTCGCGATGATCAACAATCCGACGCCCACCTCGGGGCACTGGAACATCCTCGACATCTATTCGCCGGGCCGCGATGTCGGCCATGTCGCCACCGACTGACACCGGCGCGCCCCGGCTGGACAAGCCCGGCCGGGGCACCCTAGCATCCGCGCGCAGGCGGCCAGGGGGTTTTCGATGCGGCTCATCTCATCACTGTCGTTCTCGGGCCATCTCTACGACAAGATCGACGCCGCGGCGCGCGCGGGTTTCGACGGTATCGAGATCTTCCGCGAGGACATGGTGGGCTTTGACGGCGGCCCCGGCGATGTCGCGGCCATCGCCCGGGCCGCGGGCATCCGCATCGCCGCGCTGCAGTCGCTGCGCGATGTCGAGGGGCTTGCGGGCGAGGCCCGCGCCGCCGCCTTTCGCCGCGCCGCGCGCTTCATGGATTTCGCCCTGGCGCTTGGCGCGCCGATGCTGGTGGTCTGCGCCAATACCCTGCCCGAGACCGATCCCGACCCCGGCCGCGCCAGCGCCGATCTGGCGGAACTGGCCGACATGGCGGCGGCGCGCGGCCTGAGGCTGGGCTATGAGCCGCTGGCGGTCAGCCGCCACTGCCGCACGCCGCTGCAGGGCTGGGAACTGGTCGGCGCCGCCGGGCGCGACAATCTTGGGCTGGTGATCGGCAGCATCCACCATTTCGCCGCCGGCGACGACCGCGAGGCGCTGCGCCGCATCGACCCGGCGCGCATCTTTCTCGTGCATCTGTGCGACGCCAGCATGCGCCGCATCGACATCGCCCGGCTGCGCCACGCCAATCGCGTGCTGCCCGGGCAGGGGGTGCTGCCGCTTGGCGGCTTCATGGCGGCGCTGCGCGGCGCGGGCTATGGCGGGCCGTTCTCGATCGAGGTCTTCGACGCCAATGAGCGCGGGCTGCCGGCGGGGGTGATGGCCGATGACGCCATGCGCGCCCTGCTGCTGACCGAGGCCGAGGCCGAGGGGCGCAATGTCGGCGCCGAACTGGTCGGCCCGCCCGATTTCCTGCATCTCGAGGCGGCGGGCAGAAGCGCCGAGATGGCGGCGCAGGTGATCGCGGCGCTTGGCTTTGCCGAGACCGGCCGCAGCGCCGACGGCCGCCAGCGCCTGTTCCGGCAGGGCGATCTGGGCATCGTCCTGGGCAAGCCCAGCGGCAGCGCGGCGCAGCTGTGCGTCGCCGGCCTGGGCCTGACCGTGCCCGACCCCGAGCGCCTGCGCCGCATCGCCGATCCGCGCGGCGACCGCAGCGAGGCCGCGGGCCCGGCGCACCGCTTCAACCCCTTCGGCCTTGCCTGCCTGCACGGGCCCTCGGACATCCACATCTATCTCGACCGCCAGCCGCTGGTGCGCGGCGCCTTCGCCCGCGGGCTGCAGCCCCAGGGCCAGGTCCCGCCGGACCCGGCGCCGGTGCAGGCCATCGACCATGTCGCGCAGGCCTTCCAGATGCGCGCGCTGCTGTCGGGGCTGCTTTACTGGCGCGCGGCGCTGAACTTCCAGCCGGTGGCGCGCCACGAGGTGCTGGACCCGCGCGGCGCCGTCTACAGCCATGTGCTGCGCAACAGCCAGGGGCAGTTTGCGCTGAACCTCAATGCCGCGCGCGGCGAAAGCACGATGACCAGGCGCTTCATCGGCCAGGGCAGCGCCGCGCCCATCCATCATGTGGCCTTCGCCTGCACCGGGCTGCTTGACCTGGCCGCCGGCATCGACCGCGCCCTGGTGCTGCAGCCGCCGGCCAATTACCACGCCGACCTGATGCTGCGCTTCGACCTGCCCGAGGGCCTGGCCGGGCGGCTGGCGGCGGCGGGGCTGTTTTACGACCAGGACGCCCAGGGCAGCTGTCTGCAGCTCTATACCCGCGCCATCGACGGGGTGTTCTTCGAACTGGTCGAGCGGCGCGGCAGCTATGCCGGCTTCGGCGGCGGCAATGCCGCGGCGCGCATCCTGGCGCAGTCGCGCGACTACGAGGCGCATTGGGCCGAGCACGATCACCCCTGAACCACAAGGAAAACCACGGCATGTCGAAACTGATCTACATCCTGAACGGGCCGAACCTGAACCTGCTGGGCCAGCGCCAGCCCGAGATCTATGGCCGCGACACCCTGGCCGACATCGAGGCGAGCTGCGCCCGCGTCGCCGCCGAGCAGGGCTTTCAGGTCAGGCTGTTCCAGTCCAACCACGAAGGCGTGGTGATCGACACCATCCACGAGGCGCGCCACGCCGCCTGCGGCATCATCATCAACCCCGGCGCCTTCACCCATACCTCGGTGGCGATCCTCGACGCGCTGAACACCTTCGAGGGCCCGGTGATCGAATGCCACATCTCGAACGTGCACAAGCGCGAGACCTTCCGCCACCATTCCTACGTCAGCCTGCGCGCCGACGGCGTCCTCGCCGGCCTCGGAACCGAGGGCTACCAACTCGCAACCCGAAGAATCTGCTCAATCTGCAAGGAAAAGGC
>NZ_JBDHSP010000103.1:0-7380 GCF_039808215.1 Paracoccus sp. (in: a-proteobacteria)
TGCCTCACGCTAGCGAACCGCCGCGCTGCGCCCCCCCGCATACGTTCGGGGCCGGGGAGGAACCAGAGGAGGGGGGCGAATCCTTCGTCTTTACGTGCGCTTCGACTTTGAGAGTGCAGCTCGATCAGTTTGACGTACCAGAAACAAGCCGCTCCGACAGCATGTCTAGACCATCCCCAACTCATCAAAGATTGCGTCAATTGCAGGGTTGGACGCTGCCTGTCGGACGCGGGACCTTACGGCAGTTCTATTCAGCTCCAACCTAACGAAGCCATCACCTTTCTTTCGGATAAGCTGAATTCGAGTAAAGCGGTCGCCATGCTTTTCGGCAAACTCGGCAAGTCCCTGCGCTTTGTACAGGTTATCAGCGCGACTGTCGTCATGCGGCTCCAGAATGTCGAAAACGAAATCCGCGCCCTTGCTCCTCACGATCAGCATATCGGGGAACATCGGTTTCCAAGTTCCGCTCACCTGGTAGGGGATCTCAAGAGACCAGGGCTTCCTGTCGAGATTTCGCAGCCATCCAACGAAGTCATCTCGACCCATTTCAAGCTTCAGGACATCAGCTTCCCAAGGGTTCAGGGTTGTGCGGAACGATCCATCATCTTCGACATAGAGGTGATGGCTCCAGGTGGGTTCCGTGGTGTCGCGGCGAAAATCAATGGTGTCCTGCAGCCGCCAAGGTGTGCTTGAGGGGGTGGAAGACGCTGATTTCAGCTTGTCGTACCCGGCGCGCACCTGTTCGGTAAGTTTGGAAATCGCATGTCGGTGTGCGTCATAGAGCGCTTCAAACTTAGCCTTCGACTTGTTCTCCAACGCAGAGCGCGCTGCCGCAGATGCAGCCACGATGATTGCTTCCAGTTTCACCTCCTGACCGTCACGTTCCGCGTTTGCCTTTCGGTAAAGCTGGTGGAGGCCATACCCTTGTCCTAAGGTGCGACCTGCGTCTTCAAACTGCCGGTCGACATCGAGATCTGACACGTCAACGGTGTAGTCCTCTTGGCCTTCCGCCATTCCGGTCACGCCCGTGACCATGACCGTGCGCAAGCCAACCTTTGTGAGGGACTTGCGCGCCTTCTCGAAGTCGCCAGATGCTTTCAACACGGCAACCTGCTCGCCGATCCATGACACGGCGTCAGCTTTGGCATCATCCCAGGCATTCGGGTCGATCCCATCCATCGTTAGTCGGCTTGCTATCGCCTGGTAACGCCGGATGTCGCTCTGAGCCCGAACAGCGTTCACGCGATAGGTGACGAGCTCGACTGCCTCGATAGCCTCGAAAATACTCTCGGTGCCGGGTCGACGGTGCAGGGTGACAAGCTTCGTCCCCTCTCCTGTCTCGGCAGGAACGATATCGTCGCTAGTTTGTAGTGCTGTGATGACCTGCTCGACCGCCGCTGCATTGAAATGAGGCAGATAAAGGTGGACGTCGTTCAGCTCGGCCGTGCTTTCGATCCTGCGCGCCAAAGGCGTCCGAACCATGCGCCCGAGAAGCTGTGCGATGTAGGTGTGGTCCTGCGCGCTACGGAAAGACATCATGACTTCTGCCCGTGGGCAATCCCATCCGGTAGAAAGCGCCATCTTGAAGAATACCACCGAGACGTCTGCGTCGTCGTCGATGCGAGAAGGATCGATGTAGCGGATTGCGCGGTCGCCGACCTTCAGGCCCCCTTTATCCATCAATGCATGCGCGAGCTCGGAATCCCGAAGGGGACGGCCAATGCCATCTTCAACCGCCTTGATCGCGTCCGCCAGGTTGGTTCGGGTGGGTGCGCCATCTTCAATCTGGATGACGAGAATGGGTCGCACAGGTCTTTCGCCCTCGTCCTTGCAGTAGGACGCCCATTGGTCGGTCATGACCTGCCATCGCCGTGCCGCCTCTTCAAGGATGCCCATTTCGGCATTCGTCGGGTTGGCGGGGTGGTGGATTAGGACACGCTCCTTGATCAGTCCGGACTTTTTCACATCCTCGACTGGCACTGGTACCTTGTGCTGGGTGTGGTCGGTGTCAGCCAGCAGCTCGTTGAAACGCTTGGGGGTTGCAGAGACGCCAATGATCAGCGGCATCTTCACCAGGCCGGTTTCCTTGTTGCCTTTGATGAACTGCTGAATGATCGTTTGTGCCGTTGCGCTGCCCTTGCCAGTGGTCATCCCACGATGGGCTTCATCGATCGCCACATAGAACCTTTCCGGGATCGCGCGCGCGGTGTTCGTCAGCGTTGTCCAGATAGAATAGCTGCGCCCATCGCCGACGGTCGTGAGCAGCCGGTCGCTGGCCAGCTTTTGGGTGTTGATGAAATAGATCTTGCCACCGGCCAGGCGCTCTTCGTCGAAGCTGGCTGTGATCACCTCCAGCTGCCCGACCCGGTAGACCTTGTCGGACTGACGTTCGATCTTGAGCTTCGTCTGCTCATTCAGCTCGGGCATGTCCGACACCCAGAGGATGACCGCATCCGGCTGGGGTACCCAATCCAGCGGCCAGTCCAGCTGTTCGTCGGGCTGGTCGAGGATCGCCTCGAACAAGGCCGTCATGATGATCGTCTTGCCGCTTCCTGTGGGCGCGGACAGTGTGATGGCCTGCGGGGCTTCAGGCGACGCCGCGGGACGGGCCAGCATCAGCCGCTTTCGAAGGTTGTGCAGGGCATCCTTCTGGAAATCGAACAGTTCAATCTTCATGCGACGCCCCCGATGCCAGCAGCGGCATCTTCCGCCCGCGTATTGATTGTAAAGTTCACAAGGTAGTCCCGGTAGAGCTGAACAAACTCGACGTCCGGGTTGCGGGCGATCAAGGCGCTGCGCAGTTCCCCTGAAATCGCTCGGAAGGCGTCTTCTGCGTCCGTCACGACGTAGACATGCCGCAATGCTTCCCTGGCCAGCAGCGTTTCGCGGAAAGCCGTCACGCGTGTCTCATTCAGCAAGACGGCGAACGGGCTGCCTTCCGGGACGAAGACATCTGGCAAGGGGCCTTCAGGCAAGGTAGGCGACGGGCCTATAGCCCCCGACTTCATCCACAGAAGAGGCAGGATTTCCCTGAAGGCCGCACCAAGCTCCACCCGGTCCTTGTCGAGGAAGTCGAGCTTGAAATATGCAACGTTCGCAGGGAACCCCGCCGACATCGGGCGTTTTTCTTCTTCTTGGACGATCAACGGGCCGAGCAGGTCGTCCACTTGGGCCTTGAGCGATTTGAACTGCTTCTCATCCTCGGCGACGATGTAAAAGTCGCTGATGTGGTCCTGTTCCTCCAAGGCTTCCAGCCATTCGGCGGCGGCGTCCGGGTCGAACAGGACGGATGCCTTGTGATCCTCTGACACGACGAACCGGCAACCTGGCGTGACGCTGTTCTGCGGCAAAGCATCGATCATGCTGACAAAGGCCAGCTTCTTCTTTTCGACTTTCTTTTCTGCCTTCTTCAAGTCGGTCGAGGAGAGGCTCGCAGGAACTCGGAAGTCTTCCGGGATAACAAATGCCGCATGTCGAAAATTTCGGCGCTTCTCACGCTCGATAATTCGCCCTGTAAGATATTCTCCGGTCAACTCGGTGCCGTCACCCCGATGGCCCAAGGTTGTGAACTTAGAGCGCATCCATGTGACGGACCTGCAAATCCCCTTTTCTTCCCAAACAGAGTCGCCGGGGTGATGCCCACTTGCAGTCAACTGCTGAGCATCTTCGACTGAGACCTCGTTGTTCGTCACAATAATGCAGCGACGGCTACCCCCATCGACCGAATTGAGTAGGCTGACTGCATTTAGGGTGGTTCCGCTACCCGCAAAAAAATCCACAATTAGCGCATTTGGGTTGTCTCGGGTCACAGAGGCGATTGCGTCTTTGACCGCGTAAAGAGACTTTGGAAACGTAAAGGCGCTGGCTCCTAAGATCGTGCGCAGCATGTCGGAGCCATAGGCCCCTGCATCATGTTCGCTGCGATGCCAAACTGACTTGACCTGTCTTTCCCTATCCTCCTTGTATTGAACCGAAACCCGATTCCGCGACTCGTCAAACTCGATGATTTCGAGAATGCCTTGGTCGATCTGCTTCTGGGGTTTGGCGCTTAGGTAAGTGATTCCATATGTGTTGCGTTTTGGATCATGGCGTCCGGCCGCCACGTAGCCCTTCTTGATTAGCTTATTCAGCGTCTCTCGCCCAACGCCCCAGTTACCCAAACTGCCATCCGTGCGAATTGGCCATGCTTCAGCGAAACCATCCTTGACCTTACCAATTTCAGGTTCAATCTCGAACGGAAGGACATCACCCGTGCCAATTACGGCGCCGCGTGCCAAGTCAATAAGGATCGGAAAGAACATGTTCTTTCGATCTGTCCTGCGCGCGTTTGTTCCGGACCGAAGCAACCCTTTCCATCTGACACTGCGCACGGAGCTAGATCGCCCGCCTTGGAAGCTAAGCAAATCATCGCCGATTCCCTTAACGAATGCTCCCGGCGCAAATGCAAAAAGTGCGTGTTCTTCGACACGTGAATATCTGCCTTGAGTCACGCCCTTGGGGTTGATCACGATCGTCACCATTTGCCGATAGGCAGATGGGAAAATCTCGGCAATCAACACTCCAAGATGATGAACCTCATGTTCATCAATGGTGCAGATCAGAACGCCAATATCAGGCTTGAGCAGCTTTTTTGCCAAACGCAGCCGCTTTTCCATGAAGGACAGCCACTTGCTGTGCCTCCAGGCATCGTTCCCGTCCACATAGTCGTTATTGTATTTCCAGTCTTTCGCCCCGGTATTGTAGGGCGGATCGATATAGATGCAGTCCACCTTGCCTGCGTAAAGGTACTCGAGAAGCTGCAGTGCGTGGTAATTGTCGGCCTCGATCAGCGTGTGCCACGGCGCATCGGCAGGGCCGTTTTGCACAGCGTCCATCGGCACAAGGGTCGGAAAGATCGGATCCCCGAACTGCTTGACCACCACCAACTCGGCCGTTGGCAGGGTCATCCGTTCCCCGGCGCTTTCCTTCTCACCCGCCTGCTGCGGCTTCATCAGATGTGCTGTGCCGCCTTCAATCCGTCGAACACGCCAGGTCTCGTTCAATGATCCGGAGCGCTTCGCGACCAGGTCACCCTTCCGAGGCTTGGCGCTGTAGATGGGAACCACCTCAGGCAGATGTTGTTCGAAGACCAGTCCGAACTTCTTGTGCCGTGTCGCGGCCTCCCATTCGCGCGTGATGCGTTCCCGCAGCTTGGGGTCAGTGATCTGGTTCAACAGGTCATGTATCGCGGCCATTTGTTTCGCCGTCTTTCCTTGAGGTTAATCAAACGCACTCTGCGGGATTCGTGTCGGGCTTCCAAAGCGTTACCTTCGCCCGTTTCCTTGGGCCGCGCAACGCGTAGGGGCAGTTAATCGACCCCGGGGTGTCGGTTTTTGACTGGGTCGCGATGAGCTCTACGTGGGCTCTGGGTCGAGCGCCTGAAAGTTGGGGCATTGTCGGCAGCGCGATGCCTGCGGTTCGTGGGTCGCCAATCCACCTCTTGCCTGCTCCTGACTGGATCATCGCACCTCCCACACCTCGCCGCTGTCCAACTGCCTGACGAAATCCACTGCTGCGCCGTTCCAGTGATAGGCGAAATGCGCGCCTTGGGTGGGGATCGGGATCACGTCGGGCCAGAAGACGGCGATGCACTGACCATCGGGGTAGCGGATGCTGGGCCAGGTGATGCCGTTCGACCCTGCCGCGCGCCGCTCGGCCCCGAGGACATGCGAGGCGCGGTAGTCGTCAGGATGCAGCAGGTCGGCGCGGCCGGTGGCGTCGTCCAGATCGGCATCGACGGACCCGATCAGTTCGCGGAACTGCGACGTCCAGCCCGGGGCCTCGTTCGTCGCGCGCATGAAGCGGCTGTGGTGATGGATGGTTTCGGCGATGGCCACTTCGGTGCGGTCGCCCGCATAGTAGAGGCCGAAACTGCCGTCCGAGAACCGCCCCGGCCGCAGGGGCGAGCAGTGGACAAAGGGTGCCATGACCCAGCTGGCGCCGGGCCCGGTCACGCGGCGCGCGACCGGCACCTTCGACAGATCACCGATGCTGTCCCGGATGCGCGGGTTGAACTTGGCTTCGGCCGAGGCCAGTGCCTCCCAATCGGCGGGGTCGGCGATGTCTTCGAACAGGTCGATGGGCGGGTGGATGGATCGGATGATGCGGACGGTGCGCGGCCATGTCACGCGGCGGAGAGGCACATTCACCAGGCCCCCCGTTCGGCATCCAGATAGGCGCGCAGGTCGATCAGGTCGGTGATCTCTCCGCGTAGCATTACATCGAGCGCGCTGCGGCCACCGAAGGCAGTGCTGGGCTTGCGGATCCACGCATAGCCGCGGGCAGGTTCGGTAAAGAGGTAACGCAGCGCCTTGTGGATGCCCATCAGGATCGCCATCCGCGCGCGCAGATCACGGTCGATGCGCCCGATGTCGCCAACCTTCCAGCGCGCCCATGTGCGCTGGGCCATGTCGCCCAAGAGGACGCGCGCCTCGCCATCCGTCAGGCCCCAGGCGCGGAACAGGTTGACGGTGGTGCGCGCCAGCGCTGCTGCTTCCTCGTCGGTGATGACGGGAAGGTCGGGGCGCGCGATGATGGGCTGGACCGTGGCGAACTGCATGGTCGTTCTCCTTTGGCATCAAGATAGCCGTTATGTGCCAAAAGGCAATAGCCATCCCTTACCCGGATGAACGCACCCTCAGCCAAGGCCGCGCCTTCGGCATCGCCCCTGTCACCTCGACCTCCCGCAGCGTCCCGCCTGCGATCAGCCCGTCCCGCACCCAGCCCAGCGCCTGCCACCAGTCGTCATAGCCGCGCCTAGCCGCCTCAATCTGCCGCGGGTGGGGAGAAAAGGTGACTGGGCAGGCGAGGATGTCGATGGTCTTCCACGTGGCCCGTGCGCTCGCGCCACGTACGCGGATCCGCTCGGTGCCAACGACGATGGCCCCGGCATGCGTGCCATGCTGGTTCTGCTTGACGATGGTCGGAACGCAGCGCGGGACGGCGCCGGGCATCCAGTCCGGGGTCAGCCCGGCGCGGGCCAATTCGGCGACGCGGATCGCCATGCGCTTGCCGCCGAGGTTGTCGGGGATCCCGGCGACGGTGGCGGCGATGACCTCGGCATCCTCGTGGGTGTAGCCGCCAATCTTGTGCTGGCCGCCGTCGACCTTACAGCCCAGCACGGCACGCTGGAGGAGAACGTATTCGAGGCCGAAGCCGAAACCTTCCTCGGTTATATCCGGGGGCAGGGGCAGTTCCAGCTGCGCCTGTTCGATCCGAAACGCCCATTCCAGCGCGGCCTGCACGCCCAGCGCGCGCTTGATCCTGGTGCCGCTGACGCGGCCGTGGAAACTCATGGCTGCAATCCTTCAAGGAAATCCATCTGCGCCGGGCGCTGGGCCT
>NZ_JBDHSP010000104.1:0-7126 GCF_039808215.1 Paracoccus sp. (in: a-proteobacteria)
GGCTCCGGCGGTAGGGATCGAACCTACGACCAATTGATTAACAGTCAACTGCTCTACCGCTGAGCTACGCCGGAACACGGGGGCCGTATAGCAACCGCCTCTGGGGGCGTCCAGAGGGCTTGGCGCTTTTTTTCACGGGTGGCGGGAGATTCTGCCCGAGTGGGGAAAGCCGCGCTCAACTGCGGGAAAAGATCGCGTCCACCGCGATCGGGCCGGGGGTTCGGACGGCGCCGGATTGCGACAGGGCGATCAGATGCGCCAGCACGTTGCGGGTCGCGGCCGGAATCAGCGCCGGGGTCACGTCATAGATGCGGCGGGCGATGGATTCGGCCGTGGCGGGGCCGTGCTGCAGCGCGGCCAGGATCTCGGCGGTGCGGCTGTGTCGATGGGTGGCCAGTTCGGCCAGGCGTGCGGCGGGATCGGTGATCGCCGGCCCGTGCGCAGGCAAAAGTCGCGCTGCGCCGGCCGCATCGAGCCGCTCGAGCGTGCGGAAGTAATCCGCCAGATCGCCGTCGGGTGGCGAGATGATCGTGGTGGACCAGCCCATCACCACATCGCCGCAAAAGATCGTGTCCTCGTGGCGAAAGCTGAGATGGCCGGCGAAATGGCCGGGCGTGTGCAGGGCCTGCAGGCGCCAGTCCCCGGTCTCGATCACGGCGCCGTCGGCTAGGGTCAGGTCGGGGACGAAATCCGGGTCGATGCCCTCGCCGCCGGCCAGCGCGCCACTGAGCGCCAGCCGCGCCATCAGCGCCGAGCGCCCCTCGGTGGCGGCGCCAAAGCCCAGGATCGGCGCGCCCGTGGCCTGCGCCAGCGCCCGCGCGCCGGCGGAGTGGTCCAGATGCGCATGGGTGACGAAGATGTGGCTGATGCGCCCGGCGCCGGCAGCCAGGATCGCGGCGCGATGCGCGGCAAGGTCGGGGCCGGGGTCGATGACCGCCACCTGCCCGCGGCCCAGAAGGAAGGTGTTGGTGCCCGGCCCGGTCAGGGGCGAGGGGTTGTCGGCGGTAATCACCCGCAGGGCTTTCTCGGTCTGGGTCATCGCGCTAACCTGATGCTTGCGGCCTGAAAGCCGGAACTGTCGCGGGACGTTACGATGAATTTCGACTGGCTGAAACATGTGATGCCGCGCGGGCTTTACGGTCGCGCGGCGCTGATCCTGTTCCTGCCGGTGGTGGTGGTGACGGTGGTGGTGACCATCATGTTCCTGCAGCGCCATTTCGAGGACGTGACGCGGCAGATGACCTCGGCCATGGCGCGCGAGGTCGCGCTGATCGACGCGCTGGTCGATGCCGCCCCCGACGCGGACGCGGCGCGGCGCCGCGCCGAGGCGGTGGCCGGGCCGCTGGGGCTGCGGCTGGAACTGCCGGCGACGGTTCCGGCGCGCGAATGGCGGGCCTTTTACGACCTGTCCGGGCGGGTGGTGATCGCCGGGCTGCACGGGCGCATTCCGGCGGTCAAGGCTGTCGATCTGAGCCATCGCCGCGATGTGCGCGTGACGCTGGGGGGGCGCTGGGGCGATTACCAGCTGGTGTTTCAGCGCACGCGCGTCAGCGCCTCGAATCCGCATCAGCTGCTGGTGCTGATGATCCTGACCTCGTTGCTGATGACGGCGATCGCCACGGTGTTCCTGCGCAACCAGCTGCGCCCGATCCGGCGCCTGGCCCACGCCTCCGAGGAATATGGCAAGGGCCGCATCGTGCCCTACCGCCCGGCCGGCGCCATCGAGATCCGCAGCGCCGGCACCGCCTTTCTTGAGATGCGCAACCGGATCGAGCGCCAGAGCGAGCAACGCAAGCAGATGCTGTCCGGCGTCAGCCACGATCTGCGCACGCCGCTGACCCGGCTGCGGCTGGGCCTGTCGATGCTGAGCCCCGACGATCCGCCCGACGCCGACGAGATCGCGGCGCTGGAAAGCGATGTCGCGGCCATGTCGCGCATGATCGACGCCTTTCTGGACCATGCCCGTGACGCGGCGCAGGACGCGCCGCCGCAGTCGCTGGTTGCGCTGGATTTTGCCCGCGCCATTGTCGCGGATGCGCAGCGCGGCGGGCAGAAAGTGCGGCTGCATTCCGTCGAGGGCGATGCCGAGGGGCATGCCACCTTCCGCCCCGACAGCCTGCGCCGCGCGGTCGAGAACCTGATCGGCAATGCCGTGCGCTATGGCGAGCATGCCGAGCTTGAGGCGGTGCTGGGGCCCAGCTATTTCCGCATCTCGGTCGAGGACGACGGGCCCGGCATCCCGGCCGAGCGGCGCGAGGAGGCGCTGAAGCCCTTCACGCGCCTCGATCCGGCGCGCAACCAGAACCGCGGCCAGGGCGTGGGCCTGGGCCTGTCCATCGCCGCCGACATCGCCCGCGCCCATGGCGGCCAGCTGCGCCTGGGCGAGGGCGAGCGGCTGGGTGGGCTTAGGGCCGAGATCGTCATCCCGCGATGAGCCGCGGTTGCGGGACGCGCGGGCGCGGGCTAATCCTGTTGCAAGGACAGTCGCAGGGACATGGGACAGAAGGGGAGCCGCGATGCGGGCATTCGTATTTCCGGGACAGGGCGCGCAGGTCATCGGCATGGGGCGCGACCTGGCCGAGATCTATCCGGCGGCGCGCGAGGTCTTTGCCGAGGTCGATGAGGCGCTGGGCGAAAGCCTGTCGGATCTGGTCTGGACCGGCGACATCGAGACGCTGACCCTGACGCAGAACGCGCAGCCGGCGCTGATGGCCACCTCGATCGCGGCGCTGCGCGCGCTCGAGGCCGAGGGTTTCGGCATCGCTGACGCCGATTTCGTCGCCGGGCATTCGCTGGGCGAATATTCCGCGCTTTGCGCCGCCGGCGCCCTGAGCCTGGCCGATACCGCGCGGCTGTTGCGGCTGCGCGGCCAGGCCATGCAGGAGGCGGTGCCGGTCGGTCAGGGTGCCATGGCCGCGATCCTCGGCCTTGACCTGGCCGCAGTCGAGCAACTGGCCCGCGATGCCGCCGAGGGCGAGGTCTGTCAGGCGGCGAATGACAACGATCCGGCGCAGGTGGTGATCTCGGGGCACAAGGCGGCGGTCGAGCGCGCGGCCGCGCTGGCCAAGGCGCGCGGCGCCAAGCGGGCGCTGATGCTGCCGGTCTCGGCGCCGTTTCACTGCGCGCTGATGCAGCCGGCGGCGGCGGTCATGGCCTCGGCGCTGGCGGCGGTCGACATCCATGCCCCGGCCGTGCCGGTGGTGGCCAATGTCCGCGCCGAGCCGGTGGTCGAGCCGGGCGCCATCCGCCGCCTGCTGGTCGAGCAGGTGACCGGCGCCGTGCGCTGGCGCGAGTCGGTCGAGTTCCTCAGCGCCGCCGGCGTCGGCGAGTTCTGGGAGATCGGCGCCGGCAAGGCGCTTTCGGGCATGATCAAGCGCATCTCGAAAGAGGCGGTGGTCAGGAATGTCGGCGCACCCGCCGACATCGCGGCGCTGAAGAGCTGACAGGGCGGATGCGCGCCGGACAACTGGACACTGAAGGAACGAGGTCGGAAATGTTTGATCTGACGGGCAAGAACGCGCTGGTGACGGGCGCGTCGGGCGGCATCGGCGGTGCGGTGGCCGAGGCGCTGCACGCGGCCGGCGCCACGGTGGCGCTGTCGGGGACGCGCGAGGCGCCCCTGCGCGACCTGGCCGGGCGGCTGGGCGCGCGGGCGCATGTCGTCACCGCCAATCTGGGCGATGCGAGCGCGGTCGAGGCGCTGCCCAAGGCGGCAGCCGCGGCCATGGGCAGCGTCGATATCCTGGTCAACAATGCCGGGATCACCCGCGACAACCTGTTCATGCGCATGTCCGACGAGGAATGGGCGCAGGTGCTGGAGGTGAACCTGACCTCGAGTTTCCGGCTGTGCCGGGCTGTGTTGCGCACCATGATGAAGGCGCGCTGGGGTCGCATCGTGAACATCACCTCGGTGGTGGGGGTGACGGGCAACCCGGGGCAGGGCAATTATGCCGCTGCCAAGGCCGGCCTGGTCGGCATGTCGAAAAGCCTTGCGAGCGAGGTCGCCTCGCGCGGGATCACGGTGAACTGCGTGGCGCCCGGATTCATCGAGACGGCGATGACCGACAAGCTGAACGAGGATCAGAGGGGCCGCATCCTGGCGCAGATCCCCGCCGGCCGCATGGGCCGCGCCAGCGAGATCGCCGCAGCGGTGCTGTATCTTTCCAGCGTCGAGGCCGGCTATGTCACCGGCGCGACACTGCATGTCAACGGCGGCATGGCGATGATCTGATTATGGTTTATGCGGGTTGCAAGATCACGTCCCCGTGCTATATCCCGCGAACAAGGCTTCAGGGAAACCGCCCTGGGCTCGGCCCGGCACCTGCTGGAACATTCTGGGCGGACGCCCGCGAAAACGAGGAAAAGACATGAGCGACATCGCTGATCGCGTGAAGAAAATTGTCGTCGAGCACCTGGGTGTCGATGAGGAGAAGGTGACGGAGACCGCCTCGTTCATCGACGATCTCGGCGCCGATTCGCTGGACACCGTGGAACTGGTCATGGCCTTCGAGGAAGAATTCGGCATCGAGATCCCCGATGACGCCGCCGAGACCATCCAGACCTTCGGCGATGCGGTGAAATTCATCCAGGGCGCGGTCTGATCCGATTGCCTTGCCAGGATTCGGGCGGCGCTTTCCTCAGGGAAGGCGCCGCCCTTTCCGTTCCGGCCCGGTGGAAATCCCACGCCGGCGATTGCGCCGGGCGCCGCAACGCCCCTAGATAGGGCCATGCCGCAAGACAGCCCCCGATTCATCCACCTGCGCACCCATTCCGAACATTCGCTGCTGGAAGGCGCGGTGCCGGTCAGGAAGCTTGCCGATCTGGCGGCGCAGAACGGTATGCCCGCCGTGGCGCTGACCGATACGAATGCGTTGTTCGCGGCGCTGGAATTCTCGGTCAAGGCGCAGGATGCAGGTGTGCAGCCGATCATCGGCTGCCAGATCAGCCTGCAGGCCGGGGTCACTGCGCCGGTGGTGCTGCTGGCGCAGGACGAGGCCGGCTGGTTGAACCTGATGGCGCTGTCCTCATGTCTTTACCTGCGCGAGGGCGGCGCGCTGCCCCATGTCACGCCGGACGAGCTGGCCGCCCATGCCGAAGGGCTGATCTGCCTGACCGGCGGCGCCACCGGGCCGCTGGGGCTGTTGCTGACGCAGGGCCGTCTGCCCGAGGCGCGCGCCCTGACCGAACGCCTGGCCGCCGCCTTTCCGACCCGGCTCTATGTCGAGCTGCAGCGCCACCACGACGCCGAGGGCCGGCCCCTGCCCGAGGAGCAGGCGTCCGAGGGCGGCATGATCGATCTGGCCTATGCGCTGGACCTGCCGCTGGTGGCGACGAATGATGTGTATTTTCCGAAGGCCGATCTTTACGCCGCGCATGACGCGCTGATCTGCATTTCGGATCGCGCCTTCGTCGACCAGACCGCGCCGCGCCGGCGTCTGACGCCCGAGCATTATTTCAAGTCCCCCGCCGAGATGGCGGCGCTGTTCGCCGACCTGCCCGAGGCGGTGGAAAACACCGTCGAGATCGCCCGCCGCTGCGCATTCGCGGTGAAAAAGCACAAGCCGATCCTGCCGCGTTTCGCCGATGACGAGGTCGAGGAGTTGCGCCGTCAGGCCTGGGACGGGCTGCGCGCGCGTCTGGCGATCATCCCCCATGCCGTGCCGGTTGCGGAATACGAAGAACGCCTGCGGTTCGAGCTGGGCATCATCGAGCAGATGGGCTTTCCCGGCTATTTCCTGATCGTGGCCGATTTCATCAAATGGGCCAAGGACCACGGGATCCCGGTCGGGCCGGGGCGGGGCTCGGGTGCGGGCAGTCTTGTGGCTTACGCGCTGACCATCACCGACCTTGACCCCCTGCGCTATTCGCTGCTGTTCGAACGCTTCCTGAACCCGGAACGGGTGTCGATGC
The DNA here is from genome assembly GCF_039808215.1 of Paracoccus sp. (in: a-proteobacteria). Classification (GTDB taxonomy): domain Bacteria; phylum Pseudomonadota; class Alphaproteobacteria; order Rhodobacterales; family Rhodobacteraceae; genus Paracoccus. The sequence goes on from NZ_JBDHSP010000104.1 coordinate 5,911, forward strand.
CGGACTTCGACATCGACTTCTGCATGGACCGGCGCGGCGAGGTGATCACCTACGTCCAGGAGAAATACGGCCGCGACAAGGTGGGCCAGATCATCACCTTCGGCGCGCTGCTGTCCAAGGCCGCCGTGCGCGACGTGGGCCGCGTGCTGCAACTGCCTTTCGGGCAGGTGGACCGGCTTTCGAAGATGATCCCGGTCGAGGGGGTGAAGCCGGTTTCCGTCACCAAGGCGCTGGCCGATGAGCCGCGCCTGCGCGAGGCCGCCAAAGAGGAAGTCGTCGGCCGCCTTCTGGACTATGCCGCCAAGATCGAGGGGCTTTTGCGCAATGCCTCGACCCATGCGGCGGGCGTGGTGATCGGGGATCGGCCCCTGCACCGGCTGGTGCCGCTGTACCGCGATCCGGCATCCGACATGCCGGCGACGCAGTTCAACATGAAATGGGTCGAACAGGCCGGGCTGGTCAAGTTCGACTTTCTGGGCCTGAAAACCCTGACCGTGATCCAGAACGCTGTCGATCTGATCAACGGCGGCGGGCGGCCGCTGCATGTAGCGGCCGACGGGCGCGTACTGTATGAACCCGCCGAGGGGGCGGAGAACCAGATCAACGCCATCCCGCTGGACGACAAGGCCAGCTACGACCTGTTCGCCTCGGCCCGCACGGTGGCGGTGTTCCAGGTCGAAAGCCAAGGCATGATGGATGCGCTCAGGCGCATGAAGCCCACCTGCATCGAGGACATCGTGGCGCTGGTGGCGCTGTACCGTCCCGGCCCGATGGAGAACATCCCGACCTACTGCGAGGTCAAGAACGGCCTTCGCCCGCTGGAATCGCTGCATCCGACCATCGACCCCATTCTGGCCGAAACCCAGGGCATCATCGTCTATCAGGAACAGGTGATGCAGATCGCGCAGGTCATGGCGGGCTACAGCCTTGGCGGCGCCGACCTTTTGCGCCGCGCCATGGGCAAGAAGATCGCCGAGGAAATGGCCAAGGAGCGTCCGAAATTCGTCGAGGGCTGCAAGGCGCAGGGAATCGACGCGAAGAAATCCGGCGAGGTATTTGACCTGCTTGAGAAATTCGCGAATTACGGCTTCAACAAATCGCATGCCGCAGCCTATGCCGTGGTCAGCTATCAGACCGCATGGCTGAAGGCCAACCACCCGGTCGAGTTCATGGCCGCGGTGATGAACTGCGATATCCACCTGACCGACAAGCTGGC
>NZ_JBDHSP010000105.1:0-7013 GCF_039808215.1 Paracoccus sp. (in: a-proteobacteria)
AGGAGTGCTTCGGCTTTTGCGTCTGTTCCTTGCGCCTCTGTCTCACGAGCGAGGAACAAGAGTGCCTCAACGTCTTTTCGCTCGTCATCCAAGGCATCGAAGGCCACGGCGATATCGATCTGGTCGTCACCCGTTAGCTCATGCCAGTCTCCGACACCTTCGGTGGAAAAGAGCTGAAGCTGTCGCTGGTCGTCGTCCAGAGCGAGGAGTCGCTTTTCCAAGGTTGCACGGATGGCTGCGGTGCTGGACGTCACCAAACGCTGCATAAGGATCATCAAGAAGCCGATGTGCCGCTGCTTCGATGCCATGGCTTGGTTATAGCCGTGGCGAACATACTCAGTGATCGCTTCGTACAACCCTTGCTGTGCTTTGTGTCGGTCAAGCCAGGCGACAGCCTGAATGCGGGTCATTCGAGGCTTGAACAGAGGCTTGCCTTCAGCATCGATCGCAAGCCTCTTCTCTGTCCGCACGACGAACGGGCGCACGCGGTCGCTCGAGACGCTGTTCTCATCGGGGAAAGAGTCTCGATCCAGCAGCTGCATCAGACGGTGGAATTGATCCGTTTTCCCTTGGTGCGGCGTTGCCGACAAAAGCAGAAGGTACGGGGCAGCTTCGGCAAGTGCCGCGCCCAACTTGTACCGTGCAACCTGATCCGTGCTGCCTCCCATTCGGTGAGCCTCGTCGATGATCACAAGGTCCCAGTTGGCCGAAATCAGGTCCTCGAACCGTTCACGATTGTAGGTGCTGAGTTGCTCCGCGCTCCATCCGCGCCGCCCTTCGAGCGGTTTCACCGAATCCAGCGAACAGATCGTCTGATCGTGAAGCCGCCAGAGATTCTCCTCATCATCTCGGAACTGACGATATGCAGAAAGCTCTGACGGCTCGATGAACTGAAAGTTCTCACCGAAGTGCAGGCGCATCTCGGCCTGCCATTGCCGCACCAGACCCTTGGGCGCGACAACAAGGATCCGCTTGGCCATGCCGCGAAGCTTCAACTCCCGAAGGATCAGACCGGCTTCGATGGTCTTGCCAAGCCCCACCTCATCCGCAAGCAGATAACGGATCCGATCCCGGCTCATGGCGCGGTTCAGGGCGTAAAGCTGATGCGGCAAAGGAACGACGCTCGACTGGATCGGCGCCAGAAGCAGATTGTCTTCCAGCGCATCCAGGAGCTTTGCCGCGGCGGCCGTATGCAGGATCTGGTCGACTGTCGTTCGGACAGCGTCGAGTGGCCCTAGCTCCCGAGACCTGGCACGGACAACGGCATCCTTGCCCGGGAGCCAGACGCGGTATGCGGTTTCGCCCCACATCGCCTCCCGGTCCACGACACGGCAGGGTGCGGCATGTCGTTCATGCCAGCACCACGCGCCAATGCCAAAGTCTTGGGAGGCATGCGTCACGCATCAGCCTCCGTACGGGTCAGCGCCTGATCGTACCAGAGCAGGAGCTTTTCATCCTCTTGCAGCGTCTCATCCGGCAGCTTCTCGGCTATGCCAATGATCGTCTTGTAGTCCTTCGCAGCCCAGGCGGTTTTGAAGCCGGCGCGCAAGACCTCGAGCCGCGACTCCTTGAGCTGGCGCTTGTTCGCGGTCTTGTAGGCTTCGAACTCCTTCAGCAGCGACCGTTCGCGTTTCTGTTCCAGATCCTTCGCCTTGTTGGGATCGGGTACATACCAGCGGTCCTTTGCCTTTGCCTTCAGGCGCGGGTCTTCCTTCTCCAGCCCGCGGAGATCCTTGAAGTTGGTCGAAAGATAGCTGTGGATCTGGCTCGGCACGTCGCCGTTCCCGTCGAAGCGCAGGAAGTTGTCTTCAAGCAATGCCGTAAGCTCCGGCTTCTCTTCGTACTTTTTCCAACCGGCACCGACTTGGGTGGTGAACTCGGGATGCACCTCTTGATAGGTCGAAGGCCGCTTGCGCAGGAAATCCGTCAGCCAGTCGATGGCCGAGCGTTCGTCGGAGACAAACAGTTCCATCTGCGGCGCCTGAGCGGCTTGGGCACGTTTTCGGTCATACTCTGCCACCTGCTCTGACAAAAAGATCATGCCATCGCGTTCAGTGAAACGGCTGCGCAATCCTTCTAGAAACTCTTCAGTGGAGAGCGGCACGGGGAAATCGTGGCGAACAAACCATGCGACCATTCTGTCGTAGATGCGGCGCGGATCGCGCTCAATCACTATTTCAAGAATCCCACTCTTTGATTTGGAGACAGGTAATTGCCTTAGGTGGGTCTCAACAAAATCCCACGCAGACTCAGGCGCAGCGCCACGCTCAGAAAGACGGGCTTCAAGGCCACCATTAGGCTTATAAACGGAAATAACGAGGTCTTGCTTGACGGTATTCGGAGACACCCCCTGTTGAAAACTCCGTTGCTTTTTATCGAGTGCGTTCACCTCAGCCACAACAAATCCTGACTGTTGAAGCGCGACCTGAATAGCATTCCAAACCGACGCTCGGCTATTTGAGAAAACAACAGTCATCCAACGTCCGGGCTTCAGTACCCTGTGATATTCCTTGAAGCAGCGCTGCATCAGATGCTGGTAGTCGCTGACCTCCTTCTTTCTCACACGATCTACGATTGCTTCTGGTTTGGGATCGGTCTTGACGCCATGCCACGCCTCAACAAGAAAATTGAGATCGGCATAATAGATATTTTCTCCGAACGGCGGATCTGTGAAAATGTAGTCAACAGAGTTCTCGGGAAGTGGAATTCTGTCTGCGCTGCCAGTAGACACAAACACATCACCATTCCGTCCATTGAATGAAGAGAAGGTCTTTACAAGTCGCTTGAGTTTACCTTCAAACTGCGCCCAAGGGCTTACTTCTGATATCAGCGACGGCACATAAAAGACCCCAGGCAGGTCTAATCCAACCTGTGTACCACCAAGTTTCCCGTGTTGAATTGGCTTATAGCGATTCAGCGTGGACATCCCGCGTATGCCCTGTTCAATAAAATACCTCAGCATCAAAGAAATTCGGTGATCTGGGTGCTGATTGGCCTTTTCCCATAGAAATGACATTGCTTGCGCAGCTCTTGGCAAATACATCAGATGCACTGCAGTAGTCTTGGTCGTCCGCATTCGTCCAACGCGGGACATCTGACAATCTGGCAACTCATCGAGTGGGAGAGAGCTGGGAATTTCCAACTGGGAGATCTTCCGAATAATTTCTAAATCTCTTTCGTCGGGCTTCTTCACATGTTTGTCCCGCCCTATTCTGTATTGAATCCGAACCGGGACGCGCTTTGTAACCTCAATTATTTCCTGAGTACGAGGATCAATGACACTCTCGAAACGGAGGTCCATTTGTTCTTTGGATCCTTCGGCACCACAATGCGGGCAGCATACCGTATCGGAGACCACCTGCGTCTCGTCATCAAGAGCAACATCAGCAAAAACAAACTCTCCCGAACAGGTAGAGCAGTTTAATACATCGCTCCAAACCACATATTCAATTTGGTATTTCCTCTTCCCGTCCGAGTGGATTGTTTCATACATCCACCCGAACTCTTTTTCAGCTTCGGCAAGCAACTTTGTTCCTGCCTTTTCAAACTCGCGTACATCAAACTCTAGATTATAGTTTGCGCCAATGAATGTCGCAGCAGGCGAGAGATCATTGATAACCGCTCTGCGCGCGCCCCATTTGGGAGCCGCCAATCCGGCCTTTTTCCTTTCCATCTCAAGTTTATGGCGGAATTCGGGTGGTGCGGTCTGACACCACTGAGCGGCAAGGCCGGTCATTCCGGAGCCCGAAAACCCATCCAAAACAACGTCCCCAGGATTTGTGAAGTGCAAGATTGAAGGGACGATGGCTAGGTGCGGTACCTTGGTATGGTAAGAATGCGCCGTATAAATCGCATCCGTTTTTCCGACGCTAACATCAACAGCCATAGGCTCGCGTGCGTATTGTGCAGCAGGGTCGTAGGGCCGACCTGAATGTGAAACGAACTCCGATAGCCACGGGTTAGGGCAAGCCGTGTAGTAGGGCGGGTCCGACATCGCGAGGATTGCCTCGTCAGATCCTTGCGGAAAACCCTCTTGTGCACGGAACTCCGGCTCTTTCAGCTTCTCGGCCAAGAGCTTCAGGAAGTGCTCCCGACGCGCGTCATCGCTCGGGAACGTCATACCCAGGCATTCGACCGGCCCGCTCTTCTTGCCGCCATCCATCTTTAGTTGTTCAGTCATCGGTTCGTCTCATCTCAATATCGGTTGGCGGAAGTTCACTCGACCACGAAGCGCAGCTTGGTGGTGTCCTTGCCCTTGCAGCGGTCGGTCAGGAACGCCTCGAACCGCTTGCGCAGGTCTTCGGGCGTCGCGGGCGACCCGCCCTGAAGCAGTGCCTGCCGGATGTCGCTGCCCGAGACGACGACCTTGTCGAGACCGGACAGCGCCTCTTGCACTGCGCCGATGAACTCGGGCGTGACGGGATCGGGCAATGACTTGCTGTCGACAAAGCCGGTGACGATCTTGCGCGACCCTTCCTTCAGCAGTTCGAAGTTCGACTGGATGATTGGATCCTCGAGGTTGTCGAGAAGCGTCTGCACCCACCCGTCCAGCAGCTGATCAAGCTCGTCATCGAGTTGCTTGAGCACATTGGCCGCGGGCAGCATGTCGCCCTGCTCATTCGCCGGGCGGAAGTTACAGTGCGGGCAAACCGGGCTGGCCGCCAGTTCCGAGTCGATCAGCGAGGCGCAGCTCTTCAACTTGTCGAGCTTCTCTTCGAACGTGGTGAGCTGGCTTGTCGGCATCAGCGAGATATTCGCCAAAGCCCGCATGGCGACAAGACGCGAGTCCTTACGCAGCGCGGTCTTCGTCTTGTCTTCGGACACTCCGAGACGCGCCTTGCTGTGCAGGCTGACATACGCCGTCACATAGTCCTTTTTGAGCTTGGCCAGCGTCTGCCGGTGTTCGGATCCATTCTGTCCAGTTCGGCTCGCCGACAATGCGTCGAGGACCTGCTTGCGCGTGTCCTGAGCCTGCTTCACCCAAGCGTGGTCAGACGGCAGCACCATCTCGGCCTGGCCAAGATAGCTTGCCGTGTTCCCGAGTTCGCCGATCAGGCTGATGAGCCCTTCGACGGAGTTTAGAACCTCAAGGTTCTTTTTCTGGGCTGCGATATCGTCAGACCCAATGCGCAGGTTCTTGAGCTTGCCGACCGTGTTGTAGGGCGACAGGCTTTCCGAGAAGGCCTTGAGCTCGTCGAGCTTCGATCTCCAGTCGCGGATTTCTTCCTCGCGCAGAAGAGGCTGGCCCCAGAAGCTAAGCCGGTTCGCCATGTCGGTGGAAGCTGCAAGCACACGTTTTGTGAGCTTGCTGACTTCCTCCTGAAGCGCCTTGACCGGCTCATCCGAGCCTTGAGTGGCTTGCTGCGCCAGACCCGGCGGCAACTCCAGCATCTCGAAGAGGGACCGGAGCACGGCAACGTTGATCTCCTTCGGCGCCTCAACATGCTTGAACTGCTTCAACTCATCGAGCGGACGATCCGCGAGAAGCCCGATCTTGCCGGAGTCAATTTTGTCCCCGGTAATCGCGAGGACAATGTCACCGGAATAGACCAGTGACCCAAGCACCGTGACCAATAGGTCAGTCTCGAGCCGGTACTTGTCAGGGCTGAAGTACTCGATATCCGCGTTTCCAACGAGCAACTCACTGCGGTTCAACACTTGCCCATGACCTTTGGCCTTCAGCCGCGCGAGAACCTCCTGAGCGTATCGAGATTGAACCGGATCGATGCGATCACCATCGAGCATTTCGAGGCCATCCAGGACGATCACAGCGTCTTTCGTACGGTTGCTCCCCGTGAGAGCACGAAGCGCATTTCCAATGAGCTGCTTTCGGTTGGATTCCGTCACGAGCGCCGAGAATGTTGGGTATTCGGGCGAAACATCGGCGAACCGGCTGCTTAGCGCGATCCCCGCGATCACGTTGACGACGTCGCGGAAGTTGATGCGCTCGTCCGGCCCCAAGCGCGCTTTATCCCTGAGCGAAATGCCTTTGGTCCAGTCTCGTAGTGTCTTGGACTTGCCTTGGAACGTGACCTCGAATGCCTCCAGCTGTTTTTCTTGCAGCCATTTGCTCATTTCTCGTAGCGCATCGCGAGCGCGGTCGAGATACACGCCTTTCGCGCCACCACTTGCCGTGGAGGCCAGTTCCTGGGCGGCGGCGTAGAAGCTCAGCAATCGCTTGATGGTTTCGTCTGGTGCTTTCAGACGAAAGAAGACCTCGTCGGGCTTCTGCTCATCACGGAAACGCGGGGGATCGAAGGGCTGGATGAAGTACAAATAGAAATCCCGCTCTGGCTGAGCGGTCGGCCGGTCGTTCGGCGCGCCAAAGAACAGATAGCCAATCCGTTCGACGCGACGCTCCTGCCACTCGATCTGGTATTGCCAAATCTGGTGTCCCGTCACGTAGCTGGACTCGTCCGTGCGCTCCATGAGTTGGCGAATGGCGCCGTAGTACGCGCGATCGAGCGCATCCTCCGAAAGAGCCTCGGCCCGCTTCTCGATTTGCGCGTCGTAATCGACGTCCTTTTTCAGGTCGAGATAGTATTGCTCGGTGTCTGGCGCCTTGGAGATGAACTGACCGTTTACCGTCTTGAGGGTCTCTCGAAGCGTGGTCTGGACCGCGGTGAGTAGGTCGTCAGACGGGTCGCCACCCATGTCTTCAATACCCGGCTGAAACAGGCAAAGCGTGTCGCGCAGTTCCTCGGCCGTCGGTCCGACCGGCACATAGATGTCCCCGCCCGTCGTCAGGCGGTGGACCGAAAGACCGTCAATGATGCGAAGTGCCATCGGCTTATAGGCCGGCCGAGTGAACGCCTTGGAGACCCTCTCCGCAAGCACTTCTGAGACCTTGAGCACTGGCCCGATATTCGGATCTGAGCGCAAGACGGAGTTTGTTGCGACAGTGTCCCAAAACTTGTCGAAGCCGATTAGACCAGGCCGATCTGAAGGAACTTCATCGTCAAGGATTGCCTGGATCTGATCACGCAAGGTCACCAACGCGCCCCGCTTCTCGG
>NZ_JBDHSP010000106.1:0-6940 GCF_039808215.1 Paracoccus sp. (in: a-proteobacteria)
CCCCTGCGGGGCCTCACGTCCGATGACAGACAAAAACTACACAGCCCGTCCTTACGGCGGGGGGTCGCCAGCTCCCTGGCGGGCGCTCCCCCCCGGCGCGCAAGCGCGCCCGGACTGTGCATTTTTTGCCTGCCTTTAGATCATAAGAAGAGACATAAATTTCTGTAAATGTTTTCAATACCTTGATGGGGGGGGGTAGGTCACAGCTGTGACCTACCCCTAGGTCAAAGCTGTGACCTAGGTCTGAACGATCTTTGCGCACGCGTGAACGATTTTTGACGGAATAAATTGACCATCCGTGCTCGATGTTGAATCATGCATGGACGATTATTGGACACGGATGGGCTAGGGGTAGGTCATGGATGAGCTGGGATCAGACCGGGCCGTGGGGCGGCCGACCCTGCCGGGGCGACCACAGCGCGGGCACTTCGTCCAGACGGATCGGGCCGCACATGAAGCTTGGGCGCGTCTTGCCACGAAGCATCCAGGAGCCTCTGCGCTGCTGCATGTCCTCGCCGCCAATATCGGTGACCAGAACGCGGTCGTTGCCAGCCACAAAGTCCTGGCGCGTCTCATGGGGGCTTCGCCCTCGACCGTGAAGCGCGCCCTGAAAACGCTCGAGGACGGGAACTGGATCGAGGTTCACAGGATCGGTGCCAACGGAACGGTGAATGCCTATGTCCTCAACAGCCGTGTGGCATGGACAGAAGGCCGCGACAAACTGCGTTATGCGCGCCTGAGTGCTGATGTGCTCCTGGCAGAAGATGAACAGGAAGCTGGCGCGCTTGATGCACCCAAGGCCGCGCTTCACAACCTGCCTCGGCTCGGGGAACTTCAGATCCCTGCCGGCTCCGGCTTGCCCCCCGTCTCACAACCGTCTCTCCCCGGCATGGAGCCGGACCTGCCCTCGACTGGCCGTAACGATGAGGGGTAACATTACCCCTTGCGTTAGGACATGAAATAGGCCCTGTAACCCCATGAAACTAAGCGCAAGCGAGGCGGCCAAGCGGACCGGGAAAAGCGTCCCGACCATCACCAGAGCCATAAAATCAGGCAAGATTTCAGCCGAGCGGTCGGATTCCGGCAGCTATCTCATAGACCCGGCCGAGCTGTTTCGGGTCTTTCCAGCCCTAACGCGCTCTAACAATGAAACCCCACCAATGTTAGGACATGAAACCCCATGTGTTACCCCCGCTGAAACCCAGTTGTTACAGGAAAAGGTGAGCATTCTTGAGGCTTCACTTGCCGAGGCCAAGGCCGAGCGGGACGAGTGGCGGGACCAGGCAAAGCGGCTGGCGATGGCCCTGCCTGCCCCCGAAGGGGTGGACCAGAAAACCCCCGAACAGCCGAAAGGCTTCTGGAAACGCATTTTTGGCTGAGAGACAGACCATTGCTCTTGGAGTTCCAACGAAATCAGGGCGCGCCTCGACAGGGTACCTAACCTTCCAAAACTTTAGGTAGACCACCAAGAAACCGACGTAGCTTATCGCGCAGGATTTGGTTCTTGCGGACCTGCTGCCGCACGGCACCTTCATAATCCTTGTAGGTCGAAAACCGAAGCGCTTGGGCCACTTGACCTCGCGCGCCGGATTCGCGCAGCTTGTAGCGGCGAAGAAGGGCAGCAAAGTCTTTCTGTGCGACGGCCTTGTCGAAGAGGTCCTGCTCCGTCGTCAAGATGGCATCAAAGTCGAGTGGAATCGTCCGCTGCCCCCCGGCTAGGACTTCCTTCCAAGTCGGAGCCTGCCGCTGAAGCCATTCGCTCACCTGCATCTCGGCGGCGCGAGCGCAAAGACGGTCCCGCTCCTTCGCAAGTTCGATCACCGCGCCTGCGATGGCATTCGCCCGCATCATCGCGGCGTCAAACCCGTCGAGGTGCTCGGCCTGAGCTGCCGCCACGGCGTCGATCACGTCGGGGCAGTAGTACAGAGCCTCGACGGCGTTCAAACCTAGGACATGCACTTGGTTGTTCACGTGCTCGGCGCGGGTGTCGTCGTCCCGCCCGTCGTGGTCGATTAACCCGAACACCTGAATGTGGTGGAGGCCGGAAGCGCTTTGCATCCCCTTCGTAGCGGCGATGACGTTGCGCGATGATCCCTTGGGCACGACCGAGACGCCGGGAAGAAGGACCGCGTATAAGCCGCCGTCGAGGCTGGCGTCCGCCCCCTCCACGAAGAGGACCCGACGCCGCGCACCGAGGATGTCGCGCCGGACGTTCTCCGGGATGTCCTCTCCTGCATTAAGGAGATCGAAATCCCAGGCGATCTCCCCCGACGGGCCGGCTTGCCGGACATCACGCATGAGTAGCATCCGCGCTTGGGGATGCTCGACGGCGAGGTCAATGGCGTGGGTGGAAACGACCATCGCACAGTCGGGGCGTTCGGCAAAGAGGTCGCGCAGCAGCGGGGCGATGATGGCGTGGTTCAGGTGCCGCTCGGGCTCGTCTAAGAGGAGAACGGCGTCGGGCGGCGCGATCAACACGGTTGCTGCGAGGAAAATGGCCGCACGCTCGCCGTCCGAAACTTCCGCAAAATCGAATGATCCGCCGCCGTCGCGCTGGGCTTGCACGGCGCGGAGGCCATCTACTTTGACGGCGATCTTGAGTTGGGCTGACGCGAGGAGGCGGTTAAGTTTATCAACGGGCGTCTCTTCGGAACGGGCAAGCTTGAACTGTACACCATCTGGGTCTGCCCGCCCATGTCTCGCAACTTCCTGATCTAAGCGAATCTGCTCGTTCACCAGATCGAAGAGAAGCGCATGAACACGCTCTGCGCCACCTCGGTCGGAATATCGCGCTTTCTCGTCTCTGTCCCAATGTGAGACGTTTTTCTCATGCTGTTCACGATTGACGGCGGTCATCCCAATAGCACCGCTTTCCGTCCACATCTGGCGATGAGCTGCAACGCGGATCACGCTGGCTCCCGAATTTCGCCATTGCATAAGAGACTGAAGGAATGACGATTTGCCAGTCCCGTTGGGGCCAAGAAGGAATACGCGATCGCCAACGCTAAGGGGTAAGGTGATCGGCGGCAAATCCCCGCTCGGACCGAACCGATGAACGACCGGCGCAAGGAGTTGAACGCGGCTCGTGCTTTCGATGGCTTCGTGCCTCATCTGCATTTCTCGTTCGGTTGGAACGACCTGATATTGGAGCGTGAGCCGGTCTTCGGGGTCGCCGTGGCTAGTTGCCATCACGTCGATCACTTGGGTGGCGAGGAACCGACCATGGATGTTCTCGATGACAAGAATCTGCCCCTCACTTGGCCTGCGTATGCGGGAGGTAAAATCCAGTTGGGCGATGCTGTCGGGCGTAACGTCGGTCACGCTTCTGGCACCGTCAGCTATGGCGATGCCGCGAGTACCAGGCGGATCGTTGTAGGCGATGATATTGGTTCCGCTTGAACCAGACCATTTGGTCTCGAAAGATGCCTCTCCTTCGCCAATCAAAGCCCGCCCGTCGTGCTCAGCGTACCGAATGACAGCTTGTCCAGAAAACGTGGCAAAATGCGGTGGGGAAACGTCGTTGTGCTTCATGATCTGAACCTAAAATGGCACCATCGAATCGGGATCGGCAGCCGTCAGGTCTCGTCCAGTGGTGCCACGATGCCGGTATGGCTCCACCCCTACGATACGATAACCTCGGGCCATGCCATGCCCCTCGCGGTCATGGTTAACGACGTAGACCATCGAACTGTTGTTGAGTTGGGAAAGCCCGGAGGTGATCTGAGCGTCTTTCATCCCCGTCATCTCGTGGATCTTTTCGTAGGTCAGGAACGCCTCGTTGTAGCCGGTGTCCCGTCGTGCCGCGATCAGCAGGTAGAGGCGCAGCGCGTGCAGTTCGACCTGCGAACGCATATGCCATGCCTTGAAGGGCCGAAACTGTAAGCCGTCGTACAGCTTCTGTGCTGGAAGCTTCGCCCAACCTCGCTTGGGATCGTACTCCAGAAACCGATAGCGGCCCTTTCCCCCGGCACTGGTACCCGAGAGAATAAGTCCTTCTTCTTCAAGCAGACGTAGGCCGGCTGCGACCGATGCACGCGCGAGGTTCGTGTTCTCGCCAAGGGCATCGTAGCTCGCGCGCACCACACCGTCCGAATCCCGCAGCCTTTGAGCAAGAGCGACATAAACACGAAGGGCTGCGATGCCGCGCGTACCGCATCGCCCCCACGAGAAACGCTTAAGTCCATTCTTGGTGATCCAGTCGGAGGGGAAGCGTCCCCAGTCTTGCATGGGTATCATCATTCCTTGCCCCTCCAGATGCTGAGGCGGACGGCAGCCCAAATCGCCACACCAGCGAGACTGATCGCGGCGAAGGCGACGAGGAGAGCCGCGAGAAGCGGATCGAATGCCGCCAAGACGGCCAGAGTGTCGGCAACAGCAACCATGAAAAAATCCTCAAGTCGTTTCGAGCATGAGAATATTTGCGCGCTCTTCGTCGATCTTTCTAGATACACCTACCTTATCTTCGCACTATATATCAGACTTACCATGTTGTTTAGAAATAGTAACTTACTGCTCTGGAAGGTTCATATATGATCCTGTCTCAGTTCACGAAGGCATTCCGCAGCGACACCCATGAACTGACAGCATGTTCAATCGAAACGGTGAGTGCAGGAGCAGCCCGCCCCGAGACGCCAAGGATCGAGGGGCGGCGAGGTGCGAGGCGCTATCCGGGGTGATGGTTTATGTGTTCTTCCCGCTCTTGCGGGCGAACGATATTTTGGGCTTGTCCAGGAATGTCTAGTGAGTACACATAAACCCTCACTTCCCCTTTCCACCGGAGCCGGACCATGGGCCAGCTCGTCCCCGATCTCGAACTGAAATTCAAACGCTACGGCCGCCCGCCGCGCGACCTGGAACGCGCCTTCGCCATCATACGCGTCGCCAAGATCAAGACCCTCGGCAACATGGGCGCCAGCCTCCAGCACACCTTCCGCGAACGCGACACCCCGAACGCCGATCTGGAACGCACCCCGGAGAACACCGTCCTAGTCGGCCCGGACAATGCCGATGCCGTCCTCGATGCCTGGCGCAGCCGTGCCCCCGAGAAAATCCGCAAGAACGCCGTGCACGGGCTGGAATACTTCATTGGCGCCTCGCCCGGCAAAATGCACGCCATGACCCGCAAGCAGCAGGATGCCTATTTCGCCGACGCGCTCGCCTGGCTGGAACGCCGCCACGGGGTCGAAAACATCCTCTCGGCCGTGGTTCACCGCGACGAGACCACCCCCCACATGACCGTCATGACCATTCCCCTCGATGCCCGTGGCAAGCTCAATGCCCGCAGCTTCGTCGGCTCGCGCAAGCAGCTCTCCGAACTCCAGACCGAATTTGCCGCCGAGGTCGGCCACCATCACGAGCTCGAACGCGGCATGATCCACAGTTACGCCACCCATGAGCGGGTCCGGCAGGTCTACGGCTACATGCAGGACATGCCGATGACCGTAGAGCTGCCAGAACGCGCCCCAGGTGGCCTTCTCGGTCTCAAGCGTGAGAAGGAGCATGAATACCGGGAACGCCTCTCACGGGAGCTCTCAGCGGCTCTCACGGGTATCGTGCTGCGTCACGACATCGATTCCAGAAACGCGGCCGACGAGATCGCCGGCCTCACCCGCCGCCTTGAGGCCACCGAACAAAACCTTCGAGAGGCCCATGAGGTCGTTGCCATCGGCGAGAAGGCCCGTCTGACCGCTGATCGTATCCTGACCGCCTACGAAGCCACCGGACGCATGCAGGAACTGGTGGATACCGTCTACGACTACGAACAGGCCCAGCGGGCAGAACATGAGCGCCAGCAAGCCGAGATCGAGGCGGAACGGCAGCGCCAGCACCACGAGAGGGTCAGGCAGCAGGAACTGGACCACGAGCGCCGCACCAAGACCCTGCGCAAGGAACAGGAACTCAAACTCGGCCGCCGGCGAGAAAAGGATCTGGACTTTGATCTGTAATCAGGGCGGGAGTTTCGGCCTGATCCGACTTCGGCTATGCTGGCAGCGGCTGATCCACCTTCGGGGCGTATGCCCATCAGCCTCCGCCAGGGCGAAACGTGGAATGGGCTGCCGCTGCGGGGTTTCCGGGTCTCCCGACACAGCAAAACCGGACCTTCACGCGCCGGGCTGGATCGAAACCTTCAGCCCAAGCGCCTTGGCAACCTTCATCACAGTGGACAGCGTAGGGTTTCCGTCCCCGGACAGCGCCTTGCTCAACCCCACCCGGCTCATGCCAACCTCATGGGCCAGCGCAGTCATGTTCCGGGCACGAGCCACGGCCCCGAGGGCGCGGGTGACATAGGCAGGATCATCGCCGCTTTCCTCCATGACCGCTTCGAGATAGGCCGCGATGTCTTCCTCGGTCTTGAGGTAGTCGGCAGAATCGTAGCGGGCGAACTTTTCCTGTGCCATTGCTCAATCCTTCCACTGTTCGGCCAATAGTTTGGCCTGCCTGATGTCCTTGCTCTGGGTGGACTTGTCGCCGCCGCAAAGCAGTATGACGAGAACCGGCCCCCGCTGGATGAAATACACCCGGTAGCCCGGCCCGTAATTGATCCGAAGCTCTGATACGCCCTCCCCGACCGGCTCCACATCGCCGGGGTTCCCCGCCGCAAGCCTGTCCAGGCGGGCTGCGATCCGGGCGATTGCCCGGCGATCTCGCAGGTCAGAAAGCCAGCGGTCAAAGGACTCGCTTCGGATTAATTCCTTCATCCGACAACTATAGTTTCCAAAGCACGGCCTGACAACTATAGTTGTCAATTCTCAAGCATCACGCCCTTCCTGTGGATAACCCTCCCCCTCCTTGCCTGATCCACCCCATCCGGCGCTGCCTTCGTTCGAAGTCATTCTTCGCTGAATCGGACGTTCGGCCCCGAGGGGGCCTCACGTCCGATGACAGACAAAAACTACACAGCCCGTCCTTACGGCGGGGGGTCGCCAGCTCCCTGGCGGGC
>NZ_JBDHSP010000107.1:0-6736 GCF_039808215.1 Paracoccus sp. (in: a-proteobacteria)
CATCGTTACGCTCCACCTGCCGGATACCTCTGACACCTACCCCGGCCGCCCGGTCAGGGCAATTTTTCGAGGTGCCCCAAAGTGTGGATCGGCATGGAATGTTGACACTGGTCGGATGGTCGGATCCGAAGTCGGTTTCGAGGTAGACGCCCGAGCAGTCGAACGCGACGGCGGCCGCGGTGGCGCCGTTGTTCATGGAGAGCCGTGGCGCCAGGAACTGGTACGCGGCAGGCAAGTCGGCGGCGTCCTCCTGCTGGAAGACCGCGCCGCTCACCTCGTCGACCACCCGCACCCACATCGAGGTCGAGTTCGGCGAAGCGGCGATGAAGAGCGTCAGCACGCCGCCGGCGGCGATGGCGACGGTAGGCGTGTTGATTACAGTCGTGCCGTCAGCGCCGGGCGTGCGGGTCTAGCCGAAGTGCCGCTGGTGCCAATCGAGGCTGATGGCGCCTATATAGACGTTTTCGTCGAGTCGTTGCGGCTGAAGTAGGCGCGTCGCTTCGCCACGACGTTCCACGGCCTCGTCTACCTCTTCGCCCGGCTCCGCCTGAGTACGGTCGTTCGACTGGATCGCGCTGAGGAAGCCGGCAAAGCCCGCCTTGGCTCGGGGATCGCGCCGTAGTCGGCGCAAAGCGTACCCGAAAGGACCTACGCCCGTCAGCCGCAAAGGGGTGACTGGTCGAGATTATCAGGCGCACCGATGGCGGTTTCGGTCGTCCAGTCCAAGCGCTGGGTCATCGAGCGCACCTTCGCCTGGGCCTGCATCAACCGACGCCTCGCTCGCGACGTCGAGCGCGCCGCCGAGACTGTGCGAGCCCTCTTCCAGATCGCCATGGTCAAGCTCATGGCACGCCGGATCGCACGCTACAGGGACTTCTGAGTCAGACTCTAAAGATTGCGTGAAGAGCCTGCATTGTGTTATCTTAGCTATAGTTCTTTTTGACGGCCCGCGACTTCAGCATGGAGGCGTCGATGACACCGCCCCTCTCGTCTGCGCGCTATTTCGTCGAGGAAACCTTTCGCATCGCGTCCTGGCGTGACGAAGAGCCCCCCGCCCTGACCCTTCCCGCCGGCAGCGCCCGCACACTCAGCCGGATGCTGCTCAAGAATCCGGTGATGTCGGGCGAGCGCACGCCGGACATGCAGCTGCGCCTCTTCGGGCCGAGCGACAGCGCCGATCTGGACGGGTTGCGGGCCGAGGCGGCGGGGCTGCTCGTGTCCGGTGCGCTTGCGCTCGGGATGTCCGGCAAGCTGGATCACGACCTCGCCCGCAGGCTGGTCCTGACCGCCTGCGCCGTCGATGCCGAAAGCCTGTGGCTGAAAGGCGGCCTTCTGGGCGACCGGCCGTTCGACCCGGACGTGAACATCCCGCCCAAGTTCCTTGAACCCATCGACGATTTCATCATGCGCAACTGCTTTGCGGGCGTGCTCGGGGCGGTGCTGGAATTGGGGCGTTGGGCGAACTCTGCCGCCTCGTCGGACGCGACCGGGATCACCGGGCTCTCGACCAAGAAAATCTGCCCCGGCGGGTGGCTGACGATCCAAGGGTCGGGCTTTGGCGCGACGCAGCCCGCAGGTACCCTTGTATATGTGCCCAAGCGCGGCGGCGGCTGCCGCGAGGCGCAGGTCCAAAGCTGGAGCGATACGGCCATCACCATCGTTGCGCCCTCCGACATCGGCCCGGGCTGCGTGGGCTTTGTCCGAGGCGGCAGCTTTGTGCCCTTGCAGAATGTAACGGGCGAAATGATCGCCTGCTTCGGTGCGGTCGGGCATGTCTGGGGGCGCGGGTTCCAGAAGGTCAACTTCGCGCTGGCCCCCTGCCCGCCCTGCCTTGCCGGGGACATCAACCGGATCGAGGAAGCGGGCGTACCCGACATTACGACGTTCCGCTTCATCCCTGACTCGGTTCCGCAGAACGGCCAGACGGCGCTCAACTGGAACGTGCTGAATGCCGATCAGGTCACCATCACGGGGATCAGCGGCAATGGCCCGGTCCTGACTTTGCCCTTTCCCCTGCCGATGGCGGGATCGTTGCCCCTGACCATCAGCGGTCTGGCACCGGTCCACGGCGTCTATCGCCTCACCGCCATCAATTCATGCGGCAGCATCTCGGCCGAGGCCACCATCGACATGACGGCCCGCCCGGTCCTCAGCGTTACGCGGATCGAGGTGGTGCAATCGATCCAGAGGGCAGACAATTCGGTGCGGCTGACCGCGAACCGGCAGACTGCCGTCCGTGCCTTCATCGACAGCGGCCTGACCGACGGGTTCAATTTCGGGTCCGGCCCGAACCGAGTGACCACGCTAAAGTCATCTCTGATTGCCGAGAACCTCGACACCGGTGCGATGACGAATTGCGGGCCGCCCTGGGGCGGGTCGGGCGTCGCCGTCCCCTCGCCCAACCGCGACCTGTTGACGGATTCCACCAACTTCGACGTGCCGCCGTCGGCCTGCACCGGCAATGTGCGCTTCCGGGTGGTGGCCGAAGTGCCCGGCCCGATCGGCGCGCCGCCGGTCGCCTGGACGGCGGGCACCACCACCGTTGCGTTCGAGGCGAAGGCGCAGCAGACGATCCTGCCCTTCCTGATCAGCGACCCGCTCGTGACGGTCGCGCAGCCGACGCTTGCGGGGTTTGCCGCCGCCATGGCCGGGCCCGCCGAACAGCAGCCCTTCGCATTCGGCGGCTTCACCTTCAACCCGGCCATCCCGATCACGCTCGCCGCGTGGGAGAGCCTGATGCCGGGCACGGTCCTGTCATGGGAACGGCTGATCGCACGGCTGACGACGATGGTGTTCCTGTTCTCGTCCCAGCCCACCGGCGGCGTCCGCGTCGGGGCGGTGCCCGCCGAACCTGCGTATCCCTGGGGCGGCATGGCCCTGCCGCGCGCGGGCCTGACAGTGCCGTCGATGATCGCGCGGGAAGGGGCAGGCAACGAGGATCTGTGGGTCCATGAGCTTGGCCACGCCTTCGGCCTGCTGCATATGAATTGCGGCACGCCGGGGCGGCAACCTGCGGGGCCCTTTGAC
This sequence comes from Paracoccus sp. (in: a-proteobacteria), assembly GCF_039808215.1. Classification (GTDB taxonomy): domain Bacteria; phylum Pseudomonadota; class Alphaproteobacteria; order Rhodobacterales; family Rhodobacteraceae; genus Paracoccus. The sequence goes on from NZ_JBDHSP010000107.1 coordinate 3,028, forward strand.
GGGCGGCTTGTGCTCACCATCAGCGACCCGGGCGTCAACGTCGTGCGGCGCACGATCCGGCCCGCGATGTCACCCGAAGCGATGACCTACTGCAACCCGCCCTGGCCCTCGGTCGAGCACTGGGACCATTTCTACAACTCGGTCCCCATCAGCTGAACGGAGGACGGATTATGCGCGCATTGACCTTCAGCGGCATCTGGGCAGGAGAGACGTTCGAACTGCTGCCCGGTTTCATCGTGGACTACGACAACACCGACAAACCGCCGGAACCCGGCAAAGGCATGACTCTGGTCGTCGAGGCGCTGGCGGTGGGCGGCCGGCCGGTCGCGACCACGCATGTGGCCATCAGCGACCCCTGCGCCTATCCGGCGGCCGACAGTTTCGGGCGCGCGGCGGCGCGGATGGCGGTCGGCTGCGTCGCGTTCCCGGAAGAGGCGCAGGGGCTGCGCATCCTCACCGACGGGCGCATCCTGCTGGAGCGTCAGGCCAAGGACGCCCGCGATTTCAAACCCGCGGTGACATGGCCCGAGACCCTGACCAAGGGCCGCGTGGCCGTCGCGTGGGAGGGCGAGGGCGACGATCTGGCCGCAGTCCTTGGCTATTCCGTTGATGAAGGACGGTCATGGCGGCCCTTGTCGCTGCCCACCAGCGCGCGGGTGATCGAGTTCGATACCGACGGCCTGGCCGGGTCTGACGGCGGCCTGCTGCAACTCAGGGTCAGCAACGGGCTGCACTCGGTCGAGGTTCTGTCCGCCCCCTACTCTGTCCCGCCCAAAGGCTGGCGCCTCTGGCTGATCGCACCCGCACCCGCCACATCCCACCCCGGCGACCGCGCTGTCCACCTGATGGCGCAGGCCTGGCATATGGAAGAGCACGCCCCGGGTTTCGACAGCATGACCTGGTCGTCGTCCCTCGACGGCGCGCTCGGCGAAGGTGCGGCGATCCTCGCCACCCTGTCCCCCGGCACGCACACCCTGACCGTAACGCGCGGCGATCTGTCCGCGGAAACCACGGTGGAGGTTGTGGGGGCAGAATGAAGCGGCCCGCATCCTCCCTGCCGTCCCCGGCCGAGCCCCGTGACCTCACCCCTGGTCACGCGAGACAAGATGGAGGTCCCGGATCAAGTCCGGGACGGCAAAGGTTCTGCTGCTTGCGCCCCTGGCGAACCGCACCCGTCCCACCTTGATCGCCCTCGCGATCATCGACCCGCTGATGCAGCGGTACATGACAAGGCCGAGCGCCAGGGGCGGTAGGGCGGCGGCGATCATCACCGCCGCCGCCCTCTCCCATTGCACCCCCCGCCCGAGGTAGCGAAGAAGAACGAGGCACCCACCGTTACCAGCACGGCGTTCTGCGCGGTTAGCATCAGGCCGAACAGGAATTCTTTCCAGGCGATGATGAAGCCAAAGACAAAGGTGGTCACAAAGACGGGCCGACACAGGGGCAACACGACGCGGCGCAGACCAGAGGCAGGCGCGCGCCGTCCAAGCAGGCCACCTCATCCATCTCCATCGGGATGTCGGACACCGCACGTCGAGCTCGCGTCCGACAGGCCGGCGGCGCTACGATGGCGTCATGAGGTCATCCTCCGAGCTCGGGATCGGATGAGGCGACGCCGTTCATGGCTGCATCTCAGGCGGGGGCCCACGGGCGGCTCAGTAGTCCGTCTCGACATAGACTCCGGCGCAGTCGAAAGCGACGGCGGCGGCTGTCGCGCCATTGTTCATGTAGAGCCGCGGCGACAGGCACTGCGTCGCGGCTGGCAGGTCGGCGGTGATCTCCTGCTCGAAGACGGCGCCGGAAACCTCGTCGACCACCCGCACCCAGACCGAACTGCCATTGGGCGCTGCCGCGATGAACAGGGTCAACACCCCACCCGTCGCTATGCCGAAACTCGCGCCCATGTCGGTCAGCGTCGGGGCCCCGGTTCCATCGTTCGCGACCAGTTGCCAGCGGGTGTGCGTGCCGCGCTGGAAGCCGATACCGATGCAGTTGACGACCGCGGCAAGCGTCAGCGTGGTGGCGAGCGCCGCAGTCGAGCCGTAGAGCCCGAAGAACCCCATGCCGGTTGCCTGCAGGGTCGTCAGCGAAATCCGCGTGACGAAGGTCCAGCCGCCAAGGCTAGCCGCGTTGCCGCGCCAGCAGGCCCAGCCGGCGGAGCGTTCCTCGGCCGCCGCATCGGCGGTGGCGGCACTAGTCACGCGCCAGCGACGCATAGAGGTCGAAAGGTTCGTCGTGGCGAGCGTCGGCGTGGCAACAGTGCCGACGGCCGTGCGCGGCATGCCGTTGGTGTTGACGGTCGTGCCGGTGGACGGCGCCCAGGTCGCGATCCGGTTGACCCCGAAATGCGGCTGCAGCGGGAAGAACCGCCCCGAGGGGCGCTGAACGTCGAGCCATCCGGCCCCGGCACGGTCTCGCGCATAGACGGCGAGCTTGCCGCTCGGCGGTGGGGCGGGGACGGCATCGAGCGCCGGAAGCACCACGGGCTCGTACATCTCGATCCGACCGGTAGTACGGTCGATGCGGATCGCCTCGTAGAAGGCCGTGCCATCCGGGCTGACCTTGAAGCTGAAATCGTCGCTGCCGAGAAGGCCGATCAGTGCGCGCGCCGACCAGTTGGTCTTGAACGCGAAGCTGGCATCGTTGGCGGGCGCAGCCTTGTTGACCGTCGCCTCGATCCCGGCGCCCGCGTTGTTCAGGAGCACCGCGGGCGTGTTGACGGAGAGACGGTTGTAACTGTCGGCCGTGGCCCCGCCGAGGCCCAAGAGCTACGCGGTCAGGTTTGCTTGCGGCATGCCGACCTGCGTGACGGCATTGGCGAAAGTGACCGTCGGCGTGTTCACGACAGTCGTGCCGCCCGCCCCGGCGGTTGCCGAGCCGATGTTGACGACCGTGGTCGATCCGGATGCGCCGCCGGTTCCGAGGTTCACGGTCTTGGTGACGCCGGTGGTCGTCGCCCCGGTCCCCAAGCCGTAGGTGGCGGTCGTCGTTGCCGTGCCGATCGATGCGCTGGCCGCCGAGACCGTCACGGTCCCAGATGCCGTCAGGGTCCCAGATGCCGTCAGGGTGCCGGAGAAGGTCTTGTTGCCGGTGAAAGTCTGGGTGCCCGCGAGGATCGCCAGTTCCGACGAGGTGTTCGGCAGCGTGAAACTGCGCGTGGTCCCGGCGCTGATCCCTGCCAGAGAGATGGTCGCCTTCTTCGTCAGATCGGCATCGTTGACGAGGCTGAAGACGGCATCCGACACGTCGCGCGGTTCGCCCACCACCTGCCAGGCGCTGCCGGTCCAGACCAGGAACAGCCCCTCGGCCGCGACCCAGACCAGCCAGCCGGTTCGCGGCACCAGCCGGATCCACGCGCCATCGACCCAGAAGGCGATGTTCAGGTCCCACCCGGCCCAGAGGCCGGTGGCGCCGGAGGCCACGAGGTGCCGGTCGCCATCGGCGGGACTGGCCGGGGGCGTGCTGCGCGTGCGGTCGAGGACCGAGAGCTGCACCATGGCGTCGATGAGCCGCAGGGCCTCGTTGTGGGTGACGTGCTTCTGCGCCTGCGCCGCAAGGATGTAGGGCAGCAGGAGATGGGTCGTGGCGTCGGACATGGATTGTCCCTTCAGAATTGGAGGGTAACGGACGCGGGCGTGCCGCGGCCGAGGCGGTTTGAGAGCTGGTAGATGCGGATCGCCAGCGTCTGGCCGGGACCGAACGGCGCGCC
>NZ_JBDHSP010000108.1:0-6735 GCF_039808215.1 Paracoccus sp. (in: a-proteobacteria)
TTCCGGTACCCGCCTCCAAGTCTTTTCAAGCTCTTGCGTTTTTCTTGCTGCTGCAAGCGCCACCTTCCGCCATTGCGGAAAGGTGCCCCCTTCGCAGCCGCGAACGCGCCTTCTTTCAGCCAAGCCCCCAGGGACCGGGACGGAAAAAGGCGGGCCTGGGCCGGAGGAATGGAGCATTCGCAGGCGCCGGACGGGCGGGCGCGTGCCTGCATGCTGCCGACCTCGCCGCAAGCGGCAGGGGGGCAGGGCGGGCGCACGGACGGCTTGGGGGAGGCCGTGCGCCCGCGCCGCGGTCAGAGCCGGCAGATCTCGGACCGCACCAGGAAGCGCCGCTCGCGCCCGTTGTCCAGGCTGAACATGCCGCCGCGGCCGGGCACCACGTCGATGACCAGGCGGGTGTGCTTCCAGGCTTCGTATTGGCTGGCCGAGATATAGAACGGCATGCCGCCGATCTCGCCCAGCTTCACGTCATGCTGGCCGATGCGGAAATCGCCCTGCGGATAGCACATGGGCGAAGACCCGTCGCAGCAGCCCCCGGACTGGTGGAACAGCACCGGCCCGTGATCGGCGACGATCTCGGCCAGAAGCGCCAGCGCGGCCGGGGTGGCATCGACCTGGTCCAGCCCCTCGGGATTGGCGACGGGTTCCATGTTCAGCCCGCCATGTCCAGCACCATGCGGCCCTCGATCTGGCCCTTGTGCATCTGGCCGAAGATATCGTTGATATCCTCGAGCTTGGCGCGATGCACGGTCGCCTTGACCTTGCCCTCGCCGGCGAAATCCAGCGATTCCTGCAAGTCCAGCCGGGTGCCGACGATCGAGCCGCGCACGGTGATGCCGTTCAGCACCATGCCGAAGATGTCCAGCGGAAAGTCGCCCGGCGGCAGGCCGTTCAGCGCCACGGTGCCGCCGCGGGCGACCATGCCGATGGCCTGCTCGAACGCCTTGCGGCCCACGGCGGTGACCAGCACGCCCTGCGCGCCGCCGTCGGTCTGGCGCTTGATCGCGGCGGCCGGGTCGGGGTCGGTCGCGGCATTGACCGTCACCGTCGCGCCCAGCTTGCGCGCCAGCGCCAGCTTGTCGTCGTCGATGTCCACCGCCGCGACGTTCATGCCCATGGCCTTTGCATATTGCACCGCCATGTGCCCCAGCCCGCCGATGCCCGAGATCACCACCCAGTCGCCGGGTTTGGTGTCGGTGACCTTCAGCCCCTTGTAGACGGTGACGCCCGCGCAAAGCACCGGCGCGATATCAAGGAAATCGACGTTCTTCGGCAGATGCCCGATATAGTTCGGGTCGGCCACGACATATTCGCCGAAACCGCCGTTCACCGAATAGCCGGTGTTCTGCTGGCTTTCGCACAGCGTCTCCCAGCCGCCAAGGCAGTGCCGGCAATGGCCGCAGGCGCTATAAAGCCACGGCACACCCACGCGGTCGCCTTCCTTGACGTGCTTGACGCCGGCGCCCACGCCCGAGACAAAGCCCACTCCCTCATGTCCCGGGATGAAGGGCGGGTTCGGTTTCACCGGCCAGTCGCCCTCGGCGGCGTGCAGGTCGGTATGGCAGACGCCCGAGGCCTGGATCCGCACCTGGATCATGCCCGGACCGGGTTCGGGGATCGGTACCTCGTCGATGGTCAGCGGTTTGCCGAATTCGCGCACGACGGCGGCCTTCATGGTTTTGGCCATGGTTCAATTCCTTGCTGCAAGACTGTGGATGGTTTGGGGGCGCGCGCAGGTGGCGCGCCCGCAAGGCCCGACCTAGAAGAAGCCCAGCTTCTTGGGCGAATAGCTGACCAGCATGTTCTTGGTCTGCTGATAGTGGTCCAGCATCATCTTGTGGTTCTCGCGCCCGATGCCCGACTGCTTGTAGCCGCCAAAGGCCGCATGCGCCGGATAGGCGTGATAGCAATTGGTCCAGACCCGCCCGGCCTTGATGCCGCGGCCCATGCTGTAGCAGGTGTTGGCGTCGCGCGACCACACACCGGCGCCCAGGCCGTAAAGCGTGTCATTGGCGATCGCCAGCGCCTCGGCCTGGTCCTTGAACGTGGTGACCGAGACCACCGGGCCAAAGATTTCCTCCTGGAAGACGCGCATCTTGTTGTGGCCGGCAAAGATCGTCGGCTCGATGTAGAAACCGCCCGACAACTCGCCGCCCAGATCGGCGGCCTTGCCGCCGGTCAGCACCTCGGCGCCCTCTTTCCTGCCGATGTCCAGATAGGACAGGATCTTTTCCTTCTGCTCGCTGGACGCCTGCGCGCCGATCATGGTGGCGGCATCGCGCGGGTCGCCCTGCTTGATCGCCTGCACGCGCTTGACCGCGCGTTCCATGAAGCGGTCATAGATCGATTCCTGGATCAGCACGCGCGACGGGCAGGTGCAGACCTCGCCCTGGTTCAGCGCGAACATGGCGAAACCTTCCAGCGCCTTGTCGAAGAAATCGTCATCCTCGCGCGCCACATCGGCAAAGAACACGTTGGGGGACTTGCCGCCCAGTTCCAGCGTCACCGGGATCAGGTTCTCGGCCGCATATTGCATGATCAGCCGGCCGGTGGTGGTCTCGCCGGTAAAGGCGATCTTCGAGATGCGCGGGTTCGAGGCCAAGGGCTTGCCCGCTTCCAGCCCGAAGCCGTTGACGATGTTCAGGACCCCCGGCGGCAGCAGGTCGCCGATCAGGCTGGCCCAGACCATGATGCTGGCCGGGGTCTGTTCGGCCGGTTTCATCACCACGCAGTTGCCGGCCGCCAGCGCCGGCGCCAGCTTCCAGCAGGCCATCAGCAGCGGAAAGTTCCAGGGGATGATCTGGCCGACGACGCCCAGCGGCTCATGGAAATGGTCGATGGCCAGCGGCACGTCGGCGGCCATGGTCTCGCGGATGGGCTTGCCGTTGTCCCAGGTCTCGGCGGTAGCCAGCAACTCAAGGTTCCGCTCCATCCGGTCGGCGATCTTCAGCATGATGTTGGCGCGCTCGGCCGGGCTGGTCGCGCCCCATTTGTCCTTGGCGGCATGGGCGGCGTCCAGCGCCAGTTCGATGTCGCCGGCCTCCGAGCGCGCGATCTGGCCGATCTCGGCGCCGGTGATCGGGGTGGTGTTGGTGAAATACTTGCCCGAGACGGGCGCCACCCATTCGCCGCCGATGAAATTGTCATAGCGTTCCTCGAAGGGCAGCGCGTTCACGCCCCGGAAAGGATGCGTCTGATCGTTCGGCATGATGTTCCTCCTGTCAGCCCGGCTCCTCCAGCCGGTTGCACAAGAGCCTGTGCCCTGAGGCCCCCTGGAGTCAACGCGGGGTTTCGCGCCGCGGGGCCGATGTGTTTCAGGGGCGAGACAGTTTGCCGGGATTTTCGTCGATGCCCAGCCGCGCCATGCGGCGGTATAGCGTGGCGCGTCCCACCCCCAGCGCGCGGGCGGCGGCCGAGACATTGCCCTCGGCCCTGGCCAGCGCGCGAATCACGGCGGCGCGTTCGGCGCGCTCGAAGCCGGTCGCCTCGTCCTGCCGGCCCAACAGGTCCGAGGCCGGGCGCGGGCGCAACTGCCCCTCTTTCTCAAGGCCGAAGGCGCGGCGGGCGGCACGGTTCGCGCCGATCATCAGATCGTCGCGATCAACTGCCAGCAGCAACGGGTTTTCGCCGCGATCCATCTGGGGGGCGACGATGATGCGGGCCTTGGGGAAGGCGGCGCGAAACAGGTCGGCCTCGATCATCCGGGCGGTCTGCGCAACCTGCGCCGCGATCAGCGCATTCCATTGCGGGCTGTTGTCATGCCGGGCCGAGCTGACATCCAGCGCCCCGATGATGCGCCCGTCAGGTCCCCAGATGGGGGCGTCGATGCAAGAGATCCGGGTGTTTCGGGCGTAGAAATGGTCCTCGCGGTGGATGGTGACGGGGCGGCCCTCGAACAGGCAGGTGCCGATGCCGTTCGTGCCCTCGTGCTTTTCCGCCCAGCTGGTGCCCTGCCACAGACCAAAGACGCGAAAGGCCTGCGCGTCACCGGCGCCGACGCGGTGTTCCAGCACGATCCCGTCGGCATCGGTCAGCAAGACGTTGCATCCGGTGGGGCAGACCAGCTGGAACAGATGATCCAGCTGCGGGGCCGCGGCGGACAGCAGGGATCGCATTCGGGTGCGGCGCTGGTTCAGTTCGTGATCCGAAAGACGCAGCGGCGTGGTGGTCTGCGCCGGGTCCAGACCGTGATGGATCATCGAGCGCCGCCAACTGGCCGCCAGCCGCGTCACGGCTGCGGGCGATTGCGACGCAAGGGCCACGCGGTCTTCATGGCGCGTTCCGGGCAAGGCGTTTTCCTCCCTATCCTTACTGGAACCCTTTGACAGTATCCCGCAGCGCGGGACATCTGGCAAGCGTCAGCCTGCGCAGCTGCGATCGCGGGCAGGCCGGACCGATCAGCGGATCACCACCTGACCGCCATCGGTCCAGGCGCGGAATTCGGGGCGATACATGTTCTCGACGCTGGCGGCGGGGTGGCGGAATTGCCCCGGCGTGACCGCGCGCAGCAGATAGGCGAGGCGGAAGGCATCGGTCCCGCCATATCCAAGCGAGGCCGCGAATCGGTCCGCACGGAATTCCGCCATGTCGGTGTTCGTCTCGACATCCAGCCAGTCCAGCGCGGCGATGTCGCCGGCTTGCAGCAGGTTGGGGTTGTCGATCTCGAACCCGGCGGGCAGGGGGTCGGTGACCATCAGGCGCCCCCCTTCCGCGGAATCGGGGCGGATCGTCAGGACTGCGACCATCCTTGTGCCCAGCTGGACCTGTGCGGGATCGACCCATTGACCGTCCAGACCATAGTAATCGCGCTGGATCTGATAGCCCTTGCCGCCGGCCCGGGGCGGATCTGCGGGCTGGCCGGTCGCGGTCAGCGTCATGTCAACGGCTGCCGTGCCCGGATTGGCCAGCGTCGCATCCTGCGGCAGGCTGGTCACAGGGCTGGACAGTGCCACGCCGTTCAGCGTCAATGCGCCGGTTTCATGCGACAGGCTTTCGGCCGCCAGCACCGACCAGACCAGTTCCTGGGTCGAGCGATAGCTGCCGCTTTCCTGTTGCAGCGCGATCCGCTGCGCCACATCGCCGGTCAGTGCATCAAGGTCGATGACCTGCGACCCGGCATTGGACGCCAGCGCCAGCACCGCCGCCCTGTCGCGCAGATCGGTGCCGTAATCGCTGCGCCAGGGCGACCGGCTCGCTTGCACCCTCTGCCGTGATGGGGATGGCCAGCTTTGCCTCGGATTTCGCGGCAAGCGTGACGTGATCTTGCGGCAAGGTGACATCCACGCCCGCCGGCCCGCCGGTCTGTGCCACCGACAGGCCGATCTCTCCCTCGGGGCCGGTGGCATGGGTCAGGCGCAGCGCGGTCCAGAACCCCAGGGCACCGTCGCCAATGGCAAGCTTGGGATCCTGTTTCAGGCCGCGCCGCTTGAGATCGAGCAGCACTTCGCGCCAGCTTTGGGTGCTTTCGCGAAAGCCGTCGGTCATGGCCAGCAGTTCCTTGCGGCCATATTCATCCGCCCCGACGATCACCAGAACGCATTGCTTTTCCTCAGCCATGCGCGGTTTGAAATAGACGCCATCCGCCCAAATATAGAGAAAGCGGCGGTTGCCGAGATCGCGTTTCTGCCAAGCCTCGTAGTCTTTCCACCAGTGGGCCTTCAGCCGAGTGACGGTCTTGGCCGACAACCCCTTGGCATTCGGACCCAGCAGCGCCTCCAACGCCTCGGTGAAATCGCCCGTGGACACCCCCTTGAGGTAAAGCCACGGCAGCAGCTCTTCGACCGATTTCGCTTTGCGAAGATAGCGTGGCAAGATACTGGGCGTGAAGGTGATCTTGTCATCGACGCTTCCACGATCCCGCACGCGCGGCACTTTCACCGGCACCGGACCAATCCCGGTCATCACATCGCGTTCCGGCAGGTGCCCATGGCGGACAAGACGTGCCCGGCCATCCTCAAGCTTTTCGTTGGAAAAAGCCGCCATGAGCGTGGCCAGCTCGGCGTGGATCGCCTGTTCGATCAGCTTGCGCGCGCCATCGCGGATGACATCCGTGAACGGGTCCGCGCTAAATCCGGATGGATCGGGAAGTTGGGTGATGGTAGACTCTGACATGTGGCATATCCTTTTCTCAGCAGAGAATCGACGGCGTCTGAACACCGCCATGATATGCCGCCCCTCAGGGCATCACCAACTTTCGCGCCTATCTCCGGTCAGATCGCCTTTCAGTTCCTTGATCCATCCTTCGAACAGGTCGAAATTGTCGGCAACCCGGGTGGAAGCATCCTCCGGCAACGACTTTTGCTGCATGATCGTCAGAAGCGTCGGCCGATCACCCTGTGTCGACAGCAGCTTGTATCGCCGGTCCCCCTTCTCGAGCGGATTGAGCGGGAAATAGCTGCGAATTTTTTCGCGTGAGAACCCGTCAATCGGTTCTTCATCTTCACCCAAGGCACGCGCCAAGGCCTCGAGGATCAGCATAACCGAGGTCAGACGTTGCTGCCCGTCGATCACCAGCAACGGGGACTGGCTGGTGACCTGATACCGAACTCCTTGTAGCCCGGACGGAGCCCCGGCGGAAGCGGCCAGCCCCCGCCCGCGTCCGGGCGACGGGTGTTTTGTTGAGTTGGTGTTGAGTCAGCGCGCCAATGCAAAAAGCCCCGCTGTTGAGCGGCGTGGAATAAGGACCCCGCTTCTGGGGTGATCGGCGTCCAAAAGGGACCCCACCGACCGGGGGTT
>NZ_JBDHSP010000109.1:0-6575 GCF_039808215.1 Paracoccus sp. (in: a-proteobacteria)
GCCAGCCTGGGCAACCGCGCGAAAGAAAGTCTGGTGGTGGACTTCATCAACCAGACCGATTTGGACCAGATCGGTGACAAGGCCAGCGTGATCGATGCGTTCTTCAAGTTTGCTCAAGCGGAGCAGCAGCGCGAAGCGCAGGAGTTGATCACCACCGAGAGCCTCAACGCTGAGGCCGCCAAGCGATACATCACCACTTCACTCAAGCGTGAGTTCGCCAGCGAGAACGGCACGGAGCTCAACGCGGTTCTGCCCAAGATGAGCCCATTGAACCCGCAATTTCTGACCAAGAAGCAGACTGTCTTCCAGAAGATTGCAGCCTTTGTTGAGAAGTTCAAGGGTGTAGGCGGGCAACTATAAGCACTCGATTATCAGGGGGGGGGAACATGTGGCATGACAATGAAACAACCACGGACTACTTGAATTTCGGCGTCGTTGCGGATGCCTGCGCAAAGCTACTGCAGCAGGCCAACGGCCAGCCCATTTCCATTGGCGTATCCGGCGGCTGGGGCGTTGGGAAATCCTCATTGGTACGCATGGTCGCGTCACGGCTGAACGTCGACGCAGACCCCGACAAGAATACGTACGTGGTGGTCACCTTCAATCCTTGGCTGTATCAGGACTTCGAAGGCGCACGTAGTGCTCTTCTTCAAATGGTCGGTGATGAAGTGTTGCGCCGAGCTTCCTCCAACGAGGGGCTGTTGAAGAAAGCCAAAAGGCTTCTTCAACGCATCAATCTGCTGCGAATCGTTCAACTCGGTGGCGAGGCGGCCGCAACGATCGCCACAGGCATTCCTATTGGCTTGATTGGACGCACGCTCGCAAAGTTTGGCTTTGGCGACGAACAGGGAGAGGCCGCTGACGACAAGGCCGAGAAGGATGAGGATTGGGGCCTACTGAAGCCTGCCGAGCCGGTCTCTCTGCCAGGCGAAATTCAGGCGTTTCGAGATGCGCTTGAGGAGCTTCTGGAAGAGCTGAAGATTACCCTTGTTGTGTTCGTGGACGACCTTGATCGCTGTCTCCCGCAGACGGCCATTTCGACACTTGAATCCATTCGCTTGCTGCTGTTCCTGAAGCGCAGCGCGTTTGTTGTTGCGGCCGACAACGAGTTCATCCGAGGCGCTGTGCGAGTGCACTTTGCGGGGACGGGCATCAGTGATGAGGTTGCGACGAACTATTTCGACAAGCTTATCCAGGTCCCGCTGCATGTGCCAAGGCTAGGTGTGAATGAGGCAAAGGCCTACCTGGCGTTGTTACTGCTGGAACGGGCCGTTGCTGACGGTCAGTTCGTTGATGGTCAGTTCACTCGCGCGGTTCAGGCCGTCTCTGAACGCCTCAAGACCAGTTGGCGCGGTGATGCGGTGACGCTGGAATTTTTGAAGGGCCTCATCAATCCTCAGAACGCTCACTTGGTCGAGCTGATGGAATTGGCTGAGGGGTTGGCACCGCTGCTCACGAGTTCGAGCAAGGTAAACGCCAATCCGCGCCTGATGAAGCGGTTCCTCAACACGGTCTTTCTCCGGTCAGCCCTAGCCAAGCCTCAGGGGATTGAATTGGACCTCAAGGCCTTGGCCAAATGGCACCTCTTGGAGCGCTGCGACGAAGCCTTGGCAAACGCGCTTGCAGGCCGAGTCACTTCCGCGACGGAAGGACGTGTCGATATGATTCGAGTGGCTGAGCACGCGGCCCGAGAAGGTGTGGCCTTACCAGAGCCATTCAAGGATGAGTTTTTCCATAAGGAATGGCTTGGACTAGAGCCTGCACTTGGCGAAATGGACTTGCGCCCATTGCTCCACCTGAGCAGGGACTCCGCGATGCGGGACTTCGGTGACGACAGCTTGACGACCGAAGGCCGTGCCTTGCGGGATGCGCTGATGGTTGCGACCAGCGCAAATGAGCCGCTGACACAGGCAATTCGAGCAGCTGGAGTGAGTCAGGCTGACGCTGTAATGGCCAAGGTGTGGCAACTGAAGTCACCAAAGCGAAACTGGCGACAAACCGAAGACGTTGTGTCATTACTGGAAATCTCCAAGATCTTTCCTGACCTTGGTGCAAAGGCCGCCGCTTTGCTGGCCCAGGCGCCCATCAAGGAGGTCGGCCCAGGGCTCGTCCCTCTCCTGTATGAGCAGACGTGGGCTCGTCCTGTGCTCGATCAGTGGCATGCCTCCGGTGATGCTTCCAGACCGGTCAAGCAAGCCATTGAACAAGCCAGGAAAGGAGCGCGCTGATGGGAACGTCAACATCAAGCAAAGGTGGTGGCTCGCGCTCCCCCTTTGATCCTGAGTGGCTGTCGCCGCCCGAAGGCGGCAATGGCGGAGAAAGCCCTGCGCCTGGTGATGGCGAAGGTCCTTCTCCGGCTGATGCCAACGACGCCAACGCTGACGGGCAGGGCGACGCGGCTAGCGGTGAAGAAGGTGATGTGACCGGGCCTGCGCTAGCGCCTGACCGCCGCTTTGCTCCAGCCCGTTCTGGCATGTCGGCATTCCTTGGTGGCGGGGGGCGCGAAGCTCTGCGCACTGCGACCAAGAGCATGGTCAGCAAGGGAATGGGCGGCCCGCGACGAGCAGCGGCCACCATGCGAGCGACGGCTCAGGGGGCCGGCCAACTGGGGCAATTTCTTGCGTCCGCACGGGATGCCACAGACCCACGAGTTGTCGACTGGGTGCAGCGGGTTCGTGCCCAGAACCTTTCAGCAAACGACCTCGTCCTGGAGGTGGTCAAAGAAGTTCTTCCGAACACAGGAAGTGTCGACGAAGAGTCCATTCGGAACGCTGCGGCAGAAGCGCTTGGTCAGCTGTACGAGGTAGCCCCTGAAGTCGACATCTTCAACCTAACAGATGCACAAATCGGGGACCTCATCGGCTACATCGTCGCCAACGACCTATGTAATCGCGTTGACCTGCAACTGGGTCAAACATACGAGAAGCTTAAGTTCGACGCGCGGCAAATCCAGCTGTATCGGAACGACATCAAGGAATATGTCAACGCGCAAGTCAAGGTGGTTCTTGACCGACAAGGACCACGCGGGATTGACCATCAACGACTTGCCAGTGAAGTCTTGGCCTCAACCCTTGAGGTATTTGTCGAATGAAAGTTCTATGTACAACACCTGACTTCTTGCCTGCGCGTCTCGATGCCGGGGAACTCGCATTTACCTACTTCAAGAGCGCCCGACGCCCCGGAGTTGGCACCATCGCGAAAGGATGGCGAGGTTCGTTGAAGCGGCGCGGGTTCGCACCGAGCGCTCAGGTCTGGGACTTCGTTCAGTTCTGCCTAGCAGTTTGCGCCGCCGACTTGGCCTGTCTTCGAAGCACGAGTGCGGATGGCTGGACGCGCGTGATTGAGCTCACTGTCGGCCTGCATGAGCCACTGCGCTGGCTGCCTTTCCAAGAACAACTTGAAGCACTTCTCAAGGTTCTCACTGGCGACTACTGGAAGCTCCATTTCGTAGCTGGCGGTGCAGCGCCACCGGATGGCAGGCCCGTTGCGACTGCGCACGACTGCGTATCCCTGCTATCAGGCGGCCTCGATAGCCTCATCGGGGGGATAGACCTTGTTGCACAAGGTCGCCGCCCGATGTTTGTGTCGCAGCTGGCACATGAGGACTCTCAGCGTCAGAGGAATTACGCAGCGCAGCTTGGCGGTGTGGGGTCTCACTGGCAGTGGAGTCATGGCATCAGCTTTAGCGGCCAACGTGAGACTTCAACGCGCGCTCGGTCTCTGGCCTTTTACGCGTTCGCGGTGCTGGCTGCCTCGCGGGTTGCCAGTGATCCTGTCCAGGTGTTTGTTCCAGAAAATGGATTCATTTGCATCAATCCGCCTTTGGTGCCAGGACGCGTCTCTAGTTTGAGCACCCGGACCACGCACCCGCAGTTCATCGCAATGTTGCAGAGTGTGCTGGACGGATTGGATGTGCCTGTTCGGCTTGAACTTCCCTATCAGTTCAAAACCAAGGGCCAGATGCTCAACGAGTGTCTCAACCAGCCTCTGCTTCAGCAGTTGGCGGCGGACTCCACGAGTTGCGGCCGTTTTCGCACCTACAACCGAAGGCACTGCGGCCGGTGTGTTCCTTGCATGATTCGCAAAGCCGCATTTATCGCCTGGGACCCTGCTCGCGATACAACCGACTACGTACACCGCTCGTTGGCCGATGCGAACAAGGCTAGTGGACCTGATGACGCGATGGCTGCAGCCCTTGCCGTACTCACGGCCCGGCAGAAGGGCTTGGACCGGTTCTTGGGGGCCTCTCTGGCATTTGCCGAGCCCGCTGTTAGGTTGGCATACAGGAGCGTACTTGCTAATGGGCTGAATGAGCTTGAAGTCTTGCTACAGAGGGATGGCGTACTGTGATGGATTTCCACTGCCACCTTGACCTCTATCCGAACGCTCGCGAGGTGTTCAAGGAAGCTGCACAGAAGAATGAATTCACATGGCTGGTGACTACCAGCCCAAAGGCCTTTGTTGCGACTGCGCGTGTACTCACAGGCGCAGCGAATGTACTTGTCACCCCAGGACTTCATCCAGAGATTGCGCACGAGCGTGCTGGCGAGCTTGACCTTCTGTTGACGCAAATGGGCGATGTCGCAGCCATTGGCGAAGTCGGCCTTGATGGCTCGTCTCGGTATAGCAAGAGCTACGATGTTCAGCGCGGCCTATTTGAGGCCATCATTGAACGTAGCTCGGCACTGGGCGGTCGTGTGCTCAGCATTCATTCACGCCAAGCTGTGAATGACGTATTGGCTATTTTGGATCGACATGCCGGATTTGGGACCGCAGTAATGCACTGGTTCACAGGGACGGTAAAGGAGCTGCGAGCTGCGGAAGAGCGAGGCTGCTGGTTCAGCATCGGGCCAGCCGCATTTGCATCGAGTAGTGGCCGGGCTTTGGCGGCGAAGCTACCGCGGCAATTTGTTGTTCCCGAAAGTGACGGCCCATTTGCACGGGTCGACGACAAGCCAGTTCCGCCCTGGAGCGCTGACGTCACCTCCCGGCACCTTGGACAAGCATGGGGTGTCTCCACCCAGGAAGCGGCAACTCTGCTGAGCGAAAATTCTCATCGTCTCCTGGCGGTCATGAAGCAGCGTTGAGCGCTAGTTGGCATCCTTCCGTACGTAGGTCTTCCACTCGTTCAGTTTGTTAGCCCAGTCTTGCATCATGACTCGCCGCTCGTCCAGGTAGGTGGCATGGTTGTATGTCCGCCGAACACTATTTGGCTCCGCATGTGCCAGCTGGGCCTCAATGGCGTCAGGCCGATAGCCCAGTTCATTGAGCCGGGTGCTGCCCGTGGTGCGCGTGCCATGCGGGCTGTACTTGGTTGCCCAGCCGAGCTTCTTGAGCGCCTGCCGCAGGGCTGCGTCGGCCATTGGGCGCTGGCGATCATCGCGGTTCGGGAAAACGAATTTTGTGTGACCCGTGATTGGATGCATAGCCTTGAGAAGGTCGACCGCCTGAGTCGGTAGTGGAACGACGTGCTCTCGCCGCGCCTTCATGCGACGTGCCGGAATGGTCCAGAGCGCCTTGTCCAAGTCGAACTCGGCCCATTCTGCTTGGACGGATTCATTCGGGCGGCTGAGAGTCAGCCACATCAGCTGAAAGGCCTTGATGGTCTGGAAGTTGCCACCATGTCCGTCAAAATCGTTCAGCAGCTCGCCGACTTCCTCCGCGCTGAGGGCGCGCTTGTGTTGCGTCTTGTTGGGCGGCAGCGCTTTGCGAACCGGCCAAACGGGGTCGGTGTCCGCCCGTAGAGTCGCGACTGCATGTTCGAACACGCCAGACATGGTGCGCTTGGCTTCAGCCGCTACGGTGGGGGCACCCCGCTTGACCGTCTTGTTGAGAATGTCGAGGACATGGGCCGGAGTGATCTGACGTACCGGCAGCTTGCCAATCGACGGGAAGACCACGCGCTCCAGCATGTCGAGCCGGCGCTTCTTGGTCACTTCCTCCCAGTCCTTCAGGGCCAGCCACTCTTTGGCGATGGCCTCGAATGTGTTCGCTGAGTCTTGCTCGCGCTTGATGCGTTCGATCTGGCGATTCTGGACGGGATTGATGCCCTCCCTGACCAGCTTCCGTGCTGCCTCGCACTTCTCTCTGGCCTCGCCGAGCGTCACGCTGGGGTAGTCGCCAAGTGCGAACCATGAGGCCTTGTCATTGAGCTTGAAGCGATAGCGCCAAGCCTTGATGCCGTTGGGTTTGATTTCTAGGTACAGCCCCTTGTAGTCATTGAGGCGGTAGATGCCCTCTCTAGGCTTGGCGGCTCGGCACTGGGCGTCTGTCAGCATCGTGAAGCTCTCCTGTTCGTCCTCAGGGCTTTATCGTATACACCTTCATCGACCTAGTTCAAGATCCATATACACGCCCGTATCCACTTGCGCAGCGCCATCAGGTGTCGTTTCATGCAATGAGATGAAATGAAAAAGCCCCGTATCCACGGGGCTTTGCGTCGATTTCAGCGATGCGCCTGCAAGCATGTGCAATCGCCTGAAATGGCTTGTTTGAATCACACGTTGAACAGGAAGTTCAATACGTCGCCGTCCTGCACCACGTATTCCTTGCCCTCGGCGCGCATCTTGCCCGCT
>NZ_JBDHSP010000110.1:0-6381 GCF_039808215.1 Paracoccus sp. (in: a-proteobacteria)
CGGCTGCCCGCGATCGCGTGAAATGCGTGCCCGCGATCACGCGAAATCGCTGCCCCAATTCCGCGAAATGCGCAGCAAGACAGTGCGGGGCGATGATTGCCCATTGGGCATCGGTCAACGTCGTCCGGATCAAGGTTACCTCCCATTTGGTAATCTTGAATCACGCAGCCACCGATTTGGGAATCCTCAAACGTCAACAGCCCCTAGAGAACCTTGACGGACGCTACCGGAGCCCAGGGCTGATTGCGCGCTGCGGAAACGCGCGGGGGTCTATCCCCGCGGGTGCGGGGGAGCCGTGGACGATGCGATGGACGCTTGGTATTCCAAGGGTCTATCCCCGCGGGTGCGGGGGAGCCGGATCTGCCCGCCGCTGAAATCAATGTCGAACAGGTCTATCCCCGCGGGTGCGGGGGAGCCCCGCCCTACATGGCTATTATGACGGATCATGCGGGTCTATCCCCGCGGGTGCGGGGGAGCCCACTCGGCATTGCCGTGCATGGGTCTATCCCCGCGGGTGCGGGGGAGCCACGCCGGAAGGTTACATTGAAGCGCCCGCCGTGGGTCTATCCCCGCGGGTGCGGGGGAGCCCTCTGCATGTGGCGGGTGAGGGTCTTGGGACCGGGTCTATCCCCGCGGGTGCGGGGGAGCCCCACTTTCTGTCTGGCCTCGCAAGCGTCACACAGGTCTATCCCCGCGGGTGCGGGGGAGCCGCTCGTCAAGCGGCGAACAGATCGCCCGCCGACGGTCTATCCCCGCGGGTGCGGGGGAGCCTCGGGTGCGCGGTGGTGCGCTAAGTGCGCATAAGGTCTATCCCCGCGGGTGCGGGGGAGCCGTGCTGCGGCCCTGATGGCCGGTGATGATCGGGGGTCTATCCCCGCGGGTGCGGGGGAGCCACCTACTTACAAATCGGCCACTCTCTTAGTCGGGGTCTATCCCCGCGGGTGCGGGGGAGCCTCCGAGCCGCGCCGCGCTATCGTCGTCGGGCAGGGTCTATCCCCGCGGGTGCGGGGGAGCCTGGGATTTTGACATGGGCGTGGAGGACGCGCACGGTCTATCCCCGCGGGTGCGGGGGAGCCGGGCTTGGGGGTCCGATGGCGTCGGCTGATGCGGGTCTATCCCCGCGGGTGCGGGGGAGCCTTCGATGTATGATGCAGCGTCAGACACGCGACGGGTCTATCCCTGCGGGTGCGGGGGAGCCTAGAACAGGCGGTAACGCCCCGTCGCGCCTGTGGGTCTATCCCCGCGGGTGCGGGGGAGCCAAATAGCGCGGAGTATTTGCGGCGACCGTATGGGGTCTATCCCCGCGGGTGCGGGGGAGCCTGCGAGGCCAGACAGAAAGCGGCGCGAGATGCGGGTCTATCCCCGCGGGTGCGGGGGAGCCGGCGGTGGCATGTTCAAGGACGAATGGTGGCAGGGTCTATCCCCGCGGGTGCGGGGGAGCCACCCACGCATCATAGGTCTGCGGGCCTAGGGCGGGTCTATCCCCGCGGGTGCGGGGGAGCCGCCCCGCAGGGTGTGTCGTGTTGATGGACACAGGGTCTATCCCCGCGGGTGCGGGGGAGCCTCGCTGACGCTGAACGGGCGGCTAGTTGGCCGGGGTCTATCCCCGCGGGTGCGGGGGAGCCGCTTTATTTCGTCCGGGCGACGGGGCGGTGTTGGGTCTATCCCCGCGGGTGCGGGGGAGCCTCGGGTGCGCGGTGGTGCGCTAAGTGCGCATAAGGTCTATCCCCGCGGGTGCGGGGGAGCCGGGGCGGGTGGCTAGAGTGAGAATGTGAATGGGGGTCTATCCCCGCGGGTGCGGGGGAGCCTTGGCGGCGTCTTTGTCCGGGCTATGGAGCAGGGGTCTATCCCCGCGGGTGCGGGGGAGCCCTTACGCCCGGCAGGCAGCCCGGCGCTACGGGGGGTCTATCCCCGCGGGTGCGGGGGAGCCATGATAAGTCGCTCGGTCGGGCCAAGAGTCTCGGGTCTATCCCCGCGGGTGCGGGGGAGCCGCCATCGAAAAGCTGATGAAGCATCTCGGCATGGGTCTATCCCCGCGGGTGCGGGGGAGCCGCTTCGGCGCGCGTGAAAGTCGCCGCGCCGAGGGGTCTATCCCCGCGGGTGCGGGGGAGCCATGAACAGACCGTCGCCCGCCGATTGCGCAACGGGTCTATCCCCGCGGGTGCGGGGGAGCCAAACTGCCGCTCCTGCCTGCGCACCGCGTCCAGGGTCTATCCCCGCGGGTGCGGGGGAGCCCGTCAGAGCGCCGGGCAGACGACCGCCGACACGGGTCTATCCCCGCGGGTGCGGGGGAGCCCGCAGTCCCTTGTCCCATGCCCCGGCCCCGTAGGGTCTATCCCCGCGGGTGCGGGGGAGCCGCCGGTTGCGCGGGTCGTCTTGTGCATCATCCGGGTCTATCCCCGCGGGTGCGGGGGAGCCCGTGAATCACGGCGCAGTCTTTGCTCATTCCCGGGTCTATCCCCGCGGGTGCGGGGGAGCCGCTTCGGCGCGCGTGAAAGTCGCCGCGCCGAGGGGTCTATCCCCGCGGGTGCGGGGGAGCCTCCACCATGACCGGCGTCATGCTTCCCGCGTGGGGTCTATCCCCGCGGGTGCGGGGGAGCCGTGGCGGAGCGACAGATCGGGGTGACAATAAGGGGTCTATCCCCGCGGGTGCGGGGGAGCCTTGCGCTGCTCCACCCAGTCATCGCCAGCGCGGGGTCTATCCCCGCGGGTGCGGGGGAGCCATAGGTGTCGTCATGGGGGTCCCTTTCGCGGCGGGTCTATCCCCGCGGGTGCGGGGGAGCCCGCCCCACCGCGTCAAGGTCAGCCTGCGTCAGGGGTCTATCCCCGCGGGTGCGGGGGAGCCGCTTCGGTCTCGACCTCCGCCCCGTCAAGCCAGGGTCTATCCCCGCGGGTGCGGGGGAGCCAAGCGGCGGCGGTGATGTAGGTTTTCATGTCAGGGTCTATCCCCGCGGGTGCGGGGGAGCCTGCGAGGCCAGACAGAAAGCGGCGCGAGATGCGGGTCTATCCCCGCGGGTGCGGGGGAGCCATAGCGGCCTTGCCTGTCCCTGGCTTGGCGTCGGGTCTATCCCCGCGGGTGCGGGGGAGCCGGCGACGGCGCCCCGACCACCAGAATGGCCACGGGTCTATCCCCGCGGGTGCGGGGGAGCCGACTTGTGCGACGAGATCGGGGCCGACCCGTGGGGTCTATCCCCGCGGGTGCGGGGGAGCCTGTGGCACCAGATCGTCAGGCACCGCAACGCCGGGTCTATCCCCGCGGGTGCGGGGGAGCCTCCCTTACTCCATGCAAGGCGATACGGACTGGAGGTCTATCCCCGCGGGTGCGGGGGAGCCGAAGTCTGCGGTTCCGCCGCCACTTTGAGCACGGGTCTATCCCCGCGGGTGCGGGGGAGCCTCATCCCCTACATGGCCGACGCCCCCAGATGGGGGTCTATCCCCGCGGGTGCGGGGGAGCCTCGATCTGCCCGGAAACCGAGTAGTCATCGACGGGTCTATCCCCGCGGGTGCGGGGGAGCCATGCGAAGAACGAGTTGCCGGACAGCAACGACGGGTCTATCCCCGCGGGTGCGGGGGAGCCCGTCCAGAGCCGAATTGATGACCTCGATTTCCGGGTCTATCCCCGCGGGTGCGGGGGAGCCGTGCGCTTGGATCAGCTTCCGAGGCAGGCACAGGGTCTATCCCCGCGGGTGCGGGGGAGCCGGCAAAGCTATTGACGGGTGCGGCAAAGAAATGGGTCTATCCCCGCGGGTGCGGGGGAGCCACATAGAAGCCAGTCGTCAGCGGGACGCCAACGGGTCTATCCCCGCGGGTGCGGGGGAGCCTCGATGTTGAACCCGCCCGACCCCGAGCCGAGGGGTCTATCCCCGCGGGTGCGGGGGAGCCCCTGGAAGTGAACCGCTGGGCGCCAACCCTGCGGGTCTATCCCCGCGGGTGCGGGGGAGCCTGGACGAATTGACCCGAAATGCCGTGGCTTGGGGTCTATCCCCGCGGGTGCGGGGGAGCCTGCGGCACCAGATCGACAGGCACCGAAACGCCGGGTCTATCCCCGCGGGTGCGGGGGAGCCCCCGGCTGGCACTGGATCGCACCAGCCGGGGAGGGTCTATCCCCGCGGGTGCGGGGGAGCCGTGGTGGCGCTGAACGGCGTCATGGCGATGTAGGGTCTATCCCCGCGGGTGCGGGGGAGCCTCGATGTTGAACCCGCCCGACCCCGAGCCGAGGGGTCTATCCCCGCGGGTGCGGGGGAGCCCCTACCTGCATCGCCGTGTTGACCTCTTCGATGGGTCTATCCCCGCGGGTGCGGGGGAGCCTGATTTGCTCACGCAATCCTCCATGATGCGCGGGGTCTATCCCCGCGGGTGCGGGGGAGCCCTTGCCGAATGTCCGACTCGGTCTGGCTTTCGGGGTCTATCCCCGCGGGTGCGGGGGAGCCGGGGCTGAACTCCATTACATCCGCAATGGTCTGGGTCTATCCCCGCGGGTGCGGGGGAGCCTGGTAGTCGGGGCGCCGTCGCCGATCAAGCTGGGGTCTATCCCCGCGGGTGCGGGGGAGCCGCTTGCCCATGTCTTCCAGCGGCGTGGTCAGGGGGTCTATCCCCGCGGGTGCGGGGGAGCCGTGTGCCGTCGATACTGGCCACCAGCGCGCCGGGGTCTATCCCCGCGGGTGCGGGGGAGCCCGCAACCCAGCTCATCCGTATCCGGCCCGCCGGGGTCTATCCCCGCGGGTGCGGGGGAGCCTCATAGGCCATGCACACGCGCTCGATGGCGCGGGGTCTATCCCCGCGGGTGCGGGGGAGCCCGACCCGCTACACGCTGGATCGCCTGACTTATGGGTCTATCCCCGCGGGTGCGGGGGAGCCACCTGGGCCTTACCGATGCCGAGGTGATCCACGGGTCTATCCCCGCGGGTGCGGGGGAGCCACATCAACCCGGCTTGACGCTCACGAACTGTGGGGTCTATCCCCGCGGGTGCGGGGGAGCCCAGGCAGCGTCATTGTCGCGTCTGATCGCCGGGGGTCTATCCCCGCGGGTGCGGGGGAGCCTCCAGCAGGACGCGCCCGCCTTCCTGGCGCACGGGTCTATCCCCGCGGGTGCGGGGGAGCCGCGGTGCGGTAATTGCTGCTGTCCCAAACCTTGGGTCTATCCCCGCGGGTGCGGGGGAGCCAGGGGTGGCTGGCCTGCGAGACCCGGAAGACGGGTCTATCCCCGCGGGTGCGGGGGAGCCCCAGCAATGGCCCCCGCGGTGGCATTGGAGCTGGGTCTATCCCCGCGGGTGCGGGGGAGCCCATTACGCCATGCACGCCAATCTTGACGGCGGGGGTCTATCCCCGCGGGTGCGGG
The DNA here is from genome assembly GCF_039808215.1 of Paracoccus sp. (in: a-proteobacteria). Lineage (GTDB taxonomy): Bacteria > Pseudomonadota > Alphaproteobacteria > Rhodobacterales > Rhodobacteraceae > Paracoccus. The sequence goes on from NZ_JBDHSP010000110.1 coordinate 5,339, forward strand.
GGAGCCCCCGGCAGGCAGATCGCATACTGACGCGATACGGGTCTATCCCCGCGGGTGCGGGGGAGCCGGCGTCGTCGCGATTGCCGGCCAGCATGTGCAGGGTCTATCCCCGCGGGTGCGGGGGAGCCGCTTCGGTCTCGACCGCAACCCCGTCAAGCCAGGGTCTATCCCCGCGGGTGCGGGGGAGCCCGAACTCGGGATGACGGCTGCGCCAATCGAGAGGGTCTATCCCCGCGGGTGCGGGGGAGCCGTTCGCCGGCCGCGCCGAAAATCCCCGGAGCAAGGTCTATCCCCGCGGGTGCGGGGGAGCCGGGCATCGCCGACGCTGTGACAGAAGATTGCCGGGTCTATCCCCGCGGGTGCGGGGGAGCCCCACCGACGATGAGGCGACGAATTGGCCACCAGGGTCTATCCCCGCGGGTGCGGGGGAGCCGGCGTGACAGATCGCGTTTGCCATGATCCTGCGGGTCTATCCCCGCGGGTGCGGGGGAGCCTGTCCTTGACCCAATGCGCCTCGGAAAGGTCTGGGTCTATCCCCGCGGGTGCGGGGGAGCCATGCAGGCATATCCGCTGGCCGGGTATTGCAGGGGTCTATCCCCGCGGGTGCGGGGGAGCCGGATTGCGGTCAGGGCTTCCATGCCGTGCCTGGGGTCTATCCCCGCGGGTGCGGGGGAGCCGCAGGGGGAGCCCCGCGCATCGTCATTGGAGCGGGTCTATCCCCGCGGGTGCGGGGGAGCCGATGATCCCATCATCTCGACGCAAAGCGAAACGGGTCTATCCCCGCGGGTGCGGGGGAGCCCAGCCATATCAGCGTCCTCTTCATCATTGAGGGGGTCTATCCCCGCGGGTGCGGGGGAGCCTTGATGAATTCGCGGATCACCGGCTTGCAGCGGGGTCTATCCCCGCGGGTGCGGGGGAGCCGTGAGCGCCGCGCCGGTCGGGACGTGATCATCGGGTCTATCCCCGCGGGTGCGGGGGAGCCCGCCTTCCGCGACCTTCGCCGCATCGGCAAGCGGGTCTATCCCCGCGGGTGCGGGGGAGCC
>NZ_JBDHSP010000111.1:0-6372 GCF_039808215.1 Paracoccus sp. (in: a-proteobacteria)
TGCCCGCCGCGACCAAGGACGCCTATCAGGCCAAAATCCTCGGCGGCTTCACCCAGGAGGGCCGTGAAAAAATCCTCATCGCCATGATGAAGGTGAATTTTCTCAAGCGTTTGGAGAGTTCGGTGGATTCGTTCCGCCTCACCCTCGAACGCACCATCGGGAAAATCAACGTCCTGGAAAAGCGGATCACGGACTTTGAGATTCACCTGAATGACAATCCCGAACTCGATTTCGATTCGCTGACGCCCGACGAGTTTGAAGACCCGGATTTCGACGGGGAGGACTTCACGATTGGCGGCCGCCGCCGGATTCATCTCGGGCACCTGCGACTTCCCGAGTGGCTCAAGGCCGTGCGCCAAGACCGCGTCCAGCTCCAGTTTCTCCACGAGAAAACCAAGTCCGTTACCGCCACTCGCGACGGCAAGCTCGCGGAACTGAAGGCCCTCATTGCCGAAAAAGCGCGGCATCCCACCACCAACCGCGAGGGACGGCAGAACCGGAAGGTTCTCGTCTTCACCGCCTTTGCCGATACCGCCCGTTATCTGCACGAGAACCTTGGCCCGTGGGCGCGCCAGGAGTTGAAGATTCACACCGGCCTCGTCTGCGGCGACGGCGGCAACGCCGCCTCCCTTGGCCGCACGGACTTCGACGACATCCTGACCAACTTCTCGCCGATCTCCAAACGCCGCGCCGACCAGACCGGGGCCTTTCCCAACCAGCGCGAGGAAATCGATCTGCTCATCGCCACGGACTGCATCAGCGAAGGTCAAAACCTCCAGGACTGCGATCTGCTGGTGAATTACGACATCCACTGGAATCCCGTCCGCATCATCCAGCGTTTCGGGCGCATCGACCGCATCGGCTCGCGCAACGCGGCGGTCCAGTTGGTCAACTTCTGGCCCGTGGCCGATCTCGACCGCTACCTCGGCGTGAAACACCGCGTCGAAGCCCGCATGGCGCTGGTGGACCTCGCGGCCACGCAGATGGACAACCTGCTCGATACGACCCAGCTCGAGGACCTCATCAAGGACGACCTGCTTTTCCGCGACCGGCAGTTGAAGCGCCTCAAAGATGAAGTGCTCGATTTGGAGGACCTCGACGACTCGGTCTCCCTCAGCGACTTCTCCCTCGATGAATTCCGGCAGGACCTGCTCAACTTCCTGCAAGCCCACCGAGCGGAGCTGGAGCGCGCGCCCCTCGGCCTCTACGCCGTCGTGCCCCCGGCGGCGGATATTCCGATGGCCCGCCCGGGCGTCATTTACTGCCTGCGGCAAAAGGCCGGCGCCGCTTCGCCCGCCAACGAGCGGATCAACCCCCTCGCGCCCCATTATCTCGTCTATGTGCAGGACACGGGCGAGGTCCGCCTGTCTTTTGTGCAGGCCAAGACCGTCCTGAACCTCTTCCGCGAGCTCGCTTCGGGAAAGAGCGAGCCTTACGTCGAGCTGTGCCGCCTGTTCGACCGGCAAACCAAACAGGGTGCCGATATGGACGCCTACTCCCACCTTGTCGGACAGGCCGTCCAGTCCATCACCGCCACCTTTCAGCAAAAGCTCGCCGCCGGCCTCCAGGGCCGCCGCGACTTCGTCCTGCCGCTCGCCGACGAACAGCCCTGCGAGGACGAGACGGCGTTCGAACTCGTCACCTGGCTCGTGCTGCTTGCGCCATGAAGCCTTCTGTGATCCACGGCTCCGACTACGGCGCATTTGTCACCGGTCTGAAAGCCCGGGTGGAAGCCGCCCGCCTGTCGGCTGCCCGGTCGGTCAACCGCGACCTTATCCTGCTGTATTGGGACATCGGCCAGGGCATCGTGGGAAAGCAGCGCGCGCTCGGCTGGGGCAAGGCGGTGGTGGAGACAGTGGCCCAGGACCTGCGGGACTCGTTCCCAGAAATGCGCGGTTTCTCCGCCAATAATATCTGGCTGATGCGGCAATTTTACTCGGAATACTCGGAACCATCGTTTCTTGCACAGCTTGTTCAAGAAACAGGAGGTCGCAGTCGCTTGATGCCGCGACTGCCTGTCGCGGAAATGCCCGCGCCCGCCGCCGCCCGCCATCATCGCACGCGGATTCTTGAACAGCTTGTTCAAGAATTGTTGCCGGCCGTTCCTTGGGGCCACCATGTCGAAATTCTCAAGAAGGTGAAACCCCCCGCCGCCCGCTTCTATTACCTCCGCGCCACCGCCCGTTTCGGTTGGTCGCGCCGCGTCCTGCTCAACCAGATCAAGGCCGGGGCCTACGAACGCTCGCGGCGGGATGGCAAGGCCCACAACTTCCCCGCCGCCCTGCCGGAGCATCTCGCGGAGCAGGCCGAGGAGGCACTCAAGAGCAGCTACAATCTCGAGTTCCTCGGCCTCGGCCGCGCCGTGCAGGAGCGCGAGTTGGAGGATCGGCTCGTCAGGAGCCTGCGCGATTTCATCCTCGAGCTCGGTTACGGCTTTTGCTTCGTCGGCCGCCAGCATCGCCTCGCCCTGGGGTCCAAGGAATACTTCGTGGACCTGCTTTTCTACCACCGCTTCCTCAAGGCCCTCGTCGCCATTGATCTCAAGATCGGTGAGTTCGAGCCGGAGTTCGCCGGCAAGATGGATTTCTATCTCAACCTCCTCAACGACAAGGAACGCGCGCCCGACGACCGGCCTTCCCTCGGCATCATCCTCTGCGCCGAGAAGGACAACCTCGAAGTCGAATACGCCCTCAAGACCAAGGCCAATCCCATCGGGGTGGCCGAATACCGGCTCCAGCCCAGGCTGCCGGCCAGCCTCAAAGGCAAGCTCCCCACCGCCCAACAGCTCGCCACCGCCCTCCGCCTGCCTTCCCCCCGCTGATCCGTCGCCCGCATCGCTACTCAACTACCCGCTACTCGCTACTTCTGCCCCTGCCCATGCCCGCAGCCCCCGCCGATCTCCGCCCCGCGATCCAGGCCGCTCTCGCCGCCTTCTCGCAAAAACCCCTGCGCGAGGCCGCCCTCGGCCTCTTCGCCACCCTCGGCTACGCCTCCGACCGCACCGTGGATTTCGGCTCGGTCCCAGCTTTTTGCCGGACTTTCGACCAGGACGGCACGCACCTCGCCAAACTCGATCCTGCCCGCAACTGGGCTTCGATCCACCTCCTCTTCCAGCTCACCAGCTCCGATATCGCCCGCGGCAGCATCCGGCAGCTTGATCTCCTCGCACCCGAGCCCGCCGATCTCCGGCAGATTGAATCCTACCTCTTCCTCGCCCTCGACCTCGCGCCACCGCCCGACGGCAAACCCCGCTCGCGCACCGCGCTCTGCGATCTGGCCCGCGCCCTCAACCGCCTGTTTCCGATGCCGGCGCTCGTGCTTTTCAAGGAGGGCGACAAGCTCTCCATCGCCATCACCTACCGGCGGGGCCACAAGCGGGACCGCTCCCGCGATGTCGTCGAGCGCAAGGTCACCCTCATCAAGGACATTTCCATCAATCGGCCACACCCCGGCCACCTCGCCATCGTCGAAGATTTCGCCCTCCCCAGCTTGAGCGCCTACCGCGGCCGCGATATCTGCACCTTCGCCGACCTCGACTCCGCCTGGCGCGAGTCCCTCTCGGTCGAACTGCTCCGCAAGCGCGCCTACGTGAAACTCGCCGACTGGTATTTCTGGGCCCGCGAGCACGCCCAGTTTCCGCCCGACGCCCTGCCTGACGCCGACGGCAAGCCGTCCCTCCACCTCATCCGCCTCCTCACCCGCGTTATCTTCTGCTGGTTCGTGAAGGAGAAGACCCTGCCCGACGGCCATCCGCTGCTGCCCTACGATCTCTTCGACGCCCCGCGTATCCGCGAGCTCCTCAAGGACGCCTCGCCCGAGGCCCACACCTACTACACGGCCATCCTCCAAAACCTCTTCTTCGCCACGCTCAACACCGAGATGGATTCGCCCGGCGACGCCCCGGCCACGCGCCGTTTCGCCCGCGAGGTCAAGACCGACCACATGGTCCACACGCTCTGGCGCCACGAGGACCAGCTCCGCGACCCCGCCAAACTCGCTGCGCTCCTCCGCCGCATCCCCTTCCTCAACGGCGGCCTCTTCGAGTGCCTCGACGACCGCGTCGAGATCGAGGGCTCCACCCAGACCCGCGAGGTCCGCGTGGACGGTTTCTCCACCAATCCCGCCAAGCAGCCCCGGCTGCCCAACTTCCTCTTCTTCGGCGGCGACGTTCCCGGCGTCGATCTCTCCGCCGCCACCGGCAACAGCGCCCGCGCCCGCGTCACCGTCACTCCGCTGCTCGACATCCTCAACGGCTTTGTCTGGACCATCACCGAGAACACCCCGCTCGAGGAGGAGGTCGCCCTCGACCCCGACCTGCTCGGCAATGTCTTCGAGAACCTCCTCGCCGCCTACAACCCCGAGACCGGCACCGTTGCCCGCAACGCCACCGGCTCCTTCTACACCCCCGACTACGTCGTGGACTGGATGATCGAGCAGGCCCTCGAACCGCTCCTCCTCGCCGCGCTCCCACCCAATACCAAAAAAGCCGCCGCCCGCCTCCGGCAGCTCCTCGATTGGGACGAACCGGACCATGATTTCGACGCCGCCGAATCGCGCCTGCTTCTCACCGCCATCTCGCGCCTCCGCGCCCTCGATCCCGCCTGCGGTTCCGGCGCCTACCCGATGGGCCTGCTCAAGAAGATGGTCCGCCTCCTCGCCAAGCTCGACCCCGACAACTCCCTCTGGCGCGAGCGCCAGATCGCCCTCGCGGAACAGCTCGACAGCGCCCCGGCCCGCGAGGAGGCCCTCGCCGCCATCGAGCGCGCCTTCGCCCGCAACCACGACGACTACGGCCGCAAGCTCTACCTCATCGAAAACTCCCTCTACGGCGTGGATATCCAGCCCCTCGCCGTCCAGATCGCCAAGCTCCGCTTCTTCATCACCCTCATCGTTGACCAGCCCATTGATCCCGCGCTGCCCAACTACGGCATTCTCCCGCTCCCTAACCTCGAGACCAAGATCGTCCCCGCCAACACCCTGCTCGGCCTCCAGCGCGGCCAGCTCCTCCTCGGTTCCGACGAAGTCCGCACCCTCGAGCGCGAATTGAAGGCCGTCCGCCACCGCTACTTCACCGCCCGCCGCTATCAGGACAAGAAGACCCTCCGGCGCCGCGACCGCGAACTCTGCAAAAAACTCGCCGCCGCCCTCGTCGAGTCCGGCGAGTGCACGCCCTCCGACGCCAAACGCCTCGTCGAGTGGAACCCCTACAACACCAACACCTCCGCCAGCTTCTTCGACCCCGGCTGGATGTTCGGTCTCGAAGGCGAAAACGGCGCGCCCGGCCGCTTCGACCTCGTCCTCGGCAACCCGCCCTACGTCCGTCAGGAAGAGCTCAAGGCCGTCACCGTCCTCGACAGCGCCGGCCGTAACCGCCCGCTGAAGGATGTGCTCAAGGAGCAATACGAGTGCTACACCGGCACCGCCGATCTCTACGTCTATTTCTTCGAGCGCTCGCTCCAGCTCCTCCGCACCGGCGGCGTGCTCAGCTTCATCACCTCCAACAAATACTTCCGCGCCGGTTACGGGGAGAAGCTCCGCGCTTATCTCCTCCACGCCACCGCCCCGCGCGCCATCCTCGACTTCGGCGATACCAATATCTTCACCGCCATCGCCTACCCCTGCATCCTCGTCACCGAGAAAACGCGTGACATCACGCGGGGCCAGCTCCCCCCGCACGCCTTCCTTGAGACCAAAACCGGCCTCGCCCAACTCGTCCCGCACGCCGACCACAGTTTCCCAGTTTTCGCGTGGAAACCCGGCCCGGCCAAGGTGGATTTTCCCGCCGTCTTCGACCGCGAGAGTTTCGAGCTCCGCCAGCGCGACCTCAAACCCTCCGGTTGGCGGCTCGAAAACGCCACCGGGCTCGGCTTGCTGGAGCGCATCCGCAAAAGCGGCACGCCCTTGGGTGAATACTGCAATGGCCGATTCTACCGTGGCGTCTTGACCGGCTACAACGAGGCCTTCGTCGTGGACCGCGCCACCCGCGACCGCCTCATCGCCGAGCACAAATCTTCCGCCGAAGTGCTCAAACCCTTCCTGCGCGGTCGCGACGTGAAGCGCTGGCGCTGCGAATCACAGGACCTCTGGCTCATCTTCACGAGGCGCGGTATTAATATCAAAGACTACCCCGCCATCCACGCCTACCTGAAGCCGTTCAAGTCACGTCTCATGCCCGGCGTCCCCGGAGGTCGTAAGCCTGGCAGCTACGAGTGGTATGAAATCCAAGACAACATCGCCTACTGGCAAGAGTTCGAGCAGCCGAAGATCGTTTATCCAGACATCTACGAGCACCAAACTTTCGCGTTCGACACGAGTGGAGCCTATTTCGGGAACACCTGTTATTTCATTCCAACTGCGGAAAAGTGGTTCTTG
>NZ_JBDHSP010000112.1:0-6183 GCF_039808215.1 Paracoccus sp. (in: a-proteobacteria)
ACTGGCGGCGTAGAAACCAACCCGATCCACCTTAGCCAAGCCGCCAAACTGTCTCACCAGGCGGCACCACCTCTGAACATCATCGTGAAGCGCCAAACCCAATCCCCCACCCAAACCGGAATGCGCAAGGGATACAGCAGGTTGGCTTGATTGTGAAGGAGTGGTGGCGACCCCGGGACGACTCGAACGCCCAACCTAGTGATTAGAAGTCACTTGCTCTATCCAGTTGAGCTACGGGGCCGCATGCGCGCAGTCATGGCGCAGGCGGCGCGATGAATCAACCGTTTCCGGAACGGGCGCCCAGATCGAGGGTCATGAACAGGCTGTTGGGGTCGGGGGCATAGTCGCCGAAGGGCGGGCATTCGACAAAGCCGGCCCGCGCATAAAGCCCGCGCGCGGCGATGAAGGTCGGCTGCACCCCGGTCTCGAGGCTGAGCCGCGCCATGCCCACGGCGCGCGCGTGCGCGATCAGCGCCCGCAGCATGCGGCGCGAATGGCCGCGGCCGCGGGTCTCGACCAGGATATGCATGGACTTGATCTCGCCGTGGTCGGGGGCGATGCGCTTGACCGCGCCCATGCCGACCGGCTGGCCGGCCTCGCGCAGCACGAAGAAGGCGATGGCGGGATCGACCAGCGCGGCGCGCGGCAGCATGTGGATCGACTCGGGCGGGGTATCGGCGTGCATGTCGGCGGTGTGGCGCTGAAACAGCAGGCCCAGATCCTCGCCCAGCGGGCTTTCCTCGGCGATGGTCAGATTCGCGGCGGTCATGCCTGTCTCCTTGCTGGGCTTGGCGCGGACCCTAGTAAAAGCCCATCGGTTTGCGCAAGGGCCGCGGCGGGACGAAATAAGGACGATCGCCACGCTGCGGCCGGCACGGGCCGGACGGTTTTCCCGCCACCGGCCCGCGCGGCGGAACGCTGGTCCGGCGGCGGCGGCGGCGCGAAACATCCTTCGCCGCCCGCACCCCTGCCGGGCGTGCCTGCGCCTTGCCCGTGCCCCGGGGCGCCGCTACCTCTGGCCGGCGAAATGCGGAGAGGCCGATGTCCATCGTCATCGAGAACATGTCCAAGAGCTTTGGCGGCACCAGCGTGCTGCGCGGCATCGACCTGACCATCGAGTCGGGCGAGCTGGTGGCGCTGCTCGGGCCATCGGGTTCGGGCAAGACGACGCTGCTCAAGATCATCGCCGGGCTGGAATGGCCGGACGCGGGCGGGCTGACGGTGCATGGCGCGGACTGGCTGCAACTGGCGGCGCAGGATCGCCGCATCGGTTTCGTCTTTCAGCATTACGCGCTGTTTCCGCACATGACGGTGCGCGACAATATCGCCTTCGGGCTGAGCGTGCGGCCGCGCCGGCTGCGCCCGGGCAAGGCCGCCATCGCCGCCCGGGTCGACGAGCTCTTGCATTTCCTGCAGATCGCGCATCTGGGCGGGCGCTATCCGGCGCAGCTGTCCGGCGGGCAGCGCCAGCGGGTGGCGCTGGGGCGGGCGCTGGCGATCCAGCCCACGGTGCTGCTGCTTGACGAGCCCTTCGGCGCGCTGGACGCCGCCGTGCGCCGCGACCTGCGCGCCTGGCTGCGCGGGCTGCACGAAGAAACCGGCTCGACCACCATCCTTGTCACCCACGACCAGGAAGAGGCATTCGAACTGGCCGATCGCGTGGTGATCATGGGCGAAGGCCGGATCGAGCAGATCGGCAGCGCCGACCAGATCCACGACCACCCCGCCAATGCCTTTACCGCCCGCTTCATGGGCGCCACGGTGGAACTGCCGGTGATGCTGCAGGCGGGCCGGGCCCTGGCCACCGGGCTGGATGCCGGCCGGCTGCCGCGCCGCGCCCTGCCCGACGGTCCCGCCAGCCTGTTCCTGCGCCCCGACGACATCACCCCCGTCGCCGATCCGCAGGGTCGCTGGCGCATCGCGCGGCTCAGCTCGAACGGCGCCGTGCTGCGCCTCGAGATCGGCGACGGCACGACCGCCATCGCCGTGGACCTGCCGCGCCGCGCCCCCGAGGCACAGGGCCTGCACCCCGGCAGCCGCGTCAGCCTGCGTGCCGAGGCGGGCGCCATCTTTGCCGACCCGCGCCGCGCGCCCGCGCCGGCCCATGCCATCGACATCCCCCTGAAGGAGAAAGCCCTGTGATGATCCGCAAGCTGCAAACCGCCGCGCTGGCCCTGCTTCTGGGCGCCGCCCCGGCGCTGGCGCAGGACAAGATCCTGAACGTCAGCTATGATGTCGGCCGCGAGGTCTTCGAGGCGCTGAACCCCGGATTCCAGTCCTTCTGGAAGGGCAAGTCCGGCCATGAGGTGACCATCGACCAAAGCCACGCCGGGTCTTCGAAACAGGCGCGTGCGATCCTTGAAGGGCTGCCGGCCGATGTGGTGACCTTCAATCAGGAAACCGACGTGGATGTGCTGGCCAAGGGCGGGCTGGTGGCGCAAAACTGGCGCGAAGCCCTGCCCAACGGCGCCTCGCCCTTTTATTCGCTGCCCGCCTTCCTGGTGCGCAAGGACAATCCCAAGGGCATCAAGGACTGGTCGGACCTGGCGCGCGAGGGCGTGCAGCCGGTGTTCCCGAACCCCAAGACCAGCGGCAACGCCCGCTACACCTATCTGGCGGCCTATGCCTTTGCGCTGGCCCAGCCCGGCGCCACACCTGAATCGGCGCAGGAATTCGTCGGCAGGATCTTTGCCAATGTCCCGGTCTTTGACACCGGTGGGCGCGCCTCGACCCAGACCTTCACCGAACGCGAGATCGGCGACGTGCTGGTGACCTTCGAGGCCGAGACCAAGGGCATCGCCAAGCAATATGCCGATCAGGGCTATGAGACGGTGACGCCCTCGACCAGCATCTTCGCCGCCTTCCCGGTCGCCGTGGTGGCCGAGAATGCCGAAAGGAACGGCTCGGCCGAGGTCTCGAACGCCTATCTGGCCTGGCTCTACAGCCCCGAGGCGCAAGAGGTCCTCGCCAGCCACAATTACCGCACCACCGACAAGGCCGTGGCGGAAAAGCACGCCGCCGATTTCCCCGAGGTCAGGCTGCTGACCGTCGAGGAGGTCTTTGGCGGCTGGGACAGGGTCCAGGCCGAGCATCTGGCCGAGGGCGGCATCCTTGACCGGGTGTTCGTGAACAAATGACCGCCGCCGCCGCCATCCGCGGCAAGCGCGTGCTGCCGGGGTTCTCGCTGAGTCTCGGCACGACGCTGCTTTATGTCGCGCTGATCATCCTGATCCCGGTCATGGCGCTGATCCTGAAGGGGGCCGAGATCGGGCCACAGCGTTTCTGGCAGATCATCACTCAGCCCCGCACCCTGGCAGCGCTGCGGGTGACGGTGACCGCCGCGGCGCTGGCCACGGTCTTCAACGCCCTCTACGGGCTCTTGATGGCCTGGGTGCTGGTGCGCCACGACTTTCCCGGCCGGCGCATCCTGGACGCGCTGATGGACATCCCCTTTGCCCTGCCGACCGCGGTCGCGGGCATCGCGCTGACCGCGCTTTACTCGGCGAATGGCTGGTTCGGGGCGCCGCTGGCCATGCTGGAGATCGAACTGGTCTATACGCTGGCGGGCGTCACGCTGGCGATGGTCTTTACCTCGATCCCCTTCGTGGTGCGGGCGGTGCAGCCGGTGCTTGAGGATCTGGACCCGCAGCTTGAACAGGCGGCGATGACGCTTGGGGCGCGGCCTTTCGCGATCTTTCGCCGCGTGGTGCTGCCGGCGATCCTGCCGGCCTGGCTGGCGGGTTCGACCGTCGCCTTCGCCCGCTCGCTGGGAGAATTTGGCGCGGTGATCTTCATCGCCGGCAACCTGCCCTTCAAGACCGAGATCGCCGCGCTTCTGGCCTATATCCGGCTTGAGGAATATGACTACCAGGGCGCCGCCGCCATCGCGCTGGTGCTGCTTCTGATCGCGCTGCTGCTGCTGGCACTGTCGAACTGGCTGCAGTTCCGCGCCGCCCGCCACCTGGAGCCCCAGCGATGAGCGCCGTCGCCCTGACCCATGCCCCCGGGCAAGACCGCGTGCTGCCGCGACTGCTGATCGGGCTTGCGGTCGTGCTGACCGCCATCCTGGTGGTGGCGCCGCTGGCCTTCATCTTCTGGCGGGCGCTGGCCGAGGGCTGGGCGGTCTATCTGGCCAATTTCGTCGATCCGGGCACGTTGCACGCGATCTGGCTGACCGTGCTGGTCGCGGTGATCGTGGTGCCGGTGAACATCGCTTTTGGCATCGCCAGCGCCTGGGCGATCGCGCGCTTTCGCTTTCCGGGCCGCAAGGCGCTGATGGTGCTGATCGAGATCCCGTTCTCGATCTCGCCGATCATCGCCGGCATCTGCTACCTGCTGCTTTATGGCCGGCAGGGGTTCTGGGGTCCGTGGCTGGCAAGCCATGACATCAAGGTCATGTTCGCCCTGCCCGGCATCGTCATGGTCACCATGTTCGTCACCGCGCCCTTCGTCGCGCGCGAGGTGCTGCCGCTGATGCAGGCGCAGGGCTCGGAACAGGAACAGGCGGCGGTGACGCTGGGGGCGCGCGGCTGGCAGGTGTTTTCCCGCGTCACCCTGCCCAACATCCGCTGGGCGCTGCTTTACGGCGCCGTGCTGGCGACGGCACGGGCGGTGGGCGAATTCGGCGGCGTCTCGGTGGTCTCGGGGGCGATCCGCGGCCAGACAAACACCCTGCCGCTGCAGATCGAGCTGATGTTCAACGACCTGAACACCACCGGCGCCTTCGCGGCGGCGACGACGCTGACGGCGATCGCGCTGCTGGTTCTGGTGATCAAGGCGGCGCTTGAAACCCGGTCCTGACCCCCGCACCGGCGCCGCTTTGCCGGTGGACTTGCCCCGGCGCCGCGCCTAGGCTGCCGGGCATGGACGCCGCCGCCCCCGATCCGCACCAGCCCTGCCCGGAACTGCCCAGGCCGCGCAGCTTCTGGCAGCGCATCGCCGACCGGCTGGCGGCGATCGTCGGCGCGCGCAAACCCGCGACGCCGCCCGAGAAATCCGTGGCCTTCACCATCGCCGTCATCGCGCTGGGGGCCAAGCTGGCCAAGGCCGACGGTGCCGTGGCCCGCTCGGAGGTCGCGGCCTTTCGCCGCGTCTTCATCATCCCGCGCGCCGAGGAGCGCAACGCCGCCCGCGTCTTCGACCTGGCGCGCCAGGACGTGGCCGGTTTCGACGCCTGGGCCAGGCGCATCGCCGCCATGTTCCCGCCGGGCGATCCGGTGCTGGCCGATGTCATCGAGGGGCTCTTCGTCATCGCCGTCGCCGACAGCGACCTGCACGCCGCCGAGATCGGCTTCATTGAGGAGGTGGCGCGCATCTTCGGCCTCAAGCCCGTGGAACTGGCGGCGATCCGCGCCCGCCACGACCGTCGCTGGGGCTGCCCATCCTGCGAGGTGCTGGGCGTGCGCCCCGACACGCCCCTGCCCGAGGCGCGCCGGCGCTGGCGCGATCTGATCCGCGAAAGCCACCCCGACCGCGCCATCGCCCGCGGCCTGCCGCCCGAGGCGATCAGGCTGGCCGAGGCCCGCACCCGCGCCCTGAACGAGGCCTGGGACGCCTTTCGTGCCCTGCATGCGGGCGATGCCGCCCATGGCAGGGAACCGCACCACCCCTGACCGGGTTTGACCGGGACACAGCCGAACGGGACGCCCTGATGCGCAGATCTGCCGCCCTGACCCTTTGCCTGGCCCTTGCCGCCACCGGCCCCGGCGTGGCGCAGGATTATCAGCCGCCCCCGGCCGACAGCCCCCCGGCCGAAGGGTTCGGCGGCGTGATCGAGGATTTCATGCGCAACCTGCTCGACCAGGCGCAGCCGCATCTCGACCAGTTGGGCCGCGATCTGGGCGGGGTCTTCGGCTCGGTCGCGCCGGCGCTTGAGGATGTCGCCAGGCTGATGGATGACATCGCCAATTATCAGGCGCCCGAGCGGCTGGAAAACGGCGACATCCTGATCCGCCGCCGCCCAGACGCACCGCCCCCGCCCCCCCTGGGCGAGAACCTGCGCGACATGCTGCGCCCGCCCCCCGAGGACACCCCCCCGAACCTGCCGCCACGCGACCCGGCGCGCGAGATCGAGCTGTAGGGTTTGCGGGGCCTCAGGGCTCATACTGAGGTGGTGCCGCCTGGTGAGACAGTTTGGCGGCTTGGCTAAGGTGGATCGGGTTGGTTTCTACGCCGCCAGTTTCT
>NZ_JBDHSP010000113.1:0-6128 GCF_039808215.1 Paracoccus sp. (in: a-proteobacteria)
CCTCCAGGCCGATGCGAGCGACAGTGAATGGAAGCGCCAGAACATGACGGGCGATGTCATCTGGCTGCGACGATAGCTTGGCTTCATGAACGACCTTGCCGTCCCTATCCACCGCACAGAGGTTGACGCTCCGAGCCGAGACGTCCAACCCGATGAAGTGATCTTCAGGCATACCGAACCCTCCAGAATCAAGGACCGGTATCTCTCATAGGCTGTTTGCAGGCGCTTTTGTAAACTACGGCTAATTTAGTCGTCCTTGTCGGCAAGCAGCAGCGTCTCATGATGGGCCACGACGATGCAGGAACCACCAACCTCCCCCAAAAATCAATATTTATGAAATGGTTATCGACCATACCACCGCATATCCTGATCTTCAAGCATCCGCTCGTCGCAAAATACCAGCAGAGTCAGAGTCTCGCCAGGGCCAGTCCGGATGGTCTGCTCCTGAATCTCAAAACGATCTGCACCAACGCGGTCGAACCAAGCATCCGCCCCAATTTTCCGAAGGATCGGGCCGTCCGGATCGGCACCAAACTGGATACCAAAGGCGTAGCTCTCCGCGTCTAGATTATCCTGCGGGAACCACCGATCAGGCACGCTGCGGGATCGGACGAACCATTTCCGACCTTGCGGCCCATGGCAAACCAGCATCGCCGGGGCGAAGTCGGCTTCGACCAAACGGATGGCTGTTGCCGTCTGGCTAGCATTGAAAGCGTCGGCAAGAGCCTTGATCGAAGCAAAGTTCAGCTTCTTCTGCGCGTTGGCCAACGGGCGGAACAGATAGTTCGGCATGAGAAGATCGGCCGCGTACCCGTCAGCGGTTCGTTCGGGAGAAACCGCAGATCGCGGGCGGTACTCCTCTACCCGGCAGGCAAGGCAACGTCCCCTGTGGTGGTGCCAGTGACCCAGTTCATGCGCGATCGAGAATCGTTTTCGGCGCCACTGACTGTTAGAGTTTACGGTGATGATGGCGCGATCCGCCGTCCCAACGATCCGGGCCTCACAACCATCAAGAGGCCGGTATCGGACATGCGCATTCACATGATAGGCGATTGCCTCAAGGTCGATCTCGGTCGGGTCAGTTACACCCAATTCCTGAAGGAGCAATTCGGCAGGAGACAGCCGCATTAGGATTTTCCGGCCTCATCGTTGTCTTCCAGCAGGCCCAGTTCGGCCAGCTCTTCCAGCATCCCCAGAACATCAGCATCCGAAAGCTCGTTCTCCTTGCGCGCTGCCAAAGTCAGACCAGGAATAGTATCAGCGCGTGCTAAAACGGCTCGAAGGCGCGTTCGCGCATCTGCAATATTCACGACGTTTGCGGTCTGCTCCTTTGGAACGTGACGGCTTGTGGCAGCCCCAGCCTTCGCAGATGCCATCCGGGCTTTATTCACCGTAAGCAGGCTCTTCTCGAACAGCGCCCGCATCTCGACCGCATTCTGATCCGGGTCTCCACCGTCCTCTCGGAACTCAGCAAGAATCTGCTCGTCAGACACGTTGAAAATGTCCTCGGCGAGAGAATCCGCCAGCCGGCCGAGCGGCCGCGCGGCCTTGTCGTTCTTACCGGTCATGGCTGCCATCCTTCGGGGTATCTCTTGTCGATCCGGCGGCGGATCAGTTTCCGTTTGGAATCGTAGGCGGTCCTGTCGAGGCCGGTCAGCTCTCGCAGTTCCTCCGCCGTCATGCCCTCCATAGTGCCTTCCACAATGTCCTTCGCGGCCGGATCGTCTGCGAAAAGCGCGAGCACTTCGGCGCGCATCCGCGCGTCCTGCTCCGCATGCACGATCCGGTCCTCCACGCCCGGCTCGGGGTCCGGGCAATTCATGGCCGCCGCGCCGCTGCTTCCGCCCTCGATGGAAACGAGGGCCGGGCGGCGCGAGGCCTTTTCCCGTTCGCCGTCGGAAATGCTGCGCACGGCCTCTGCCAGAAACCGCACCGCATCCACATGGGCCGGGCAGACCCGGCTGCCATCGAGCGCGCGGGCGAACGCCTCCTGCAGCAGGTCTTGGGCCGGAACGGCGGGGCGCGCATAGTAGGCAGCGACCTTTTTCAGCCGCACCCAATCGGCGGCCGAAAGGCCTCGGATCGCCTCGACGATCTCGGCTCTGCTCCTGGCGGTCGCGGCTTCCTGCAAACTCACACCTTCCGTCCCCCTTCGCTCTCCTATGCGGGAGAGCGGCCCCTGCGCGGACATGAGACGGCGGATGTCCGGGACGCCCCTCGATGTCCGCATAGGGAGTCGAGGCGCATCAGGCCGGTTTCCGGTCCGCGTCGCGACACCGACAGGAGAACAAAAATGATCTACGCGATCAACTACGACCTGAAGCGGCCGGGTCAGAATTACGACGAGCTGCACAAGGCCATCAAGAACCTCGGGGACTGGTGGCACTACCTCGGATCGACCTGGCTGGTCGATACCAATCTGAACGCCAAGGGCGTCTGGGACCGGCTGGCCCCCCACGTCGACAAGAACGACCGCGTCCTCGTGATCGGCGTCACCCGCGACTATTCGGGCTGGCTGACCCAAGAGGCCTGGGAATGGATCAACAGCCGCCTCAACAGGCTGGCGGCCTGAGAGAAGGAGCGAGGCAGATGCGTGTGCAAGGTGCGGTGATCCGCGAGCAGGGTCAGACCTTCGCCATCGTGGTGGTGAAACCCCATGTGGTGCAGAACAGCGTGGCGGCCGCCGACGCGATCCGGGGCTTTGCCCCGGTCTTCGGCGTGCCGGTGGTGCTGATGGCGCAGGACGGGCGCGGCCGGCCGACCTATTACGGCCGGCCGGACATCGCCCGCTTCATGTCGCGGGTGCCGCTGCGGTCGATCCCCTGGCGGGAGTATACGATCAACTGAGAAGTGCCCTGCACTGTCGGCAAACAAGCGTGCGGATGTTTGTTCGTCGTACTCGTAGTGAACAGGCTCTTGGGAGCGCGGAGAGGCTCCCCTGCCGTCACCAAGAAGTCGAGAAGATGGAATGGATCAAATCAAGAACAAAAAACCAGGCATGGTGTTGATCGATGATATCGATGCCTATATATTGACGTACGGCGCGGCGATTGAGGGAGGCAGTCGAACGAGCTCGGCAACAGGAGGAGTTCTCGATGCCCCTTGATACAACCGCACCCGGGCTGGACGCCCTGCTTCTTGCCACGGTTCTCGAAATGGAGCTGAGCCCACGCGACCATCAAGTCGCGGGCAAACGCTACCAGTTGATCCCCGAGTTTCTACAGAGGCCCACGGGCCGTATGCGCTTCCACCTCGAAACTGCCTTGGTCTACCCCCAAGGATCTCGAGCGATTGGCGCTACCATCGTCCATGGTGCGGAGGACGACCGGTTCGATCTCGATGCCATACTGGAATTCGGCACACCGTTTGGGTGGACGCCCCGGAAGGTCCTGGATGAGCTTCACGAAGCGTTCCAAGGCTTTCCAGACGTCCGCAAGATCGAACGTTGCACCCGCTGCATCCAACTTCAGTTTGCGTTCATGCACCTTGATGTGACCCCGATGGACCCGGCGAAGGCCCCTCGCGCCGAGCGCGTCGGCGACATCTATCACAGCCCTGATGATGGACCGGATGCAAGATTTGCCGTGAACCCCTACGGTTTTGGAGGCTGGTTCCGGAGGCGGGTCTCGATGCCGACGATTGCATTCCAGAATCAGGTCAGTGATCTGCGCGCTCGTCTACAGATCAAGGATCGATTGGTGTCGGGTACCGTCATGATGGCCGCAGAAATAGACGAGCTGCCCGAGCCCATTGATCCGGTCCGCGATGCACCGCAGGTTATCGCGCTCAAGCTGATGAAGCGCTACTTGAACCTGCGATACGCCAATCGGGATATGAGGCGTCCGGTCTCGATTTATCTCTCCAAGATTGCCGTCGAAGTGCCTCCGAGCGCTTTTGGAGTTTGCGCTCAGCTAGAGGCGTTTGCTCAAGAGCTTGATTGCCGGATGGCTATTGCCTTGGAGACTGGCCGCAGACCCGAAGAGCGTAACCCGGTATTCTTGGAAGAGAACTTTAACGATCGCTGGCCCAAATCTGATCACGAAATGAGGGTATTCCGCACTGATCTCCAGCATCTTCTGGCAGAGTTGGCAAAAGCCAGGAGTTCCGAGCTTACTGATATTCGGAAAATCTTTGACGGGCTGTTCGGCGAAAAGGTAAGCGAACAGGCGGTTCGCTCCTACATCGATGGTTTGCCGACCATTGCTACCCCAAGCGCATATGAACGCGGCAAGGGATTCGTCGCCGCACCTGCTCTTCTGGCACCGACTGCAACGAAGGCCGCGGAGGTATCGAGAGCGCCAGCTCACCATTTTCACCCGGGCCGGTTGAAGCGATGATCAAGCGCACGAAGCCGAGGTCAGCCCAATCTCAGCTTGGACGGATGGAGAAACGGTGGCCTGAACTCAGGCCGCGTCTCGCCCATAGCAATCAGCTCCTTGTCTGGGTCGGGCCGCTTCGTGGTTTCCAGATGAGCTACACAGTACAGATCCAGTGGGAATGGCAGAATTCCAAGGCTGTTCCCCTCGCCTTCATCTGTGAGCCAAAGCTGCGGCCGCGCGAAGGGGAGGACTTCATCGACCTCCCGCATCTTCGCTACAATAGCGACAAGCCTGAGGACTCGGCGCTCTGCTTGTACGACCCTGATACCGGGGAATGGAAAAACACCATGCTGATCGCTGATACCACGGTTCCGTGGGTCTCAGAATGGCTCCATCACTACGAAATCTGGCACCTGGACGGAACTTGGCATGGAGCTAATGCACCAGGCCCTATTTCTATTCGCGAAATGATAGCACTTGAACTGGACGAGACTGATGGCGCGAGGACGTAGCCCTTCACCGGTCACACGGATGGTCGTTTGGGGGCGCGCTGCCAGTAGGTGCCAGTATCCCGGCTGTGGAAAACGCCTCGACGGTGATCTGATTACGGGGGATCTCAACAAGAACCACGCTTACCTCGCGCACATTATTGCATCCGACCCGGCGTTTTTGCGGGGGGATCCGGTTCTTTCCCATCAGTTGTCAGACGATCCTGACAATCTGATGCTGATATGTGATCCTCACCACAAGGAGATCGATGACCCCAGAAAAATCCACCGATACACGGTCGCAGCTTTGCGTGAGATGAAGCGGGCTCATGAAGAACATGTTCATCGCCTTATGTCGAATCCAACGGCTTCGGCCGCACACATACTTCGCATCAGCGCTGCGATTGGTGACAACGAGACCGCTGTACCTCTCAAGGCTTGCATTGAAGCAATAACGCCTGACTTTGTGTTGGCGGATCGGCACCCGATCGACATCAAGATCAGGGGGATGGATCACAAGGATAGTGACCCAACATACTACCCAACCGAGATCAATAACCTCAGGACAAGATTTGAACGTGAAATTCGAGGCCGTTATCGGGAGGGTGATCTTGAGCATCTCGCAATTTTTGGGTTCGCACCGATCCCGATCCTGATGGAGTTCGGTCGCCTGCTTTCAGACCTTTCGGAGGCGACTGTCTATGGGCGGCATCGTGAACCAAAGCCTGGCTGGGCCTGGCCAAACGATGTCAAACAGCTCAGCTTCGACCGGATCGCTGGACGATCAGGTCCGAAGAAGGTGGCGCTCAAGTTGTCTGTTACCGCGGAAATTTCTGATGACCGTGTCCTTGCGGTATTTCCTGGACAGGACGTATCGATCTGGGAGATTCGTAGTAGCCGTTTTGGTGCAAATGAATTGCGGAATCAGGCCGATTTGACAGGATATCGGATACTGGTAGGAAGGGTATTTGATGAAATACAGATCCAGCATGGATCAGACGTCGACCTTGCTATTTTTCCGGCGGTACCGACGACTTGCGCCATTGAGTTTGGTCGTGTCTGGCAACCCAAAGCGCATCCAGCCTTCGATATCTATGATCAGACCCAGGCTCAAGGCTTTGTTCTCCGGCATAGAGTAGGGATGGAACGGGAAGCTCTCACAATAACATGATTACCAGAGACCAGTTGAATGAGCTGCGCTTCAAGCGAAACACCCGAATACCCCATCTATAATAGTCGTTCTTGCTGTGAGCACCAGCCGAAATTCAGGTGCAATTATCAAGGATAGAGAGACGACGCTCCCGTCCATGCCCGTCTGATT
>NZ_JBDHSP010000114.1:0-6078 GCF_039808215.1 Paracoccus sp. (in: a-proteobacteria)
ATGATTTCGGCATATTCCAGCCGTTGCGCCTCGCTCAGCCCGTGGCCCGGATCGGCCAGCCATTCCGCGAACCCCACCACGTTGGTCAGCAGGTTGCGCACGTTCGTAATGTAGCGGCCATCCTCTAGCGTCACGGCGGGGCCTCCTCGAAAGCCCTGGAATCATGACCGTCGCGGATTCCGCCGCCAACCCCTGAGCCAAGCCTATATTTACCCAAGAAGTAGGGGTTATCTCAGACAGCCTGTTGCGGCTGGTACGGCACGCTCGCGCGCTGTGCGCCTAGCGTTGTCCCACTTCAGCCCGCTCCACTCGCTGCGCTCTCGTTCTAATATTTCCACGAACAGAACCATTCGCCGCGAGCATTGCAGGCATCAACTCGTGAGATGCGAATATTTTCTTGGTATTGACAATAGGCAATCAGCGCCAAACAGGCTCCAGCGATAATGCCCCATCTAATCCATTGCTCTCTCTCTGTGCGTCCTCCGCGAAAAATCTGGTCTCTCAACTGGCCGATAAGAATGTGATCTTCTGCCGACCCCGTCAATCTTGCATTCACCTCTTCAATGAGCGCAAGTTGAACATCGATGTGGCCGATAATCTGTCGCGCAGCCCAGGCGTGAACCCGCAGCAGCATGTCGAGGAGCGGTGCCACTACTCCGATTGCTCCGAATGCTCCTATGATCACATCGGCAAGGGAGAAGCAGATTAGCCAAAGGCGATCGACGAATGGTGATCTAATTTTGATCGATTGGATCAGAAGCCAAAGAGAGCCGAGACTAGTGTACACGCTCCCCACAATTGGAATAAACGAAAGACCTGCGTCGATACCGAAGAATTTGAAGACCAGGCCATCGGAGAGCTTGCCGAAATTATCGACATTCTCACGTATCTGCGACAATGTACCTCGATAGGCTAAAATGTCCGTAGGTAGACGCGCGGTCCCAGAACCGGTCGGCAGATGGGTCCCACCGGATGGGATGAGCGAGTTCTTGGACATGGCTGGATTTCTCCCGGTCGTGGAGGTTGGGCTACGTGGGTGCACCTTCTTCGGCACCTGCATGGGCCTCGCCGAGCAGGGGCGAGGCGGCGCGCGCCTGCGCGTCCAAGTCCAGCCAGGCCTCCAGCAAGGTGCAGGCGGCGGAAGATAGGTCTCCGCCGTGGCGCTGCGTGGCAAATTCAGCCAAGCGCTTGAGGAGCTTATCGGGCAGTTCAAGCGGGAGGATGGTCATCGTACGGTTCTCCTTCGTTGGTCTGATTGTTAGAAATCGCCGCCAGCGTCGCTGGAGTCGGACGAGCCGAAATCCGAACCGGAATAATCATAGCCCGATCCGCTATCGGCGGGCGAGGACGGAGCCGTCTGATCAACGCCGAAATAAAGATTTGAGGGTAGATCGGCGACATCGTGCCAGCCGCTCTCGACAAAACCACTGATCTTGTCGTGAACGAACTGCATGGCATCTTCGTCGCCGTCGGTAAGTTGGCCCGCACCCCAGGCGTATACAGCCCCCGTTGCTTCGCCGACATAGGGCGCAGCGTCGTCGACGACATCATGAAGCTTTGCGGCCCAGTCAGAATTGATCGTCTCAGCAATCAGGTCGCGTGGGGGCGGTGTAAGGTCAGAATCAGATGCATAGGGGTTGGAGCCGTCAGGGTTGAGGCTCGTCTGATAAGGTCCCCCGAACCAGTTGGGCATCGCTTTCTCCTTCGGGCTAGAAGATTCGATCGATTGCGCGTGGGCCGCTGAATGGCCCATGCAGAGTGCTGGGGCTGATCGAGGTGCGGAATGTCGACCTCAGGAAACTCACCAGCCGTTGCGTCTCTTCGTAGGTACCCGGAGAATCCAGCCAGACGGTTCCCTGGCCGCGGGACGGGTGATCATAGGTCACACCGAGCCAGCAGGCGCCGAGCAGGTGCCGGCGGAAAAAGGATGAATCGCAGTGGGCATCGAGAAGCTGGAACCCGGACACTTCATGCGTGCTTCTGGCGAAGTCGCCATCGCCAATGCGGAGCATATTGTTGAGTCCAAGGCTTGCCGGATGGATTGATACGACCAAGTAGCTGCGCGCGGCCGGAACGAAGGCGAACCAGGCAAATCGCCCGAGGCGATGCAGCCCGAGAAGTTCGAGGACGCCCGCGGCTGCCAGAGGTACGGGTAAGTGTTGGAAATCCGGAACAGTCGCCAGGCCGATGCCCATGCCAACCAGCATGAGGCCGGATGCCAGCCACCACCAGCGGATCTGAGGAGCCTGCCTGCTGTAGAAGATGAGCTGGTGGCCCGGTTCGGGAGGCGGCGGGCGGAAGTTGCGCTGGAAGATACGAAAGACGAACAGCGCCAGGGCCGCACCGATCAACTGCTCCCCCGCGACGATCCACCGGACGGCTGGACGCCACGGTGGAACGAGCTGAGCGATCGTGCACAACCGGCCAAAGCCGATCGGAAGCAGGGTTTGCGCATCACCGAGCCTCATGGATTGCCACGAGGACCAAGCCAGGAGCATGGCGACGGCCAAAGCGACCATCGCCACACCGAAGCGGACCGTCTGCGATGGGTCCGGCCGGTAGGCGATGATGTGCTTTGGTCGGGCGGGCGGCCTGAAGGTGGCGTAGAACCGGCCAAGAACGGCACCAAGACAACGCGGTAGGAAGAGGACCGTCAGCAACAGGAAGCGGAGCAAGGCACGCATGTGCCGCGTTGGCCTCCGACGGCGCCGCATCATGGCCCGCGACGCTGGCAGATGCATCTCAAGCGTGCGATCCCGTTCGTCCTGTTCCGTCGTATCCATCGTTTCCGCCTCGGACTCGCGTGGGAATGGTGCCGGGGCGTGAACCACGGCACGGCTTCGGCTCAGTCGTCGCTGAAGAGCCACCAGAGGCCGGCGCCCACCGCACCGGCTGCGGCCACAGCAACCACCACCGGCGCCGCGGCAGTGGCGGCAGCAATGACGGCGGGACCGCCCACGGCCGCTTTCGCACCTGCGACGAGAGCCGTGCTGATCGAGGCGCCGTGACGGACGGCATCGGTCGTCGCCCAAGCGAAGGTGACGGCAGGACCGGCCGCACCACTCCGACGCAGATGGGGCTGAGAACGACCCGCAAGGGCGCTGCCCGTGCCGATGGCGGCGCCGATAGCCGCGCGTGGCGCCTGCTTGCAGGCTGCCTCAAGACCTCTTTCTATGGCGTTGGGGATGGTGTTGTGTGCGGGCACCTTCATCTCCTGTAGGCTGCGGCCTTCCAAGCAAGGCAGGACCGCTCACGCGCCAAGGGAGCGCATGTTGGGTTGACCTTGAACACCTTGACCTTGAGTGCCGGGGTTCGACCCGATGGCGAACCTGAGGGAATGATTGTAGAGCAGGGGCGCGTTGTCAATCACAATTGCATAAGATTGCGATACACGGTACGCATACGAGGAGGGCCGCGGGACAAGTGCCTTCGCGCGTACGCTGCCGGCACTATGATGGTGGTTCGTGCCGGTCAGGCGGCCCGATAGGCCTTGCGCCACGCAAACAGCTGCTGGCTCGAAAGCCCATGACGACGTGCCGTCGTCGATGCCAACCGCGGACCGGAGAAGCTCTCCTCGACGATCCGCAACTTCTCCCCGTCGGACCAGCGCCGGCGCCGGCCGGTCTCGACGATCTCGAGGCGACTCACGGGATGACTGTCACTATGGATATCCATACTGACAGTCAGCTATCGCCTCTCAAGCAACGCAAGCCGGCCCTCCGCGGAGCCATACGATACACGCAAGATGGAGCAAGGCGAAATCTACTACTTATGATTGCGGTTCAGAAGGCCTTTCCGCGTCGGCGGGCCGCGTGCATCAGCCTTAAATATTCACGGGCTGGCATATTGTCCGGATCGCCCTTGCCCCTATCCCTCAGCTCCTCATCGACAAGCTCCTTCTTAGTCGGAAGGTGGAAATCCACCTTTTTCGGGTAGCGGCTCTTGAACGCCTGAAAGGCTCGGTAGAGGTCGAGATCTTCCTCGCGCAACATCGGGCTTGTGAGTTGATTGGCGCGTATACGCTCACCGTAATGTGTAAGAAGGAATGAAAGCGCCGTGTGCGCTCCACGCGCTTTGAGGTCATTCCACCGCGGTTGCGTTCTTTCCAATGTCGGCAATGGTTCGGCTGCCGGCTGTCGCCCCTTCGTGATCTTGCCTGTCCTCGTGCGTGGCTCGTCCTTCCTGTCCGGGAGCTTCGGCGTCGGCCAGTTCTGGAGTTCGCGTTCCTGGCGCACCCTGTTCGTCCAGCCCTTCTCCTCCGGGTCGGATTGTACATCTCCTGGTGCGGTGGCCCGTTCGTAAGTTGTCAGCAGCAGGCGCAGGTGGGCGGCAAGAGAGGGATCATGCTTCACCGACTGATCGAGCAATGCGACGACAGCCTGGCAGGCTTCCTCCGTCTGTTGGCGCAATGTCGCTGGCGAATTGATGAAGGCGGTGAGCGATAGCCCCGTCGCGCGCGCCTCGGCGCGCAACGCTTCGACGAGCGGTCCATCATGCGCCGCCAGCATGGTATGGTCCAGGTGTGGCAGCACGTCACCATAGTGCTGTCTCAGGAACGAAGAGGCCGATCCGGATATTGATGTAAATAAAGCCCTGTCCGACAGACTTTGTGGCGACTGGCGATTGCGTAGAATGCTGACTGCTAGCTCTGGTTTAATAATATCGTCATCGGAATTTGGCTCAAGATGTATACCATAAGTTGATATGTATGTGCAAAGCCTTTCAGCGCATAGCTTGTCTTCGCTGAAATCTCGTTCAGTTAGTTTGATTATTTCTTCAATTTGCCCATGTGATAGAGGTAATGTCTTGGATAGGAAATCAGAAAACGGATCGGATTGTTCAGGTGAAAACCCCATGGCCTCGTAATCAGATGAGGCAAGCATTATTACTTCTCTAAGGAAATCTTTCGTCTTCATATAACCTTGATCCTGGGGAATGGGTCTTTCAGAAATTCGGTCATCTCCTCATAATGGGGCGCAGTGTGAGCATTGATGTTCCAGGCGTTTACCGGATCGCTCCGAAACTGCTCCATGCTGGCCCGCAGACGTTGCCCGTCATGTGCGTCGAGCGCGGTCGCTTTGCGGATACGCTCCAGCAAGGCGTCCGCTCCCAGCAATGGGTGCATCTTGAGATGATCGTCCGGCAAAGGCGCCGGACGCGGAAATTGGGAGCCGGCCTCCATATGGATCCAGCTCCCCTTCATGACATGATACATGACGCAAAGCGCTGAGAGCGTAATCTCGAAAAGATCCTTGTTCGTCCTCAGCGGCCGTGGCAGCAGGCATTCGCCGGTAAAGGCGACATCCATCCTCTCCATTGCGGTGGGATGCGTCCCGAGAAGGCCCGGGAACTCGCCGATAGCGCGGTTCATAAGAAGCGTCGATACAAACACGTCCATGTCGTCAAGCGGACGGCCAAGCGTGAACGAGGCCGTATAGACCGATAGCGGAAACCCGACGCTAGCGCCGGCGGCTGTCCCGAGACTGAAATAGGGCGATTGCCACTCGATTTCCTGCTCCAGGGCGGTATGTCCTGCGAGATAGGGTATCACCAGCGCGTCTGCTTCCGCCTCCAGCCAGATGCGTGGCTTGTCGCCAGGGGCGGGAATTAGATTTTCTTTCAGGGGTATCGCGCGCGCTTGCTTGCGGAAATGCTCTCCGGCAATATGGCAGACTTCGTGCGCTACGATCCGTGTCAGATAGGCAAGCACAAAGGTTCTGGCAAAATAAGGAGCAACTCGCGGGAGGTCGGGGGCAAAGAGTTCCAGATGTTCGTCGCGGTGTTTCGCGATCATGTCGAAACCGACCGGCGCCCCCAGCGGGGCCTGATGGCTGATTACGTCCGCCAAAAAGAGATTCTGCAAATTGAGGAAGGGTAAGTAGGTTCCGATCGCCTTGAGGAATGATGGATCGTACAGCCGCCGGAAAAAGGCGAGCGTCAGAAGCGGCTCGTAAATGTCAGGATCTGTCGTGTTTTCGGGCAGCTCGACCGGGGAGTGGTGAGCCGCCATCCGATGAATCTCGGCAAAAATGGGCGCATGAGTCGCTGCAAATAGTGCCATGGCGTCGGCGAGAAAGA
>NZ_JBDHSP010000115.1:0-5987 GCF_039808215.1 Paracoccus sp. (in: a-proteobacteria)
CCATCACGCTGCTGGAAGCGCCTGTGCGCGCGGTCGCGGGCGGCAATGCGTTCACCATCCGCGCCGGCTGCGACAAACGCGCCGAGACCTGCACGGCGAAGTTCTCGAACATCCTCAACTTCCGTGGCTTCCCGCACATCCCCGGCCAGGACGCGGTTGTCCGCTACGCCCATGCCGATGGCGGCCATGAAGGCGCGGTGTTGTGATGCAAGCCGACCCCACAAAGGTCATCGCCGCCGCGCGCGGCTGGCTGGGCACGCCCTATCACGACCAGGCCAGCCTCAAGGGCGTCGGCTGCGACTGCCTGGGTCTGGCGCGTGGCGTCTGGCGCGATGTGGTCGGGGCCGAGACGCTCCGCGTGCCGCCCTACAGCCGGGATTGGGGCGAGATCGGCGCCAGCGAGGTTCTGGCCGACAGCGCCGCGCAGGTCATGATCCGCACCGACCCGCTTGATGCCGGCCCCGGCGCGGTGGTGCTGTTTCGCATGCGGGCCGGGGCGATCGTCAAGCATGTCGGGATCCTGACCGGGCCTGACAGCTTCGTCCACAGCTATGAGCGGCTCGGCGTGATCGAGGAACCGCTCACCACCGCATGGCGGCGGCGCATCGCCTTCGCCTTCCTGTTTCCTCGCCCGGCCCCGAGTTCAGTCTTGGCCCGGCGCAAGAAGAAGTTCTGATCCATGGCAACAATCGTTCTCGGCGCCGTCGGCACCGCCATCGGCGGCGGCTTCGGTGGTGCTGTCCTCGGGCTTTCTGGTGCCACCATCGGCGGCATGATCGGCTCCGGCATCGGCTCTATGGTTGATAGCTGGATCGTCTCGTCGCTGCTGCCCGGCCAGCGCATCGAGGGCGCGCGCATGGACAGCCTGCGCGTCACCTCGGCGACCGAGGGCGTCGTGATCCCGCGCCTCTATGGCCGCATGCGGATCGGCGGCAATATCATCTGGGCCACCGATTTCCGCGAGGAGGTGAACACCACCCACCAGGGCGGCGGCAAGGGCGGCGGGCCCAAGGTCACCAGCACCGAATACAGCTATTTCGCCTCGTTCGCGGTGGGTTTGTGTGAAGGGCCGATTACCGGCATCGGGCGCATCTGGGCCGATGGCAAGGTCCTCGACACCTCGGCGATCACCGTGCGCTGGTATCCGGGTGACGAGGTGCAGGGAGCCGATCCGTTCATCGTGGCGAAGATGGGGGCAGCGCAGACACCAGCCTGGCGCGGCACGGCCTATGTCGTGTTCGAGGAACTGTTGCTGGCCGATTTCGGCAACCGTCTGCCGCAGCTGTCCTTCGAGCTGTTTCGCCCTCTCGATGATCCCGACACCGCCGAAGGGCTGGTTGAGGCGGTGACCATCATCCCCGCCTCGGGAGAATGGGCCTATGCAACCGAGATCGTGCGCAGGACCGAGGGCGGGCGTTCGGGATGGGAACCGGGAGGCCAGATCGTCGGCGGCACGACATATTCCGAAAACGTCCATGCACTGCCCGAGACGCCCGACATGCTGGTCTCGCTCGACCGGCTTGAAGCCATGGTACCTGCCGTCACAGGCGCCTCGCTGGTGGTCTCGTGGTTCGGCGACGATCTGCGCGCCGGGCAATGCACGATCCGGCCCAAGGTCGAGATGGCGGAGAAGACCACGACGCCGGAGTGGCGCGTGAACGGCGTGACCCGGTCGCAGGCGCTGGTGGTCAGTCAGGACGATCAGGGTCGCCCGGTCTATGGCGGCACGCCGGCAGATTTTTCGGTTGTTCAGGCCATCCGCGAGATGAAGGCGCGCGACCTGAAGGTGACCTTCTATCCGTTCCTGATGATGGATATCCCGGCCGGCAACACCCTGCCTGACCCCTATTCCGACAATGCCGCCACCATCGGCCAGCCGGTGCTGCCCTGGCGCGGGCGGATTACCTGCTCTCCTGCACCGGGCTTTGCCGGCACCGTGGACAAGACCACCGCCGCTGGCGCGCAGGTCGCGGCTTTTTTCGGTGCGGCGCAACCCGACAATTTCTCAGTGAGTGGTGAGACGGTCACCTGGACCGGCGCGGCGGATGATTGGGGCTTTCGCCGCATGATCCTGCATTACGCCCATCTCTGCGCGGCGGCCGGCGGCGTCGATGCTTTCCTGATCGGCTCGGAGATGCGCGGGCTGATGCAGATCCGGGCGTCTGTATCTGGCAAAAGCTGGGCTTTCGACAGCAGTCTTGGCGGCTGGTCGCTTTACCACGCGACGGGCGGGATTTCGGGCCGCGCGCTGACGCTCACCCCCAACAATGCGAACCCGCGCCTGCAACACAACGCCGCCACCACTATGGACGGGCGCAAGGTTCGATACATGATCATCGATTTCGAGCGCACCGTGGCACGGACAACCGGAACATGGCTGGGGCGGATCCTGTTCTCGACGGACGCTCTCGCCCTGTCGTTGGCCCGGCAGGCACGGTTCGGGGATGTCCCAGTTGGCATCAGGACGCGTGCCGTGGTCGATATGTGGGACCTCCAAAGTGGCGGCACCGCATGGAAAGACGCGCCAGAGATCCGCGCCATCCGCATCGACATCGAGGAAGGCGGCCCGGACTCGTCGTTCCGGTTCTACGGCATCCATTTCACCGATGCGCTGCCGACCTATCCCGCCGTGGAGGAACTTCGCACGCTGGCAGCGGACGTGCGCGCGATCCTCGGGCCGGGCACAAAGATCAGCTATGCCGCCGACTGGTCGGAGTATTTTGGCCATCATCCGCAGGACGGCAGCGGCGACGTGTTCTTTCACCTCGATCCGCTCTGGTCGGATGCGAATATCGATTTCATCGGCATCGACAATTACATGCCGCTTTCCGACTGGCGCAACGGCTGGGATCATCTCGACGCGCTGGACTGGCCGTCGATCCATGACCGCGCCTATCTGCAGAGCAACATCGCCGGCGGCGAGGGGTTTGACTGGTTCTATGCCAGCGCGGCCGACCGGATCGCGCAGAACCGCACGCCGATCACGGATGGTGTCGCAGGCAAGCCGTGGGTGTTCCGCACCAAGGATCTGCGCGGCTGGTGGTCGAACCCGCATTTCGACCGGCCCGGTGGGGTCGAGGCAGGATCGCCGACCGCCTGGCTGCCACAGTCGAAGCCGATCCGCTTCACTGAGCTCGGCTGCCCGGCCGTGGATCGCGGCACCAACCAGCCGAACGTGTTTCACGACCCGAAATCTTCGGAATCGTTCTTCCCATACTTTTCGCATGGACCTGGGATGCCCGACCCTATCCGTTCTTCCCCGAACTCTCGGATATCTGGGCCGATGGCGAGAACTGGCGCCTCGGGCACTGGCTGACCGGGCGGCTGGGCGCGGTGTCGCTGGCGGCGCTGGTGCGGCGCCTCTGTCTGCGCGCCGGGCTGCCCGAGGCGTGGATCGATGTTTCGGGGCTGACCGGGGCTGTCGATGGCTATGTGATCTCGGCGCTGGAATCGCCCCGGACCTCGATCACCATGCTGGCGCGGCATTTCGGCTTCGATGCGGTCGAGAGCGAAGGCCGCATTCGCTTCGTGATGCGCGGCAGCGCCCCGGTGGTGGTGATCGCGCCCGACGACATGGTGGCCGGCGGTGCGGGCGAGGTGATGGAACTGACCCGGGGCCAGGAGACCGAGCTGCCACAGGCGCTGAAATGGCAGGTCGCGCGCGCCGACGAGGATTATGACGCCATCACCGTCGAGGCGCGGCGCATCACCGTGGACGCCACACGCGTCGCCTCCGACAGTTTTGCGGTGGCAGTGCCACCCGAGGAGGCCGACCGGCGCTGCCGCCGCGCGCTGATGGAGGCCTGGATCGGGCGCGAGACCGCCGCCTTCCGCCTGCCGCCGTCCCGGCTGGCGCTGGATCCGGGCGACGTGATCGCGCTGGACCACGATGGCCGACACTCGGAGCTGCGGATCATTTCCACCTCGGATGCCGAGGCGCGCAGCATCGAGGCGATCCGCCAGGACCGCGACGCTTATGACCTGCCGCCCGGCAGTCCGCGCCCGGCATCGCTGACGCAGCCGGTGGTGTTCGGGGCGCCGCTGGCGGTGATCCTCGACCTGCCGCAGCTGACCGAGGCGCATGTCGCGCATCACCCGCTGATCGCCGCCTATGCCCGACCATGGCCCGGCCAGATGGCGGTGTTCCGCAGCCCGGATCAGGATGGGTTTAACCTGCTGACCTCATTCACCGCCCGAGCGCGGATGGGCGTTCTGGCGGCCGATCTCCATGCTGGGCCCACCTCGCGTTTCGATTATGGCAACGTGGTCTATGTCGATCTGCTGACCGGGACGCTGGAAAGCGTCACCGACCTGCGGCTGTTCAGGGGCGAGAACAGCATCGCGGTCGAGCAGCCCTCTGGGGCCTGGGAGCTTCTGCAATTCGGCGAAGCGGAACTGATCGCCCCCGGCCGCTATCGGCTGTCGCGCCTGCTACGCGGCCAGCGCGGCACGGATGTCGACATGGCCGCCATGGTGCCCGAGGGCGCGCGGGTGGTGGTACTGGATACGGCAGTCAATCCGCTGCCGATCAGCGAGGCCGATCTGGGCCTGCCGTGGAACTGGCGCGTCGGACCATCCTCTCGGCCGGTCAGCGACGACAGCTATCTGGCCGCGACCTTCACCCCGCGCGGGAAGGGCCTGCGCCCGTTCTCACCCGTGCATGTCGAGCAGCCGTGGCGGCGCGCGCGCAGCCCCGGCGATCTGACCATAAGCTGGAAGCGACGTGACCGTTCCCTGGCCGCCGATAGCTGGAACGCCACCGAGGTGCCGATGTCTGAAGCTATCGAGCGCTGGCAGGTCGATATTCTCGACGGATCGGTTGTCAGGCGCACTCTAACAGCAACAGGAATGACCAACGCGGTCTACACCGCCGCCCAGCAGATCACCGATTGGGGCGCGCCGCTCGGGCCGGGTGCCTCACTCGATGTCCGCATTGCCCAGATCGGGCAGGCATATGGGGCTGGCGCTGCCCCCATCACCACCCTCTGGTTCTGATCAGGAGACAATTCATGTCCGAGACCTCAGCGCATCTGGCGCTGCCCTTCATCATGGCCGCGCAGGCGCAAAAACACGTCACCATGAACGAGGCCCTGCGCATGCTCGATGGCATCGTCCAGCTGGCGATCCTCGACCGTGACCTGACCACGCCACCGGCCAGCCCGGCCGAAGGCGACCGCTATATCCCGGCCAGCGGCGCAACAGGCGCGTGGGCAGGCTGGGCGGGCAGCATCGCCTATTGGATCGACGGAGCGTGGATGCGGATCCTGCCGAGCGCCGGTTGGATGGCCTGGATCGAGGACGAGGCGCAGGCCATCGTCTGGACCGGATCGGCGTGGATCCCGGTTGTGGATGCCATGGGCTTCATCGCCCAAGCCGCCTCGGTCGCCGTGGCGCGGGAGGCGAATGGCGCGACCACCGGCATGGCGGTGCTCGAGGAAACTCTCACCGGGCTTTCGGGTGCCAGCGGGGACTCGACCATCGTGATCCCCAACCGCGCCATCGTGCTCGGCGTATCCGTGCGGACAGTGACCGCGGTGCTGGGGGCCAGCTCCTTCGACTGCGGCGTCAGCGGCGAGCCCTCGAAGTTCGGCGGCTCGCTCGGTGTGGCCGTCGGCAGCAGCAATATCGGCGTCATCGGCCCGACGGCCTTCTATGCCGACACGCCCGTGCGGCTGACCGCCAATGGCGGAAACTTTGCCGGCGGCGCCGTTCGCATTGCCATCCATTACCTGACCTGCGGCGCGCCGGGCTGAACCCATGGGAGAGAACTTCATGGACAGCATTCGCGAATGGTGGGGCGCGATCATGGCGGCGACCGGCCTTGGCATTTGGCTCGTGCGGCTTGAGGGCAGCAGCAAGACCGCGCTGCGGGAGATCGCAAGGCTGGAAAAGCAGCTCGACGCCGACCGCCAGGCGATCTCGGAAACCCGCAAGGAACAGAACGAGATGCTGCGCGAGATGCGCGCCGACATCAAACGCCTGCTGGA
>NZ_JBDHSP010000116.1:0-5937 GCF_039808215.1 Paracoccus sp. (in: a-proteobacteria)
CGACCGGATACCCCGGAATGACTGACCGGATGTTGTCGGAACAGCCGACCGGATGCGTCGGAATGCGCAGACTTGGGATGCTTCCCCCCTGCCCGGCCCATGGCTAGACTGTCGACCAAGCCGGGCCAGGGAAACCGCGCCGCTGCACCAAGGGGAGACAGCCATGCAAGACCACAACCCGGGACCGCTGGTGCAGCGCCAGGATGTCGGGCCGATCTCGCGGCTGATCCTGAACAGCCCGGCGAATTTCAACGCCCTGTCGCTGGCGATGATCGAGGCCCTGGAGGCAGCGCTGGATGCTCTCGCCGCGGATGGCTCGGTACGGGTGGTGGTGCTGGCGGCGCGCGGCAAGGCCTTCTCGGCCGGCCATGACCTGCACGAGATGCAGGCGGCCCGCCGTGACCCCGATGCCGGCCGCGCCGCCCATGCGCAGCTGTTCTCGCGCTGCGCCGCTTTGATGCAGAAACTGCCGGCCCTGCCGCAGCCGGTGATCGCCGAGGTGCAAGGCATCGCCACCGCCGCAGGTTGCCAGCTGGTGGCCAGCTGCGATCTGGCCGTCGCCGCCCAAGGCACGCGGTTCGGCGTCAACGGCGTGAACATCGGCCTGTTCTGTTCGACGCCGATGGTGGCACTCAGTCGCGCGATCCCGCCCCGCGCCGCCTTCGAGATGCTGGTCACAGGCGAATTCATCGACGCCACCCGCGCCCGCGAGCTGGGGCTGGTCAACCGCGTCTGCGCCCCCGACGCCCTCGAGGCCGAGACCATGGCCCTCGCCGGCTGCATCGCCGCCAAGCTGCCCGCCGCCCTGCGTCTGGGCAAACGCGCCTTCCATGCCCAGGCGCAACTTGGGCTGGCGGATGCCTACGCCGTCACCGGCGCGGTGATGTGCGAGAACCTGCTCGACCCCGACACCGCCGAAGGCATCCAGGCCTTCCTGGAAAAGCGCCCGCCGAACTGGGCCTGACGCCTCATCCCCGGCCGCAACAGCCCGCGGGGCCCGCCTATCCGCACCTCTGGGCATTCCGCATTCGGCAAGCCAGGCGCCGGTGCCGCGAACTCCTGACGATTGCGCCGAACGACCCCGGCATCCGAAACGCGGTCCACGGACGCTAGCCCAGCACGGCCAGCCAAGGAAAGGTCTCAAGCAGCCAATAGGCAAAGATCGGGAAGGCGCCGGTCAGCAGCGCCAGGCCCACGGCGACCAGCAGCGCGCCCATGAGGCGCTCGATCAGCCGCAGATGCGGCTTGATGCGGTTCATCACCCCCATGGCGCGGTTGATGAAGATCGCCGACAGCAGGAAGGGAATCCCCAGACCCAGCGCATAGATGCTCAGCAGGGCGGCGCCGCGCCCAGCCTCGGCGCCGGTCGCGGCCAGCGACAGGATCATGCCCAGTTGCGGCCCGATGCAGGGGGTCCAGCCAAAGGCGAAGGCCAGCCCCAGGATATAGGCGCCGAAGGAACTGCCGCCCTTGTCGCCCGCATCCAGCCGCGCCTCGCTGTCCAGAAAGGGGATGCGGATGATGCGCAGGAAATGCAGGCCCATGACGATGACCACCACGCCGGCGCCACGCGCCAGCAGGTCCTGCCATTGCAGGAACAGCCGGCCAAAGGCCGAGGCCGCCATGCCCATCAGCAAAAACACCGTCGACAGCCCGAGGACAAAGAACAGGGCCGGCACCACGGCGCTGCGCTCGCCCGATTTCAGGCTGCCGACGCCGACGCCGGTCATATAGGCCAGATAGGGCGGAACCACCGGCAGCACGCAGGGCGACAGAAAGGACAGGATCCCCGCCAGCAGCGCGACCGTCGCGGCAGGCAGGAAGGCGGCGTCGGCGATCTCGATTCCCAGCATGGGCGGCACCTTGCGCGAAGACAAAGGCGCGGGAAAGCCCCGCGCCCGTCAAACTTATGTCATTTCCGTCCCGGCTTAACCCATCGACCACCAGCCGCGACGTTTTGGCTGCACCTCGGCGGCATCGTCCGTCTCTGCCATCACCTCGGCCACGGGCGCGGCCGGTTCCGGCTGCGGTGCCGGCTCGGCCGAGACCTCAGATGCGGGCTCTGCCGCATCGGCGGGTTCGGGCAGCAGGGTCTCCTCGGAAGCGGCGGGTTCGGACACCCCGGATGCGTCGGCCTCCACAGTCTCGGTCTCCGCGGGCTCTGCGGCAGGCGCCTCGGCCAGCGGCAGGTCGGTCAGGTCGACCGCCTCCACCAGGGGCGCGACCGGCTCGGCCTCGTCGCCCTTGCGGCGGCGCACGCGCGAGCGGTGGCGCGGCTTCGCATCCTCATCCTCGGCCGCATCATCGCCAGCCTCCTCGCCCTCGCCGGCGTCCAGCGGCGCGGCGACCTCATCAGAGTCGTCCTCGCCTTCGGCCTGGCCCTCCTCGCCCGAGGCCCCTTCCTCGCCGTTGCGACCGCGGCGGCGGCGGCGGCGGCGGCGGCGCTTGCCATTGCCGTCCTCGCCATGCTCCTCGCCATGCGGGGTATCGGCCCGCGCCTCATCGGCCCGATCCTCGGCGCGGTCCTCGACCTCGGCCTCGACCTCGTCCTCGACCACATCCTCGTCGTCGATCTGGGCCATCAGCCGGGCATCGACCGAGACCACCGGCACGGCGACCTCGGGGACATTGCGGATCGCGGTCTTGAACTTCTCGATGGCGAAATCGGGCGAGATCAGCACCGGATCGGCCTCGACCCTGACCGACATGCCATAGCGCGCCTCAATGCCGGCGATATGCTCGCGCTTGGCGTTCATCAGGAAGTTGGCCACCGCCACCGGCGCCTTGACCAGAACCTCGCGCGAACGCTTGCGGGTGCCCTCTTCCTCGATGGCGCGCAGGATGGTCAGCGCCAGGCTGTCATCGGAACGGATCAACCCGGTGCCGTGGCAATGCGCGCAGGGCTGCGTGGTCGATTCCAGCATCCCCGGCCGCAGGCGCTGGCGCGACATCTCCATCAGGCCAAAGCCCGAGATGCGGCCGACCTGGATGCGCGCCCGGTCGGTTTTCAGCTTGTCCTTGAAGCGCTTCTCGACCGAGGCGTTGTTTCTGCGCTCCTCCATGTCGATGAAGTCGATCACGATCAGCCCGGCAAGGTCGCGCAGGCGCAGTTGCCGCGCGATCTCCTCGGCAGCCTCAAGGTTGGTCTTCAGCGCGGTGTCCTCGATCGAGCCCTCCTTGGTGGCCCGGCCCGAGTTCACGTCGATGGCGACCAGCGCCTCGGTCACGCCGATGACGATATAGCCGCCGGATTTCAGTTGCACCACCGGGTTGAACATGCCGCCCAGATAGCTTTCCACCTGATAGCGCGCGAAAAGCGGCATCTGGTCGGCGTAATGCTTCACGTTCTTGGCATGGGACGGCATGATCATCTTCATGAAGTCCTTGGCGGTGCGATAGCCGCGGTCGCCCTCGACCAGAACCTCGTCGATCTCTTTGGAATAGATGTCGCGGATCGTGCGCTTGATCAGGTCGCCTTCCTCATAGACCGGCGCCGGAGCGATGGATTTGAAGGTCAGCTCGCGGATCTGTTCCCAGAGCCGCATCAGATATTCATAGTCGCGGCGGATCTCGGTGCGGGTGCGCTGGCTGCCGGCAGTGCGGATGATGAGACCCGCGCCTTCCGGCACCTCCAGTTCCGAGGCGATTTCCTTCAGCTTCTTGCGGTCGGCAGCATTGGTGATCTTGCGCGAGATGCCGCCGCCCCGGGCGGTATTGGGCATCAAGACGCAATAGCGCCCGGCCAGCGACAGATAGGTGGTCAGCGCCGCGCCCTTGTTGCCGCGCTCTTCCTTGACCACCTGCACCAGCATGATCTGGCGGACCTTGATCACTTCCTGGATCTTGTAGCGGCGCGCGCGCGGCTTTTTCGGCACGGGGATTTCCTCGGCCAGATCCTCTTCGGCGACGGATTCGATGCCGTCATCCTCGGCCGCATCCCCGTGACCTGCATCATCGTGACCGGCATCATCGTGACCGGCGCCCTCATGGCCGGCGTCAGCACCGGAGGCCGCATCGGGCGTGTCATTCCCGTCGTGCCCGGACAGGTCGGCAGCCAGCGGCTCGGCCTCGCCCTCCGAGGGATCGACCACGGTCATGCCGGCGATCTCGTCCGACACGGCGACGGCATCGCCATTGCTCGCCGCGGCCGGCTTCGGCGCCTTGTGCCGCTGGGGTTTGCGGCGCTGCCGGTCTGAATCCTCGGCCTCGGCCGCGGCGGTCTGGCGCTCTTCCTCGATCAGCGCCTGACGGTCGGCGGCCGGGATCTGGTAATAATCCGGGTGGATCTCGGCAAAGGCCAGGAAGCCGTGGCGGTTGCCGCCGTAATCCACGAAGGCGGCCTGCAGCGAGGGCTCGACCCGCGTGACCTTGGCCAGATAGATATTGCCAGCAAGCTGCCGCTTGTTGACCGTCTCGAAATCAAATTCCTCGACCTTGGTTCCATCCACCACGACAATCCGGGTCTCCTCGGAATGTGTGGCGTCGATCAGCATTTTCTTGGACATTCATCTGTCTTTCAGGCAGCCGCACCGGCCCGCCGCAAGGCGGGGCAAGGATCCGGCTGCCATATGAAGAGACGGCGACACTCGCCCGGACAGCAACGATCGCGGCGTCCGGGGAATTTCCCCGCCACCCTGGCCGATCTGGCTGCGCTGCGCGATCCATCGCGTCTGTTTACCTTTCTGGCCCCTTCCGCCAAAGCGGCCGGGGCGGCGATCACCTGGCCCAGAGGCCCGGACGGGCATGGACTTTATTTTTCCGCGCGCTTGACCACCGGCACTTGTCGGATGCCACGGCTGGCTGGCGCGCTGCGAAACTGTCGAGGGGGAACAACCGGCACCTGCCGCGCCCACCCTGCCGGGGCAAGATAGCGGGTAAGCGCGTGCCGTTACAATCGGTTTTTCAGGTCGGGCGGGATTTGGCCCTGTCCGGCCGCCGCCAGAGGCGCATCATTTCTGCGCCGGCGTGCAGGTTTCGGGGCTGAGCATGCAGACGAACAGCCCGACCGCCGCCGCGCCGCGGCCCAGATCGTTGACCGTGGATTCGTCGCGCGTGATGATGCTGTCGAAACCCACCCAGTCCGAGACCCCGTCCTCATATCGGCGGACCTTGACCCGGCGGTTGGCGGCGTCGATTTCCTGAATGACCGAGGGCTTGTCGCTGAAAAACCCCTGCACATAGACGCCGTCGCCAACCGAGAAACCATGCACCGTGCCATCCGCGGCAGCCTCTGGCGCCGCGACAGGCGCGGCCGGCTTCTTGCGCCAGGCCTCGAACCGGGCCAGGACGGTGGCCTGATCCTCGGGCGCCACCATGTCGAATTTCAGCGCCCTGTCCGCCTGACGGGCCGCGGTCAGGTATTGCGCAAGATCGGCAAGGCCATGCACCTGCGTCACCGCATCCGGCTTGTGCCAGGCGATGAACCGGGGATTGAACCAGAACGGATAATATTGATAGATCTGCGCCCCGGCCTTGTCCTTGCCACCCAGCGCCATCGCGACATAGACATTCTCGGGAAAGCGGTCCGAGCCGAGAAGCGCGACAATCTCCTCGGACAGCGGCTCCTGGCCCTGATCCTGATAGGCCAGGGTGGCCTTCGCCTCCTGCACGTTCATGGCAAGCATGTGGCTCTGGTCGCGGGCCTGGAACAGGTGCTGGCCGGCCGGGAACGCGGCGGTCACCTTGTAGACCGTCGCCGACGAACGCAGATCCGCCGTGCTTTCATAACGGCAGGCCGCAAGCCCGATCAGCATCAGCAGCGCAATCACCCAACGCATGGCCTTCCCTCCTGCATCTGGCAAGCATAGCAGGTCCGCACGGGGCGGTCACGGCAATGTGACCTCTCCGTTCAGGCAGAGGCACCGGCCTTGCAGTTACCCACAAGTTGATGCTGGCGTGCTTTGCACGATGCTTGCGCCTTCGACGAGATCGGCGAGG
>NZ_JBDHSP010000117.1:0-5877 GCF_039808215.1 Paracoccus sp. (in: a-proteobacteria)
CTGCCGACTGCTTCGACGGCGACCACCGCGACGACCCCCGCCGTCGACAGGCCGACCGGATCGGATCAGCGGCAACCGAGGCTCGGTGATCCATCCATGCCTGCCACGCTGTTCCGGGAGAGACTTCCGCAGGTAGCGCACGTCGGTTTCGACCACGGCTGGCTGCTGCTCGGCCCCAGCTTCTTGAACCTCGGCATGCCGATGCTTCTGGTCGACAGGGTGTTCCTCGGCGACGTTGCCGCCTTCGGGCTCGAAAGGTTCGGGACACGTGATCCACACACTCGCCTGCCGAAGTCGCACCTGGTCGTCGAAAGATCAGGTCGGTTCATCGGCATACGAGGCGACCGATCAACTGACGGGACGCTGATCGCCATCGGTGCCTTCTCCGATCCCACCTGCCTCGACCCGCTGTCGGTCTCAAAGCACCTTGTGCTCGCTGTGGGCGAGACTTGGGCCGCTGAACACTCGTGGAGTGCGCTGTGGCGGTTCTGCGTCGGAGTTGCATCCGTCCGGCTGCGCGAGGCGTCACTGGTCGGCTGGTGAGCACCTCATTGTGAGCTTGTCCGCATAGGAACCAACCCCCTGACTGGGATAACAGTCGCAGGTGCGCCACCGTCCTTCCGCGAGCCGTGATCCGGGTCGGCCCTGGCGGCCGTGTACGGCTTCTTCAAGTGCAAGTCGGACGAGTCGGGGACTCCTGGTGTACAAGCCCGAGGGGGCGACACCGGGTGACACCCCAGGAGGCAGTCGTGGGAGCGTTCTGCTCGACACTCGCTACCGTTCTCACGTGAGCAGCCCGTCCCCCCTGCCGTCGCCCCCTTACGCGGCCCCACCCGACATCAGCCAACCGGGGTCCTGGATACCGGTCGTCGCTTCAGTAGCGGCTGCGGCGGTAGCCGCGCTGATCGCCATCATCAGCATCGCCGTCCAGCGCAAGTCGGCCAGGGAGACGCTGGAGCAAACCAGGTTGTCGGTTGAGTCATCGAAGCTCGGCGCTACGGCGGCGGACCGCTCATCGAAGGCTGCCGAGGAGGCTGTTAAAGCCAACGAACGGATAGCCGATCGGATACGCGCACAGGCGGTGGCTGACGCATTCTCAAAGCGCTATCAAGATGCCGCTGAGCAAGTTGGGGCATGACAGGCCGCTTGTGCGATTGGCAGGCGTCTACGCCATGGGGCGGCTTGCTGATGATTGGCAGGAGCAGCGACAGACATGTATCGACGTTCTCTGTGCGTACCTGCGGATGCCGTTTGGAGAGACCAGCGAGTCCACATTGCCTGCCGAGGCGGAGGTCCGGCGCTCGATTGTTCAGCTGTTTATCGCTCATTGGCTGACCGAGCGCGCTGAATGGCTGCCCTACAACTTCGATCTCCGACGAGCCGATATCTATGACCTGAATCTCTCCGGTGCCAACCCTCCGACTGGCGAAGTCCAGATAGACGGCGCGCACCTCTTCGGTCGGACCGTCCTACACAATGACTTCGAGCGTGGGGTCAACCTCAAGGGAGCGGTCGTGCATGGCAGCGTCTCGATCCGCGCGCAACAGCTGACTGGCTATGAAGGCCTTCGCATCTGCAAGGGTGGCTCGCTCTTCGTCCGCATCAATCCCAACAACACCCACACCAACTTCAGAAAGGCTGTCGTCGAAGGCGACTTGACGATCCGTTTGCCGAACTACGGTGATGGAAAGTCGGTCATCCGTCTCGAAGAGGTGGCAATCGCCTCAACAGGACGCCTGCTCCTTGAGATGCTGGACAAACATGTCGAAGGCAACAGCAATCCCCACCGTGAAGATCAGTGGGCCTCGATTGTCACCGAGGGATGGACCGGGGATGGGAAGATATATGTCGACAAGTGCCTAATGGACTCTTCGCATCTCCACTGGGACGCTACGTCCATCCCAACTGACCACGCCACCGTGCGCACTCCGACAGTCCGACGGCTTAGTGCCTTCAAGCCTCGACTTCCATCCGCCCAGAACCCTCAGCCGCCCGTTTCGCCTTAGGTCTGACGCCGCTCCAGCTGGGTTGCGGGGACGCTATAGGTTGAGGCATGCCCACTACCGGTCTGGAGGTCCGCCTCACCGAAGGCCGTGAGCGTGCCGAGGTGGCCCGCTTCACCAAGACGCTCGACGAGATCGTGCGCTCACTTCGGGAGATCGACCGCGTATACCTGCGGAAGGGCACCCGTGCGACCTGGGTTCTCGCTGACCTGAAGCACGACCACGAAGAGTTGATCGTTCGCCTTGAGGCCCGCCCACGTTCGAGCGAGCGCACTGTCGAGGACATGCTCAGGCCGGTGGACGCTCTTGTCATCGGAGCTGAGCGCCTTGGCGAGGTGGCCGAGGTACCCGAGTTCTTCTTGCCACAGACCGTCGGGAGGCTCGGCGAGTTGGCGACACCCAAAGAGGGCGTGCAGGCGGTGGCCTTAGCCCCCTACAACGGCGTAGTTGGACGAGCGGTCTACCTGACCGACGCAGTGCAACGCAACGCCCTTGAGGCCGTCAGTCCTTTCGAGATGTCCTACGGCTCAGTGACGGGCGTCGTCGAAGTGCTGGGTACAGCCCGGAAGAATAATCTGCGGTTGAACATCTACGAGTCCGGCAACCGACGCCCGATTCAGGCGTACGTGGCAGCTGCCGAGGCTGAGCAGGTTCGCCAGCTGTGGCTGCACCGGGTACTGGTTGGCGGGATCATCAAGCGCAATCGGCGGGGCCAGGTGATTCGCATCGATGTCGACCAAGTGATGCCGCTGCCAGAGACCGATGACGCACGGCCGTCGACAGACGAAGTGCTTGGTATCGACCCCGGCTGGCTCGGCGCCAAGACGGTCGATGAGTACCTGCGCGAGGTGCGCGGTGAGGGCTGATCGAACGCCGCACGTCCCGGTCATCTATGTTGACAGCGATGTCTACCTGGACCTCATCATGAGGAGCAAGGACGAGCACGCCGACACCGGGGAGGAACGCTGGAAGTCGGCGAAGGAACTGTTCGACGCTATCAACGCCAATCAGGTACGACTCGCTGCTTCAGCTCTGGTCGAAGCGGAGGTTCTGTGCAATGGCGAGACAAGGCGACGGTCCGATGACGTGCGAAGCAGGATCAGAGGGTGGTTCAACGCCGCATCGACGTTGTGGACCGACGTAGACCGCTTCCTCGCCCGAGACGCTGCAGCACTGGCGGAGAAGTACTCACACCTTCGAGACGATATGGGCACGAAGATGCGCGCCGCTGACGCAACCCACCTCGCTGCGGCGATCCGGCTTCACGCCGACTATCTAATGACTCATGACCGAGGTTTTCCCCTTGGGATCACCATCGATGGAGTGGAGGTAACACGACCGCGCGTGGTGTGGACTCAGAGTCTGTTCGACGAGGAAGAGATCTCGGATCGCTAGAGCTAGAGCTGATGGCCAACCGCGTGGCGTCACCCAAGGGATTGCGTTCCCGGCTCGTCGCGTGAGCGAGATTTTCCCCTTTAATGCGTCCCAAACCGAAGCATCTCTGTTCGTGCAACTTTTCGATATCGACTGCCGGTCTGGCTGGGATAGCCCCTTCCGACCGAGCAGAAGGTAGCGCTGGCTCATCTCACGATTGGACTACTGGCGGAACCAACCGAACGGTTTCGTTAGACACGTGTCCAATCGACCATTGCGCCATGGGTTACTGCTCCGGTGCCACCGGTTATTGACCTGCGCAGCGCGCTGTAGTCAAGCGCGCTGTCTACGAGCAAGGCGCCGAACGCCCCAGTTGCAAGCCTGCCGACAAGCTGCTCCGACCAAAGCCACCAACCAGAATCGGGAGCAACTGCATATATGATTGCCGATACTCCTATCAAGAGCAAGCTCAGTCCTCCAAGAAGTCGCGCCGAATGATCTGAGAGTGTATGGCGGATCAGCGAGAAGCGGTTAGTTATCGGAATCGCTTTTCCTCTAAACAGCTGCTCGTTGCTGACCGACCGAATTTCGATGCGTCGAATATCCGAAATAAACGGCTGGACACCTCCCTGACGGCGACCAACTGACGCAGCTCTAGACGTATAGCGACGGATCGATCCACCCGAGCTACCTGGATTCAATGCTGAAAGGAACGAGGTCGTTGCGGTCTGCAGACGCGCAAGATCGTTGCACCTCAGCCGCGTCTGGTAGGTCGCCGAGTTTCCAGCCTGTTTCGCGGGGTCTGAAAACATGATTCCGTAGACAGAGAATTCGGGCCCACTGATCACGGTCATGTTTCGCTGGTAAGCTTCAGTGCGCTCATCGCGCGCAATCTGCGTGAGGATCAATACTGCTTGTTCGAGGCAATTTCGCTCATACGTAAACATGCCAAACCTGGAGGTGTTGGCACCACCGGTTGAGCCACCCGCGGCCTGAGAGGCAACGCCCGGCTTTCCGAACTTGTTGTTGATTGCATCCTGGATGAATTGACTCTCTGGGCTGATCGGCAGATCCCGGCGCGCTTTGTCACTCGCCACAATAACCGCCTGCGCCAGCTCAACTAGTTCCTCGCGATTTATTCCCAGGTCCGGCCTGTTCCATCCGTACTCTGCGACTGACTTCAGAATTGCATCGTCTAAATGCTCACCATATGCGGTGAATTCGAGGATCGTCCTCACGTTTGGTCTCCGGGCGGCAGAGGGATGGGGCCACTTGCGAAAGGCACGCTACCACGCCAAGTCACTCATCATGGCGTGTTTGGATCGCGGATCCTCTCGCCTCTCGCAAGCTACTCTGGCCTGCAATGAGCAAACCGTTCTGAAGGTTTGCGCAATGCGAGGTTCGTAGGATGAACCGAATGGCGACGACAAGCCCGCTCCAGTTTGGGTCGTTCGGCTACGACGAACACGTCTCACCGATCTCGCCCGCCCGCACCGATTCAGGGTCAGAGGAGGTGAGTCCAGGTCGGTCGAGCTGCCGCGGCGGGCTGAGCGGGATGATCAACGTTCAGTGTGTCGATAAGCGCCGCTGAGGGGGCGGCCCATCGAAGTAGCAAGCAAGTCGCCACCCGGCAAAGTTGGCTCGTTGGCCGGCACTGCGATTGCCACATCGTGAGCACCGAGCGGCGTCGTATGGCTAAACATGGTTGCTGCGGCTCCGCGCGGGTCGCCGTCAATGCGGCCACCGCTGAAGGGCGTCGCAACCTGATCAGGCCGATGGCTGTCGAGGTAGAGCCGGATGATGTCGCTCTGCGCTTGTCCTGGGAGCTCTGACCATCCAGTGGAAGCGGGCACGTGGTGGACGCCGACGCGGTGAAGCCAGTCGTTGCGCTCGTCGTTACCGAGCTCCGCCCAGGTGCGGGTCACGCGGTTACGCAACGACATCCCTGGGTCGGTGTGGTGCTCGACGTCAGTGAGGGGTGAGACAAGCCCGGCCAGCCCAGCCGCGAGATCGCGATCGAGCCTCGTCAGTGTCGTTCCTTGCGCGGTAACTAGAGGTATCCCGTCGGCGCCGATGATTCGGCGTACCTCCCCGTGGCTGAGCACGTTCGCAACTTCCCGCTCTTGTCCGTCGGTGACCTCTGCGAGCGGATGCCGGCTGCGGGTGGCGCCGTGGATGTGGTCGTCGTAGCAGTGCTGGTACCAGTGCCGGGTGACGTGGATGGCGAGCTGATCGCCTGCGAAGCGGTCGTCGGGGGCGTGCAGGATGGCGCGATGCATAGCGACGCCGGTGAGGTGGTCCACGATCCTGGCGGCCGCTTGGGCGGCGTCGTCGATAGCGGTGTCCCTGATCACGGCGACGACGCGGAGCGCGACGAGCCCGTCCGCACCGCGGAGCCGACGCAGGATGCCTGCGGTGTCTTCGACTTGTTGAGCATCGATCACGACGGCCGGGTCACCGAGATTGGCACGAAGGGTGTTGAGGTAGACGTGGAAGTACC
>NZ_JBDHSP010000118.1:0-5834 GCF_039808215.1 Paracoccus sp. (in: a-proteobacteria)
GCAACACCGGCTACATGGGCAGGCCAAATAGAAACATTTGTACAGGGGATTCCGGAATTATATTGGAGTAAAGACCTGGATATCAACATGAGCCGCAGTTTGAAATTGCGGTATGTGCAAGGCCGCCGAATCAAGTATAACAGCAATTGGGGGCAAATTGGAGATACAGATGTGGTGCAAGATTTTGAACAAGTTCGCGTGAAAGGTTTTGGCAGCATGTCAGGCAAAACAAAAATATGGGGCACTCCAAAAGCTAATGCAATCATGGCATTGAAGGGTGGCTCCAATATGAACATTGTAGAGGTAGAAAAAGTGGACAGGTTGGTTAAAGTGTACACCGACTTCTGGATTGGGATAGGCTTCATTGATCCTTCATTGATTTATACTAACGACCAGGATTTAACCTAAAAAATTTTTATTCAAAATATAAATTCTATTTATGCCTGAAGATAACATGGAAGATAAATTGGCCGCACAGGAGGAAACTATTGCCGCATTGCAAAAGCAAGTGGAATCAATCCCTGATTTAATGAAAAAAATCAGTGAACTCACAGCCGCTCAAAGAGCGAACGCAATCGAATCTGCAGTTGATAAAGTAGTGCTTCCAAGCATACCAGAGAAGCCTATTTCGTATAACAAGAAAAAATACAAATGGGTGCTTCCTGTATTTTCTTTGCCCGGTGTAGGCAGGGTTACTGCTGAAGAGGCGGCTACGGATGAAGGTATTGTGAAAGCAATACTGGACATTGATGGACAGGGCATACTTCGTGAATTGGTTTAAA
Source organism: Paracoccus sp. (in: a-proteobacteria) (assembly GCF_039808215.1). Lineage (GTDB taxonomy): Bacteria > Pseudomonadota > Alphaproteobacteria > Rhodobacterales > Rhodobacteraceae > Paracoccus. The sequence goes on from NZ_JBDHSP010000118.1 coordinate 783, forward strand.
ATTCAATAACTATATAATTCTTAAAAAATGTCTTACGCATACAAAAGTTTATTAACACCAAAAAATGTACAGAGTGGTATTTCAGAATACATACTGTTCGCACCGGTAGAATGGTTTACAACAATTGCCACACCAACTGCGCCATTTACCAACCAAGGTGATTCCATAAGAATCACAGCCGATCATGTATTTGCCGCCTCTAAGGGATTTGTAAAAATGCAACTCGCCCCTAGGAAGAATAAGTTTGACATGAAATCAGTTGGGGATATCGGATTAAATAAACTGGTGACAGATGCCGTGGAATTCTTTGTTCCGGGTTCATACGCGGAAGCGCATGAACAGATGAAGAACCTCATTAATACGCCACTGGTTTGCCTGGTAAAAGATGCACAGTGTGAGGCAGATATACTTTACCAATTTGGTTGCGATTGTCAAAGCGCATGGATTACTGTGGAGTTTGGAACCGGTACGACCAATGAGGGTGTAAAAGGTTTCAGCGGTAAGATGGTATATGATGGCTCGCTATTCTTATACGAAGGTGCAGTAACATTGCTTCCGTAAAATAAGCTTCGTTCCCCCTTTTTCATAAAAATAAGGTTTGAATTAAAATCCCGGGTATCCGGGATTTTTTTTTATATTTGTTTCGCAAAACATTATCGGAAGCGCCATCTTAATGGTGGCTGGCACATCGTTGAAAGTACGTAACAACTTCCGAGTATGTTTTGCAGGACCAGCCACTTAATTTTTTAATAGATGGATGCATTAAAAATTCAGGAAGTTAAAGACTATTTTATCAATAATTATTTTCCTGCGAAAAATATTCAAGAAACCAACCTTCACTTAACAAGTGAAGAATTATCTGAAAAATTGAGTAAAATAAATGGTGAGTATATTGATGAAAAAACATTGAATGATTGGCTCAGGGAAGGTAATTATATTTTCTTGGATTTTGGCGACATGAGATTTGAATGGATTTTTAAAACTTTACAATAATGCCAAGACAATATCCACGATTTTTATACAGCAATCCGAAAAATTCTAAATCTAAGGGGCCATTCTGTGTACATCTTTTATTTCCCCATTTAATATGTAAGGTATTGCCGGGAAATAAAATTGAATTGCTTGAATGCTTTGACGTTGCAAGCGAAAAGGCTATTGAAACAACACTTGACTTCATGAAAGATTTTCTTATTGCCAGAGAAAAATCGGCTTCCTGATTTGTCCTTTCAGGCGTCCGCCCACTTCACTATTATTGCTTTTATGCTTGATCAATTGCGTGAATGGCTTAATGGGGATCGTGAATTTTATAGAGGCGTTGCTCTCTATGAAATGGCCGGTGATAATGATTCTTTATTGCAATTATTAAAAAAAGGCAAAACAGATTTTGTTTACAAAAAATTGCAGGAATGTTTATTGAAAATTTGCAATGAATTAAAAAACGAAAGTGCCGGAATAAAAAAAATTGTAGAAAAAAAGGTTTCAACCCCTGTAAATAAAACACTTTATGAAGCAGCACTGAGGGAAGCATTTATTTTATATAAAGAAGCAATGAATGACCGTGCTGTTTTATTTGCCTCCATAGAAAACCTTGACTTTGAAGATCCCAATCGTGCAGATTTAATCCTCCAGAGAAGCAGGCCTGCTGTTGATTTGGTTTTAAAATTTAACAGGGTTAGCGAACTCTATGACCGCGCTAATTATGTAAAAATAAATGGGCACCTTCCTGAAACAGAAGAATTAAACAATGAATTTGATGCCTTGCCTGATCATCTCGTTAAAGCAGCGCTGGATAATGCTCGAAAGGCCAGGAATAAATTAAAATCAAAAGAACAAACGGCGATTCGTATTGCTCTTTTACAAAAACATGAATTAAATATAGAAAAATTAGAAAAACAATGGCGCTCATTGAAACCGGCAATATAGAAGAAAAATTCGTTGAATCAAGCTTTATCCATCAATCCCGGTTACAGGATGATTTTGTCGTTTGTAAATCTCCCGGAAAATTACTATTGTTGATTGAAAAGTTGAACGAAATTAAAAATATTCATTTCGTTTCTAATGGCGATTGGAGCATGCATGATTTAGTAATTGAATTGATAAAAAAGTATGGGCCAGCGGATTTGTATTTCACCACATATGCACTACGAGAATTTGCGGTTCGGCAAATTATTAATGCTATTGAGTTGAAGCAAATAAAATCTGTAACATTAATATTAGATTATAAAGCAAAGTCGAGAACGCCGGAAGTGTACCAGCTTGCATCAATGAATTTTTCTAAAATATTTTTAGCAAGTATCCATGCAAAAGTTGCGGTACTAAAATGTGCGAATCATTTTATCTCCATTATAGGAAGTGCCAATTGGACAAACAATCCACGAATAGAAGCCGGTGTAATTTCAATGGAAAAACCTACCATGGACTTTCATATTGATTGGATAAACAAAACCATTGAACATGCAGAAATATTTGAATGAAATTTCCGATGATGAATTAAAAGAGGTAAAAAGGCTTGCAGGATTGTTTTTTGTGCCTCAAGAAATTGCGTTAATGCTTGAAAAAGAGACGTCATTTTTTTGTGAAGAATGTTTTAAGCCATTGAGCAAACTATATAATGCTTTTCAGGGTGGACGGCTACAGGGTGAAGTTGATTTACGTACCGGCATTTTAAAAATGGCTAAGGCAGGGAGCTCTCCTGCACAAACAATGGCATTGGATTTATTGGATCATTCTAAAATATTATTAATGGATGGCAAATAAAGACCCAAAGCTTATACGCACATTGCAAAAAAGAGCGGAGCAGGTCGCATTCGCTACAGAAATAATTGTTTCAGAAACGCGAGATTGGCAAATGATTAAGCAGTTTATGCAGAATCGTTTAAAAAGTACGCAACTTAGCCCACTACAACAGGATAAATTAAACCGATATCAATACATCTACAATCAGCTTGCATCAGGAAAATATACGGAACAGCATGTAATTGGACAGTTAACAGAATTATACGGCATTGAATATTCCCAAGCTTGTGCGGATCTTCGGGCAACACAGGAATTATTTACGAATGTTTTAAACATTAATAAAGTATTTGAAATAAAAATGGAATTACAGGCTGCTCGAAGCATGCGGAATAAATGTACTGAAATACATGATTTCAAAGCAGCAGCAGCTATTCAAAAAAACATTGTACAGTTGTTGAAAGAATTAAAAGATGCCGAACCGCAAGGTGCCGATTTGTTTGAGGGCATTACCATTGAAGCTTCGTTTGATCCTTCACTCCTAGGTGTAGCTCAAATCACCAACGTAGAATTAAAAGACTTAATGAAAGAAATCAATTCTAAAAGAGCCAAGAAAATTAAATTAGATTTTATAGAGGATATTGATTGTGAAATTTTATGAAAAAGAAAGTCCACTTAAATAAGCCTCAGCTCAGATCATTAATGATGGGGGCTCCTTTTGAGGTTTTAGTAGCCGGCCGCGCGACCGGGAAGACTGTAGGGCCACTCGCAATTAAATCATCTACTTGCTATTTCGGAACTATGCCAAGAGGCACCGGCGCGATCATTAATGCTACATACACTCAAGCTTACACCAGAACTTTAAAGGAATTAATTAGAGGGTGGCAGATGTATGGATTAATTTATGATCATCATTTTATTGTAGGAAGAAGGCCTCCAGAAAAATGGATTAAAATGTGGAACTGGAAAGGCCCATTTGCACCACCGTTGGATTATAAGCATTTTGTTTGCTGGTATAATGGGGCAGTTGGCCAATTGCTGAGCCAAGACCGGGTTGGTTCTGCAAACGGTATATCTATTGACTGGATTATTGGAGATGAAATTAAATTGCTAAATGAAGATAGATTAAAAACTGAATTGTTCCCTGCTAATCGCGGTATCATTCCTGACTTTGCAGGCAATCCATACCATCACGGTTATACTTTCACTACTGACATGCCTGTAGGAAGTGGTGGCCAATGGATTTTGGATATGGCAAACAAAATGGACAAAACTAAAGTTGCCAAAATTTGGAAACTGCAAAAAGCGATTTTTGTTTTAAAGAAAAATTATAAGAAATCGCGTGGTATGTTGCGAACATCTATTGCTAATTCTATTGAATTATTAAAAGATGAAATAATGAGTGAGCGTAAAGGGTTGTTATATTATCATGAAGCATCTACATTAGATAATATTCATGCGCTTGGTGTTGATTTTATAAAGCAACAACTAAGAGATACAAGCCTCTTCATGTTTGATACACAAATTTTAAATTTACGGCCTTTGCGCTTGGAAGATGGTTTTTATCCCGACTTTGATGAAGATGTGCACGGATACTTCGCAGAGCACCCTGAATATTTTGATAATACTTCGATTGATTACTCTAATCCGCTGCTTACGTGCTTAAAAGATAGTGACCTTGATCTAAATAAGCCACTTCACATAGCCCTCGATTATAACAGAAGGATACATCCTATGGTGATTGCCCAGGACATTTCAAACGATATTAAAATAATCAATGGGCTACACTCACTATATCCAGATAAACTGAAACAGGTTATTTCTATATTTTTGGATTACTATAAACCGCATAAACGAAAGTTTGTATTTTACTGGCATGACCACACTGCTGTTGGAGATGACAACGAAACCATGAAAAGCCAGGAAGTCGTGAAACAATTACGGAAAGGAGGATGGATTGTCAAAGAAATGTACACGGGGAAAGCGCCTGCTCATGAGAGTAAGTTCAGAATGTATGGACATCTGTTCACTGAAGATGGATATTACAATAAGACTGTGAGATTCAACAGGGAAAACTGCAAACACTTAATTATATCAATTCAAAAATCAGAAGCAGAGCAAAGAAAAGATGGATTCGGGAAGGATAAGAAATCAGAACACGATCCTAAAATTCCTGCGGAAGACTCTACTCATTATTCAGACGCATTGGATCAATTAATTTATGGAATGTTGGAAAGCAGAATAGTCTATCATGAACCTTCCGTAACAGGTGGAATAATAATAGGATAATGGCGTTCCGGCTTTACGCCGTCAGGCTTT
>NZ_JBDHSP010000119.1:0-5454 GCF_039808215.1 Paracoccus sp. (in: a-proteobacteria)
AACTGGCGGCGTAGAAACCAACCCGATCCACCTTAGCCAAGCCGCCAAACTGTCTCACCAGGCGGCACCACCTCTGTCTGGTCGCGGCGGGGCGCGCTCGTTCAGCCGCAGGTGGTGGGGGCGCCCTTGGCCACGATCTGTTGCCAGTCGGCGCCCAGCGTCTCGCGCGCGGAAAGCGCGTTGCCGGCCTCGGGCGCGCCATCGGCCACCAGCCGCACCACCATGCCCTGGGAATAGTTCTGCTGGAACCCCGAGAAGAAGTCGCCCTGCAGCCCGCTGTCGCTCTGGTCGCCCACGATCAGGAACTTGTCACCGCCCTTGCGGATCACCTCGATGGCGGCCGATTTGAAGGCGACGTTGCGCGCGCCCGACGGGCCGCAGGCCGGGGCGGCATGGGTGGCGACCTTGAACGTGTCCTTGGACATCGGCTGGATCTGCGTCTGCGCGCAGGCCGCCACCGCCAGCACAAGGGCTGCCCTTGCGGTCAGGATATGAATGCGCATCTTTCGTCCTCGCATGACATGGATGATGCGGAGATCTTGCGCATTCCTGCCGATACGGCAACGAAAGCCTGCTTAAAATGCAAGCATTGCCAATCTGTTAACCTAAAATCGCAGACCGATGGAAAAGCTGGCCCCCTCGCTGCCGATGCCCAGGCTGGCGGCGCCGAAAGTAAAGCCGACCAGCGCCCCCGAGAAGACCTGCTGCGGCGTGTGCTGGCCGGCATGGACGCGGCTCCAGCCGGTCAGGCCGGCGGCGCCGTAAGCCAGCGCGCCGGCGGCCGGCCGGTCGTCAAAGCATTTCCCCGCCAGATCCGAGGCGCCAAAGAAGGCCGCCGCAGTATGGCCCGAGGGAAAGCCCCTGCCCTCGCCCGAGGGTCGGCGCGCGATCGGCGTGCCGTCGAAAAATTCCTTCATCCCCCAGACCAGCGCCGCCTGCACGATGCCGCGCAGGGCGAAATCCTCAAGCCGGTCCTGATCGGCGGCGCAGACCGCCGCCGCCAGCGGCAGGCCGTATTTCATCGCGGTGCCGAAATTCTCGAACGGATCCGCCGCCGCCGGCGCAGCCAGCGAGAGCGCGCAAAGCGCCGCGACGGACTTCATGCCTCACCCATCCGGACCACCCGGTCCATGCGCGCCGCCAGATCCAGATTATGCGTGGCGATCAGTGCCGAAAGCCCGGTCTCGCGCACCAGCGCCATCAGCATGTCGAACACCTTGTCCGAGGTCGCGGGATCGAGATTGCCGGTCGGCTCGTCGGCCAAAAGCAGCGCCGGCCGGTTCGCCAGCGCCCGGCAGAAGGCCACCCGCTGCTGCTCGCCCCCGGAAAGTTGCGCCGGGCGGTGGTCGGCGCGATGCGACAGGCCGACATGCGAGAGCAGCTCAAGCGCCCGCGCCCGCGCCGCGCCCCGGGACTGGCCATTCGCCAGCTGCGGCAGCACGATGTTCTCGGCCGCCGAGAATTCGGGCAGCAGGTGGTGGAACTGATAGACAAAGCCCAGCGCCTCGCGCCGCGCCTCGGTGCGGGCGCGGTCGCCCTGCCCGGCCATGTCGCGCCCGTTCAGCAGCACCCGGCCGCCATCCGGCGTGTCAAGAAGCCCGGCGATATGCAGCAGCGTCGATTTCCCCGCCCCCGAGGGCGCGACCAGTGCCACCACCTCGCCGCGGGCGACCGCCAGCGACAGGTCGTGCAGCACCGGCACCGGCGCCGGGCCGCCCAGGCCATAGGTCTTGGAAATGCCGTCAAGGCGCAGGACCTCACTCATAGCGCAGCGCCTCCACCGGGTTCATGCGCGCGGCGCGGCGGGCCGGAAAGATCGTCACCACGAAGGCCAGGCCCAGCGACAGCGCCACGGCGCGCAGGATGTCCCAGCCGCGCAGCTCGGCGGTCAGCTGATAGATGCCGCGCACCTCGGGCTGCCAGGCATTGCCGCCGGTCAGCATGTTCAGCGCCGCCATGATGTGGCCGACGTTCAGCGCCAGCGCCACGCCCAGGATCACGCCGGCGATGGTGCCGATGATGCCGGTAAAGGCGCCACACAGAAAGAACACCCGCATGACCGCGCCCTCGGTCAGGCCCATGGTGCGCAGGATGCCGATGTCGCGGCTCTTGTTCTTGACCAGCATGACCAGCCCAGAGGTGATGTTCATCGAGGCGATCAGCACCAGGATCGACAGGATCACGAACATCACGTCATCCTCCATGTCGAGCGCGGCCAGAAACGACCCCGAGGCATCGCGCCAGGTCCAGACTTGCGCCCGATCACCCGCCGCATCCAGCAGCAGCGGCGTCCAGTCGGCGACGCGGGCGGGGTTCGCGACAAAGACCGCGATCTCATCGGCGGCGCCCTCGCGGTTGAAATAGCGCTGCGCCTCGGTCAGCGGCATGTAGATGCGGGTCTGGTCGATATCATAGCGCCCGGCGGAAAAGACATAGGCGACATCAAAGCTTTCGATGCGCGGCTGCGTGCCGATGGGGGTCTTGGCACCCTCGGGGGCGATCAGTTGCACCTTGTCTCCGACCCCCACGCCAAGATCGCGCGCCAGCCCCGAGCCGATGGCGATGCCATGCGCGAAATCCGCGATGTCGCCTGAGGCGCGCGTGGGATCGGCGACCCCCGGCAGGGCCTTCAGCGCCTCAAGGGTGACGCCATGCACATCGCCCAGACCGGCCGCCTCGCCCTGGCGCACCATGACCTTGCCGCGCACCGCCGGATCGGCGCGCAGCACCCCCGGGATGGCGCGGATGCGCTGCGAGACCGCATCATAGTCCTCGATGCGACCGGGGACGAGATAGGTCTCTTCGGTCAGGTCGTTATAGATCGAGCCCGGCAGGTAATAGACGGTGCTGTGGGCATTGGCGCCCAGGATCGTCTCGACGAAATCGGCGCGAAAGCCCGCGCGCACCGCCAGGGTGGCAATCAGCGCCATGACGCCCAGCGCAATGCCGATCAGGCTGATCCAGGTCATCACGCTGACCCCGCCCTCGGCCCGGCGCGCGCGCAGATAGCGCCAGGCGATGAGGAATTCATAGCGCGAGAACGGGGCGGGGCTTGCCATGCTTCACCTTTGCTTTGGCCTGCGCCTGATTGCCGGTTCAGCCCCGGCTTTGCAAGCCAACAAGGGCGTGACCTAAAGCGGGCCGGGGCGGCGTTCCTCCGAGAGCATCACATTGGCCTCGACCTGGCCCACGCCCGGCAGGGTCATGATGCGCCGGCGCAGGATGCGTTCGAAATCGGCGATGTCGCGGGCGGTGATGCGCAGACGATAGTCGAACTGGCCCAGCACATGCTGGACCACCTGCACCTCGGGGATGGCGGTGACCGCGCGCTCGAACTCCTCGAGGCTGGTGCGGCCCTTGGCGGCCAGGCGGATGCCCAGAAACACCGTGACGCCAAAGCCCAGCGCCGCCTGGTCAACGGTGATGCGCCGCCCGGCGATGATGCCCGCATCGGTCAACCGCTTGATCCGCCGCCAGGCCGCCGGCTGCGTCATGCCCAGCGCCCGGCCGATGTCGGCAGCGCTCAGCGTGGCGTCCGCCGCCAGCAGCCGCAGGATCGCCAGATCCGTGGCGTCGGGCTGGAAGGCCGCGCTCACAGCGGCAACTCCTGCACGTCCTTGATGCTGCTGACCAGCATCAGCGCATCGCTGTCCGAGACATGCGGCAGGGCGAGGATGCTTTCGCGATAGATCTGCTGCCAATGCGCCATGTCGCGCGCGATCACCGAGAGCCGCAGATCGACCGAGCCGAGGAAGGTCTGGATTTCCGTCACCTCGGGCACCAGCCGCGCCGCGGCCACGAATTCGTCGAAGGCGCGCGGCTGCGTCTTGTCGAGGGTAAAGCGCAGGCTGACCTGCACCTCATAGCCCAGGCGGCGCCAGTCGATTCGCGCCTCGGTGGCGCGGATCACGCCCCTCTCGCGCAGCCGCTCCAGCCGGCGCCACAGGCTGGCGGGGGTGACGCCGGCGCGCTCGGCCAACGGGGCATTGCCGATCCCGGGATCGGCCAGAAGCTGACGCAGGATGCGCCGGTCCGCGGCATCGGGCATGATTTTCTCATATCATGAACAAACTGAACATGATCTTATCACATACCCCAAAGATTTCGCAAAGTCTGCATGGATCGCCCGACGCGACCTTGCTAGAAACACCCCAGCAAAACGAGGAGAGATGCCGATGCGCGTTTACTATGATCGCGACTGCGACGTGAACCTGATCAAGGACAAGAAGATCGCCATGCTGGGCTATGGCAGCCAGGGCCACGCCCATGCGCTGAACCTGCGCGATTCGGGTGCGAAAAACGTCGTCGTGGCGCTGCGCGAAGGCTCCGCCTCGGCCCAGAAGGCCGAAGCCGAAGGCCTGAAGGTCATGGGCATCAGTGAGGCCGCCGCCTGGGCCGACCTGATCATGTTCACCATGCCCGACGAGTTGCAGGCCGAGACCTACCGCAAATACGTTCATGACAATATCCGCGAAGGCGCGGCGATCGCCTTTGCCCACGGGTTGAACATCCACTTTGGCCTGATCGAGCCGAAGCCCGGCGTCGACATCATCATGATGGCGCCCAAGGGCCCCGGCCACACCGTGCGCGGCGAATACAGCAAGGGCGGCGGCGTCCCCTGCCTGTTCGCGGTCCACAATGACGCGACCGGCAAGGCGCAGGACATCGCGCTCAGCTACTGCTCGGCCATCGGCGGCGGCCGCTCGGGCATCATCGAGACCAACTTCCGTCAGGAATGCGAAACCGACCTGTTCGGTGAACAGGCAGTTCTGTGCGGCGGTCTGGTCGAGCTGATCCGCATGGGCTTTGAAACCCTGGTCGAGGCTGGCTACGAGCCGGAAATGGCCTATTTCGAATGCCTGCACGAGGTGAAGCTGATCGTGGACCTGATCTACGAAGGCGGCATCGCCAACATGAACTACTCGATCTCGAACACCGCCGAATATGGCGAATATGTCTCGGGCCCGCGCATCCTGCCCTATGAGGAAACCAAGGCCCGCATGAAAGCCGTGCTGACCGACATCCAGACCGGCAAGTTCGTGCGCGACTTCATGCAGGAAAACGCCGTCGGCCAACCGATGTTCAAGGCAACCCGCCGCCTCAACGACGAGCATCAGATCGAGCAGGTCGGCGAAAAGCTGCGCGCCATGATGCCCTGGATCTCCAAGGGCAAGATGGTCGACAAGGCCCGCAACTGAGATTGCTACAGAAAGCCCCGCCTCGTGCGGGGCTTTCTTTTCATTCTGATGCAATGGCAGACCAGTTTTCGGCAGCCAGCACGGCAAGCAAGCTTAGCCTTCAATTCGGATCGACGAAGGCGAAAACAGCCGGGGCCCTTTTACAGGGCACCTCGAAAAATTGCCCTGACCGGGCGGCTGGGGTAGGTGTCAGAGGTATCCGGCAGGTGGAGCGTAACGATGGCGCAGATGGGTTTCTTCGATCTTTCAGACCGCT
>NZ_JBDHSP010000120.1:0-5424 GCF_039808215.1 Paracoccus sp. (in: a-proteobacteria)
CCCTCATGCGAAAAATCATCGTCATCGCCAACGCAAGGCTACGAAACTCAAACTCTCAACTGAGTTGATGACGGCGGTCTGCCTCGATGGCCGTCGGCATAAGACCGAAGCGGTCTTGTCAGGCCGGCTTTTTCGTCTTGGCGCCGGGCTTGGTCGGGGTCTGCACGGCGACGGGGTCGCTCGCGGGAAAGGTCTCCTTCAGGGCCTCGTCGAGCTCGGCGTCCGGGCCTTTCTCGCGCTCGGCCTTGCGCTGTTCCTTCTGCTCCTTGCGCAGGCTTTCCCTGGCCGGATTGGCGGTGGTCGTCATGATCGCTCCCTCGGCATGGCTGCTCTCATCGAGAGCAACGCGGCAGGGCCGCCGCCGTTCCGCCAGAACGCCGGCGCAGGCGCGCCATGACCGCCGGCCTCTGGACCGGGCCGCCCGACCTTCCCATCTGGTGAGGCCACGCCATCCCGCCGGCCTTCGCCCGGTTTCAGCCAGCAGGGGCCGCCATGGTCGCGCTCTCCGTCCTCGATCTCGTCCCCGTCGTCGAAGGGGAGGGGCCCCGCGACGCGCTGATGAAATCGATCGATCTCGCCCGCCATGCCGAGGCGCTCGGCTTCACGCGCTACTGGGTGGCCGAGCATCACAACATGGTCGGCATCGCCTCGGCCGCGACCGCGGTGGTGATCGGCCGGCTCGCCGCCGCCACGACGACGATGCGGATCGGCGCCGGCGGCATCATGCTGCCGAATCATGCCCCGCTCCTCGTCGCCGAGCAGTTCGGCACGCTGGAATCGCTCTTCCCGGGCCGCATCGACCTCGGCCTCGGGCGGGCGCCGGGCACCGACCAGCTCACGCTGAGGGCGCTGCGCCGCAGCCCGATGGCGGCCGACAGTTTTCCGCAGGACGTGCTCGAATTGCAGGCGCTGTTCGCGCCCGCGGCGCCCGACCAGGCGATCCGGGCCGTGCCGGGCGAGGGGCTGAACGTCCCGCTCTGGATCCTCGGATCGAGCCTGTTCGGCGCGCAGCTCGCCGCCGAGCTCGGCCTGCCCTACAGCTTCGCCTCGCATTTCGCGCCGGATGCGCTGATGCAGGCGCTCGCCGTCTATCGCGCGCGCTTCAAGCCCTCCGCCCAATGCGCGGCGCCCTATGCGATGCCGGGCATCAACGTCGTCGCCGCCGAGACGGACGAGGAGGCGCGCTACCTCGCCACCTCGATGCAGCAGCGCTTCGTCGGCATGGTGCGCGGCGCGCGCGGCAAGCTCCAGCCGCCGATCGACGATATCGAGCGCTACTGGTCGCCGGCCGAGAAGGCGCATGTCTCGCAGATGCTGCGCTATGCCTTCGTCGGCTCGCCGAAGACGCTGAAGCATTCGCTTCGCGCCTTCCTGCACGAGACCGGCGCCGACGAGATCATGATCGCGGCGCCGATCTTCGACCATGAGAAGCGCAAGCGTTCCTATGCGCTGGTGGCGGAACTGGCGGGCGATCTTCGGGCGTAGGCGGGCCGGGCTTCGATCGAAACGCGGGTCATCCCGGACGCAGCGAAGCGGAGATCCGGGATCCATGCCGGAGCGCTTACGACAAGGTTCAGGCATGGATCCCGGGTCAAGCCCGGGATGACCCGCGTCTTTCTCGTTCCGGGCTGAGCATCGATTCGACGTCTCCTTATCGCTGCCGAATCTTAGCCATATCATTATTGCAAACGAGAATGATTTTCCTTTAGCCGTTTTTGCAATCGCCCGCCGGCATTGCTATGGCAGGGCATGAGCGAAACCGACCGGCGCATCGCCGTTTTCGAGAGCCAGTTGAAGGGCGCGGGCCTGCGCATGACGCAGCAGCGGCGGCTGATCCTGCGCGTGCTGGCCGAGGCCGACGACCATCCCGACGCGAAGGGCATCTTCACCCGCGCCTTCGCGCTCGATCCGACGCTGTCGCTCTCGACCGTCTACCGGACGATGAAGGTGCTGGAATCGCAGGGCGCCATCGAGCGCCATGCCTTCGAGGACGGCATCTCGCGCTATGAGCACGCCGACCAGGAGCATCACGACCATCTGATCGACGTCGACACGGGGGCGGTGATCGAGTTCTCCTCGGATGCGATCGAGGAGCTGCAGCGGCGGATCGCCGCCGAGCTGGGCTACGAGCTCGTCCGCCATCGCCTCGAGCTCTATGGCCGCAAGAAACCGCCGGCCAGGAAGCCCGCGGGCAAGCGCGGCTGAAGTGCACGGCCTCGAGACGGAAGGGCGTCATTCCGGGCTCGACCCGGAATCCATCACAGGGCGCCGAACTCTACGATGGATTCCGGATCGGCGCCGCTTCGCGGCTGGTCCGGAATGACGGGGCCGGGATTCCTCAGCCCTCGACCGTGTCGGCGTATTCGGGATGCTTGGCGATCCAGCCCTGGAGGAACTCGCAGCGGACCACCGCCTTGCGCCCGCTTGCCCGCAGCGCTTCGAAGACGCCCTTCGCCAGCTTCGAGCCGACGCCCTTCCCGGCGAATTGCGGGGGGACCTCGGTATGGTCCAGCACGAGCCGGTCGCCGTCGCGCCGATAGCTGACGAAGGCGGTGCCGCCGTCGAGCGACAGTTCGAAACGGTTCCGGCCGGCGTTCTCGACGACGTCCATGATGCAAGGCTCCTTCGGGTCATTCCTGCGCTTCGGCGCGCCAGGGGTAGCTCCAGGTCTCGGTCAGCGCCTTGCCGCCGCTCCTGAGGAAGGCGCGCATCTCGGCGAGCTGGCCGGGCTCGACCACGACGTCGATGAAGGCGCGGAAGCCCTCGGTCTTGCGGTTGGGCACGATGAAGGCGCGGTCGATCCGGCCATAGGCGATCGAGGGCACGATCTCGACCTTCTCCGGCTGCTTCAGATGGTAGTCGAGGTCGCCGCCGGCGAAGTCGACGATGAAGCGGCGCGAGCCGGCCGTCACCGGCTCGCCCGAGCCCAGCGCCTTGGGCTTGGCCTGGTAGGTGTTGACCACCCGCCCGCCGGGATGCAGGTCGGCGGAATCGAGCATCGATGTCAGCTTGTAGGCGAAGGAGAATTCCTTGCCCGGCTCCAGCGGCGCCTTCGGCGTCCAGAGCGCGACGATGTTGTCGTTGGTCTCGTCGGTGGTCGGCATCTCGATCAGCTCGACGACGCCCTCGCCCCAGTCGCCCTGCGGCTCGATCCAGTAGGAGGGCCGCAATTCGTAGGAGAGGTCGAGGTCCTGGTAGTGCTCGAAGGTGCGGTCGCGCTGCATCAGGCCGAAGCCGCGCGGGTTGCGCTCGACGAAGGAGGAGACGGCCTGCTGCCTCGGGTTGCGCAGGGGGCGCCAGAGCCATTCGCCGCTGCCGGAATGGATCATCAGCCCGTCCGAATCATGCAGCTCGCTGCGGAAATCGTCGAAGAAGCGGCGGTCGTTCTCGCCGGTGAAGAACATCGAGGTCAGCGGCGCGAGGCCGAGCTTCTCGATGGGGGTGCGCGGATAGAGCGTCGCCGCGATCTCCATGACGGTGTCGAGATCGGGATAGAGGGTGAAGCGATAGGCGCCGGTCACGGCGGCGGAATCGAGCAGGGCGTGGACGACGATGCGCTCGGCGCCGGCCGCCGGCGTCTCGACCCAGAACTCGCGGAAGACGGGGAATTCCTCGTTCGCCGTGCCGGAGCCGATGGCGAGGCCGCGCGCCGACAAGCCGTAGCGCTGGCCCCGGCCGAGCACGCGGAAATAGCTGCCGCCGATGAAGGAGATCAGCTCGTCGAAGACGCGCGGATCGTTGAGCGGATAGTGCAGCCGGAAGCCGGCGAAGCCGAGATTGACCGGCAGCGGCTTGTCGAACTTGACCCGGCCGTAGTCGAACAGGTTCGCCGCATAGGGCACCGGCGTCGGCACGCCGTCGCGCACGACGTTGACCGTGACCGGCCGGGTGAAGAGGAAGCCCGGATGGAACATCTGCATGCGGAAGAGCGAGCCGTTCTGCGCCAAGAGCGCCCGCTCGGGCCGGAAGCGGATGTCGCGCCAGGAATCGTAGTCGAGCTTCGCCAGCGCCTCCGGCAGGGGGGCGATTGGCTCGTAGGGGACGGCGGCGATCTCGCGGGCGCGGCGCTGCACGTCCTCGAAGCCGAATTTGGGCTGGGGCGCGGCGCTCTGCGGGGCCGGCGGCGGTTGCGGCGGCCCCTGCGGCTTGGGCTGCTGCGCGAGCAGGACGGAGGGCGCCGCCGACAGGCAGAGCGCGGCTGAAACTCCGCTGAGGACGCGGCGGCGGTCTGTCGTGGTCATGCCTGGTCCGTCTTCCCTCGCGATCCGCGAAACATCTGCGGAAAACGCGACTTAACGCCATCGAATGAGGCCGGTCTAGGGCGGCCGGCATTGACAGGGGATGAAGATGCCGCGACCTTCGCCGTCGGCCGGATGCGGCCTGCCGCTCGCGCCCGCAAGGGCAAGGTGAACGCATCCTTATTGTTCCTGTCCCGATCCCGATCGACTCGCGGACGGATATCGGCAAGGCGAGCCCCGATCCCACCGTCCGAGCGAGAAGGATCACCACGATGCGCGATTTCCGCGATGCGAAGCTGATGGCCAAGTGCCTGCGCGAGGCCATGGCCGCCCGGCAGGTGCCGCTCTCCCATTCCGAGACCCTCGAGATCGTCGCCCGCCAGCTCGGCTGCGACGACTGGAACGTGCTGGCGGCGAAGATCGGCGCGGCGGCGCCGGCCGATGCCGGGGCGGTGCGCCTGCAAACCGGCATCCCCGTCCTGCGGATCTTCGACGAGGCCAAGGCGAGGGAGTTCTATCGCGACTTCCTCGGCTTTACGCCGGACTGGGAGCACCGCTTCGGGCCGGGCATGCCGCTCTACATGCAGGTCTCGCGCTCCGGCCTGCGGCTCCATCTCTCCGAGCATCACGGCGACGCCAGCCCCGGCTCGACCGTCTTCGTCTGGATGGAGGGGATCGACGCGCTCCACGCCGAATTGCTGGGCAAGCGCTATCCCTATTCGCGGCCGGGCATCGAGGAGGACGGGCCGGGCGGGCGCACGCTGCAGGTGCCGGACCCGTTCGGCAACCGCATCCGATTCTGCGAGAAGCGCGGCTAGAGCATCGGACCGAAAAGTGGAATCCACTTTTCGGAAAAATCCGATGCTCCGCCAATGGGATAGATCATCGTTGCCGCGTCCGGTAGGACGCGCGATGATCTAGGGCCGCACCGTCATGCTCGCCCTTGTGGCGAGCATCCACGTCTTGAACACGCCCTTCGAGCAGCAAAGACGTGGATGGTCGGGACAAGCCCGACCATGACGGAAGCGAGCGGTTCGCGGCCTCCGCTAACCCATAGCCGGCGCAGGGTTTTCCCCGCCGGCCGCTTCCGGAAAAATGCCGATCGGGCTCCGCAAAAAAATCCGGGCGCGGGCTCACAAAACACTTGTGATCCGGAGTCGTCGTCCGTATATCGCGTTCACCCAAT
>NZ_JBDHSP010000121.1:0-5392 GCF_039808215.1 Paracoccus sp. (in: a-proteobacteria)
GCGAACAAGGACGCCATGATGGCGGCCGCCCGGGCGCGCGGCTTCTTGCCCGCCGACGACAACGAGGCCGACGCCATCGCGATCCTGCTCTGGGCGCTGGAGACCCGGGGAGGTGTGCAATGAGCGGCATGCGGTTCACGCCCAAGGGCTACGGCGGTCACCGCCGCAAACCCGACGAGGTCAAGCGCGACGGCTGGAAGGAACAGGGGCTGCTGGCCGTCGCCATCGACGACGACCGCCTGACCTGGCCCGAGCGCGAACTGGTGCGCCAGCTCGGCGAGCGGCTCTACGGCAAGCGGGAACGGGAGGCGCGTCATGGGTGAGTGGACCACAGCGCAGGTGCAGGATCGGCTTGAACTTGCGGCGGGCGTGATGCGGCAGATGCCGGGCGTGATGCCGCAGGGCTTCTTCAACGCATGGCCCGAGTATTTCCACAGCTTCGCCGACAAGGTCGGTCAGGAGCCGAAGATGCGTCGCCCGAGGCCCAGCCCGCGTCAGATCACGCAGGCCGAGGAGGCGATGCTCTGGCTGCGTTGGCTCGAGAAAGACGACGCTAGGCTCGTCTGGCTTCGAGCGAATGGCACGCCGTGGAAGCCGATCTGCTGGGAGCTCGGGTTCAGCCGGGCGACGGCGAACCGACGCTGGCAGTATGGCGTTGCGGTTATCGTCTGGCGACTAAACGGGAAGCGCGTGCCGTGTAAACGGTCGATGTCGCATGTGGTGGAGGGTGCTCTGGGGAGCGCACGGCGACCATAGGTTCGGTTGCAACATTTGTGGCTCTAATAATCGAACAGATCGTCGAGATCCGAGTAGAAGCCGTATCTTGGAGCTTCGACATTTTCGAGCCCGAACGTGTAGAAGTGCTTCCTCGCGGCGCGCCAACCGCGAACGAGGCTGGGCATTCTCGCCTCCGGCTTCGGTTGACCTCTCCACGCTGTCGGATCCAGCCATTCCCCGGTTGCAAGCTGCCGATTTGATGGCGTGGGGCAATTCACGCCATATTTTGACGACAAAATGTCATTTCGCGTTCGGGTGGCGCGACGGGCAATGCTCAACAACCAGCCGTCCAACTGCTTCAGAGGGGCCGGGTCGTCGAGAAGGCAGTAGAAACCCATTAGTCCCTTCATCTTCGGAAGGCGCTTCCCTTCATAGATGAATGCCTCGATCTCTGCTTCCGCCAGCCCGCCGTAAAGTGAGCGTCGCAGTTCGTAGATCAAGCCGAGCAGATCCCAGTCATAGACCGGAGCGCTTGTGCTGCACCTGCTGTTGTCAAAACCTGCACCCAGATACTGGATGAGATAAATATTCGTTAGCCGCGAAACGCGAGTCTTCAGACGCTTGATGGTCTTTTCGGGGACGGTCAAGCCATGGGGCGAAAACCGATATCCGAGATAATCGAAGTGGGGGAATGTTCTCACTTCCTGATCTGTCGCTGATATCACAGCGATCCCAGGTGATTTCGCGGAGTTCACCTTTAAGCCGCTGATCCTGCAGTGATCGAAGAAGCATTTTTCTATCAGCTGCGCCTGTGAATAATCCGAACAGAGAGCCACTACGTCATCTGCGAAACGAACGAACCGTCCAGCTGCCGCAGTCAGTTCCACATCGAGATCGTGGTTGGCGAGGTTCGCCAACAGCAGCGAAACAGATGACCCCTGCGGGGTGCCCTTGTGCCGCCTTTGAAATCGGCCCGTTCCGTATTGATCGTGTTCTGCAAACTGGTGGTGCATGAACCGTTCAAAGATATGCCGCTCGTGCGGCGTGAGGCTGACTTGCCCTGAGTCCGAAATCTTTCCCTTCAGATAGCCTGCGGGAATATTGTCGAAATACTTCTCAAAATCGATTTGGACAGCGAACAGCTTGCCGCGGTGGTCAAACTCCTTCAGAGCGAGAATGGCGTCGAAAACGTTCTTGTCCGGATGGTAGGCATATGAAGCGGGGGACAACCGTTTCAGATTCCGATCACGCGCACGGCGGAGCACAACATTTGCCAATGCGGCATCCGGGATGGCGAAGGCCATCACCTCACGCTTGGTGCCATCAGGTTTCGGAATCTGATAGCAGACTGCCGGAACAGGTTCATAGCTACTGTTCATGACCTTATGCCAAATCGTCTTGGCAAGAAAATTCGCGTTCCTGGAGCAGTACTTTGGGTCGAAGTGCCTCGAAGTTGGTGTCTTCGGCTTTCGTGATGAAGGACCTGGCGGAACCCCGGTGCGTTTTGTAAATCGCTGCTGGTACTGCGCCTCCAGCTTCTCGGACTTCTCTTCCTTTTCAAATGCCCGCTTCGCAAGCCTTTTGATTTCAGCCTTAATCGCGTTCTGCATCAGAATTCCTGGCTAGGTCGGCGGCGAGGGCGGAGAGTCAGGGAGTCCGACAAGAAGATCGATCCCATCGTCGCGCTCATCTCTGCTGTCAAGGACAGGAGACTTGCACGCCATCGGCGACACGGTCGCCCGGTATTTTGCCCTCGCCGCCTCGGCTACTACGCCAGTAGGTCAATCTGTAACCGCGGATCACAGACGGGTCAACGTCGAGGAAGTTGCGCGCGGAGAATTCGTTCCGTTCTGTCAAGGCCGTGCGTGCGTGCGAGACAGTTTTCTGCGAGACATTGCAAGACGAGACGGATCGCCCCGATATCGCTATTGATGGCGATATACTCGGGAGAGGAGCGCGCAGGCAGAGGCCGCGCCACTGGCTTCCGGGGTCCAGCGAAGGGTCCAGCCGGGGTCCAATGGGCTAATCCATTGAGTTCTTGGTTCCTTCCTGGCGATATCCGTATGCTGGCGGGCGAAGCGCGGGACATCGCCAGCGACAGGGCCGGATTTTTGGGAAGCCACCCGGAAGCCGGACCCACCCGAGCCCCGCGCAAACACCAATGAACGCTGGCCTTCCGACCGGACACCGCTGGTGGCCGCTGGACCCCGCGTGGAGTCCGGCCCGGCATCCGGAGTCCGGAAGCCACCGGCATCCACCCGACCGAGGAATCTTGCCCACCATGACGCTGAGCTTCGCCCCGGACGCGATCGAGACGTGGCCGCTGTCGCGCCTCCAGCCCTACGCGAAGAACGCGAAGGCGCACGGGCCGGACCAGGTCGCCAAGATCGCCGCCAGCATGGCCGAGTTCGGCTGGACCGTGCCGTGCCTCGTGGGCGAGGACGGGGAGCTGATCGCGGGCCACGGGCGCGTGCTGGCGGCAACCCAGCTTGGACTGACCGAAGCGCCAGTGATCGTGCTCGGGCATCTGACAGAGGCGCAGCGCCGGGCCTATCGGATCGCGGACAACAAGCTGACGGAACTCGGCACCTGGGACGAGGCGCTGCTGTCGGCGGAATTGAACGATTTGCTGGCCGAGGATTTCGACCTGTCGCTGGTCGGGTTCTCCGACGGCGAGTTGGACAAGCTGCTGGCCTACGTCGCGGAAGACGACGAAGAAGGAGGTAGCGCCGGGGGCTCGGTGCCGCCAGTGACCATCCCGGAACCGCCGCGTAATCCGGCCGCGCGCACGGGCGACCTGTGGATCCTCGGTGACCACAGGCTGCTCTGCGGGGACAGTACGAGCCACGACGATGTCCGCCGCCTGATGAACGGCGAGCGGGCGATCCTGTTCGCGACCGACCCGCCATATCTGGTGGACTACGACGGCTCGAACCACCCGACCCGCAACAAGGACTGGTCCGCGTCCTACGGCACGACCTGGGACGACAGTTCGCAGGGCGCGGAGCTCTATGACGGCTTCATCTCGGCGGCCGTGGCGGAAGCCATCGCCGAGAATGCGGCCTGGTACTGCTGGCACGCCTCGCGCCGCCAGGCGATGCTGGAGGCTTGCTGGGAGAAGGCGGGTGCCTTCGTCCACCAGCAGATCATCTGGGTGAAGGACCGCGGGGTTCTGACCCGGTCCCACTACCTCTGGAAGCACGAACCCTGCTTCATGGGCTGGCGCCGCCCGAACCGCCCGCCGAAGGTGGCCGAGGAAACGCTGCCCTCGACATGGGCACTGCCGAGCTTTGCGAAGGACGACCGGCCCGATCATCCGACGCCGAAGCCGCTCGACGCCTTCGGGATCCCGATGCGCCAGCATGTGGCGCGGGGCGGCCTCTGCTACGAGCCATTCTCGGGGTCCGGGTCGCAGATCATGGCGGGCGAGGCCAACGGCCGCCGCGTCTTCGCGATGGAGATCGGCCCGGCCTATGTCGATGTCGCCGTTGAACGCTGGCAGGCCGAAACCGGCCGCGACGCGATCCTCGACGGCGACGGCCGGACCTTCGCGCAGGTGAGAACCGAGCGGCTGGGCGACGACGCCGAACCACCGGCCGAGACGCCGGACACGGACGCCGAACCCGAACCCGCGCGAAAGCGCAAGACCGCCGCGTGACATGCATGACCTGGCTTTACCTTCCTCCGGACGCGCTTCCGGAGCCGGAGACGCATGCCTCTTCGGCCTCTCGCTCTGTTCCGGCGCAGGTGGTCTCGACCTCGGGCTCACCATCGCCATCCCCGGATATCGTGCTGTGGGCCATGTCGAACGGGAAACCTTCGCCGCAGCCACTCTCGTGGCGCGGATGGAAGACGCGTCCCTGGATCAGGCTGTTGTCTGGGACGACGTTGCCACCTTCGACGGCCGCCCATGGCGCGGCGCGGTGGACATCGTCACTGCGGGCTATCCGTGCCAGCCGTTCTCCGTCGCGGGCAAGCGCCGGGGTGCGGACGACCCGCGCCACCTCTGGCCGCATGTCGCCCGCATCATCGGCGAGGTCGAGCCGCCCTTCGTCTTCCTCGAGAACGTCGCCCATCATCTCCGCCTCGGCTTCCCCGAAGTCGCCAGCGGACTGGTCGGCATGGGCTACAAGCTTGCGGCAGGCCTCTTCACGGCGGCGGAAGTCGGCGCGCCCCACAAGCGCGAGCGGCTCTTCATCCTCGCCATCCGCGAAGGGGACGAGCTGGCCGACCCCGCGCGCCTGCTCTGGCACCCGGTCGAGTGGCGGGAACCGGACGGAACTGCTGCGGCTCTGGCCGACGCCGAGGGCGAGCGCCAACGAGAACCGGCAGACGAAGCCGACGCCGTCGCAGGCAGCGGGCCAGCACGGCATGAACCTCGCGACGACGGCCGCGATGTGGCCCACGCCGATGGCGAACGATGGGTGCAAGCCGAGCGCGGGCAACCGGCGGACAGCGGACCTGACCCATTCGGCTGGGATGTGGATGACGCCGACGGCTCGCGATCACAAGGATGGCGCGACGAGCCTCGCCAACACGCCTGTGAACGGCCTGCTTGGCCGCCAGGTCCTGGTGACGCCGATGGCTGGGAGCGATACCTCCGAGCCGCGCCGGACCTTGAACCCGCTGTTCGTCGAGGCGCTGATGGGCTGGCCCACCGGGTGGACCGGCTTCG
>NZ_JBDHSP010000122.1:0-5388 GCF_039808215.1 Paracoccus sp. (in: a-proteobacteria)
TTTACTGCCTAAAGCCGCATTATAAGTTGCTCCTACATTATTATACAAAGCACTATCGCCAATAGCCACTAAGTTATAGCCAACGCTATTCGTATATAAAGCCTTATTGCCAACAGCCACATTGGAATAACCGGTAGTATTGGAAAAAAGGGCATTCATTCCATTGGCCGTATTTGAATTACCGATGGTATTGGAAACAAGGGCAGCATATCCATTGGCCGTATTTTCTTGCCCAGTGGTATTGAAAAAAAGGGCATAGCGGCCAATGGCCGTATTTTCATATCCGGTAGTATTGGAATAAAGGGCCTCATCTCCATTGGCCGTATTTTCAGATCCGGTAGTATTGGAATGAAGGGCATCATTTCCATTGGCCGTATTATAATATCCGGTAGTATTGGAATAAAGGGCATACATTCCATTGGCCGAATTAGAATAACCGGTGGTATTAGAATAAAGGGCATTGTATCCATTGGCCGAATTATAATATCCGGTGGTATTGGAAAAAAGCGCCTTACTGCCTATTGCCGTATTATAAGTTGTTCCTACATTATTATACAATGCACTATCGCCAATAGCCACTAAGTTATGGCCATCGCTATTCGTATATAAAGCCTTATTGCCAATGGCTACATTGGAGTAACCGGTGGTATTATTATTGCCACTACCTATTCCCCAAAATACATTTCCATTTGAACTCAGATATCCGGCCCGGCTATTATTGACCCGGAAATTTAGCGGCTGGTCATCGGTAGTACCAATGAAATTAGTAGATGGATTGGTATTAGGGTTGCCATTTAATAACCAGGCATTCCCACCGGAGGTGACCATCTTCCAGGTACTGCCATCGTAATAATAAAAGCCGGGTGTGTTGTCCGTCTGGTAAATGAACAATCCGGTGGCCGGCGTGGTAATGGCATCGCGTTGCGCTTTGGTCATGCGGGGCGCTAACAGGCCACTGGTGGTACTGCTGATATCTAATTGTGCAGAAGCATCCGGTGTGGTAGTACCGATACCTACATTCTGTGCCTGGCTAAACATAACGGTAAATGCCAGCATAATAAAAGCAATAATCTTTTTCATTTGATTTTAGTTTTGGGTAAGAAAAAAAATACGTGTTATCCTATTTATCAGGATTAACCAACATATTAAAAGCGAACATAGCAACCGGTTTTGAAGAGATAGGTAAACTCCCTTTTTAAATATATAAACCTGTTTACACAAATAATGTGTAAACAATAATTCCATTCAAAAACAAAAAACGGTATGCTGGTAAGCAGTTACTATTTTGGTTATAAACCTGAGTACTAAATTAAAGAAAGATTAGACAAAAAAAAACTTTTTTTGTTCTTTGCTTCCCGGTAACTTTTAAATTCAACAAAAAACAATCAGAAAAAAATCCTCATTGAAAAAATCAATGAGGATGCGTTGATTAAAATGATCAATTTTGATTTACAGTTTTTCTTTTAATGCCTGTATTTCTTTTTGAAGGGCAAGTATTAAATTGTATTGTTCATCCATTTTCTTTTCCTGCATTTTTATCATTTCCTGCTGCTCCTGCACGGCTTTCACCAAAGGCATAATAAACTGGCTGTATGCTAAACTGTAATGATCGCGGTCATTAGCAGGTTTGTGAATGCCATCAAATTGATAACTTAATTCTTCTGCCACTTTTTCCACATCCTGTGCTAAGAAACCGGTATGCAATTCTTCAGCACCGGTATAGTTCACGGGGTGAATGATAGAGTTATCAATGACACCGGTCTTTGTATAAGTATCTAATTTTTTAGTATCGAAATAATACGTTACAGGTTTGAGTTTCGTAATGAAATCCAGGCCGGGCACATTGTCTTTAATATTGTATTTAAATCTTGCATCAGAAGGAAATGACCAGGCTACCTGGCCTTCGATAACGGTTACGGAGCTATTGCCAATACGTACTTTATTGCTGGCATTGACAGTAGCATTATAACCGATAACAGTGGCATTTGTCAAATTCCCGGTAGTCACATTTGCATTATACCCAATAGCTGTATTATTTGCGCCGGAGATATTGGAATAAAGGGCACTATTCCCATAGGCAGTATTATAAGAGCCAGTAGTATTGGAACGAAGGGCAGTATATCCATTGGCTGTATTACTAGATCCGGTAGTATTGGAATAAAGGGCAAGATATCCATTGGCCGTATTATAATTACTGGTGGTATTGAAGTAAAGGGCAAAAGAGCCATTGGCCGTATTATAAGAGCCGGTAGTATTGGAATAAAGGGCAGTATATCCATTGGCCGTATTATCATAACCGCTGGTATTGTTATAAAGGGCTTTGTATCCATTGGCCGTATTACTAGAGCCCGTGGTATTAGAATAAAGGGCTTTATTGCCAACAGCGGTATTACCCGTATTTGCTATATTATTATACAATGCACTATCACCTATAGCCACTAAGTTATAACCTCCACTATTCGTATATAAAGCCTTATTGCCAATCGCTACGTTGGAATAACCGGTGGTATTACTATATCCACTGCCTATTCCCCAAAAAACATTTCCATTCGAACTTAAATAACCAGCCCGGGTATTGTTTACCCGAAAATTCAACGACTGGTCATCGGTAGTGCCGATAAAATTGGTTGCTGGATCTGTGTTATTATTTCCATTTAATAACCAGGCTTCCCCACCGGAGGTAACCATCTTCCAGGTACTGCCATCATAATAATAAAAGCCGTGAGTCTTGTCCGTCTGATAAATGAGCAATCCGGTAGCTGGCGTGGTAATGGCATCGCGTTGCGCTTTGGTCATGCGGGGCGCTAACAGGCCACTGGTGGTACTGCTGATATCTAATTGTGCAGAAGCATCCGGTGTAGTGGTACCGATACCTACATTCTGTGCCTGGCTGCATATAGTCATGCTCAGTGCGAAACATAAAACCATCATCTTTCTCATAGTATTTGATTTTAATTGTTTGTAAAAAAATGAAGCTGGGATCTGTTATTCGGTCTTATTTTATTTTAGCTTTTAGTTCCTGCATTTGCAATTGCAACGCTTCAATTAGTTTTTGTTGTTGTGCAACCAGGGCAGCTGTCTTATCCGTAGTAACCTTTGCATTGGCTACGGTTTCATTTATTTTTTGCAGTGTATTTATTTTTTCCTGTTGCTTTTTTATCATCTCCTGCTGTTCCTGTACGGCTTTCACCAAAGGCATAATAAACTGGCTGTATGCTAAACTGTAATGGTCGCGATCATTGGCGGGTTTATGTATGCCATCAAATTGATAACCTAATTCATTCGCAATTTTTTCTACATCCTGTGCTAAGAAGCCGGTATGCAATTCTTCTTCACCGGTATAGTTCACGGGGTGAATGATAGAGTTATCAATGACACCGGTCTTTGTATAAGTATCTAATTTTTTAGTATCGAAATAATACGTAATCGGTTTGAGTTTCGTAATGAAATCCAGGCCGGGTACATTTTCATTGATGTTGTATTTAAAGCGGGCATCGGAAGGGTAGTAGTATGCTACCTGGCCTTCGATAACAGTAACATTTCCATCACCGATACGTACTTTATTACTGGCATTTACTATTGCATTGGCGCCAAGAGCGGTGGCATTAGAAAGGCCGCCAGTAATAACATTTGCATTATACCCTATAGCTGTATTATTTGAGCCGGTGGTATTGGTATAAAGGGCACTATGCCCATAGGCCGTATTAAAAGAGCCACCAGTATTGGAATAAAGGGCTTTGTATCCATTGGCCGTATTATAATAACCGGTAGTATTGGAATAAAGGGCTTTGTATCCAATGGCCGTATTAGTAAAACCAGTAGTATTGGAATAAAGGGCTTTGTATCCATTGGCCGTATTATTATAACCAGTGGTATTGGAATAAAGGGCTTTACTGCCTACTGCCGTATTTTCAGTTAATCCTACACTATTATACAATGCACTATCACCTATAGCCACTAAGTTATTTCCATTGCTATTCGTATATAAAGCCTTATTGCCAATAGCCACATTGGAATAACCGGTGGTATTGGAAAAAAGGGCATACATTCCATTGGCCGTATTAGAATAACCGATGGTATTGGAAGCAAGGGCAGAATATCCATTGGCCGTATTATTGTATCCGGTGGTATTGGAATAAAGGGCAAAGGTACCATTGGCTGTATTATTGTATCCGGTAGAATTGTAATAAAGGGCATACGATCCATTGGCTGTATTTGCAAAGCCGGTGGTATTGGATAAAAGGGCATAGTAGCCAATGGCTGTATTAGAATAACCGGTAGTATTGGAAAAAAAGGCTTTATATCCATTGGCTGTATTATAATATCCGGTGGTATTACTATAAAGTGCTTTGCTACCAATTGCTGTATTATAAGTTGTTCCTATATTATTATACAATGCACTATCGCCAATGGCTACTAAGTTATTTCCATCGCTATTCATATATAAAGCCTTATTGCCAATGGCTACATTGGAGTAACCGGAAGTATTATTAGTACCACTGCTTATTCCCCAAAATACATTTCCATTCGAACTCAAATATCCAGCCCGGGTATTATTGACCCGGAAATTAAGCGGCTGATCCTCTTTGGTACCTACAAAATCGTTTAAGGGATCTGTATTATTATTTCCATTTAATAACCAGGCTTTCCCACCGGAGGTAACCATCTTCCACGAGCTGCCATCATAATAATAAAAACCAGCTGTGTTATTAGTCTGGTAAATGAGCAAACCGGTGGCCGGCGTGGCAATGGCATCGCGTTGCGCTTTGGTCATGCGGGGCGCTAACAGGCCACTGGTGGTACTGCTGATATCTAATTGTGCAGAAGCATCCGGTGTGGTAGTACCAATGCCTACATTCTGTGCCTGGCTAAACATAACGGTAAATGCCAGCATAATAAAAGCAATAATCTTTTTCATTTGATTTTAGTTTTGGTTAAGAATAAAAAGAAAATGTATTATATAATTTATCTGGATTAACCTACATGTTAAAAGCTAATATGGCTACCGGTTTTGAAGGAATAGGTAAATGCTCGTTTTAAATGCATAAACCTATTTACACAAATTATATGAAAACAACTATTCCATTCGACAACAAAAAACGGTATGCTGGTAAGCAGTTATTATTTTGGTTATAAACCCGGGTGCTAAATTAAAGAAAGGTTAGGGAATAAAAAAACTTTTATGGTCTTTACTTGCCGGTAACTTTTAAATTCAACAAAAAACAGTTTGAAAAAAAATCCTCATTGAAAAAATTCAATGAGGATGTGTTGATCAAAATCTGCTAATCATTACTGTTTTTCTTTCAATGCCTGTATTTCTTTTTGAAGGGCAAGTATTAAATTGTATTGTTCATCCATTTTCTTTTCCTGCTTTTTTATCATCTCCTG
>NZ_JBDHSP010000123.1:0-5343 GCF_039808215.1 Paracoccus sp. (in: a-proteobacteria)
AACATCTGGTCGATGTTCTGCACGTCGAAGGCGATGTTCTGGGCCTGACCGAGAAGCTGCTGGGTCCGCTGGACATTTTGCTGAAGGGCCTGCAGCGAGCTGTGGGGCAAGCTCGCGAGATTGCGGGCCTGGTTGATCAGCATCTGTGCCTCGTTCTGGAGCGAGGTAATCTGATTGTTGATCTGCTCCAGCGTGCGGGCGGCGGTCAGCAGGTTCTCGGCATGGTTGGTCGGATCGTAGACGATCCTGCCGAACCCGCCGAAGAAGGCATGGGCCGGCGTCGTGAACACCGGGGCCAGCGCCAGCGGTGCGGCGAGCGCAAGGGCGAGCGCCGAAGCGCTGGCGATGCGGGTGAACCGGGGAATTGCGCGCGTCATAGGGTAATCTCCTCTTCTTCCAGGATGATGCCGAACTCGTCCTCATCGACGACGGGCGGCAGGTGTTCGCTTTCGGTCGCGAGATTGGTGAGGTCCGGGATGAGATCGGCCGCCCAATCGACGCCGCGGGCACGTAGCCAGGCGGCGAGAAACCCGTTGCGGTCATGCTCGGCGAGGATGTCGCTGATCAGGGCCTGATCGGACTTGGCCGAAGCGGCGCAAAGCGCCAGCCCGACTTCCGACAATCCAAGGTCAAACAGGCGGTTGCCGCGCCGAGACTGGCAGTAATAATCGCGCTTGGGCGTCGCCCGTGCCAGGATCTCGATCTGCCGGTCGTTCAGCCCGAAGCGGCGATAGATCGCGGTGATCTGCGGCTCGATGGCGCGCTCGTTCGGCAAGAGGAGCCGCGTCGGGCAGCTTTCGATGATCGCCGGGGCGATGGCGGAATTGTCGATGTCAGAAAGCGATTGCGTGGCGAAGATGACGCTGGCGTTCTTCTTGCGCAGGGTCTTGAGCCATTCCCTGAGCTGGTCCGCGAACCCCTCGTCATCGAGCGCCAGCCAGCCCTCGTCGATGATCAGCAGCGTGGGCCGCCCGTCCAACCTGTCCCCGATGCGGTGGAACAGATAAGCTAGGACAGCCGGGGCGGCACCGGTTCCAACCAAGCCTTCGATCTCATATGCCTGCACATCCGACGAACCGAGATGTTCGGCTTCCGCATCGAGCAGCCGGCCATAGGGACCGCCGACGCAATAGGAGCGCAGCGCCTGTTTCAGGTCATTGGATTGCAGCAGCACGGCAAGGCCGGTGATGGTGCGTTCCCCGACCGGGGCGGAGGCAAGCGAAGTCAGGGCCGTCCACAGATGCTCCTTCACCTCGGGCGTGATCTGGATGTTCTCGCGCATCAGGATCGCCACGATCCAGTCGGCGGCCCAGGCGCGTTCGGATGTCTCGTGGATGCGGGCGAGCGGTTGCAGCGAAACCGATGTTTCGGAAGCGTCGGTCAGTTCGCCGCCGAGATCGTGCCAGTCACCCTGCATCGCGAGTGCGCAGGCGCGGATGGAGCCGCCGAAATCGAAGGCGAAGACCTGTGAGCGCGCGTAGCGGCGGAACTGCAAGGCCATCAGCGCCAGCAGCACCGACTTGCCGGCGCCGGTCGGTCCGACGACAAGGGTATGGCCTACGTCGCCGACATGGAGGGACAGCCGGAACGGGGTCGAGCCTTCGGTCCTGCCGTAAAGCAGCGGGGGCGCGCCGAAGTGATCGTCCCGCTCCGGCCCCGCCCACACGGCGCTTGAGGGAACCATGTGGGCAAGGTTGAGCGTCGAGACCGGCGGTTGGCGGACATTGGCATAGGCATGTCCGGGCAGGCTGCCGAGCCAGGCGTCGACGGCATTGACCGTCTCGACCATGACGCTGAAATCGCGGGACTGGATGATCTTCTCGACCAGGCGCAGCTTTTCGTCGGCGCGGCGGGCGTCCTCGTCCCAGACGGTGACGGTCGCCGTGACATAGGCCATTCCGGCCATGTCGGCGCCGAGTTCCTGCAACGCCATATCCGCGTCGGCGGCCTTGTTCGCGGCATCGGTGTCCACGAGGGCGGATTGCTCGTTGGTCATCACCTCCTTGATGATCGCTGCGATGCTCTTGCGCTTTGCGAACCATTGCCGGCGGATCTTCGTCAGCAGCCGGGTCGCGTCGGTCTTGTCCATAAGGATGGCGCGGGTCGACCAGCGATAGGGGAAGGCCAGCCGGTTCATCTCGTCGAGCAGGCCGGGGATGGTGGTGCCGGGAAAGCCGGTGATCGTCAGAACCCGGAGATGCTGAGTGCCCAGGCGCGGCTCCAGCCCGCCGGTCAGCGGCTGATCGGCCAGCAGCGCATCGAGATAGACCGGAGTTTCCGGAACGCAGACGCGATGCCGATTGGTCGAGATCGTCGAATGGAGGTAGGTCAGCGTGCCAGCGTCATCGAGCCAGCGGCATTCCGGCATGAATCCGTCGAGCAGCGCCAGCACGCGGTCGGTGCGGTCGATGAAGCCGCGCACCAGCTCCCAGGGGTTCACGCCCGAGGTCTCGCGGCCCTCGTAAAGCCAGGACTCCGAGCGTGCGGCATCTTCTGCGGGCGGGAGCCAGAGGAAGGTCAGGAAATAGCCCGAGACGAAATGGCTGCCTTCCTCCTCGAAATCGGCCTTGCGCTCGGCATCGACCAGCGCCGAGGCGGGATCGGGGAAGCGGCTTGCAGGATAGGTCGCGGCCTCCGACCGCTGCGCCTCGACGAAGATGGCCCAACCGGAGCCGAGACGGCGGAAGGCGTTGTTCAACCGTCCCGCGACCGCAACCAGCTCGGCCGCGACGGCGGAGTCCAGATCCGGCCCGCGAAACTTCGCCGTCCTCTGGAAGGAGCCGTCCTTGTTCAACACCACGCCGGAGCCGACCAGCGCCACCCAGGGAAGGTAGTCAGCCAAGCGGGAGGCGGTGCGGCGGTATTCCGCAAGATTCATCATGGCTTGTGCCTCACACTGAAAGATGGCCGGGGATGCGGAGATGGCGGCGCGCGACCTCGACGAAGAGCGGATCGCGCTTGGCCGCCCAGACGGCGGCGATATGGCCCACCGCCCAAATCAGGATGCCGGCCAGCCAGAGCTGGAGGCCGAGGCCCACGGCCCCGGCCAGCGTGCCGTTGAGGATCGCCACGGATCGCTGCGCACCGCCGAGCAGGATCGGTTCGGTCAGGGCGCGGTGGACCGGGACAGCGAAGCCCGGCACCGCGTCGAGCGCCTCGAAGCTCACGGCCATCAGACCAGCACCCCGCCGCCGAAGCTGAAGAAGCTCAGGAAGAAGGAACTGGCGGCGAAGGCGATGGAGATGCCGAAGACGATCTGGATCAGGCGCCTGAAGCCTCCGCCGGTATCGCCGAAGGCCAGCGTCAGGCCGGTGACGATGATGATGATCACCGCGACGATCTTGGCCACCGGCCCTTCGACGGATTCGAGGATGGATTGCAGCGGCGCTTCCCAGGGCATCGAGGAGCCGGAGGCAAAGGCCGGGGACGTCATCAGGCTCACCCAGGCGACGGCCGAGGCGGTTGCGATATGGTGACGGATGCGGAAGGCACGACGGATCATGCAGGGTCTCCAGTGTTGCGAGTGGTGTCGGGTTCTGAAAAGGCGGGGAAAATCCGGTAGTCGCCGTCGGGACCGAGACCTTCGACGCGGGCGAGTTCAACAAGCCGCCGTGCGGAACCGCGACCGGCGAGGACGGCCACGAGGTCGATGGTTTCGGCGATCATGGCGCGCGGAACGGTGACGACGGCTTCCTGGATCAGTTGTTCGAGGCGGCGAAGCGCGCCAATGCCGGAACCGGCATGGATGGTGCCGATCCCTCCGGGGTGCCCGGTGCCCCAGGCTTTGAGGAGATCGAGCGCCTCGGCGCCACGCACCTCACCGATCGGAATACGGTCGGGACGCAGCCGCAGCGAGGAACGGACCAGATCGGACAAAGTGGCAACGCCATCCTTGGTCCGCATGGCGACAAGGTTGGGTGCCGCGCATTGCAGCTCGCGGGTGTCCTCGATGATGACGACGCGATCCTGCGTCTTGGCCACCTCGGCCAGCAGCGCATTGGTCAGCGTGGTCTTGCCGGTGGACGTGCCACCCGCGACGAGGATGTTCGCACGCGACTGGACGGCGGCGCGGAGCGTTTCCGCTTGACCGGCGGACATGATGCCGGCCGCCACGTAGTCATCGAGCGTGAACACCGCGACGGCGGGTTTGCGAATGGCGAAGGCGGGCGAGGACACGACCGGCGGCAACAATCCCTCGAAGCGCTCGCCGGTCTCGGGCAGTTCGGCCGACACGCGGGGGCTACGAGTGTGGACTTCGACGCCGACGTGGTGGGCGACCAGCCGCACGATGCGCTCACCATCGGCAGCCGACAGTATCTCGCCCGTATCGGCCAGTCCCTCGGACAGCCGGTCCACCCAGATCCGGCCATCGGGGTTCAGCATGACCTCGACGACCGACGGGTCTTGCAGCAGGGCTGAGATGGCAGGCCCGAGCGCCGTTCGGAGCATGCGCGCGCCGCGGTCCACCGTTGCCTGATTGTGGTTGATGCCTGCCATCTCGTCCCCGTTCCACCGGGGAGGCGAGAGTTCCCCGGATGGGGATGACTAAAAGAGACCCCAAAGCGGTCATTTCAACAAGTTTCGACCGTCGTAGTAGTGTGGCGTGCAAATACAGGAGAATGGCGGTGATGCTACTCAGGGCCAAGGCGGCGCGGCGCGGGGGAGTCGCTCAACACAAGCCGGCTGATTCGATGAACATTGCGACCTTGCGGACCAAGTTGCCGTTCGCTGCTGAGGCGCGGTAATCGGCTGTGAATCGGCATGCGAAATTGACCCACTTGGGTGGGTTATGAGCGAGTAAAATTGACCCACCTGCCACGTTAGCATCCGCGCCGAATAGCGCGGAG
Source organism: Paracoccus sp. (in: a-proteobacteria) (assembly GCF_039808215.1). Lineage (GTDB taxonomy): Bacteria > Pseudomonadota > Alphaproteobacteria > Rhodobacterales > Rhodobacteraceae > Paracoccus. The sequence goes on from NZ_JBDHSP010000123.1 coordinate 4,848, forward strand.
GAATGAGCAGGTGTTATTGATGGAAAGTGTGTCGAAGATCCGACGGTGGGTATTGGTTGAGGGACGCAGCATCCGATCTGTTGCGCGGGCGACGGGATTGTCGCGGAACACGATCAAGAAGTATCTGAAGGATGAGAGCCCGCCGAGCTACCAGCGCCAGGCCCCGCCGGTTCGGCACAAACTGTGCAACGGGTTTGATCTTCGGCTTCGGGGCCTGTTTGATCAGGACCAGAAACGACCACGCCGGGAGCGGCGGACGGCCCAGAAGCTCTATGAGCAACTCGTGGAGGAAGGCTACACCGGTTCCTATTCGCCGGTTCAGCGGTTTGTCCGCGATCTGAAGCGGGCTGACGCCGGATCGGGAGAGGCGTTCATCCCCCTGCACTTCGCTGCCGGTGATGCCCTCCAGTTTGACTGGAGCGGGTCACGTCCGTCAAGGTGGTGTAATTTCCGCGATGGCCTGAGGGCATGGTCAGGCGGCTTTCGTCGTGATGCT
>NZ_JBDHSP010000124.1:0-5228 GCF_039808215.1 Paracoccus sp. (in: a-proteobacteria)
GCCGCCCGGACAGCAGCCAAGGCATCCTCGGCTTCGACCTGCGACGCCTCCAGCTCAACCCTGTTCACGGTGTTCTGTGCCACCGGATCAACATGCCCCCGCAAATGCTTGCGGGCGCGAACTTCGCGCTCAAGGTCGCGCTCATAGTCAGCCTGCTGTTGCGCGGCGACAGCTTCGGCCCACGCCTCGTCTGATTCATCGACACCGGCGCGCGTCGTGGCTAGCACACGCTTTGCGGCATCCCCAATTTTCCCGGCGAAAATCTCGCCCGCCCGGTCAACAACGGCTTCATCAGACAACGCGCCAGCCGCCGCCGCCGCGCGCCGGTCACCGTCAAAATCTGAGTCGATGATATCGCGCACCGCCGCCAGACTGTATGACCGGCCATACTGCCGCGCTCCGTGTTCCAGCGCGTCATCCAGCGTTTTCACCTTCGGCGCATACTCAGCCACGAAACGCGCAGCCCGCTCACCGGCTGCGGCCAGCTTCAGCAGTGTCGCAGCGCGTTCAAGCCATTTCCTGCTAAAGTCCTTATGCCTGACAACCTCGGCGGGCGTCATCCGCGCGGTTGAGACCTTCTTGCCCGACTCAATGCCGGTATATTGAAATTCAATCCGCAACCACGACGCCGGGGCGTCAAGATTGCCCTTGCCGCGCTGTTCAAGCCCCTTCTCATACACGCGAAGCAGGACGCCGCCTTTTCCCTTCAAGTAGAAGGTTCGCCCCTTTTCCTCGCTACCCACAACATCGGGCGCGCTGATCTTCGCCCCACGCGCAAACGTCACGCTCATATCATGCAGCTTGTCGAAAGCATCCGGCCCGGCGTCGAGCAGGTCCAGACACACGTCTACGCGGATCGCTTGAAAGTTCAGGTCGGCGCGCTGCAACTGCGGGACGAAACGCGCGCAGAAGCCATGCCCCCCTTTCACTGTCAGCCGAGGGGTGGCCCCCATCGTTGAACCGGATTGCAGGAAGCACACCGCCGCCGATTCGTCCCCTTGGTGAAAATTCAGACCCCGGCCATAGTCGCGGCCCGTTTTCGCACTGAAACCCTGACGCAAGCCAGCGTCGCGAAGAAGCAAGCAAGCCCTCTGAATCACGCCGCGTTCAATTTTCCCGCCCGCGCGACACTCTGACGTTCCGTCCGGCGCGGACAACAAACCCTCGAAGTAGTCAAACTTGAACTGTTCCAGCACTTCCGCGAGCCTGCCCCCGGTTTGAACGGAACGGCTCTTTCTGGACGTTTTTCCATTATCTTTCAACAGTTTGCCTTGAAGTTTGGAGGCTTCCAGGGCTAAATCCGGCGAAATCGCCTGATTGTCGTGCATTTTCAATGCACTGCCGCAAAGTTCGGACCGTATTACTTGACGGTCCGAACTGGCAGGCACCGCGCCTGCGGGATGCAGGCTGCGGGCGGCTTCCATAGCCGCCACAGCACGCGCAGAGAGGCCCGACGAGGCGGGCGCAATGCAAACACCCGCGCCGCTAGGGCTGACGCCCTGGCGGCGCTCCTGCTGCCCGGTCGCGACGGGCACGGCGGTTTCAGTGGCGGAAATTTGCGAAAAATTTTGAGTCATGTTGTCGATCCAATTGATCGACAGACGCGGCTATGCTATTTCGAGCATACGGGGCTGAAACGGCTTGCCGGCGTTGTCGATCCGCCGCATTTGCCTTTCCGCTCGCGCTTCCATCCGCTCAAAGATTTCGCGCGGGCCGGATAGGCCCCGTATCAGTCCTGGGCGCTGCCCATTCCCTGTCTTTTCGTCCTACGCATCGCGTTTCCCCGCTGCCCGCATTGCGGGCCGTAACCGTTGCAGCGCCCACAACGCCGGATCGCGATTGACGGGTAAGCCGTCAGATGCGAAAACCGTGTCATGTGACACCGGGTCATCAAGCTGGGAAAGAGCCTCGCAAGCGCCTGTATATAAACGCTTTATCGGCTAGTTGGGGCAGAATCCTACCGCCCCAGCCAAGTTTTCCCGAGCATGGCAGATGAGCGAGCAGTCGCAATGGTGGATTCGGTTTCCATAGGGATTTCGTGGTCTTGCGTGACGTTTCGCTGTTCCCGATTCAAGATCGTTGCTTTAGGCCCGGCCCGCATCGCCCGAGATTCTGCCCCCAAAGTGCCCCTCATAAAGTGTCAACTTAACCTTCTTGGCTAACGAATGACATGACGGTTTCGACGGGCCTGCGACCCATGTGCTGTGAACCCCTTCTCTCATCCAGCTGAGACCAGAGTCCGAGGTTGAATTTGGCGCGGTTGCGCCGACGGAGCAATGGGCGATCTGCGCAGCAGGTCAGATGCGCGGAGCTGATAGAGGTGGTGCCGCCTGGTGAGACAGTTTGGCGGCTTGGCTAAGGTGGATCGGGTTGGTTTCTACCGGAGGGGATGGGCCTGAAATCGGACCTTCTCCACCTCCGTTCGACGATAGGTCTACGGTCGGTAGGTTACCCGAGCGCCCTCATCGATGATAACAAAACGATCCTGATGCGCCGGATCATAGGGGTTCGGCAGCAGCGTAAACTTCGGCTCGGGCGTTAGTACGAAATCCACCTTAAGGATGAAGAACTCCTCACGCTGCCGCCTCCGACGCTTTCGGGCGATCTCTCTCGCGTGGCGGATCTCGGAGGTGCCGAGCGTGAAGCCGGTGCCATCCTCTTCGCTAGATTTGACCTCGATGTTGTAGGTGCAGCCATCCAGCATGAACGAGATATCGCAGCCTTTCCCCTCATCTACATAGGAAGCGTTGTCCGGAAAGGCTTTCGCACTGTAGGCCGAGACCCAGTTTGCCGGCGTGATGATCTCGGGCCCGTATTTGATCTGCAGCCAACGGAAGGCATGGATCTCGCCCGCTGCCCCGATCAGGTCCTCCATGTCCCGGCGTGTCTTCGGAGGCACCCGGGTGCGCTTGGTCCTGTCTTTCGAATCGCTCGGCTTCGGCTTTTTTGCCTTTTGCGGAAGCGTGACCGCCTTCAAATCGAAGCCCGCAAATGCGCGCACGCTAGCGTCGGGAACATGCGCCGAAATATGCGCGAAGAGTTCCGCTAGACCGCTGTCGGAGTTGTCGATGTCACCGCCACAGACCTGAACGATGCGCTTTTTACGTTCGGCCGCCGCCTGCAGGGCCGACAGCCGGTCTAGGGCATCATCCATCTCGGCAGGATTGACTTGCAAAGCAGTCATCAGCGCGTCGAGCGCCCCGGCATCCCGAATAGCGTCGCGGATTTTCTGCGGCGCAGTCGGGGGCAGGTCCGCGCGGATGAAATCCAGCGCGCGCGCTTCGCCCCAGCGCAGGGTGAAGACGTCGCGATCCTCCGGTCGAGGCGACAGGGTCGGATCGCCGAGTTTCGCCTCGTGCCAGGCAGAGCTTTCGTTCATGCCCGCTGCGGCATGCCATGCCGCTGCGATCAGCATGAGGCGGCTGTGCAGCCCCTCCAGGAGCCTGCGGTTCACGGATGCCACTTCCACGGGATCGGTCAGCGAAACCTCGAACGGAAGGCACGCGATGGCGCGGCCAAGCCAGGCGGCCATCTGCGGTATTGGATCAGCGATCGGTTGGTCGGTGATCATCGGCACGACCGAGAGTTGGGGCATGACGGCCACTCTCGCTTCGCGGAACGCACCGACAAGGTCGTTGAAGCCCCCGGACATCGTCCCTTGGGCGTTCTGCCCGTGAAAGGCGGCAATCGTCAGCACCAAGGGAATGACCCCATCGAGATCTCGAAACGACGCTAGCTCGACGGACTCGCTATCCGCGAAAGGTTGATTGCCCGACTGCGCAACCAACTCGAAGCGCTCCGAATTCCTGACCGCGACCCCGAAACGCCCGGAAAAGCCTTCGGCAAGGCGTTGTGCGGCCTTGGGTTCTATTGCGATGACCGAGAGGCCGAGTTCGCGAAGGTCCGAAGTGGAGGAGCGACTGCTCGGCAAATAAACCGGGTTGGCCGCTGAGGGTTCCACCAAGGCCAGAACTCCGTCGGGCTTCTGCACCACAACATGTGCAGGGAAAGCAACCGGTGAGGCGGGATCAAATGCGTCCCAAGCCGCGCGCAATTGACCGATCAAAGTGCTCGCGTTGCGGAATGTGCGATTCTCCACGGCTTTGCCGAGACTGTCTAGCAACCGCACATCGTCTGTTCGCGTCTCTGGGTCGTAATGGGCGACCCCGAGACGTGTGAACAATGACTTGAGGGCGTCGTCCTGCTCGATCCGCACCGAAACTTGGGCGGGCAACGGGTCGAGATGCTCAAAGGTCCAGGTTCTGCCGTTTGCGGTGTAGCGGCTTGGGACAAACCAGCGTCCAGCTGGCTTGCTCCAGCTTCGTGTGCCCTCATGATCCCCGTCGGGGATCCAGTCGAACATGGCCAGGGCCAAGAATAGCGGCGAGTCGAGGGTAATGCGCTCGTAGGTCCCCGTGTCCCTCATGAGGTCCACGCTTGGCCAACCGCTGCCCCAACGCGGCGCACTGCCCATTACGACATCAAGAAGGGCTTGTTTCGTATCGCTGTCAAACGATGCGCGATTTTCGAGCCCCGGTAGCCAGCGGAACGTGTCGATCTTGGATCGACCCGATTTGTATGAGCTACTCCAACCATTCAGATTCTCGCCGAAAGCTTTCCAAGTCTCAGCGTCGATGGGTGCCGGGGCGGCTTGGTGACTCTGAAAGCGGTAGTTGCTGACCTGACATATCAAGGCAGGCTCCTTTCCGCCGATTCTCACGAGCGGAAGCCCATCGGAAACACCTGCGCTTTCAAGCACGTGGCGTGCGACTTCACCGAACTCGCCCCAGTCAGGGTCATCCGGTTTGCAGAGGAGCCGAGCGCGCGCGGCCTTGGCGCTTTCCGTGCCGGCAAGTCGCAGGTATCGATCCACCGCGACGCCTTGTGTTTCGGGCCAGCCCTTGCCGAAGATGGCCTGCGAAAGGGGATACCATCCTCCACGGCAGGGAACGGGGATCTTTGCCATGGCCTTGGTGACGCTCTCGCCATCGCCGCGCGCCTCGAGCGAAGCCGTAAGACGGAGCGCGTAGGAAAGGGCATCGCGACACAATCCGGCATCGCTGGTCCTATGAACAACGGGCATTTCGGGAAGGTTTGGGACTAGAATGTCCGCAAGCACGTCTTCGCGTCTGAAGGTATTGACCAGCTTGGAAGGGCTATGGCTGAAAATGGGTGATGGGGCCTGAGAAGGCGGCGTATCGTGGCGGGTGTCGAAGCCTGCCAGAACC
>NZ_JBDHSP010000125.1:0-5206 GCF_039808215.1 Paracoccus sp. (in: a-proteobacteria)
CCAGGTTCAAGGGGACGACCGCGCTCAAGCGCAAGATCAATCCGACCCGGGTGCCGATCGAGCAGAAGGAAAGCATGGGCGTGTTCGAACTGAAGGTGCTGCAGGACGGTATCCCCGACGCGGCCTACAAGCCGCTGACCGGCGACGACAAGGAAACCGCGAAATACTACCTCAAGGCCAATCGCGATGCGACGGCGGGGCAAGGCGGGTTCGATTTCGGCACGGGCCAAGTGGCCATGCCCGAGATGAAACCACTGGCGCTGGATTTCTCGGGTTTTCGTGATCTGCCCGAGGATACCGTGGAACAGATCGGCGCCAAGGCCGCGCGGTTCAAGGAACTGCGCAAGGGCCAGGCCTTTGTGCGGGCGACGGCGGCGGCGAACCTTTATGTCGCGGCCTTCCTGCTGCCCAAGACGGGCGGCGCACCGGCGGGAGCCTCGGCCCGCACCGTGCCGACGACCGAGGAGCTGTGGCTGGCCCTCAATCAGGGCAAGATCCGGAATGCGATGATGGACGCGCCCAAGGCCGCCCGCCGCGCCCGTGCCTTTCACTGGCCGCTGGAGTTCCCCGATGTGATGCAGCGGGGCGGGTTCGACGTGGTGGTGGGGAACCCACCGTGGGAGGTAATGCAGCTTAAGGAAGAGGAGTATTTTGCAAAATTGCTGCCGGAGATCGCAGCCTTGACTGGAGACACGCGCAAACGGGCTATTGCAGATCTGAACAAGACCAAGCCGGTTGCGCATGACAGTTTCGTGCAAGCAAAGCGACTTTCAGAAGCCGCCAATGAGTTTGCAAGGAACCAAGAACGTTTTTCACTAAGCTCAAGTGGCAAACTGAACACCTATTCGTTGTTCGCTGAGCTATTCCTTAATTTGATTGGAAAGGACGGCTGGGCAGGAATAGTGGTTCCAACAGGAATTGCCACTGATGCAATGTCCTCCGCAATCTTTTCAGCATTGATTGAACGGAGGAAAATTAGGAGTCTCTTTTCATTCACAAACGACATCTACTTTTCACAACTTGGATTGGGCGGAAACCAGTTTTGCATACTAACTCTGTCGCCAAGTATCTCTAAGCCAATTTCGATGGCTTCAGGACTCACAGAAGTATCTCAAGTTTTTGAACCATCGAGGCTATATGAGCTCGATGCAGAGAAAATAGAACGGTTCAATCCAAACACCAAGAATGGAACGTTATTTCGTTCCTCAGCTGATGCTTATATCTTCGCTAAACTCTTTGACACTGCGCCAATCTTTGATCGGGACGAAGGCGGATCAGCTTGGCACGTCGTTTTTCGACAGGGTTTACTAAACATGACGACTCACAGCCGCCTGTTCAAGACAGCTAAGCAACTGAGATCTGAAGATGCGACTTCCCAGGGTCTGACCTGGACAAAAGCTATATTGGGAGGTTCGGAGAGGTATGTGCCCTTGGTTGAGGCAAAGACTTTCCATCAATTTGACCATAGATGGGGGACCTTCACTGATAATGAAGAAATCACTTCGATTGATAAGTCGAGCGCCGATTCTGCTACCGAAGCTATGCCACGTTACTGGCTCCGCAAGGATTTTGTTGATGATGTTCTAAGTGAGCGCAAATGGCAAAAGGATTGGCTCTTGGCTTGGAGGTTTTCAGCCAACCCGCAGGGATATCGGACAATGATCTCTGCGGTGCTGCCACGTTTTGCTGCGCCTCACATCGTTCCACTAATGTTTCCCGCAGAATGCAGCGCCGATCTTTGCGCTTGCCTGATCGCAAATATGAATGCAATCACACTAGATTATGTCGTTCGCCAAAAGATGGCTCGCCAAGGGCTGGACATCTTCATCGTTCGGCAACTTCCAGTGTTTCCACCCGACTTCTATACCGAACCCCGCCTCACCTTCATCACCCCGAGGGTGCTGGAACTCACCTACACCTCGCACAGCCTCGCCCCCTTTGCCCGCGACCTGGGCCATGACGGCCCGCCCTTCGCCTGGGACGAGGACCGCCGCGCGCACCTCCGCGCCGATCTCGACGCCTTCTACGCCCGCGCCTACGGCCTGACCCGCGACGAGCTGCGCTACATCCTCGACCCCGCCGACGTGAAGGGCCCCGACTACCCCTCGGAAACCTTCCGCGTGCTGAAGGAAAAGGAAATCCGCCAACACGGCGAATACCGCACCCGCCGCCTCGTCCTCGCCGCCTGGGACCGGATGGAAGCGAACGGCGAATTTGCGGAGATGGGGATGTGAGATGACCGAAGAGACGACCGAAGTCAGCCTCGACGGCCTGATGCGCCTCCAAACCGCCGCTAACGACTTCGCCAGCGCAGAGGCCACCCACACCCTCCACGCCCGGAATGGCGGGCAAGGACAGCTTCGGGCCGAACACGCCCCTGCGGTGATAGATGTCGATGTAGTTGAAGCCGATGGCAATCTGCCGGATCTGGATTTCACCCTTTCCGGGGGCGGCAAGGGGAACTTCCACGGCCGAAAGAACCTCTGGCCCTCCGAATTCGGAAAAGCGGATCGCGGTGATGGTCTGGGTCATGTCCTGATCTCCTCTGCTTTTCCCGAGAATACTCCTTGCGATCCGGCGCGCGATGCTTGTTTTCGGCGATACGCTTTGCGAAAATGCAAGGCATCATGGACTGGAACGACCTGAAATTCTTTCTGGCGCTGGCGCAAGGGAAGTCGCTTTCCGCGGCGGCCCAGACCCTTGGCGTCAGCCCCTCCACGGTCTCGCGCCGGATCGAGGCACTTGAACAGGCGCTGCAGGTGCAGCTGTTCCGGCCGCACCGGGATGGCTACGATCTGACCGAGGCCGGTCGCGATCTTGTCCCTGCGGCCGAAGAGGCCGGAACCCGGATGCGGGTCTTTGAACGCAACGCCCGCGAGACCGGCGACGATCTGGCCGGCTCGGTTCATCGAGCTCGGCTCCGCCTCGGTGCTGGCGCAGGAACTGCGCCGCGACGGCTCTCGCAACAAGCAGGGCACGCTGATCGACAAGGGCTACCTCTACCGGCTGCTCAACAACCGCGTGTACCGGGGCGAATCCCTGCACAAGGGCACGTCCTATCCCGGCGAGCACGATGCCATCATCGACGAAGGCCTGTGGGATCGCGCTCATGCCATCCTGCAGGAGAGCCCGCGCAAGCGTTCCAACAACAGCCGCGCGCAGACGCCCGCGCTTCTCAAGGGGCTGATCTTCAGCGAGACCGGCGCGGCCATGACGCCAACCAGCACGAAGAAAGGGGCCAGGCTCTACCGCTACTATGTGTCGATGGACGTGATCCGGAACCGCGAGACCGGCGAGGAAACCGCCCCGTTGCGGCTCGCCGCCGGAATGGTCGAGGAGGCCGTCGTGACCGAAGTCCGCCGCATTTTGCAGACGCCGGAGGTGGTCACGCAGGTGCTTGCAGCCTTGAAACAGAAAGCTGGCGCGGCCTCGGAGGCGGATGCCATCGCCGCGCTGCATGAGTTCGGCGCCCTGTGGTCGCAGCTTTTCCCGGCAGAACAGGCCCGGATCATCCAGCTGCTTGTGCGGCGGGTCACGGTGACCGCAGCGGGGCTCGAGGTCGATATTCGTCGCGAAGGCATCGCAGGCGTCATCCGAGAGATGGTTGCCCCGCGCAGAATGGAGGCGGCAGAATGACAAGGCCTGATGACACGATCCGCGTTCTGATCCCGCTGAAGATCCGCAAGAAGAACGGGCGGCCGAAAATCATGCCGCCGGCCGATTATCGTCCGAGCGAGGATCAGACGCAGGATCCCCATATCCTGCGCGCCATCGGCCCGGCATGGGGTTGGCGACGGCGCATGGAAGCGGGCGAATTTACCACGATCCGGGAACTGGCCGAAGCCGCCGGACTGGCGGAGCGCTATGTCAGCCGCCAGCTGCGGCTGGCCTATCTCGCGCCCGAGGTGCTGAAGCGACTGACCTGCGGGCGCGAGGCCTCGGCAGTCAGCCTCTATGATCTGAGCGTTCTGGCGGGGGAGACGTGGGCGGAGCAAGCCGAGCGCGCGCTCGGCTGATCCTCAATGAAAACTCGCCTGAAAGGACGTTGCCGTCAGCGAGACATGCGCATCCAGCGGCGGGTGCAGTTCGAACGCCTTCGGTTCGCGTGAGAAATTCCAGAGACGGAACAGGCGCCATTCCGAACGCCGTTCCTCGGCCACGGCCAGTTCGTTGCGGGTGATGTGGAAGGGCGTGCGATCCCAGCCGTTCGTTGTCTTCACCTCGATCAGGCGCACCCGGCCATCCGGGGCGAAGCTGGCAATGTCGTAGCCTGCGCCGTCGCCGTCTTCATCCGAGATCCACCGCACCTTGCGGGCCAGGTCGTCCCGGCCCGCCGACCGCAGCGCCGCCCGCTCATGTGCCAGCACGCGCTCCTCGCCCGCACGGCCGAGGGCGCGGTTGCGCTCGTCCCGGCCCGCCACATCGAACTTGCGGGCGATGTGCAGCATCTGTTCCAGCTCTTGCGGCGGCGGCTGGTTGGACAGCGTCGGCGGCGGCCCGATCCAGATCTGCGCTGCCTCGCGCAGACCACCTGCGGGGCGCAGACCTGGTTGGCGGCCGAGCCAGGCCGGGTTCAGCGCCAGCCACCGGGCCACGGCATCCACCAGCGTCATCTGGAAATTGAAGGCGGGCTTGTAGCCCGGGATCCAGTCCTCACCGAGCCCCTTGAGCACCGCGCTGATGTTCTGGTGCTTGAACTCGATGGAACTGCGGTTGCGGCCGATGCGGGTTTGAAGATCCCGGTTGTGCTCGGCCTTGTTGTAGGGGCGCCCGGCGATATCAGCGGCCAGCATCGCGAAGTAATCCGCGACGATCAGGTCGTTCTCTTCATCCGTCCAGGGCCCGTTCGACATTGCGCCAGGCTATGAGGGCGAAGTCTTTTTGTCATCAAAGACTTCGCACTACCCCGCACGACCACGCCGCCTTCGGGTGTCTCCGTTCGCACCGACAGCGGTCGAGCGCGCCTCAACCCCGGCGCAATCCGTTTCCTCCAATTAGCTGAAAAGACGGCATCTTTTGAATCCGCCTCGGTTTTGGTGAAGGGCGGATGGAAAGAGACGCGGGGCGTTCAGAGACCGATTTCGGGCCAGCCGCCAGTCTCCGAATGTCGGATGCCTCCGCTAAACCCCTTTGAAACACAAAGAAAAAAGGCCCTATCAGGGGCCTCGCCATGGGTTCGCGAATTGAAAGTGGCGGAGGGGATGGG
>NZ_JBDHSP010000126.1:0-5083 GCF_039808215.1 Paracoccus sp. (in: a-proteobacteria)
GGCCCGGCCGGCGCGATGCGGCGCCGCATCGCGCCGTCATCGTCGCTCAAGCCTTCAGCCGTCTCAGAAAATCCTGTGTCCGCTCCATTGTGGGCGCATCGATCACCGCGGAGGGAGGGCCGCTTTCCACCACCTTGCCGCCGTCCATGAACAGCACCTGGTCGGCGATATCGCGGGCGAAGCCGATCTCGTGGGTCACGACCAGCATCGATACGCCTTCATCCGCCAGCGTCCGCATCGTCACGAGGACTTCGCCGACGAGTTCGGGGTCGAGCGCCGAGGTGGGTTCGTCGAACAGAATGACGTCCGGCTTCACCGCGAGCGCGCGGGCGATCGCGACCCGCTGCTGCTGCCCTCCCGACAAGGTCGAGGGATAGGCGCCCGCCTTCTCGGCGAGCCCGACCTTCCGCAGCATCTCCATGCCGTTGGCGCGGGCCTCCTCCGGCGCGACGCCGTGCACATGGATGGGCGCCTCGGTGACGTTGTCCAGGACGGTGCGGTGGGGAAACAGGTTGAAGCGCTGGAAGACCATGGGCATGTGGCGGCGCAGCGTCCAGATCGAGGGCGCGTCGCGGTCGACCAGAACGCCGCGCACCTCGATCCGGCCGCCATCATAGCGCTCCAGCCCGTTGATGCAGCGCAGCAGCGTGGACTTGCCGGAGCCCGAGGGGCCCAGGATGCAGGTCACCTGGGTTTCGGAGAAGACCGCCGAGAGCCCCTTCAGGACTTCGAGGCTCCCGAAACGCTTGTGGAGGTCGATGAGCTCGATCACGTCAGCCGGCCCTCCTGAAGCGGGCTTCCAGCCAGCGGTTGAAGATCATCAGCGGCAGGCTCATGGCCAGATACAGCATCGCGACGATCGTGAAGATCTGCATGTTCTGGAAGGTCGCGGCGGCGACGAGCTGCCCCTGCCGGGTCAGCTCGGCGACCGTGATGGTCGAGGCCAAAGAGGAATCCTTGAGCATCATCACCATGATGTTCCCATAGGCCGGGAGCACGATCTTGAAAGCCTGCGGCAGCACCACGCGCCTCAAGGCGAGACCCGGCTTCATGCCCATCGCCTCGGCCGCCTCGTGCTGGGCCAGGTCGACCGCCTCCAGGCCGGCCCGGAAATTCTCCGCCTGATAGGCCGAATACCCGACGCCGAGGCCGACGATCCCCGCCTGGACCGCCGTCAGCTCGATGCCGAGATCCGGAAGCACGAAATAGAAGTAGAAGAGCTGGACGACCATGGGGATCCCGCGGATCACCATGACGATCCCGCGCGCGACCCCGGCCACGAGGCAATTGCCCATGAACTGCATGAGGGAGAGCACGAGGCCCAGGATCGTGCTCAGGAGAAACGAGCCGGCGGTGATGAGAAGCGTGAAACCGATGCCGTTCAGGAGGATCGGCAAATGCTCGCGAACGGCATCGACCATCTCAGCGGATATCCCACTTCGCGAGGATCTTCGCGATCGTACCGTCCGCATGCGCCTTTTTCAGGCCGGCATTCACCTTCTCGATCAGCTCGGCGTTGCCGAGCCGTGTCGCGATCGCGACATTGCCCGTCGCCACAGGCTTATATTCCTCGGCGAGGCGCAGCTTGTAGCTCGTATTATGCGCGATGAGATAGGCCGCGAGCGGCTTGTCCACCAGGCCGCCGTCGAGGCGCCCGAGGCTGATGTCGCGCAGCAGATCGGCATTGGTGTCGTAGCTCTTCACGTCGGTGATGCCCGCCGCGGCGAGCGTGCCGAGATAGGAGGCGCCGACCACGACCCCGAGCCGCAACCCCTTGAGCGAGGCGATGTCGCCATAGCTCTTCGTGTCCGATTGCGGCAGCACCAACGCCTCGCCATAGCTGACGACCGTGTCGCTGAACAGGATGGCCTTGGCGCGCTCCGGCGTGTTGTACATCGCCGCGGCGATCAGATCGATCTTCGAGCTCTGGAGGGCCGGAATCAGCGATTTCCAGTCCGTCGCGACGATCTCGACCTTGAAGCCGGCATTCTCGCCGATGGCGCGGATGGTGTCGACCATGACGCCTTCGATCTCGTTCGTCTTGGTGTTCAGAAAACAAAAAGGTACGCTGGTGGGTGTCGACCCCACCTTGTAAACCTGCTGCGCCTCAACCTCCAATACTCCCGACAGCAGCATCGCCATGCCGGCCGCCACTAACGTCGACACTCTCTTCATTGATCCGTCTCCGATTATAATTAGAAGTTGGTGCTTTGTATCGACATAACATTGCCGTCGATCGATTGGAAACGCTGGAGGCGAGCGGCACACCGATCCGCGCACCTCGCTGCTGACAGGAACAACCTCCTCACCGGCACGTCATCGCGACTGCGACAATCTGACAGACATGCGAGATATCTGTCAATCTGATAAGATTGACATGTCAGATTTATGTCTCTAGCTTCACCGGAGTTCGGCGCCCGCCGACCCGGCCGGCCGGGTCGCGGGACGCGTCGGCCCGAGAAGCCTGGAGTGCGGGATCCCATGAGAATAGTCTGCTTCGGCGGTGCGGTGCGCGCCGGCTCGTCCTCCGAGATCGCGCTGCAGATGGCCGCGCAAATGGCGGCACGCTCCGGCTCCCAGGTTGATTTTTTTCCTGGAGCGGAGCTCGACTTTCCGATCTACCGACCCGAGAGCACGGAACGCGACGAGCGCACGCGAAAATTCGTGAACGCGCTGCGGCAGGCCGACGGCATCATCGTCGCGACGCCCGGCTATCACGGCTCGATCTCGGGGCTGCTCAAGAACGCCATCGATTACGTCGAAGACCTGAAATCGGACGAGCGGACCTATTTCTCCGGCCGGGCCGTCGGCGTGATCGTCAGCGCCGCCGGCTGGCAGTCCGTGGGGTCGACCCTCGCCGCGGTCCGCTCGATCGTCCACGCGCTCCGCGGCTGGCCGACGCCCTACGGGGTCGGCATCAACAGCAGGGAAATGAACGTCGGCAAGGCGCAGGCGCCCAATCCGGCGCTGCAGGCGCCGATATCCACGATGGTCGACGAAGTCGTCCAGTTCGCCGCGGCGAACCGATCCGCGTCCTACCGGCAAGCCCGCGCCGGATAACCCAACCCGTCAATTCATCAGAACAGCGAACCACGCCGAGGATGATCCATGCCTGAGCCCATGCATTTCGGGACCTTTGTCGCTCCCTACCATTCGATGTCGGAAGATCCGACGCTGACCTTGCATCAGGATCTGGAGCTGATGGAATGGATCGAGCGGCTCGGATATCACGAAGCCTGGATCGGCGAGCATCACTCGGCCGGCGTCGAGACGATTTCGTCGCCCGAAATCTTCATCGCCGGCGCCGCCGCCCGCACGAAGCGGCTGAAGCTCGGGACGGGCGTGATCTCGCTGCCCTATCACAACCCCTTCAACGTCGCCAACCGGATCGTCCAGCTTGACCATCAGACGCGCGGCCGGATCATGTTCGGGGTCGGCCCCGGCCTGCTGGCCTCCGACGCGATGATGCTGGGGATCGATCCGATCGTTCAGCGAGACCGGATGGCGGAAAGCCTGGAGATCATCATCCGGCTGTTCCGCGGCGAGACGGTCACGCAGCAGTCCGACTGGTACAATCTGGTGGAGGCCAAGCTCCACATCCTCCCCTATTCCTATCCGCATCCCGAGATCGCGGTCGCCAGCGCGGTCACGCCCTCGGGCGGCAGGCTGGCCGGCCGCTATGGCTTGAGCATGCTCTGCGTGGCCGCGGACGATCCTTCCGGCTTCGACGCGCTGTCCGCCAACTGGCAGGTCGCCTGCGAAACGGCGGCACAATCGGGGCACCAGATGGATATCCGCGATCTGCGCGTCGTCCGGCTGCATATCGCCGAGACCAAAGCCCAGGCGCTCGAAGACGTCAAATATGGGCTGGAGACCTATATCAATTACCTGAACAACAATCAGCAGCGCTTCACGATCCCGCCGGGCGTCGACCTGGCCGAATGGTTCTGCCAGACCGGCTATATCAGCGTCGGAACCCCGGACGATGCCTGCAACCTCGTCGAGAACCTGATACGCAAGCAGGGGCGGTTCGGGACCTTCCTCATCGCCGCGCATAACTGGGCGAACTGGGAGGCGACGAAACGGTCCTACGAGCTCTTCGCGCGCTTCGTCGCGCCGCGGATCAACCAGGCCAACGAGGCGCGCCGTGCGTCCTATGACTGGGTCACCGCGAATCGCGAGGAATTCTCCGGCAAGCGGATCGCCGCGGCGCGCGCCGCGTTCGACAAGCACGCGACGCCCCAGCCGTCTGGCGGGACCGAGCGGGTGACGAGGCCGACAAGGGGGCGGGAAGCCTGGTGAGGCGCGGTCGGCGGCAACCAGAATCAATCCAGCATGGAACGGCAGAGATCCTGATCTTCACGCGCAGTCGCGGCTATGGAGGACGAGTTGAGCGACCCTGATAATGATATTTTCGATCTTCGCGATCGCGTTATCGTGGTTACGGGCGCGGCGAGCGGATTGGGCCGCGAGATGGCCGACGAATTCCTGTCGCGGGGAGCCCGGGTCGTCGCCTGCGACGTCGACCGGGACAGCCTGGAGGGCTTTCGCCCGTCCTCCGGCGAGGCGCGGCTGGAACGCAGGCCCGCCGATATCTCGAAAATTCCGGAGGCCGAAGCTCTCATCGAGGACACGATCGCGAAATACGGCGCGCTGGACGCGGTTTTCTGCAATGCCGGCATTTCGGGAGGCCCCGGCTTCAGCATCGGGGGGACGCTCGAAAATCAATCCTTCGACGTCTGGCAGCGCCATCTCGGCGTCAACCTGATGGGCAGCTTCGCGGTCGCGCGCGTCGCCGCGATCCATATGAAGAAGGCGGGAAAGGGGTCGATCGTCTTCACCACCTCGGCCGCGGCCACCAGGGCATCGGGCTTGTCGTCCTATGTCTACCAGGCTGGAAAGGCCGCCGTCGCCCAATTGATGCGGGCGATGGCCCTCGACCTGGCCGCCAGCAATGTGCGCGTCAACGCCATCGCCCCGGGAGCGTTCGGGACGGGCATCGGCGGCGGCAAGCTGAAATCCGACCCGGACATGATGGCGCTCTTCGCCAAGCGAACGGCGTTCGGGAGGATCGGCTCGCCTC
>NZ_JBDHSP010000127.1:0-5000 GCF_039808215.1 Paracoccus sp. (in: a-proteobacteria)
GGAAATCGTCATCGTCCTTGCTCCTCTCAGGAAGCATGGACCGGATCAGCGATACACAGAAGACCTGACACTCTCGTTCTCGGAGACCTCGAAGGCGCTGAACCCGGGCCTGAAGGGCGACATCCGCGAGACCTTCAAGGGACCCAACTTCCACGTTCTGATCGTGGCGAACAAGTTCCAGACCGGCTTCGATCAGCCGCTGCTCTGCGGCATGTATATCGACCGCCGGCTGGCGGGCATTCAGGCGGTGCAGACCCTGTCGCGGCTGAACCGGGCGTGGCAGTCGGGCGGGCTGGTCAAGAACACGACCTATGTTCTCGACTTCACCGACAGCGCCGAGGATATCCTGACCGCCTTCAAGACCTATTACGAGACCGCCGAGCTTGAGGCGGTGACCGACCCCAATCAGGTGCTGGACCTGCGCGCCAAGCTGGATGCTCTGGCGGCGTCCACCGACACGGCATCGGCCCAAGCCTCGGGATCGCGGTCGCGCATCCGCCGCCAATGATCGTCGGAATGGAACGGGCAACCGATGCACGCGCTCTTGGGCGGTGGGGGGTAATCGTGTCGCTCCAGCCAGCGCAGGCAGTCCCGGCGGGTCATGCCTTGCTCGACCAGCGGCCAGCGGTTGGCCTGCCACGGCTCGAACGAAGGCTTCATGCGCAGCACCTCGTCGAACGAGATTCCGATCCACTGTTCGGCGATGGGCACCTTTGGCGACCGCCGACCGGCGATGCCGAGCAGTAGGCGGACCTTCCGACGGATGGGCGCGATCTTGTAGTCGCCGGTGCATTGGCGGCGGATCATGCCGACACCCACCCGTTCGGTCGGCAGGATGCGGGAGCCGACGGCGATGAGATCGCCGTTCTCGTCCTCGTCATAGACGGGCAGTTCCGCGCCTGCCGGCGTCACGGTGCGGGTGAAGGCCGGGATCGAGGCCCATCGTTCGCCGCGCGCACCGGCGAGAAGGTCGGTGCGCAGATCTCCGGCTGAGACGATGTGGACCGGGAAGGGCAGGACGTTGGGCGATCGCAGCCAGGCGAGATGCTCATAGACGGCCTTCGGCTCCCAGCCGGTATCGGCGAATATCGCGCAATCCGGCATAGGGCCGACTTCGCCATGGGCAGCCATCAGGGCGAGCGTGGTGGACTGGACGCCGGCGCCCAGGCTGAGGACACGCAGGCGGACGGACGCCTGCTGTTCGGCGGTCGGCGCCAGCGCGGGAAAGACGGGGGCGTTCATCATGCCGCCTCCCGTTCGTCGTCGGTCAGGCCGACATCGGCGTCGGGTAGGAAGCCGAGCAGCCAATCGGCCGCCTTGCTGGCCTGGGAGGCGGCGCGGACGATGGCGCGATTGTCCTCGCGTAACACCTCGAGCCAGGAGCCGATATAATCAGCATGGCGGACGGTGGGTGTGATGCCGAGCGAGGCGCAGCAGAAGGCCGCATTGATCTCGGCGACCAGCTCCTCGAATGCGTATTTCTTCGAGCCGAAGGAGCCCGAGAAATCGCGGTTCAGGCGCGAGGGGTGGCCTGTGGCGTGCCCCAGCTCGTGCAGGGCCGTCCTATGCCAGTTGATCGGCTCGAAATACGCTTGCGGTGGCGGCACCTGCACATAGTCGGGTGCCGGGGCGTAGAAGGCGCGGTCGCCGCCGATGCGGAAATCGATGCCCGTCGCTTGGATCAGGGCCTCGACCTGCGGTTCGATAAGGCCGGGCAGAGGCGGTGGCGCCACAATGACGACATCCTCCGGCAGGCCGTCGCATTGGGCCGCGTTGAACACCGTGAATCGCTTGAGGAACGGGATCGCGGCGGCGTCCTCGCCGGTTTCGCGGGCGCGACGCTTCTCGTCCTCCGGCGTGAAGCGGTCGGCATAGACGACGGTGGTGCCGTGTTCGCCGCGCCGGACGTTGCCGCCAAGCGACAGGGCCTGGCGGAAGGTGAGCCAGCTCTGGCCGGGGAAGCCGTGCTGGATCACCGCGCCCCAGAGGATCAGGACATTGATCCCCGAATAGTGCCGGCCGGTGGCCGCGTTCCTCGGCATGGCGAGGGGAGCCTTGGCCGAGGCTGATCCCCAGGGCTGAACCCAAGGCACGCGCCCGGCCTCCAGTTCGCCGATGATCTTGTCGGTGATTTCGTCATAGAGGCTCGCCCGGTCCTGGCCGGCGCGAGAAGGTGCGGTTCTTCTGGACATCGCGGATCTCCGCGACGGGCGCCGGGAGCCTCTCTCCCAGCCCTCAACCCGTCACGGAAAACCCGTCCGCACTCTCACTCTTGGGGGCGTTGCGGGGTCTCCCCGCAGAAGGGGTCGGCCGAGACTCGGCTCGGCCGCAGGGGAAGGCTTTCCCCATATCCGGCCAGTCCCAAGGGTTTCCTTGAGAAGTGTCAGAAACTCGCGTATATTTCCAACAGGAGAATGGCGATGACACGGCTGACCGAACAGATTCTGACGCATGCGGCGGGGCTTCCCGAAGGCGCGCCCGTGTCCGCCAAGAGCCTGCTTCACCTCGGCAACCGGGCGGCCGTGGATCAGGCGTTGTCGCGTCTGTCCGAGCGCGGGCAGCTCATCCGCGCCGGTCGTGGCGTCTATCTGCGTCCCATCGCCAGCCGGTTCGGCGCGCGCACGCCGTCGGTCGAACAGGCTGTCGAGGCGCTCGCCACCCAGAAGGGGGAGATCATCGTCTCGAACGGCGCCGCTGCGGCGAACGCCCTTGGCTTGACGACGCAGGTGCCCGTCCGCTCGGTCTATCTGACCTCCGGGCGCAGCCGGAAAATGCACCTTGGTAAGCAGGTAGTGGAATTGCGGCACGCGCCGCGCTGGCAACTGGCCCTGGCCAACCGGCCGGCGGGGGAGGCTGTGCGGGCGCTGGCCTGGCTCGGCCCGGAAAGAGCGGAAGCCGCGCTCACGACGTTGAAGCGGAAGATGCCGCCCGGCGTGTTCGGCGAGCTGGTCGCCGCCGCGCCGCAGCTTCCGACATGGCTCGCGCAGAGCGTCGGAAAGGCGGCCTATGGCTGACGCCTTCCTCCAGCTTTCGGCCGAGGATCGGCGCGATGCGTTGGGCGTCGCTGCCGACCGTTCGGGCCGTCCTACCCATCTTCTCGAAAAGGATGTGTGGGTGGTGTGGGCGCTGGCCACTCTCTACGCGGCGCCGCTCGGCGAGCATCTGGTGTTCAAGGGCGGCACGTCGCTGTCGAAAGCCTATCAGGTCATTCGCCGATTTTCGGAGGATGTGGATCTGACCTACGACATTCGGGCGATTGCGCCCGATCTGGTCGGGGACGATGGCGAGGGGCTGCCGAAAACCCGAAGCGAGGAAAAGCGCTGGTCAAGCGAGGTCCGCCGGCGGTTGCCGATGTGGGTCGCAGAGGCCGTGCAGCCCGTGATCACGACCGCGCTGGCCGCCGAGGGTCTGGCGGCGGTCGTTCGCGTCGAGGATGACAAGCTCTTCATCGACTATGAGGCGACCGCAGCCGGGTCCGGCTATGTGGCTCCGAGCGTGATGCTGGAGTTCGGCGCGCGCTCGACGGGTGAACCGGCGAGCCTGCGCGACGTCGTCTGCGATGCGGCCGGCCTGATTGACGGGCTGATATTCCCGACAGCGCGGCCGCGCGTCATGCACGCCGAGCGGACGTTCTGGGAGAAGGCGACCGCCATCCATGTCTTCTGCCTCCAGGAACGGCTGCGCGGCGACCGCTTCGCGCGACATTGGCACGATGTTGTCAGGTTGGATGAAGCCGGCTTCGCGGAAGCGGCATTCGCAGATCGCGAACTGGCCAACGCCGTCGCCCGGCACAAGTCGATGTTCTTCGCGGAGAAGGCCGCCGACCGCACGCCGATCGACTACGCGGCGGCCGTCAACGGCGGCTTGCAGCTCGTGCCGGTCGGCGATGGTGCGAAGGCGCTCGAGGACGACTATGCCAGCATGGTCGAGGATGGATTGCTCTTCGATGACGCGGAGCCGTTTGAGGCGCTCATGGCGCGATGCGCGGACATAGCCGCCCGCGCGAACAGCGCAGTCAAATGAGAAACTAAGGCTTGCGACGGGCGTATCCGTTGCCGCCCGCGATAGCGCCGCCCGCCCTCAGTATGTTGCCGATCGAGCGCCCGTTGATCCGGCAGGTGGCGACCACACGGTCGTAAGACTGGTGGTTGGCGACGCACTCGGCGTCTCGGCCCATGGCCACCCTTTCCAGCGCGAGCTTGGCGGCGGGGCCGCCCGGGGAGTGGAGTTCGGACGCGTAAAAATCCTCCAGTCGTATCTCTACCCAGTTCGATGGCCCTTGGCCCACGGCTACGCACAGGGAGTCGCCGTCTCCAACATAGACCACGGGGCCGGAGAAATGCGCGCCGCGATGGAGATACGACGGCATCGGGCCACGGTCGGGAATGGCCTTGCAGGGATCGGCCTTGGCCGCTGTCGCCATGGTCAGCGCTCCCAGCAGCGCCACGCCGATTGCGATCCGCATAGTCTTGTTCTCACTTCCGCTTCAGGCGCCACGGTCCGCGTGACAGTCGATGGTATTGATGATAGGGCTGCGTCGTGAAATCGGCAGGATGCACGGACCGAACCGGATTGTTTCCTGCGTCCATCGCTTGACGATAGTCCCCGAAAGTACGGTATTTCGGGGTTTCCCGGAAAAATGCAGCAATATCAAGAGCCGGCCGTTTTGGCGGGATGGCTGACGGCATAGTGCTGCAAAAAATATTTTTAATGACGTTTTTTCAAATGGTTATGCGGCCAGTTAATAATCGAGTGGGAGTGATCGGGCGTCTGGCATCGGCTGGCACCGAGTAGCATGAAAACACACCTAAGCCCGCGTCACTGCGAGTTTTTTTATGATTTCGTTCGGCACCGTCAAGCGATATTTGGCATCGCCAAGCACCGTTTTTTTATGGCATGATGAATGGCATTGAACGCTTCAATTGGTCTTGCCCCCGTTTCACCGGACACTCAGGCGGTTGCGGTTTGAGTTGCGATGAACTCGCGGGGCGAGCGCATCT
>NZ_JBDHSP010000128.1:0-4913 GCF_039808215.1 Paracoccus sp. (in: a-proteobacteria)
GGCTCATAACCTGAAGGCCGCAGGTTCAAATCCTGCCCCCGCAACCACTTCTGTCATAACTCGCTAGAAATCGAAGTGTAACAACAGCTTGCACCGAGACTGGCGGACTACGCAAAGCCCCGAACGCGAAAGCGCTGGGTTTTTTACCGTTCACTCGTGACTTACAGTTCAGATTCGCCATCCCACCTAGCCTCTTACCCTAATTCGGCAGAGGTGGTGCGACCGTAGATCGGTAACGCTGCGGATGCTGCTCACACTCTTCGCGAACCCGGTTCAGCCAAGTCTCATACCAACACCAGGTTTTGCCGACCGCGACGGTGCCATAGCCCTTTGCCGAGTTCTTGGCGTCGAGCCGCTTCCAGAGCTTCGTATGGCTATCCATTGTAAATCTATCCCACCCCTCGGCCTTCATCTGGTTCACGATCTCACTCGGCAGATATTTCTTCTTCTCGACCTCTTTGAGGGCGATGTTGAATTTCTCCGCCACCTCCGAGCCAGGCGGTACGATCTCGACGGCCAGATCGGCGCTTGGGGCGCGGTTGGCTGTCCTGCCTACCATAAAGACACGGAAGGCGTAGCGCGGATCGACCTGTTGCTCTGGTGTCAGACGGCCCTCGAACCCGTCCATCATGATTTCAACGTTACGAGGGAGGCCATTTGCTTTCTTTAGGATCGCCCGTTGATCTGGACTGAAGGTTACGAATTGCAGGGCGATTGGCAGGCGACGTTCGAGTGCGTATTGAGCACCGAACAGTTTCTTGATCGCATCGTTGAAATTGATGCAGCAGGCTTGGAGTTTTGCGCTGACAGCATCGTCAATGCGATTGGTTGAGCGATGCTCAATCTCGTGCCGCAATTCGAGAAGGAATGTCAGATTATCTTTCGCGCCCTGTTCAACTGGACAGCGCGGTTCCTTCAAGCATTGGCCTAATTCCCAGAATTTATCCGCCCCACTTGGCGTCTTGGAAACGACCTTCTGCCCATTCTTGTTCGTCGTATGGCGATAGTCGATGCCCTCACGTTTGAACCAAGCGTGCAGCAAATAGGTCCAGGCGATGACCGCAGTTACGATGAATAGTTCGGCCCGAAAGGTGAGGCCCGCGCTGTTAAAAGTGTGGACTGCTGCGACCATTGCTTCACGCGCCTTGATGAGCAACTCGTCGCCACGCAGCGACAATCCTGTTTCTGCGTCGATCTCCGGCCACGACGAGAGAAAGCCTTCGAGATCATCAGCCGCGACGGCTTTGACGGATGCGTGCTTCTTGCCGGTGCGGATTTCGGCAATGGCGCGGTGATTGATCGAGCGCGTAGGGCGCGTGAAATAAGCAAGGATGTCTTGGTCGTTCGGCCACCGCCCATCGGCGATCATCGCCTTGATGAGCGCTATTTCCCAGCGTTCGAGCTTATTGCCTCGTTTGCGCACTGGCACGGCCCATCCCCCCTGTTCGATCGTCACGAGTCATGAACTTCCCTATTCGAAGAAGTCCTCGTCGATCCTTTTAATGTTTAAAACTTCCTCGACCCGGCACCCGACATTGTGTCGGATCATCAAACGGGCCAATTTCTCACCGTCGATAAGCACAATGCGCTTGCTCAAATACTCGGCGGTGTCGCGGGCGCTGGCCGTGAAGAATGATGTTGTGACGAATAGACCCTTGGCCGCCTTATGCCGGTCAAGGCTACCGAAGAAGTCGCGGATCGCGCCCGAGCCGACGCTGTTGCTCGCTGCATAGCGTTTGGCTTGGATGTAAACCCGATCAAGCCCCAGTTCGTCTTGGTCGATCACCCCATCAACACCATCATCCCCGGTACGTCCAAGCGCACGCCCCGCTTCCACAGCCGATCCGCCATACCCCATGGAAAGAAGAAGATCGACAATCAGCCGCTCGAAGAAATCCGGTGGCGCTGCCCGCACACGGTCTAACAAATCTTCGGCCAGCGCGGCCTCGATCCTCCGGTGTGCAGCGCGCATGATTTCGTCGGGCGTCGCTTCGGTCGTATCAGTAACCACCTCAATCAGATCAGTTTCTTCCTTGGAACGTGGTGCTCCCCGGTCGGTAAAGGTGCGGAACTCCTCGAAGCGGGCCAGAAAACGATTATCGATCCGGTCAGGTGCTGCGCTGACCACCTCTGCACCGCGCGCTGTAATGCGGAAGTGGCCACGTCGCGTGGCTTCTACCAATCCGGCCTTCGCTAGATAGGTCTTTGCCCAGTGCACACGGTTAGCGAAGATGGTTTGACGGCCCGAAGCCAGTAACGCGCTGCGCGCAGCTTCGTCCAGACCAAGAACATCCGCGAGCTTCTCGATAACATTGCCGACCCGCACCTCCCCATGTTCAGCGGTGCGTAGTACCGGCAGCATTAAGCTCTGGTAGTCGGGAATCTGAGAGGCAGGATCAGGTTCGTTCATCTTCTCGCCTCATGTAAGACCGAAATACCGCTCGAAGAACGCCGCAAGCTTATCCAGCACTGTCCGTTTCTTCTCAGAATGGTTGTTGTTTTTCGAGAATCGTGAGACCGGCGGTAGAATCCTCGTGATCGCGGTGCCAGTCGTAGGGATCGCGCCGTCGCGGAAGGCGTTGTCCACGAACGCCTTCGTTTCGTCGCCGTTGAGGCCCTCATCGGCTATAATCCGTTCCAGTTCCTCGGCTTTTTTCGCCGCCATGAATGCCTGCCATTGCGCGTCCACCTTCGCCTTCGCGGAAACGGAATCCACGAACTGTTCGATCAGGTCCTTCTTGTTGCGCAGGGATGGGCTGGAATTAACCGCGCGTTCGATGGTCGAGCGAATCTCCTTGTCTTCGCCGGTGCCTTTAGCGTGGATATACCGCTCGACTAGCATCAGGATGTAATCGACGTTGATCTCGACCTGCTTGATCAGCTCGATCTCGAACACCACGTCGTCGTTGATCGTTTCCTTCTCGGCCTCGGATACGCTGCGGAACGCGGCATACAGGTTCAGATAGAGGCTCTGGTAGTCCTGAAAATCGCGATCACTGAGGATTTCGTTGCCGGCGAAGTCGTCGAAGGCGGTAAGGATATTCCTCAGCCGCAGGATCGAGCCGAACAGTTTGATGAATGCCTTCTGTGCGGCTTCGCCGATAATCGCTTTGCCAAGCGGGAACAGCGCCACCAACTCCGCGACCTTCTTTTCATATTCCGCGTAGTAATCGGCATAAGGCTTGAGCAACACGATGCCCTTGGCGTCCTTGTTCCCGAACAGCGCCAGCGCGTCGTTGGTCGCCTGTTCGAGATCGCGGAAGGAAACGATGTTGCCGTAAGTCTTGACCGAATTGAGAATACGATTGGTGCGCGAATATGCTTGGATCAGGCCGTGCGAGCGCAGGTTCTTATCCACCCACAGCGTGTTCAGCGTGGTGGCATCGAAGCCTGTCAGGAACATGTTGACCACGATCACAAGATCAAGCTCACGGTTCTTCAGGCGCTGCGACAGGTCCTTGTAGTAGTTCTGGAACTTGTCGGCAGAGGTGTCATAACTGGTGCCGAACTGGGTATTGTAGTCACGGATGGCCGCTTCCAGAAAGTCGCGTGACCCCTGATCCAGCCCGTCGGTCTCGAACTCCTCTTCTCCCAGCAATCCGTCCGGTTCCTCCTCGTTAGCGGCAAAGCTGTAGATCAGGCCGATCTTCAGCCGCTGCGCGGGCGGAACATCCCTCTGCTGGTTGGCGAACTCCGTGTAATAGCGTTTGGCGGCGTCGATGGACGCCGCGGCGAACAATGAATTGAAGCCCTTGAGGCGTTTGCTTCCGTGCCGGTAACTGGCGCTGCGCTTGGTCTTCTGATCGAAGTGCTCGCGGATGTAGCCGACGATTTGGGAGACGCGCTCCGGCGCGAGCAATGCCCGTTCCGTGTCAATGGCCGACACCTGCTTGTCCCGAACATTCGGCGCGGTTCTGATCGTGTTGATGTAGTCGATGCGGAACGGCAGCACATTCTTGTCGTTGATGGCATCGACAATGGTGTAGGTGTGCAGCTTGTCGCCGAATGCCTGTTCCGTAGTGCGCAGGCGCGGGTTGCCGCCCGTGCTCGCGTTATCGGCAAAGATCGGTGTGCCGGTGAAGCCGAACAGATGGTAGCGCTTGAAGGAACGGGTGATCTCCGTGTGCATGTCACCGAACTGGCTGCGGTGGCATTCGTCGAAGATCACCACGACATGCGCATCATAGACCGGGTGCTTCTTGTTCCTGGCAACGAAGCGGCTCAGCTTCTGGATCGTCGTGATGATGATCCGCGCGTTCGGGTCTTCCAACTGCCGTTGCAGCACCGCCGTCGAGGTATTGGAATTGGCCGCCCCCTTCTCGAAGCGCTCGTATTCGCGCATGGTCTGGTAATCCAGATCCTTGCGATCCACGACGAACAGCACCTTGTCGATTTCCGGCAGCGCCCGCGCCAGTTGCGCGGCCTTGAAGCTGGTCAGCGTCTTGCCGCTGCCCGTGGTGTGCCAGATGTAGCCGCCCGCCGCGACAGTGCCCAGTTGCCGGTGATTGGTGGCAGTGGCGATGCGTTGCAGGATGCGCTCCGCCGCTACGATCTGGTAGGGCCGCATCACCAGCAGCTTGCGATCTACATCGAACACACAATAGCGGGTGAGGATATTCAGCAGTGTGTGCTTGGCGAAGAAGGTCCTGGTGAAATCCGCCAGTTCGGTAATCGGCTGGTTCGTTGCGTCGGCCCACCAACTGGTGAAGGCAAAGCTGTTGGAGGATTTCCTGCGGCCCCGTTTGACTGGCGAGAGTTCGGACAGGTGCCCCTCGCGCACGGTGTTGCTGTAATATTTGGTCAGCGTGCCGTTGCTGATGACGAACAGTTGCACATACTGAGAGTGTCAGGTCTTCTGTGTATCGCTGATCCGGTCCATGCTTCCTGAGAGGAGCAAGGACGATGACGATTTC
>NZ_JBDHSP010000129.1:0-4885 GCF_039808215.1 Paracoccus sp. (in: a-proteobacteria)
ACCACTAAAGTAGTTTCATAATGTTATTTAAAACCACATCCAAAATAAAAGAGTATGCAGAATTTACAGAAATAAATTTCGCATCCATATCGCTCACCATACGGCAGGTAGAAGAAGGGGAATTGGTACCAATTATCGGCACTGCATTGTATGACAGTTTGAATACAGTATATACTGCAGCTGCAGATGAAAGTACGCTCACTGCGTCGGAGAAATCATTATTGGATAAATGCCGAATGCTTATAGCGCCGTATGTTTCTTTTTATTATGCACCCAAATCTGAAATTTTACTTTCCGATTCAGGTCCACGACGTTCTGAAAGTGCAAATGTGAAAACGGCCTATGGTTACCAGGTAGTTAACTTTCGCGAACAAAAATTACGTGAAGCGGAAAAAGCTGCAGAATCGTTAATACTCTTTCTCGAACAAAATAAAACCGATTACCCTTTATGGACTGTCAGCGATGAATTTAAAAATTATCGTTCGCTTTTTATAAAGACAGGCAGCGAATTTGATTTATATTTCCGGTCAGCATCCCCACAGCGCAATTATTTTGCGTGGCGCTATAAAATGCTTGATGTGGAAGAACAAATCATTCGTCAGAAATTGGGAGATGATTTATTTGATCACCTCAAAACAATTGATGCATCCGCATCGCCAGTTTTTACTGCGCCGGAAAAATTATTATTGGTAAAATTAAAAAAAACAATCGCATATTTTACCGTTTGCTTTGCCTTACCCTTTCATTCTGTGCGGATAGATGCAAATGGCATTACCATTATTGCAGCAAATTCTACAGTCACAAACAAAGATCAGGAGCCACGACAGCCGGCCAATAACAGCGCCATTAATCAAATTATTACAAGCGCGGAAAAAAGCGCACAAGTATGGCTGCAAAATGCGATTGATTTTATAGAAAATAATATTTCAGATTTCCCTGATTATCCTGTGCCGGTAAGCAATGTTGCACCGCTCGCGGATCAATCTGGCTCAACAGTTTATGGATTAATTTAATTGTATGGATAAACGATCAGACTTTCTTACACTCAATGCTCGTGACGTTTTTCGCGGCTCATTGATAGCATTTGGCAGTGCATTGTTGCCAACTTTATTGGTATTATTGCAGCAGGATCATTGGCCCACATGGGTAGAATTCAGGCCGTATTTGCAAGCTGCCATATCTGCTGCTATTACTTATTTATTAAAAAATTATTTCACCAATTCAAAAGGCCAATTTGCCAGGATTGATAAAAACGAAAATAATGCGTGATACCATTTCTCTTTCCCGGGCAAATTCTTTGCATCCCTCTGTGCGCTATGAAGTCATTAGGTTAATTGATGAAATAGAAGCTGTATGGCCCGAAACTATTAAAATTCGCATTGTACAGGCACTGCGTACAATTACAGAGCAAAACGAACTGTATGCAATGGGTAGGACACGAGGGGGCAAAATTGTAACAAACGCGCGTGGAGGCAGTAGTTTTCACAATTATGGGCTTGCATTTGATTTTGCTATAATGTATGACAAAGATGGGAATGGCACATACGAAGTACTTTCATGGGATGTGAAGTACGATTTTGATAAGGATGGAAAAGCCGATTGGCAAACGGTGGTGCGAAAGTTTAAATCCGAAGGATGGGAATGGGGTGGAGATTTTAAGAGCATTCAGGATGATCCGCATCTTCAGAAAACATTCGGTTACTCTTGGCGCGAATTATTTGCTAAATATAATAGCCGTGATTTTATTCCATATACAAATTATGTAAATATTTAAACGCTCTCTTCTCATAGGAATTGGTTTTTCATAAATGCAAACGGCCGGGGTTTCTACCCTGGCTTTTTCATTTGTGATTGATATGTTAAATGGGTTTTATATGACAAAATATATTTTGTCATATAAAATGAAAAGACTTATCTTTGTGTAACAAAACCGGGACGGCAATCCCAAAATGTCTAACAATAAAAACTAAATAAAATGACAAAAATTTCAAGTGCATCAAAATTCGGAGCAATGCTACAATTTGTCAATTAAAGATATTGCACTCAGGTCAGGAATTGATTCTGAGGTCGTATTTACCCGCACAGAGGGCGGCCAACGAATTGATACGGCACGATTGAAAGCAGAATTAATGAGTAGCCATACTGCAAGGAGGACTTTCGCGACAAACGCATTTCTCTCAGGGCTTCGCGAATTGGATATCATGCAGATTACCGGCCACAAGTCCACACATTCATTTCACAGGTATATACGGTGCAGCAATTTGGATTCGGCTATAAAAATTGCAAACCATGATTTTTTCAACCTGAATTTAAATCTTACTCTAACTTTGCCTTATCGTAATGAATTAATAAAAAATGAAGAAGAAAATGAATGCAATTGATCTTTTAACAGAAGTGATGCAGCATCAAAACTGGTATAAAGATGTATTGGAACGCCGCCATGCAGCGGTAATTAA
This sequence comes from Paracoccus sp. (in: a-proteobacteria), assembly GCF_039808215.1. Taxonomy (GTDB): domain Bacteria; phylum Pseudomonadota; class Alphaproteobacteria; order Rhodobacterales; family Rhodobacteraceae; genus Paracoccus. The sequence continues at coordinate 2,457 of NZ_JBDHSP010000129.1, forward strand.
GCTGAATTCTAAAAAAGGCAAAGTTTCTTATTCGTATGCTTGCAAATTATTGCAGGATTTAGGTTGGCATAAAATCAGCGAAGAAAAGTGGGAGAAATAAATCTGTCCTTTTCCACGCCGCCCCACCCCACCACCTTTACCTCATGAATACCATCACATTATCAGTGCCATTACAATTCTCCCACACAATCCCATTTCCTTCCGAATGGGATGAACTTACCACCGAAGAATTGTTATTTATTTGCGCGGAACAACTCTATGAGGGTAAGCTAATACAATTTCAAAAAGCCGCTATATTCGATTTTATTTTTAGAAACAGAGCAAAGGATATAAAGGAATTAAAAGACAATCCATCCACGTATTTGGACCCCGAAGATGCAGCATTGGCAGCAATAGACTTACTCGATTTCTTATATAAATCAAACAATCTTACACGGCAACATTTCCCTTTAATAGATATTTCAGGCACGAATTTTATTGGCCCGGAAGACAATTTCGACAGCATCACTTGTGGTGAATTTGAAGATACAGAAATATTTTACCAGGATTTTATTACGGATCCCCGCCCGGAACCCATGGCGCGGCTTACAGCTATCCTTTGGCGGCAAAAAGGGCAGGATTATATGTATTTCAACGCAGAAAAACACAAATGGCTTACATATAATCACGAGCCATTTACAGCAGCATTTTCGAAATTGCCCGAATCCCAACTTTACGCAATTTTTGCCTGGTATTCCGGGTGCCGTTCACTACTGCAGGGGTGGTTTCCTTATTTATACGAAAGTGGCATCAATTCTGATGAACCGGATATGCTTGTCTTTACAAAATGCATTCATGCAGGCGCCGGAGAGAAAAATGGCAGCCGTGAAGATATTCGCCGCATGTTGTTAAAAGAATTTTTTCTTGATATGAATATTTCCGCGCAAAACAATAAAAAATTAGTATCATGATCAATGCTACCGTTACTGCATACACCGATTATTTTCGTCAACTGGCAGTTCACCAGGTAGATTTACAACACAATCCGGCAGGAGAAACAGGCGATGCGCCTCCGGGCAGCGTTCATTTTACACGGTGGTCCGCCGATGAAGCCATTACAGGCCTTCGATCTAAAGTGAGTTTCCCCGCGCTATTACTCGAATTATACGAAACAAACACAAGTGCTGAAATTGAATACGATGTACGGAATAGTTATCTCGGCGCTTTTAGCATTGTGGCATCCGCATTGCCGGAAAATTTTGCCAGTGAAATGGATGCTTTTTCGTTTGCAGAAAAAATAATGACAGATGTTTTACAGAAAATATGGGCAGATCATTACAGCGGCACAGATCGTTGTACCACGCCGTTTGAATTTTTCAATCTCAATTATTCCATAACCCCATTTGGCCCCATATTCGATAATCAATTCGGCTATCGTTGCGAATTCAATTTTAATTTTCGTAGAGATAAAAAATTCAACCAACCACCCGCAACAGGCACATTTATTTAATTTTTATTTGTCCTTTTCCTGATTTTTTTACCATTCTACTTTAGCAATATGTTTCAACATTTGCTATCACCCAAAAATGTAGGGTCCGGGCTTGCCGAATCATTTTGGTTCGCGCCTGTAGAATGGTTCCTACCTGGTGGTATTAAAGAGCCAATTGGCGATACAGTTGTAATTTCTATAGATCATCAGTTCAATCCTGGAAAAGGTTTCATAAAAATGCAATGTGCACCACGCAAAAACAAACTGAGTTCACACATGCTTGGCGACCTCGGCTTAAACAGGTCAGAGCAGGTCTTTGATTTTTTTTTGCCGGGATCTTATGCAGAATTGCAGGAACAGGCTTTAGCAATGATGAACGTGCCACTTATTGCACTTTGCTATGATGCAAATTGCCCGGTTGACTTTTATTACCAGGTTGGGAACGGCTGCCTTCCTGCTTATATCACGGTTGATTTTTCTACAGGTATTACAAATGATGGCATTAAGGGCTTTTCCGGAAAAATGGTAACAGATAGCAACTCGCTTTTTTTTTATGAAGGATATGTAAAAGAAACGACAATGTCAGGAATATTGAAAGAACGAATTGAGTTCAATACTGAGGCGACACTCGAAGTTTTAATGACTTCAGACCGGCAGGCCAAATTTGGCTTGTTTCCTGTATTCCAATTTTGGCAATACACGACAGGCGACCTTGCAGAAAAAATCGAAGTGCCATTTACTGTTGATGAAAGTACAGCAACAAAAAAATTTATTTTTTATCTGCCCGGGGTACCGGGCTTTACAATTTTAGCATGATGAAGAAATTAATATATACCATCACTTTATTTTTTAGTGCATTAATCGCACGCACCCAAACCACCCAAATCTATGGCGACACAGTAAAGTTAAAGGCCAGGGGAAGTGGCAATACAGAATTAGTTATAGAAAATTCCACCCGGGC
>NZ_JBDHSP010000130.1:0-4703 GCF_039808215.1 Paracoccus sp. (in: a-proteobacteria)
GTTAAGGATGGCGAGCCCGGCATTTGCTGGGTTTCCGCTCGATTGCGATGAAAATGCGAGGGGCGCGGCGCAAGACTCCGCTAACCACGCCGAGGCATGGCTGCGCCGGCGATCCCGCAGATCGAGGCCTTGCCGGCAGGCGGCGCAGGCTGAAAAATGTCGTGCGCTTCCGCTGCGGCACCGGCTTCCGCTTCGCGGTTTCCCGGAATAGCCTGCGTCCGCGCAGGACGCGCACCGGGCCGGGAGGGTGACGGCCGCAGCAAGGGAGGAGGTTCTCGATGTTCCGCAAGGCAAGCATGGCTCTCGCAGCCGCCCTGATCGTGACGGGCGCGGCGCTCGCCGATCCGATCGAGGGCAACTGGAAGACCCAGTCGGGCGAGACGGCGTCGATTTCCGGCGGCGGCTCCTTCTCGATCACGCTGAAGACCGGCAAATATGCCGGCAAGACCATCGGCTCGCTGAAGACGTCCGGCGAAAACTACTACACCGGCTCCATCACCGATCCCGCCACGGACAAGACCTACTCGGGCAAGGCCACGCTTTCCGGCACCACGCTGAACATGAAAGGCTGCGTGCTGGGAGGCCTGATCTGCAAGAGCCAGGCCTGGCACAAGCTGTGAGCCGGCCGCGCCGAAAACTTTAATCAATTTGAACCGCGGATGAACGGCCGCATCAGAGGCGGTTCAGGCTGATCGTGGCATTGCTGTGTCCATATCAAGGAGACAGCCATGCTCGCCCGCCGCTTCACCATCGTGTGCCTGCTGATGACGCTGTTCGGCATGGTCTTCGCCATCCTCGTGGCGGAGGCCAGCCGTCCGCAGCGCAACTGGGAGGAAGCCAGCTCCCATCGCTGCGGGTTCGCCTGCATCGGCCAGGGCCTGCGCGGGAACGCCTGGTGAGCGCGCGCCCGAACATCCGCCGCGGTCTCGGGCTGGCGGCGCGCGCCGGCGCGGTGCTCCTGTGCCTGGCCGCCCCGGTGCTGGCGGTGCCTGCCGTCAAGCCCGGCGGCGCCACCATCGAGGCGCCCGCGATGAAGCGGAGCGGCATCGGCCTCGTGCTGCTGGTCAGCCTGCGGCGCGGGTGAGCCGGCCCGGCCGGGACGACAGCGAGGGCGCCCCCTCCCCACCGCGGATCCGAATCCCTATAATGGGTCATGGAAAAGCGAATCTATCCCCAGGCCATCGAATCGATCGTCATGCCGGAGCCCTATCCCCGGCAGAGCTTCGACGATGCGCACGAGGCGGTCGCCGCGCTCCAGATGCTCTACGAGCGCAACACCCGCTTCCTGCGCGATTCCTTCATGGAGGTGGCGGCGAGCGGCGACACCAGCCGGCGCTACCGCGCCTTCTATCCCGAGGTCGGGGTCACCACGACGTCCTTCTCGCTGGTCGATTCGCGCCAGGCCTACGGCCACATGCCGACGCCCGGCCATTTCTCCACCACCGTCACCCGGCCGGACCTGTTCAGGACCTATCTCACCGAGCAGCTCCGGCTCATCATGCGCAACCACGGCGTGCCGGTCACGGTCGGCGAATCCGGGACGCCGATCCCGCTGCATTTCGCCTTCCTCGAGGGCACCTACGTCGACGGCTCGGCGGCCGAGCGCATCCGGCGGCCGATCCGCGACCTGTTCGACGTGCCGGACCTCGACGGCACCGACGACCATATCGCCAACGGCACGCTGGAGGTCGGGCTGGGCGAGCCGCGGCCGCTGGCGGTGTTCACCGCGCAGCGCATCGACTATTCGCTGCACCGGCTGGCGCACTACACCGCCACCAGCCCCGAGCATTTCCAGAACTTCGTCCTGTTCACCAACTACCAGTTCTACATCGACGAATTCTGCGCCCGCGCCCGCGAGCGCATGGCGGCGGGCGGCGAGGGCTACACGGAGTTCGTCGAGCCGGGCAATCTGGTGACCATGGCCGGCGAGACGCAGCCGGCCGCGAGCACGATATCTGCGCGGGCGCCGCAGATGCCGGCCTACCACCTCAAGAAGCGCGACCATGGCGGCATCACCATGGTCAACATCGGCGTCGGCCCCTCCAACGCCAAGACCATCACCGACCACATCGCCGTGCTGAGGCCGCACGCCTGGGTCATGCTCGGCCATTGCGCCGGCCTGCGCAACACGCAGGCGCTGGGCGACTACGTTCTGGCGCACGCCTATGTGCGCGAGGACCACGTGCTGGACGACGACCTGCCGGTATGGGTCCCGATCCCGCCGCTCGCCGAGATCCAGGTCGCCTTGCAGGAGGCGGTGCAGGAGGTCACCGGCCTGTCCGGCTACGACCTCAAGCGCATCATGCGCACCGGCACGGTCGCCACCATCGACAACCGCAACTGGGAGCTTCGCGACCAGCGCGGCCCGGTTCAGCGGCTGTCGCAATCGCGGGCGATCGCGCTCGACATGGAATCGGCGACCATCGCGGCCAACGGCTTCCGCTTCCGCGTGCCCTACGGCACGCTGCTCTGCGTCTCCGACAAGCCGCTGCACGGCGAGCTCAAGCTGCCGGGCATGGCCACCGAGTTCTACAAGCGGCAGGTGGCGCAGCACCTCACCATCGGCATCAGGGCGATGGAGAAGCTGGCCGCGATGCCGATGGAGCGGCTGCATTCGCGCAAGCTGAGGAGCTTCTCCGAGACGGCGTTCCAGTAGCGCGCCGCCCGCCGGCCTCAGCCGCCGTTCACCAGCGCGAGGATCAGGCGCTGCATGTTGCCGCCGTCGCTGAACTCCTCGCGGTCGAAGTCGCGTCCCTCCCGGCGCTGGGCGGCGGAGGCCGCCGCGAGCCGGGCGGTGAGCTCCGCGCGGATCTTCTTGCAGCCAGGGTCGCCGTCCACGGTGAAGCCGACGGAGAAGCCTTCTATCGTCCTCACCATCGCCTTGATGCTCTCGCCGTGCACCTTCTCGTGGGCGAGCACGCCGGCCGCGAAAACGTCCCACCTCGCCCGGACTGCGGCGGACAGCGCCCCCGACGGCTTCGGCACCGTGTAGGTGACGGTCAGCCACGGCCTGGCGGCGGCCAGCACGCAGGCGTCGCCGCGCGGCTCGTATTTGCGCGACCATTTGAGGTCGAAGGTGGTGTGCGCGATGGCCCGCATCGGCCCCACCTTCGGCCCGCGCTCGCCGATCGAACGGTAGAGCTCGATGCCGGTGCTGCCGGCGATCGGATAGGTGACGACCCTCTCCGCGACCTGTCCGTCCGCGCGGGCGGGCACGGCCGTCGCCGCCAGCAGGAAAAGGACTGCGGCAAGGCGGGCATCGGTCATCGTCGTCGCTCCGTTCGTGGCTTGTTGCCTGACCGGGACGCGGCCGCTATTGCCTATCATCAATGAGCCGCATTTCCCCGTATCAGTCCGCTACCATGAAGCCGCCCGTGACGCGACCGCCCCTGATCGTCCTCGCCGCGCTCGCCGCCGTTCTCGCGCTGGCGGCGATGGTGCTGGCCGGCTATTTCGGCGACCAATCGTCCTATCTCGACGCCTTCAGCCATTTTCGCGTGCATTTCGCCGTCGCGGCGGCGCTGCTGTCGCTGCCGCTGCTGGCGAGCCGGTTCCGGCTGACGGCGCTGTCCGTGCTGGTGTTCGCCGGCGCCTGCCTGTTCACCAGCCCGGCGACGATGATGGGGCTGGCGGCGCCCGGCCAGGCCGGGGCCGCGCCCGCCGCGGACGGGCCGGCGGTCTACCGCCTCCTCCAGATGAACCTGCGCTTCAACAACCCGACCCCGGAAAAGGTGCTGTCGCTGGTCGGCTCCAGCCAGCCCGACATCATCACCTTCGAGGAAAGCTCGCAGATGTGGCAGGCCAAGCTGGCGCTGATCCAGCACGCCTATCCCTACCGCGTCAGCTGCGGCAGCGTCTACGGAACCACGATCCTGTCGCGGCGGCCGTTCGCGGAAGGAAGCGAGCCGCGCTGCTTCGGGTCCGGCGCGCTGGCGCTGGCGAAGGTGGATCTCGGCGGCACCGTGGTCGACGTGGCGGCCGTGCATCTCGGCTGGCCGTGGCCGGAACGGCAGGTGCGGCAGATCATGCGGCTCGCCGCGCCGCTTGCCTCGCTCGGCGCCGACGCCATCGCGGCCGGCGACTGCAACGCAGCCCCCTGGAGCGCCGCCGTGCGCCTGCTGGCCGCCCAGGGCGGGCTGACGGTGATGCCCTCGGTCGGGCCGACATGGATGTGGCGGCGCATGCCCGACTGGCTGCGCTTCGCCGGCCTGCCGATCGACCAGGTGTTCTCGAAGGGCGGCGTCGCCATCCGCTCCGCGCAGAAGCTCGGGCCCGCAGGCTCGGACCATCTGCCGATCCTCGTCGAGTTCAGCGTGACCCCGAAGACGCGGCCGGACGACGACAAGACGGCGACGGCGTCCGCCGCCGCGGCCGGCCGGGACGGCTGACGGCCCGCCGTCACATGCCCTGGTAGACGGGCCCCTCGCCGCCCTGCGGCGGAACCCAGTTGATGTTCTGGTTGGGGTCCTTGATATCGCAGGTCTTGCAGTGCACGCAGTTCTGCGCGTTGATGACGAAACGCACGTCCTGCGCGGCGGGATCGGCGGCGGGATTGCCGTCCTTGTCCACCCATTCGTAGACTCCGGCGGGACAGTAGCGCGTCGAGGGACCGGCGAACACGTCGTGCTCGGAGCGCTTCTGCAACTCCATGTCCTTGACCACGAGGTGGACCGGCTCGTTCTCCTCGTGATTGGCGCCGGACA
>NZ_JBDHSP010000131.1:0-4444 GCF_039808215.1 Paracoccus sp. (in: a-proteobacteria)
GGCGAGGCGGTGCGTGATCAGGACTGGGTGCGGGCGACGTTGGCGCATCGGGCGGGCGAGGAGTAGCGCCTCGGCGGGTGGCAGGCGAAAGGCCCGCATCCCTGCCGGGATGCGGGCCTTTTTGCCTGGTCGCTGCGCCTGCGCTCAGTGATGGGCGAGGATTTCCCCCAGGAAGGCGCGGGTGCGTTCCTGGGCGGGGTTGCGAAAGAAGGCCTCGGGTTCGCCCTCTTCGATGATCTCGCCCTCGGCCATGAAGATCACCCGGTCGGCGACCTGGCGGGCAAAGCCCATCTCATGCGTGACGCAGATCATCGTCATGCCGTCATTGGCCAGCCCGATCATCGTGTCCAGCACCTCCTTGACCATCTCGGGGTCCAGGGCCGAGGTCGGCTCGTCGAACAGCATCGCCTTGGGCTCCATGCACAGCGCCCGCGCGATCGCCACGCGCTGCTGCTGGCCGCCCGACAGCTGCGCGGGATATTTGTCCGCCTGGTTGCCGATGCGCACCCGTTCGAGGAACTTGCGCGCCAGCGCCTCGGCCGCGTCGCGCGACAGCTTGCGCACCCGCATCGGCGCCAGCATGCAGTTCTCGAGCACGGTCTTGTGCGGGAACAGGTTGAACTGCTGGAACACCATGCCCACCTCGCGGCGCACCTTGTCGATCGACTCCTGGCTGTCGGTCAGCTCGGTGCCGTCGACGGTGATGCGCCCGGATTTGATCGCCTCGAGGTTGTTGATGCAGCGGATCAGCGTCGATTTCCCCGAGCCCGATGGCCCGCAAAGCACGATCTTTTCACCGCGCCGCACGCTGAGGTTGATATTCTTCAGCGCATGGAAATTGCCATACCATTTCTCGACCTTTTCCATGCGGATCAGGATGTCGTCCATGTCCAGCCTCTCCTTGCCAGAAATCAAAGGGTGATGCGCCCGCCGCCGGCGGCAGAGCGCTTGACCGCGTCGATGACGCGCAACGTCTCAAGCCCGTCGCGCCCCGAGACCAGCGGCGGCTCCTGGCCGCGGATCACCCGGGCGAACTGGCTGACCTGGCGCGACAGCGGATCTTCGTTCGCGACGCCGGGGCGCGACAGATCGAACGGCGAATACCAGCTGCGCAGCCCCTGGGCGGTGCGCAGCTCGAGCCCCGGCAGCGCCAGCGAGCCATGCGTGCCGCCGATCAGGTAGCAATGCTCCTCCGCGCGCGGATAGGCCGGGTTCTCGCCCGTGGTCATCTCCCAGCTCCAGGGCGCCACGGTGGCGTCGCAGACCGAGGCGGTGGCCAGCAGCCCCGAGGCGAATTCCAGCAGGATCACCGCCGTCTCCTCGACCGCATGGCCGCGGATGGCGTTGGATTCGCGCGCGGTGACCGCCACCACCTCGCCCAGAAGATGGCGCAGGTTGTCCACGTCGTGGATCAGGTTCAGAAACACCGGGCCGGCGCCCTTTTCCCGCCGCCAGCCGATGTCGAAATAATCGTCGGGCTTGAACAGCCAGAACATGGCATGGGCGACCACCGGCGTGCCGATCCGGCCGGTCGCGATGATCTCGCGCGCCTTCTGCATCAGCAGGTTGTGGCGGCGGTGATGCCCGGTCAGCAGCGCCACGCCCGCGGCCTCGGCGGCATCGACCAGGCGGCCGGCATCGGCCAGATCGTCGCAAAGCGGCTTTTCCACCAGCGCCGGGATGCCGGCGGCGATGCAGTCCAGGCCGTTTTGCATATGCACCTGGTTGGGGGTGGCGACGATGACGCCCTCGGGGCGCAGCCCCTGCGCCAGCGCCGCCGCAAGGTCGGGCACCCAGCGGGCGCCGTGTTCCTGCGCCACCGCCTGCCCGGCCGGCGTCGGGTCGATGACGCAAAGCAGCCGGGCATCGGGGCTGGCGGCGACATGCATGGCATGGCGCCTGCCGATCAGACCGGCCCCCATGACCGCAAGCGAGACTGGCGTGTTCATCTTCTGCTGTCCTTTGACGAATGCGGGCCGGCTGCCGGGGCGAAAGCGCGCCCGCCCCGGCAGGCCGGCGTCACGGCGCGACGGTAAAGGGCACGCCGTCCATCGTGGCCGGCAGTTCCGGCGGGTCCATATGCATCCACTTGTTGTAGATGGCGGCGAATTCCGGCGTCTTCATGAATTCGGTCAGGAAGGCGTTGACCTGCTCGTTCCAGTCCTTCTCGCCCGGGCGCGTGCCGACGCCGTTGTAAAGCGCGGTCAGCGGCAGCTGCACCTTGAACTGGCCGGGCTTGGCCTGTTCCAGGCGCTGGATATAGAACTGGTTGCCGCCCAGGGCCTCGACCTGGCCCGAGAGCAGGGCCTGGATATTGGCCGCATCGTCGTCAAAGCGCAGGATATCGGTGCCGGACGGGGCGATCGCGGTCAGCGCCGTGTCCTGGGCCGAGGCGCGCGGCACGCCGATGCGGTGCCCGCCCAGCGATTGCGCCGTCGACAGGTCCATGTCGGCCGGCCCGACCACCGCCAGCTGGTTGGCGGCATAGGGGATCGAGAACTGGATCGACTTGGCGCGCTCGGGCGACATGGCCATGGTGGCGAACAGCACGTCCACCTTGTCGGTCACCAGCGCCGGGATGCGGTTGGCCACCGCCAGCGGCACGAATTCCGCCTTGGCGCCCAGGAAGGCGGCAAAGGCCTTGCCCATGTCGGCGTCATAGCCGTCGGCCGCGCCGGTCGAGTTGATGCAGCCCCAGGGGCAGTTGTCGCCCTGGATGCCGATGCGCACCGTGCCCGCGGCCTTGGCATCCTCGACCGAGCGTGCCTGCGCGTCCTGCGCGAACAGCGCCGCCAGGGCGATGCCGCCGGCCAGCGCCATGTGGCGCAGGGTGGTAAGGTTCAGGGTGATGGTCATCTGGTCCTCCTTGTTGTGGTTGTCTGCCGTCTTGCGGCGGGCCTTCGCTCAGCGGCTGGCCCGGGTCAGGCGCAGTTCCATGCGCCGCCCCCAGAGCGACAGCGGCCAGCACATGAAGAAATAGAGCAGGCCCACCACGCCAAAGACGAAAAGCGGCTGGTAGGTCTGGTTCGAGATGATCTGCCCCGCCCGGGTCAGCTCGATGAAGCCCACGATCGCCGCCAGCGAGGTGCCCTTGAGCAGCTGCACCAGAAAGCCCACCGTGGCCGGCAACGAGATCTTCAGCGCCTGCGGCAGCACCACGTCGAACATGCGCGCACGGTAACGCATGCCCAGGGCATGCGCGGCCTCGGTCTGGCCCCGGGGGATGGCCTGGATGGCGCCGCGCCAGATCTCGCCCAGAAAGGCGCTGGCATGCGCGGTCAGCGCAATCGCCACCGCGGCCCAGGCGCTGACGTTCACCCCGAACAGCGGCAGGCCAAAGAACACCACGAACAGCTGCAGCAGCAGCGGCGTGCCCTGGAACACCCCGATCCAGGCGGTGGCCAGCAGCCGCAGCCAGCGCTGCGGCGCCACCCGGCACAGCGCCACCGCCAGCCCGAAGACGATGCCGCCGGCAAAGCCGATCACCGTCAGGAAGGCGGTCCATTTCAGGCCCTGGAGCAGGAACAGGATTTCGTCGACGCCAAGATGCGGCATGATGCCCCCCTTTTCGGCCTAGCGCGTGGGATAGTTGAAGGCGCGGCCGCTGATGAAGGCCAGCAGGACCATGATCAGCCAGGACAGCACCAGATAGATCAGCGTCACGGTGAAATAGACCTCGAAGCTGCGGAAGGTGTCGCCGTCGATGCGCTGCGCCACCTGGGTCAGTTCAAAGGCCGAGATCGAGGTGCAGATCGAGGTGGTCAGCGTCAGCAGGATGAACTGGCTCGACAGCGAGGGAAAGATCGCGCGCAGCGCCGGCTTCAGCACGATGACGCGAAACACCTCGCCGCGATGCATCCCCAGCGCCAGCCCGGCCTCGGTCTGGCCGGGCGGGATGCTCTCGACGCCGCCGCGGATGATCTCGATGGCATAGGCGCCGCCGTTGATCCCCAGCGCGATGATCGCGGTCACCGTCGGGTTCAGCCGGATCCCGGCCAGCGGCAGGGCAAAGAAGATGAAGAAGATCTGCACGAGGAAGGGCGTGTTGCGGATCGCCTCGACAAAGACGGTGACCGCCGCCGCGCCGATGCGGTGCCCCGAGCGGCGGATCGAGACGCCGCCGATCCCGATCAGCAGCGCCAGCGCCATCCCCGACAGCGCCAGCCACAAGGTCCCGGCCACGCCCTGCAAAAGCTCGGGCCAGCGTTCGAGAACCACGCCGAAATCCAGTTTGCCCATCTCGCCCCCCGCTCATCCTGCCGGGCACCGCCCCGCAGCCCCCGATCCCCGGGCAAAGGCGCTCCACCGCCCCACCCGAAACTCCCCTTGCCCGCCACAATAACCCGGGTAACGCATAACCAGAGATACCATCATGACCATCATGGCAAAGATAATGTTAATCCGTGAGCCGGATCCAGGGGCGGGTTTCAGGCGCCGATCAGCC
>NZ_JBDHSP010000132.1:0-4342 GCF_039808215.1 Paracoccus sp. (in: a-proteobacteria)
AAGGTCGAGGATGCCGGGCGGAAACGGCGGAAGCCCAAGACGCCCCCCGCCCCGGGTGCGAAGCCGATCACCGACCTTCCGGCCTTCTATGCCGATCTGGTCAACTCGGACCGCTATCTGCCGGTCAGCGCGATCAGCAACACGATGCGCGATGCCATGCTGGCCCGGGGGCTGGTGACAGCCGAACGCCTGCGCGAGCGCGGGGTGCGGTGAATGGCATGGTGTCACGTCCCCGGCACGGACTGTCCCTCTGCGCAGGCGGCGGAGGCCTTGATCTGGGCCTCATGCTCGCAGAACCGGGCTATCACACCCGCGCCTTCGTCGAATGGGAGGACTGGCCGCGCGCTGTCCTCATCGCCGCCCAGCGCACCGGATACTTCGCCCCGGCCCCGATCTGGACCGACCTGCGCAGCTTCGACGCCCGCCCCTTCCGCGGCGCATTCGACGCCGTCCTCGCAGGATATCCCTGCCAGCCCTTCAGCGCGGCCGGAAAGCGCTGTGGCGCCGACGATCCCCGCCACCTCTGGCCCGACGTCTCACGCGTCATCGGAGAATGCCGCCCAGAATGGGTCTTCCTCGAAAATGTCGCCGGTCACGTCACCCTCGGCCTCGAAACCGTCCTGGGAGAGCTTTGGGGATTGGGCTACACGCCTGCGGCGGGCCTGTTCTCGGCGGCAGAGGTCGGCGCGCCGCATGAGCGGCTGCGTATCTTCATCCTGGCCCACACCGATGAGCCTGCATCCCGGCACTGGCCGCTACAACCCAGCCGGGAACAGCGACTTTACCCGGAAGGCGGAAGCACTGGCGCTGGGCATCGCGAAAGCCCTGCCGAACCAGTGGCCGACACCGGCGGCGCAGAACTGGAAGGGCAGCAGCGAGGCGAGCATCACCCGCACCGACGGCAAGTCCCGAATGGACCTGCTGCACTACCGGGCGGAACAGGGCTTCACCCGCCCGGCCCCGGCGATCTCGCCGGATGGGCCGCGGTCCTCGCCACACGCCCCGATCTCGCGCCCGCTCTGGGCTTCGATGATTGCCTCGCATGGGCGCGCCGTCTCGCGGCGGATCCTGAAGGGCCGGTCGCGGCGGCGGCTGAACCCGCTCTTCGTCGGATGGCTGATGGGCTGGCCCATCGGGCACGCGCTCTGCGCCTGCTCGGCAACGGAGTTCACCCTCTGGCAGCAGCACATGCGTGGCGCGCTCTCGCAGCTGCCCATGGCCTCGGGCCCGTGGATCTGGCGGCCGACGTACCAGGCCCAGCGCCCGGCGCAGATGGATTTCCTTGAAGGATTGCAGCCATGAGTTTCCACGGTCGTGTCAGCTGCACCAGGCTCAAGCGCGCGCTGGGCGTACAGGCGGCGCTGGAATGGGCGTTCCGGATCGAACAGGCGCAGCTGGAAATGCCCCTGCCCCCGGACGTCACCGAGGGAGGCTTCGGCTTCGGCCTGGAATACGTGCTGCTGCAACGTGCCGTCCTGGGCTGCAAGATCGACGGCGGCCAGCACAAGATCGGCAGCTACACCCACGAGGACGCCGAGGTCATCGCGGCCACCGTCGCCGGGATCCCCGACAGCCTCGGCGGCAAGCGCATGGCGATCCGCGTTGCCGAACTGGCCCGCGCCGGGCTGACCCCCGACTGGATGCCCGGCGCGGTCCCGCGCTGCGTGCCGACCATCGTCAAGCAGAACCAGCACGGCACACATGCGGGCGCCATCGTCGTAGGGACCGAACGCGTCCGTGTGCGTGGCGCGGGCGCGCGAGCCACATGGAAAACCATCGACATCCTGGCCTGTCCGGTCACGTTCACGCCCCACCCGCAGCAGATCGAGGCCGCCCGGCGTGGTTATGACGACTGGTGGCAGGCGCTGGGCTGGGTTCGCGAGGGGCTGATCGCGGGCGGGATGCTGCGAGAGGTTGAGGTGACAGGGGCGATGCCGAAGGCGCGACCCTGGGAGGGGAGCCGGTGACATGTCAGACGGACCGTCATATCGCAGCTCCGGACTGTCCGACCCACGCTCGGACCTTTCATGTCCGTTCAGACCCTACCGGGCCGCTTCTCCGGTGTTTGGGCGCCCAAATATCCGTCTCTCCGACTTCAAGCTCTCGACCATCACCTTGAAGCCATCCCGAAACGACGTCCCGGACGGCAGCAACACCAGCTTCGGTTCGCAGGGCGCATTCCCAGATTGTCGCAACCCTCCAACCGGCCAGCAACAGCGCCGATCTAGCGGCACTGTCACGCGCCACATTCGAGCTGAACTTCGATGCCCAGAACTCCGGGCGTGTTGCCGGAGTGCTTGCGTAACGGCAGCCCGGGTGCCGGTGCCAGAAGCACCCGTGCACGAAAATGACGGCCTTGTATTTCGGCAGCACAAGATCCGGCTTGCCGGGTATGCCTTTCGCATGGAGGCGGTAGCGGAAGCCCAGCGCGTGCAGGGACCGCCGGAGCACCAGTTCCGGCTTCGTATCCTTTCCGCGGATGCCGGCCATCATACGGGAACGGGTCTGGCTGTCGACGATGTCGGTCATTTGCCCCCTGGCCTCGGCCGATGGACCTAGTATACAGCCAGTGATCCGAATTCGAGAGGTCTCTGATTTGCCAGCCACTTTCGGCATTGTCGATCTGTTTGCAGGTCCGGGCGGCCTTGGAGAGGGATTCGCCTCGCTTGATGTTGGCGGGCAGCATCCCTTCCGCATCGGGATTTCGGTGGAGAAGGAGGCATCGGCACATCGGACACTTCGCCTACGCGCCTTTCTGCGTGACCATGTTTCGCGACACGGCGCCCTTCCGGAAGCCTTCGTGAAGTTCCATGCCACTCTGACGGAAGAGCCGGACTGGTCCGAGGTAGACGCCACCGCATGGACAGAGGCGACGACCGAAGCTCGCTGTCTTGAGCTTGGCAGTGATGCAGCCGCAACAGCCATCGACGAGGCTATCGGTCGGCTGCAACAGAGCTTCGACGACACGATCCTGATCGGGGGCCCGCCCTGTCAGGCCTATTCGCTGGTCGGACGGGCCCGTTCGCGCGGCAAGACGGACTACGTCCCAGAGGAAGACCATCGGCATTACCTTTTCCGCGAATACATCCGCGTGCTGGACCGCTTGCGCCCGGCCGCTTTCGTCATGGAAAACGTCAAGGGCATGCTGTCCTCGACCGTCGAAAGCCGACTGGTTTTCGAGATGCTGATGGAAGACCTGGCCTCGCTTGGCACGGGTCACGGCCATCACTACGAGCTTCGGGCGATCCGCCTTGCCGACGGTATGGCCACCCTGCAAGAGGCGGGACAGCCATCCGACTTCATCGTGCGTGCCGAACAATTCGGTGTTCCGCAGCGCCGCCACCGCGTCATCATCGTTGGGATCCGGTCCGATCTGGCGGCGCGGGCGGTCGGCGCGACCATTTCAGTGTCGGGCCCAACCCGCACGGTCGATGAGACCATCGGCAACATGCCGCCTCTGCGCAGCGGCATCAGCCGCGCGTCAGACGCCGCCGAGGCATGGAGAAAGGAGGTCGCAGGGTTCGCCAGCCTGCTCGCGAAGATTTCCAAGAGCGACGAAGACGGTACCCTCGCGTCGGAATTCCGGGAGATCAGGAAAGTACTGAAGCACGGCGCCGAAACCCGCCGGTCTTCCGTCATGCTACCTTCGGCCTACGGAACGTCGAATGACGACTTGATGCGTTGGCTGGAGCGGCCCGGCTTGCTCGCGCTGGCTCAGCACGAAACCAGGGGTCACATGGCCACGGACCTCGGCCGCTACCTGTTCGCCGCGGTCTTCGGCAAGGTGCGCGGCTATAGCCCGAAGGCGGCCGACTTCCCGCTGGCCCTCAGCCCGGATCATCGGAACTGGCACAGCGGTGTCTTCAACGACCGCTTCCGTGTCCAGCTTGCACACGAGCCTTCGACAACCGTAACCAGCCACATCTCGAAGGACGGTCACTATTTCATCCACCCGGACGCTTTGCAGTGTCGGAGCCTGACGGTGCGCGAGGCCGCCCGGCTGCAGACCTTCCCCGACGACTACTTGTTCCTCGGCAACCGGACACAGCAGTATGTTCAGGTCGGAAACGCGGTGCCACCATTCCTTGCAAGGCAGATTGCAGCGCTAGTCCATGCATCGCTGACAAAACCGGACACCCTCAACCTCTGAGGCACTTCGCGCACCTTGTAACGACGATCCGTTCGCGCCAGAGTAGAGCGTGATTGTACTGCCAAGGGTTCGCATGCAGGAAATTGTCGTTTCAAGACGGGCAGATGCCACTCCTCACGCCGCGGCATTGATCGAGGGTCTGAGGGATATCGGTTATTCTCTCGAAACGGCCATTTCAGACATCATCGACAA
>NZ_JBDHSP010000133.1:0-4326 GCF_039808215.1 Paracoccus sp. (in: a-proteobacteria)
CGCCCGAGGCGCGACACGTCGCGGTAATCCTCCCACGACCGAAGTTGCCAAGCGTCCACGACGTCGTTCCATTCTCCGATCAGGAACTGAGGCGAGAACCGGTGCCCCTCGACCTCGGCCGCTGCCTTATCGATCAGCGACTTGACCAGCGCGCTTGAGGCGATCTGGGGCTGTCCGAAACGCTCGGAATGAAGGTCATACCCTACGGCCGAGACCGCCCTGACGATGATCCGCGCCGAAACCGTGGGCTCGTTGCCCACGAGGCTGGCCAATTTGGCTCGGAGGGCATTCGCCAGAGGTTTCGAGAATGTTGTCAGCAAGACCTTGGCAGAAGGATTAGCGCGGGCAAGATGGACCGCTCGATGCAGCGCCACGATGGTCTTTCCCGTCCCGGCCGAACCCGAAACCCGAGTCGGGCCGGAGAACGACCGTTCGACGAGGTCGGCTTGGGCCGGATGCAGGAACACCGCCCACTTGTCCCAGGGATAGTCGAGCGCCTGTTTCAGTTCTTCTGCGTTGGCCAGAACGCGGAAGCGGCGCTGAGCGTCCGGGTGAGCAAACGGATCGGCCTCGGCGGGCACAGGCTCTGGCGGTTGTGGTTTCTCGCCAACGGCGAGTTTCAGCAATGCTTCCTGCGCCTCTTGCGGCAAGTGCTCGATGATGTCGAACAGCGTGTCTTCGGTGGCTGTGCGAACGTCGTTAACCCATTCTTCGGGCACGCCAAAGGCCATCAGTTCGAACTTGCGCAGGTTGTCGAACAGGCGGGCCGCAGGTTTGGCAGCAGGGGCGGGTGTGGCGGCCACCTCGCGCGGTTTGAAGATTTCCACCTCTTCAACCCGCTCGCGTACCTCGACCAGCTGCATGGCACCGGTCGTCGGGTGGCGTTCGATCTTGCGCCGTTCGGCCCATTTGTAGGCGTCGTCGTGGTGATCGACATAGACGAGCAGGATGCTGGCGGCCGTGCGGTGGACGATGATCCGGATATCGACATTCACCCGCACCGACCAGAAATTCGAGTCCTTGGCGCGGTCCAGCTTGTGGAAGGACAATCCGTTCGAGGTCGGGTCCAGTTGCAGGTCGAAGGCGGTGGTTTTGGCCGCCTTCTGCTCCTGCGCCGTCAGGCGGCCAAGACTGTCGGTGAAGGTGTCGGCGATCCGAAATTCCATGTGTTCGCCAACCCCTATACCCAGTTGCCTGAATGCGGATGCCTGGTGCCCAGCATGTATACGCCCGAGTGCACGTCGATCAGGCTCCAGTCCGCAAGCTGAGCGCAGAGCTCAGCAAACAGCCCATTGTTTTCATAGATTGCGCCAGGCTCGAATGATGCGTCGTCCAGCTCGCTGCCAGCCGGAGATTTGCTGAGGATACCGGTATTGTGAAGCAACTTGAGCCCGGCAAAAATTGGCCCCCCGGGCGGCAACATCGGCGGTGGTGATTTTTGCGAGATCGCTAGGGCAGGCTGACCGAACAAGGCAGTCATGAACATTGCCGTCGCGTTCCACGCGCCGATGTACGGCGGTCGTTCCTTGGGATTCAGTATGGGGCTGAGCCACCGCTCTTGCGCCCTGCCGAGTTTATCCAGCGTATCAGGCAGGGTCTTGGGAAGAGTGACCTTTCCGAACAGCATGTGTGCGCCCGTCAGCGACTGTTCGATGGGCGTCGGGCCCCGCTCGAGGTGGAAGCTCTTGGCGGTGTTAAGGTCAGCTGTGTTCCAGTCGGAGAGCACGTTGCAGACAGCTTCCGTGAACGCGAGGTCCAGTTGAGCCAGGTGGCCCCAGGACAGGCCAACGGCGAAGCAGACATGCCAGGGGTTGGCAGCGGGAAAGGCCGCCAGATGAGAGGTCATCTCGGAAGTGGCCATCTTGTTGAGAGACTGGCCCGACTCCTTCAGCAAAGCCAATACCTTGCCGCGGGCAGGGCCACCTTTCACCCCACCGCCCTTTTCGCAGAGCTCGTTGAACGCGCGCTGCGTGTCGTTGACCGGCTTGCTAATTGGCGCCTTCATTGAATCACTCCACCGCAAATACCTTCATCACCTCATCCCCAAGGTGATTGATGACCTTGACCGCGATCCGCCCTGACTTCGGCTTCACGAACGGCCGTGATGTGTCCGAATACAGGCTCTCCCAGGCTTCTTCGTCGATCTCGGCCTTCAGCGTGGTTTTCAGCGCCTTGTAGGGGTCGTTCGCCCCCAGGAAATAGGCGTGGCGAACGAAGAACGACTCCTCGTTGTAGTCGGTGTCCAGCATCCACAAGGCGATGCCGTCGGTGCCTTCGCTTTGCACCTCGCCGGTCTGGGGTTTGAACACGTCCACACCGAAGACCTGGACCTGAACCATATCGTCGCCTGCATCGGTGATGCGAATATCCGGCTCGCCGAAGATCACGAACAGGTTGCCCGCGCCGGTGGTTTTCAGGTCGGCGCCCATATGCAGGTCGGGGTTCATCCGGGCTTTCAGGATGCGGATGCGGCCCAGCTTGTCGAACTCGGAACTGTGGGCGTCGTAGTTGAAGGCACAGGCGATCAGCACGTCGAAACCGGCGTCGCCTGCCTCGCGCGCCGCGGCCACCAGGTCGGGGCGCGACACCGTGCCGAACTCTGGCCCGATGAACACGCCCGCGCGGCGCTGGGTGTCGCCTTCCATAAAGGTGCCCTCGGCAGCGATCCAGTTGCCGGGCCAGCCCTTGAGGCTGGTGAAGGTGATCCGGTCCTCCTTGTGCGCCTGCTGCACGCCCGCGGCTTTCAGGTTTTCCAGGATCATGTGGGCGAAGTCGGTGAAGTCGCGCGGACCCTCGGCCGCCTTGCGCTTGCCCTCGGCGGCCTCGTAGGTGTCGATCAGCTCGTCATCCCAATCGACGGCGAGGGTGCGGTGAGGCGAAAGGCTTTCCACGGTGAAGGGGCCGGCGACGCGAACCTTGGAATTGTCGGTGAAGGGCTTGTCGTAGAGGTATTCGAACTCGGCCTTGGCCGCGATGCTGGCGTCGATTTCGCGCTGGCGGGCGATGCGGGCATCCCAGAACCGCTTCAGGGCGGATTGCGCGGTGGCGGGCCAGCCAGAGGGAGCCTCGCGCGGGATTTCCCATTCCATCAGGCTGTTCGCCGGGGCCATCTCGCCAGAGGGGAGCTTGACCTCACCCCTCGCGGTGAAGTCGATCTTTGCGCCCGCGCGGCCGCCGGTTTCCACCTTGAAGGGGGTGGAATGGCCTGCAAGTGCGGCGTTCAGGGCGGCGAGGGCATTCTCGACGGCGGGCTGGAGCCTGTCCCAGATCACGTCGATTTCGGCGTTGTTGGCGATGGATTTCAGCGTGATGTGCGGCACGCGGTCATAGACGAAGCCCTGACGGATGCTGCCGTGGGTGGGGGCGGATTTGGGCGGGGTGCGGGTGATCTCGCCTTCCTTTTGCTGCCCTTCCTTGCTGTCGGCCAACAGGTAATAGGGATAGCGCGCGCCCATCAGGCGGGAGCGGGCGAGGGCCACGGCGACGCGACTGGTGTCGATGGTGATCCAGCGCCGCCCCCATTGTTCGGCGACATAGGCCGTGGTGCCCGAGCCGCAGGTGGGATCGAGCACCAGATCGCCGGGGTCGGTGGTCATCAGGATGCAGCGGGCGACCACATCTGCCGTAGTTTGCACGACGTAGAGCTTTTCCGAACTCACGAAGCCACCCTGTGAGATATCATCCCATAGGTTATTGAGGGGCCGAACCGGAAAGTCTTCAAACACACGGGCGTAGCGCAGCGTTTTTCCCTTGATCCCAAGTCGGTAGCCACATTTGAGACGCGACATGCCAATAACGTTAGTTTTCCAGCCGCCGGTTGCAGGCTTGAATTCTATACCATGGAACTGAACTGGAACTCTTGTTGTGTCAGCGCCCGTTTGCGACGTTAGATTGTCCAATGAGCATACTTCGCCTTGTTCGCCCGTGGATGCGGGAAACGTGAATCCCGTGACAGAACGGACATAGTCATATCCCGTCGTATTCTCGTCTTTTCGTCTGTAGAGTTGACGATATTTGACTGCCTCCGCTCGTTTCGCAAACCAAATGATATAGTCTTGGGTCCCGGCAAGAACCTTCGTGCCAATCGCAGGGCTTCCGGCCCCAGTAGTCTTCTTTACTGAAATCGACGCGCAGAAATTCCCCTCCCCAAACACCTCATCCATCAGCGCTCGCACGCGGTGGACGTTTTCGTCGCCGATCTGCACGAAGATGCTGCCGCTGTCGCTCAGCAGATCGCGCGCCACGGTCAACCGGTCGCGCAGGTAGGTCAGGTAGGAATGGATGCCGTCCTTCCAGGTGTCGCGAAAGGCGCGGACCTGTTCGGGT
>NZ_JBDHSP010000134.1:0-4312 GCF_039808215.1 Paracoccus sp. (in: a-proteobacteria)
GTTCGGCTGTTCGTCGGTTCGTGTTGCCGTGCCACGCGCCGCCGCCGTGCTCGCGCGGCACAAGGAGCACGGCATGCTGTGCGCCCAGCCGCACGAGCTCTGTGTGCTCGCCGACGCGCGCCCTCGCCGCAAGTGCACCCACGAATCGATGGCGCCGCGCGCCTTCGGATCGATGATGTCGGTATGCGCCACGAGTCCGCGCACGTCGCAAGCGTTATTGCAACGTTGGCAGGCTCGGTCCGGCGATGCGGCATCGAAAGGACAGGTGCGCTGCCTCATCGTGTTCACATCGATGCATGGCCGCCAATTTCCCATTGATGAGGGTATCCAACGCGCGGAAATACTGATGTCCGATCGCTGACACGCATTCAGTTCCGGCACTCAACACAACGCCTTTCGCCGCCTTGCCCCGAGTACCGCACGTTTTCGTCGCCGCTGAACTCCCATAGTGGTGGTGGCGGAGCACCGGGCTCGACGCGATCAGCTTGGATCAGCGGGAAGATCCAGGCGCAGGTCGTTTGGGAGCGAGCCGGCCGCTCAGCTTGAGGCCGTCGCGCATATTCAATGCAAGCAGTGAAAAGTTCACCGCGCCGGCCAGCAACTCCACGCCTTGCAGGGCATAGAACATGGCGTCGAAACGCCCCGCGTTGGCCCACGACGCCAGAACGAATGCGCTGGGCAGCAGTATCAGCAGGCCATTGGCCGCCACGATCTTCATTCTCTTCCCCTTGACGCCGACCAGGCGGCCGCCACGGCCCTTCGCGAGCGAAAAACCACTGCCGCCCGTGGCCGCCATCGACGGGATCAAGAGCCACATGCCGCTCAACACCGCGTTCTTGACGGCAGCGACACTTGCCGGATCCATGAAAAGCTCTGACACGAGGGTTGAGAGCCAGAACGTGGTGATGCAAAGGATCGCGACGGCTCCGAAGATGGCATGCAATTTCGATTTCATGGTTGGGCCTTTGAAAATGGGGAAACAGTCTGCAACTCGCGCAGCATGGATTCGAGTGTTCGGGCGGCGGTGTTGGCTTTGCTGACGGGGATCAGCGCCGCCAGTTCGGCAGCCTGCGCGGCCCAGAGGGCATCGGCCTTGCGGTACCGAGCCCAGCCTTCCGGCGTCAGGGCGTAGAACGGCGAACGCTGATTCGCTGGATTCGGCTGCGGTTTGACAAGCCCCTGTTCAGCCAACAGGTTGAGTTGTTTTTGTGCGCCCTGGCGCGTGACGCCCATTGCCCCGCCCACCTGGGGAGCCGTCAGTGGCGCATCGGCAAGGGCGATCGCACCCAGCACCTGCCACCGTGCACTGGTGAGTCCGAGCGGAGCGACCAGCTTGTCACCCCAGTGAAGCAATACGCCGTTCAGCCGAAACACCGCCAAGGTCAATTCGGTCACGGCGACAGCGTTGGGGGCAGGTGCAGAGGGAGATGAATTTCGTCGCTTCATGACAACCAGTTTCCATCAATGGCAACCGGTTGTCAACTAGCAGTCTTGTCCAACGAGGTATGAGCCTGAAACCAGGCGCGAGATGCCACTGAGGATTGAGTATGGAGGGCGCCCATCTCGCCATGGCAAGCCTTGGCCAGCGCCGCTGCCAACGCTTCGTTACCGGGAAGAGGCAGGATCGATCGTTTCATGGGTACTCGCGTGTCCTGGCGCGTAGAAGCGCCTGCCGATGGTGAGCGTGCCGTAGACCGGTACTTCCTTTTGTCCGTGGAACTCGCGGCTCCGGTGATAGCGCGCCAGGGCGATGCGCCATCGGCCGTGAACCATCGCAACGCCGTAAGTAACGTCAGCCACGAAGGGACGCTTGCCACGCGGTGGCTGGATCGAAATGTATTGCCATCGAGCGTGATGTCGTACAGGACGGCACGGGCAGGTTTGCAGCGAGTTTGGTTTCGAGGATCCGTCGCGCTTTGCGCGGGAGTTCCGAAAGCGATTCGGCATCCTGCCGTCAGCAATGCAACGCACGCAATGCCGGTAGCGTTGATGACAAAGTTCCAAGCGATTGGCGCTGCGAAAGCGCCACGGCCAGCGGTGCGTCCCCGACGCGAGCAGCGTGTGGGCACGTGCGGCGCGTGAATCACCCGCGGTTTTGGCTGACTCGGGCCATATTCGATCGCACTTCCACGACAATGCCGTTAGCGAGGATTTGCCTCGCTCTGCGCAGGCAACCGTCTCCGTGATGCCTGACGAAGTGCTCCGCCCAGCGCAAGCGCCGCCAGTCGCCGCGCCAGCGTTGGACCGGCGGGAAGCTCCATCGGCAGGCCGTCAAAGGCGCCGTCGATCAGCAAATTGCTTAGGCCGTGCGCCAGGCTCCAGCCGAGCAGCGCCACGTCGGGCCCTCGTTCGGCGTCAAGCCCCGTCGATGCCGCCAATAGCTGCGCAAACGCGCCGTCAGCCGCCGCTTTCAGCGTCGGGAACTCGTGCTTGCGCGCGAGCAGCGCGCCAAACATCAGCCGGAATTGCGCCGGATGCGTCCGAGCGCAATCGACGTAAGCCTCGCAGATCTGCAGCAGGCGCTCACGCGGATCGCTCTCGTCCGCGTGTGCTGCCATCGCCGCCGCGAGTCGTGCGAAGCCGCGCTCAGCCACCGCCGCGAGCATCTCGTCCAGGCTGGCGAAGTGATGGTACGGCGCCGCGTGCGACACACCGGCTGCCTTGGCCACATCGCGCAGCGTGATGCCAGCCGCCCCATGCCGCGCCAATACCCCATCCGCCGCCGCCAGCAGCGTCTCGCGCAGATTGCCATGGTGGTAGGGCTTGGGTTCCGATGCGGGGACGGTCGCGGCGGCGCGCTTGCGCGGAGCCGCAGCATCCACTTTGACCGGCGTTTTGCGTGATCTTGGGGCGGTTTTGCGCGCCGTCGCACCTGCTTTCAGGGGGCTCATGACCGTAATCTTGACACGAGAAGGATTGCAATGAAAAATGTGGCAAATCTTTCGCCTGTAAAGATTATCCATGAAAGGTCGCCCCATGCTCGCCTCCACACTCGTTGCAACCAGCGCCGGTATCGTCCTGCTGTTTGGCAGCATCCACCTGCTCTTCACCCTGCACGGAAACAAACTGCATCCGCGCGATCCGGCCGTGATGGCAGCGATGCAGCGAACCCACCCGGTCCTCACCCGACAGACCACCATGTGGCGAGCGAACCACGGTTTCAATGTCACTCACAGCATCGGGCTGATGCTGTTCGGGCTGGTTTATGGCTATCTGGCATTGCTGCAGCCGATGCTGCTGTGGCGGTCGGAGTTCCTGCAGGGGCTTGGGCTGGTCACGCTGGTGGTCTATCTGGTGGTGGCTCGACTTTGCTTCTTCTCGCTGCCCGTTCGCGGAGTTACCCTGGCAACGCTGCTTTACGCGGCCGGTGTTGCCCTCAGCCTGCGCGCCTGACCTGGCACGCAATTGCCATCAACCTGATGGGAGAAGGCGCATGTCCCGACGCAACCTGCAACGAGTCACCGCACTGCTGGGGCTTGTGCCTGTCACCACCGGACTGCTCACGATGATGGGCGTGGACGATCCGCTCTACGCCGCAACGCACCTGCCGCGCGACGGCACGCTCGACAGCAACCTGCGCTTCTTCGGCGGCATCTGGCTGGGGCTTGGGCTCTGTGTACTGTGGATGCTGCCGCGCATCGAGCGCGAAACGGCACTGTTCCGGGCCTTGTGGCTCATGATATTTCTCGGCGGCATCGGGCGCGTGATTTCCCTGATCGCAGTCGGCGCGCCGCACGCGCCCTTCGTCGCCCTGATCGCGCTCGAACTCATCGGGCCGCCACTCTGTGTCTGGTGGCAGCGG
Source organism: Paracoccus sp. (in: a-proteobacteria) (assembly GCF_039808215.1). Taxonomy (GTDB): domain Bacteria; phylum Pseudomonadota; class Alphaproteobacteria; order Rhodobacterales; family Rhodobacteraceae; genus Paracoccus. The sequence goes on from NZ_JBDHSP010000134.1 coordinate 3,803, forward strand.
CGCGTTGCACAAACGTGCGAAGGTGATCGCATCGCTCGCAGAGGCGATCTACTCCGATGTGCGAGGGTGGCCCGATGATGACAAGTTGAAAGGCGCAGTGCGTTGGCAGACTCGCTAAATCACCGCTACCGCAACGTACCGTCATCGAGAACGCCGGGAAACTCATGAGCAATTTGATGAAACAGGGTGGGCACCACCGTGCTGGCGTTCTCGATCGCAGCGGTTTCGGCGCTGACGGCATTTGCCGATGACCGCGCCGAATCGCTAGTGCGCGACGAAGCCGCAAAGCCGGGCGCGACGGTAATGCAATTCACGCCAATCCGTTGCACGGCGAGGTGCGCATCGATTCATCAGCGCGGTTACCGGTTCGAACGGGTCGCTGTCGGTCAGACCGAATCACCGCTGAATCCGGGTTCCGTATTCATGCCGCGCGCGCCGGGCTTGGTGCAACGATTCGCGAGGCACTCATCACCCGCACGCCAACGTTCGTCGGCGGGTGGCGAACGGGAA
>NZ_JBDHSP010000135.1:0-4312 GCF_039808215.1 Paracoccus sp. (in: a-proteobacteria)
ATCGACATCGCCACCATCACGCAGGCGGCGGCGGCGACGGTCGGGTCGAGCCTGAGATTGAGGTCGTTCCAGATCCGCAGCGGCAGGGTCTCGATCGCCCCGGAGACGAACAGCGTGATGATCAGGTCGTCGAAGGAGGCGAAGAAGGCGAACATCGCCCCGGCCAGGATCGCCGGCCGCAGCGCCGGCATCGTCACCAGCAGGAAGCTGCGCCAGGGCCCCGCGCCCAGCACCCGCGCCGCGCGCTCGATCGTCTCGTCGAGATTGCGCAGGGCCGCGCTCACCACCACGATCACATAGGGCACGGCCACGACCGTATGGGCGAGGACCAGCGTGGTCAGGCTCTCCAGCCATCGCAACCGCGCGAACAGCATGAACATGCCGAGCGCGATGACGATGCCCGGCACGATCAGCGGCGCGATCGACAGCCCGTAGAGCAGCCCGGCCCCCGGCAGGCGGTGGCGCACGATCGCCAGCGCGCTCGCGGTGCCGATCGCGACCGACAGGATCGTCACCAGCACGCCGATCCTGACGCTGAGCCAGAGCGCCCCGCTCCAGGACGCGTCGGTGAACAGCACGCGGTACCAGCGCAGCGACCAGGCCGCCGGCGGAAAGCTCAGGATCTCCGATTCGTTGAAGGAGAGCGGAATCAGGAAGAGCAGCGGAAACAGCAGGAAGAAGACGACCGCGCAGAACCAGAGGCAAAGCCCGATGCGGACGAGACGGGGGCTCATCTCGCACTCCCGTAGAGATTGCGGTCCGGCACCAGCCGGCGCAGCAGCGCGACCGCGACGATGGTCGTCACCAGCAGGACGAGCGCCATGGCCGAGGCCGCCGTCCAGTCGTTCATCTGGTGGACCTGGAGGTCGATCAGGTTGGCGACGGTGCGGTGGCGCGGCCCGCCCAGCAGCGCCGGCGTGATGTAGAAGCCGAGCGAAAGGATGAAGAGCAGCATCGCGGCGGCGACGATGCCGGGCTTCGTCATCGGCAGATAGACATGCCAGAAGGCCCGCCAGGGCGAGGCGCCGAGGACGCGCGCGGCCCGCACCAGCCCCGGATCGAGCTCGGTCATGACGCCGACCAGCGTCAGGATCGCCACCGGCAGCAGGATCTGGACCATGCCGAGATGCACCGCCAGCGGCGTGAACATGAAGCGCTGCGGCTCGTCGGCGAGGCCGAGCCAGATCAGCGAGGCGTTGAGCAGCCCCTCGCGCCCGAGCACCAGCGACCATGTGTAGGTCCGCACCAGGACGCTGGTCCAGAACGGCAGCAGCACCAGCGCGAGATAGACGCCGCGCCGGGAGGCCGGCTGGCCGGCGATGAAGCAGGCGGCGGGATAGCCGAGGACGAGGCAGATCAGCGTCACGCTCAGCGCGAGCTTCAGCGTGTTCAGGAAGACCACCGCGAAGACGGGCGAGGAGAGCAGCCAGGCCGCGCCGGCGAGCGCGCCGCCCTTGCCCGAAAACGAGACCCGCATGATCTCGGCGAACGGGACCACGAAGAAGATCGCGAAGAGCAGGAGGAGCGGCGCGGCCAGAAGCGGCGCCACCAGCGATGTCCTGGACACGGTCCCCGCCTCCGGCCCTTGCCCGTCAGCTCAGCAGCCAGGCGGCCCAGCGCTCGGTCAGCTTCGGCCGGTGCTCGCTCCAGTATTCCGGGTTGAAGGAGTATTGCACCGCGACGTTGTCGGGATGGATCGGCAGGATCCGGGCGAGGTCGGGCGAGACCTTCTCGATCAGGCCGGGGGCGAAGCCGGGATAGGGCGAATCCTTCAGCATCTCGACGCCCTTGTCCGGGTCGAGGCGCGTCTTCATGTAGCGCATCGCCTCGCGCGGATGCTTGGCGCCCTTCGGAACCGCCCAGTAGGAGAGCTGCAGCGCGCCGCCGTTCCAGATGATGTCGACCGGCTTGCCCTCCTTCTTGAGCGGCGGCACGCGCCCGTTCCAGACCGTGCCCATCACCGCCTCGCCATCGACGAGGAGCTGGACCTGCTGGGCGCCGGTCGTCCACCAGGTCGCGACATGGCGCTTGATCTGGTCGAGCTTCTTGAAGGCGCGCTCGATATCGAGCGGGTAGAGCTTGTCGGCGGGCACGCCATCGGCCAGCAGGGCGAATTCGAGGTTCTGCACCGGCGAATCCTGCAGGGCGCGCGGCCCCGGGAAGCCCTTCACGTCCCAGAAATCGGCCCAGGATTTCGGCGCCTTGCCGCCGAACTTGTCGGTGCGATAGGCGATCACGGTCGAGAAGGTCGAGGTGACCATGCCGTATTTCTGGCGCGCGATCGGCGGCAGCTTGTTGTCGGGATCGACGATCGACCAGTCGATTTCGGTGAGCCAGCCGTTCTTCACGGCCTCGATCATGTCGGCCCCGCCCATCTCGGTCAGGTCCCATTCCATGTTGCCGGTCTCGACCATCGCCTTGAGCTTGGCGAGCGAGACGGGCGCCGTGGCGCGCACGCCGATGCCGGTCTCGGCGGTGAAGGGCTTCTCGTAGATCCGCTCCAGCGACTTCGCCAGGCTGCCGCCGGAGCCATTGACCGTGATCGTCACGGCCTGCGCCCGCGCACCCGCCCCCATCGCGGCCAGCGCCGCGCCACCCAGGGCCAGGCGGCCCATGTCACGTCTCGTCATTGCGGTCATCGTTCGTCTCCTCCCCTTGTCGTCGTTGCGAACCCATGTCAGCCGTCGAGAAACGCGGCCCTTTCCAGGCTGAATCCGAGCGTCACCGGCGCGCCCACCACCGGGCCTTCGCCGCGGTGCCGGCGCTGCTCCTGGACGATCACGCGCCCGGCCTGTTCCGTCTCGACGACATAGCGATAGCTGCCGCCATGGAAGGCCGCGTCGGCGATCCGCCCGGAGAGCAGCGCCGGGCCGCCGGCCTCGGAAACCCGCGTGAAATGCTCCGGGCGCAGCGCCACCCGCCCGCGCCAGCCTTCCGGCAGGCGGGCGGGCGCCGGCGCCTGCGTCCCCGCCAGGGACAGCCGGCCGCCGGCCGAGGTCGCGGGCAGGAAATTGGTCTCGCCGACGAACTGCGCCACGAAGGCGTTGCTGGGGTTGTCGTAGACCGCCGCCGGCGTGCCGATCTGCTCGATGCGCCCCTCGCTCATCACCACGATCCGGTCGGACATGGCGAGCGCCTCGCCCTGGTCGTGCGTCACATAGATCACGGTGCAGCCGATGCGGCGCTGAACCTCGCGGATCTCGTCCTGCATCGCCTCGCGCAGCTTGAGGTCGAGCGCGCCGAGCGGCTCGTCCATCAGCAGCACGCGCGGCTCGAACACGATGGCGCGGGCGCAGGCGACGCGCTGGCGCTGGCCGCCGGAGAGCTCGTGCGGCTTGCGCCCGCCGAAGCCGGCGAGCCGGACCATCGCCAGCGCCTGCTCGGCCCGGCGATGGCGCTCGGCCTTCGGCACGCCGCGCATGCGCAGCGGAAAGGCGACATTGTCGCGGACATCCATGTGCGGGAACAGCGAATAGCTCTGGAAGACCATGCCGACATTGCGCTTCTCGGTCGGCAGGCGGGTGATCGAGACCCCGTCGATCAGCACGTCGCCGGCGCTGGGCTCGATGAAGCCGGCGAGGATGTTGAGCGCCGTCGTCTTGCCGGAGCCCGAGGGGCCGAGGAAGGTGACGAACTCCCCGCCCGCTATGTCCAGCGAGAACTCCCGGAGCGCCTCGACCGGTCCGTAGCGCTTCGTGATTCCCGCAAACGAGATCGGCGCCCCGCCCGAGGAGGCCTGCAACCCTTTCGCGCCGCGATGTGCTAGAGATGGGTGCATCACGATCCTGAAACTGATATCAATGTCAGTATGTGAATCGGAGACGAGACGTGTCAAGCGGCCATCCATCCGCAAAGCAGGCTGACGAAGTCATCGATCCGGTCGAAAGGGCTGCCGGTCCGGGCGCCGGAAGGGCCGCAACCTCCGGCTTCAGCCTGCCGGAAGCCATGCGCGCCGAGTTGGAAGCCGCGCCGAAACTGTCGCGTTCGGAGATGACCCGCCGAAAGCTGATGATCGCGGCGGCCGAGTTGATCCAGGATTCAGGCTTCGGCGGTCTCAAGGTCGCCGATATCTGCAAGCGCGCCGATTTCGCCCACGGCACCTTCTACCTGCACTGGAAGGACAAGCGCGGCGTGGCGCATGACGTGCTCACCGCCTTCATGGAGGCGATCCGCGCGCACCGACCCCAGCGCCGGCCCGGCCAGAGCTTCTACCAGCGCCTCGCCATCGGCCATCTCTACTATATCGATCTCTACCGCCGGAATATCGGCCTGATGCGCTGCCAGGGGCAGCTCGCCGACGAGCTCGACGAGT
>NZ_JBDHSP010000136.1:0-4262 GCF_039808215.1 Paracoccus sp. (in: a-proteobacteria)
TCAGCGACTGGGGTGAAGTCGTAACAAGGTAGCCGTAGGGGAACCTGCGGCTGGATCACCTCCTTTCTAAGGAAGATGCTGGCAGATCGGCTTGCCTTTCTCGTGCATCGACTTGGCAGACATCCGAGATCAGGATGTCACATTCGACGGTCGGACCGTCCTCATATCCCTTCAGCAAGACAAGCCAGGCCCGCCCCGTGACCCTGTGATTGGCACAGGTGGTCCGGTTCGTGAATGGGTCGGTAGCTCAGGTGGTTAGAGCGCACGCCTGATAAGCGTGAGGTCGGAGGTTCAAGTCCTCCTCGACCCACCATCACCTGTGCCCTGGCATCGGGGTCGGGGCCTTAGCTCAGTTGGTAGAGCGCCTGCTTTGCAAGCAGGATGTCATCGGTTCGAATCCGTTAGGCTCCACCAGACTCCCCGACATGATCAGAAAGCAGATGCTGCTTTCTCGTCCTGTCGGACGCGCGTGCACGGCACGCATTTACATCGTTCAGAGAGATAATCGGCGTTATTGGCCGTGCCCGAGTGTGGGCGCGGTGGTTCGCAAGAGCCAACAATGACGTTGTCCAAGTCAAGTACACTAACCAAACATCCGTTTCCTGCATGGGACGCGGATGGAAGTCCTTTCCGCATGGAAAGGGCGGGAATGTACATGCTTTTGACCGGAAGCGACCCCCGCGCAATGCAAAAGGACGCGGGAACGGACGGCCTTCGTCGTGATGACGGCAGGTCTTTCTTCTTCCGGATCAAATCAAGCGCGATAAGGGCGTTTGGTGGATGCCTTGGCAGCAAGAGGCGATGAAGGACGTGATACTCTGCGATAAGCCATGGGGAGCTGAGAATGAGCTTTGATCCATGGATCTCCGAATGGGGAAACCCACCTGAATGCTTGCTGTTGTTACCGATCGGTAATCAACAGCCGGCATGACCAGGTATCTTTGACCTGAACACATAGGGTTTAAGAAGCGAACCCGGGGAACTGAAACATCTAAGTACCCGGAGGAAAGGAAATCAACAGATACTCCCCCAGTAGTGGCGAGCGAACGGGGACCAGCCGAGCCGTGAGAATGACCAGAATGTGCTGGAAAGCACAGCCAGAGCGGGTGACAGCCCCGTATGGGAAGTTCGATCGGACGTATCAAGTAGGGCGGGACACGTGAAATCCTGTCTGAAGATCGGGGGACCACCCTCGAAGGCTAAGTACTCCTTGCTGACCGATAGCGAACCAGTACCGTGAGGGAAAGGTGAAAAGCACCCCGACGAGGGGAGTGAAACAGTTTCTGAAACCGGACGCCTACAAGCAGTCGGAGGGGCCTTGAGCCCTGACGGCGTACCTTTTGTATAATGGGTCAACGACTTGGTCTGTCTGGCAAGCTTAAGCCGTTAGGTGTAGGCGCAGCGAAAGCGAGTCTTAAATGGGCGCTTTAGTCAGACGGATCAGACCCGAAACCAGATGATCTAGCCATGTGCAGGCTGAAGGTTGGGTAACACCAACTGGAGGGCCGAACCGACACCCGTTGAAAAGGGTCCGGATGACGTGTGGCTAGGGGTGAAAGGCCAATCAAATCTGGAGATAGCTGGTTCTCCGCGAAAGCTATTTAGGTAGCGCCTCGGACGAATGCCCACGGGGGTAGAGCACTGCATGGATGATGGGGGCCCACAGCCTTACTGAGTCTAAGCAAACTCCGAATACCGTGGAGCACTATCCGGGAGACACACGGCGGGTGCTAACGTCCGTCGTGGAGAGGGAAACAACCCTGACCAACAGCTAAGGCCCCCAATTCGTGGCTAAGTGGGAAAGCATGTGAGACTTCCAAAACAACCAGGAGGTTGGCTTAGAAGCAGCCATCCTTTAAAGATAGCGTAACAGCTCACTGGTCTAATCAAGAGGTCTTGCGGCGAAGATGTAACGGGGCTCAAGCCACGAGCCGAAGCTTTGGGTGCACCTTAGGGTGCGCGGTAGCGGAGCGTTCTGTGATATGGAACGCTGCCTCTTTTGATCCTCACGGATCAACGGAGGCAATGTTCTGACTGTGAAGCCGGGCTGTAAGGCATCCGGTGGAGTGATCAGAAGTGAGAATGTTGACATGAGTAGCGACAAACAGGGTGAGAGACCCTGTCGCCGAAAGTCCAAGGGTTCCTGCTTAAAGCTAATCTGAGCAGGGTAAGCCGGCCCCTAAGGCGAGGCCGAAAGGCGTAGTCGATGGGAACCAGGTTAATATTCCTGGGCCAGGAGGACGTGACGGATCCTTGAGGTTGTTCACACTTATCGGATTGTGTGGGCAGCTGCGGGGTCCCTGGAAATAGCCCTCCATGAGACCGTACCCGAAACCGACACAGGTGGACTGGTAGAGAATACCAAGGCGCTTGAGAGAACCATGTTTAAGGAACTCGGCAAAATGCCTCCGTAAGTTCGCGAGAAGGAGGCCCGGTTATTGCGCAAGCAGTGGCCGGGGGCACAGACCAGGGGGTGGCGACTGTTTACTTAAAACACAGGACTCTGCGAAGTCGCAAGACGACGTATAGGGTCTGACGCCTGCCCGGTGCCGGAAGGTTAAAAGGAGATGTGCAAGCATTGAATTGAAGCCCCGGTAAACGGCGGCCGTAACTATAACGGTCCTAAGGTAGCGAAATTCCTTGTCGGGTAAGTTCCGACCTGCACGAATGGCGTAACGACTTCCCCGCTGTCTCAAATGTGGACTCAGCGAAATTGAATTGTCTGTGAAGATGCAGACTTCCCGCGGTTAGACGGAAAGACCCCATGCACCTTTACTATAGCTTCGCACTGGCATCAGGATTGTGATGTGCAGGATAGGTGGTAGGCATTGAAACCGGGACGCCAGTTCCGGCGGAGCCATCCTTGAGATACCACCCTTCGCACTCTTGATGTCTAACCGCGGTCCGTCATCCGGATCCGGGACCCTGCGTGGTGGGTAGTTTGACTGGGGCGGTCGCCTCCCAAATCGTAACGGAGGCGCGCGAAGGTTGGCTCAGACCGGTCGGAAATCGGTCGTCGAGTGCAATGGCAGAAGCCAGCCTGACTGCAAGACTGACAAGTCGAGCAGAGACGAAAGTCGGCCATAGTGATCCGGTGGTCCCGAGTGGAAGGGCCATCGCTCAACGGATAAAAGGTACGCTGGGGATAACAGGCTGATGATGCCCAAGAGTCCATATCGACGGCATCGTTTGGCACCTCGATGTCGGCTCATCTCATCCTGGGGCTGGAGCAGGTCCCAAGGGTATGGCTGTTCGCCATTTAAAGAGGTACGTGAGCTGGGTTTAGAACGTCGTGAGACAGTTCGGTCCCTATCTGCCGTGGGTGTAGGATACTTGAGAGGAGTTGCCCCTAGTACGAGAGGACCGGGGTGAACGTTCCACTGGTGGACCTGTTGTCGTGCCAACGGCAGTGCAGGGTAGCCATGAACGGACAGGATAAACGCTGAAGGCATCTAAGCGTGAAGCCCCCCTCAAAACAAGGTATCCCTTGAGAGCCGTGGAAGACCACCACGTCGATAGGCCGGAGATGTAAGCGCAGCAATGCGTTCAGTTGACCGGTACTAATGGCTCGATTGGCTTGATTTGATCCGGAAGAAGACAGACCTTCTTCCAAAAGCATCCTTGGACAACCCATCCTGCAAACCGCAGGGTAACGCCGATCTCGCTTCTTTTCTGGTCTGGTGGCTTTAGCACGAGCAAAACACCCGATCCCATCCCGAACTCGGCCGTTAAGTGCCGTCGCGCCAATGGTACTGCGTCTCAAGACGTGGGAGAGTAGGTCACCGCCAGACCTGAAAAGAAGCGAAGATCTCTCGAACGAAAAAACCCGCAACGATAACATCACCGCGGGAAAGCGTCGCGGGGTAGAGCAGCCCGGTAGCTCGTCAGGCTCATAACCTGAAGGCCGCAGGTTCAAATCCTGCCCCCGCAACCAGAATATCAAAACATATCAGTAAGTTGGAACCCGACGTAAACCGTCGGGTTTTTGCTTTTGGAATTCTTGTCAACACCTGGTCAACGTTTTGCGAGGCCCCCATCGGGGCTATGGCTGAAAATGGGTGATGGGGCCTGAGAAGGCGGCGTATCGTGGCGGGTGTCGAAGCCTGCCAGAACCTCCCGAAGGAGCGATACGCCATGAACGACGATACCACGATCACCCCGCTTCACCAGCCTGGTTTGATCCTTGACCCCCGAAGTTCGACAGTTCCGCGGGCATTTTGAGCCTGCTTGAGTATCCAGCATATGCAAAATCAAGGCATTAC
>NZ_JBDHSP010000137.1:0-4001 GCF_039808215.1 Paracoccus sp. (in: a-proteobacteria)
AATCATTCGTTCAACAATCATATCCCCATAAAAGTCATGACTTTTTCGGTCATAATATTCTAGTCCTGCATTTTCGACAATGTAGGAAAATGAAATTTCATTCTCTTTTGGGATGGATAGCTTAATTAAGTCTGCTTTTTCGTAATCCACAAGTTGATTTAAGAAAGCAATATGTCCCGAGAATTGAATTACACCGTCAGCCCAATTCATTGCTTCTTTATACATTTCGGGAAAAGGTTGAAGGGTGTTTAAATTCAAATCTGTGTAGAATGGTTTTAGAGCTGGAGCCCAACCATAATTGTAAAATTCTCGTAGTTCTTCAACTTCTTGTTCTGTCTTTCCTGGCGGATTGGTATAAAAAAGTATTACAAAGTCCAGTCGTCTAAGAATATGCTGAATTGCATGATAACTTGGTCCTGAAAATGTATCTCTAATCTTTAAGGTTTCTGTTCGGATTATTTCTTTAATGTATGAAGCTGCTTTTTCTGTCATTTCAATGTCGAAGGACGTTGCCGGTTAAACTTGCCACTAACGGTTTACGGCTTGCAGCAGGTGGGGAATTCATTGTTCCTTCTGCCCGAACCGTCAGCCGAAAGTAGATGAAAAAGTTGATTATTTGTTCGTTTGCTGATAGAATTCCGTCAGCCCGAACTGAAGATGATAACAGTACTAAAGCTCATTGTTATTCCTTCAGCCCCACTTGCTGCAAACCGATGTAAGCGGCTGTTTTGTTGTCCTTGCATGGATACATTTCTTGGATAAAGAAAATTCCGTCAAACATCCTGTTCCATTTCTTCTTAAACGTCCAATATCTCCACCCTCTCATGTCAAACTCTTCATTTGATTTTGGAAAAGTCTTGTTATAGGTTGTGAAGTCAACAAAAGCATATTCAAACGAATTGTTCATCCAGCTTTCAAGGCTATTCGCTTTTGGTTTGCCGATAGTAAATTTTTTCTCCCACAACCGTCCACCCTCTCCTTTGTAGGAAGTAAATCCTATGGAATATATCTTATCATTTAGGGATGTGTCAGAAGATAAAAAATGCCTCATTGAAGTATATTTCTTGTCGGAATAGCTGGCTACATGATTGTTTGCAGCCCAGACGATAATCTTTTGATTTGGATACTTTGATTGGAAAATCCATTTTAGATTCAAACCCATCTGTCTATCTCGTATCGTTTCTACCTGCCATTTATCTTTTTTGTTTACGTAGAGTTCTTCTTCATTGAATGAAATTAGATTTTCTATTACTACAGACCAAAAGTTTTCAGAAGGCAATTTATCATTTACTTGCTCCTTAATAATTTTCAAGGTGTTTCCACACTTATAAAAAAAATCATTTGTAGGTCGCTGGTAACCGAATTTAGTGACTAATGTTTCAAGTTGCACCAATACTGTTGATTGATAATCGGTTGCTTTGGTTATAGGTAATTCTAATTCCCGGAATACACTGTCAAGTTTTTCAACAAGATGTTTTCTTGAATAAGAATAAACTGTTTGATTGTCAAAACCGGTAACGATTATCGGAACATCAGATTTTCGAGTAAGTGGAATATAATTGTAAAATAGGTCATTGCAGGCATCACAGTAAGCCCAAAGGCTTAAGATATTATTTTTTAAAAATGAATCAATTTGTGGTTTACTTTTATTTAAATCATTCCAGCCTTCATTTAATCCAAAAAAATCACTTTCAAATGCTAAAATGTTAAATCCCTTTTTTTCGTGCAAGTATTTAATAAGTCTTGTTTTTGCAAGAAAGGTTGCGGCGTCTCCGTGGTCTTGTTCTCCCAACATTACGATTTGAGCATTTCCAATTGAATTGCCGATTGCCAACAAGTCATCATAGTTTGTAGAATCAGGTGAAATACTCGAAATACGAATCACATTGTGAAGTACGAACTCCTTTATTTTCTGTTGTCCAAAGACAACTGTATTTGCAAAAATTAAAAATAAAGTCAGTAGTTTATACATGTCGGGTAAAATAGCCGCTTACGGTTTGCGGCTTTGCGTTCGGGCGGGCTTTTTAGCACTAACCTTGATACGAAGAACCACACTTCAAATATGCACAAAATTTTCTACGAAGCACGTCACCCCGCCTGACGCAAAACCGCTGTTACCTGCTGCCCGACTGTCCACACGAAGCGGTGTCATTGCAAGTCTGCACAACCGGTTGTATAAATTAAAGTCGTTTAAGTTCGTCATATTTTTCAAATAGTTCTGCTCCTGTCAGCTTTTCAATTTCTTTAGTAATCATTCCAATCCTTATGTTTATAAAGTCAAGAAAGCCTTCATTAACTTTTGTTGCCCAAATTGGACTGTTGTTATGAATAGGAATTAAATACGATGACATTGTTTTATTGAAATGTTTTAAATTTTCAAACCTTGTCAAATAGGTTTTGGGTAAGGAAGCCCCAATTGAGATGTTCTTGTAGGCATCCAGAAAGCAAATGTTAGTGATACAGTTTATCCATTGCTCTTTAAGTCCATTTGCTTCTAATAATGCTTTTGGAAAAATATGATGTCTGTGCTTTTTGTTTGAAGTAGATGTGATGTTGTCTAACAACATTGGTCGTCCATTGTCTAAGTAAAGTGGCTTTCTCATTTTCAACATCAAGTAGTAAGCAATTGTCACTGACCCGCTGTCTCTGTAATCTGAACGCATAAAATCATAAACATTTACTTTCTTGTCAATGCTGTAATTGACTTGCTTTCCGTTTGCCAATGACCTGAAAAATTTAATGTCAGTTGGAATATTTTTATTGAACTCACTACCTGAGTATCTTTTATTTAAGCAGGTGTGCCAAAACCATTTTCTTATTTGCTTGATTTGATATGGTGTCGCTTTTTTACTATTGACTGCAAAAAAGAATGATAGCATAGAAAACATGTTAGAGATTGGTAATTCCTTTAAATTTTTAATAAAAAATTCAGATGCTAAAAAGTCAACGCAAAGTTTATACCCATTCTCAATTTTCTTCCACTCCTTGAGGAAGTCACTTTCCTTTGTGTTTTGTTTTAGAATTTGATTTAAAAAAGGTTTGAAACCAGCACCGCCAATTTTGTCAGCTTTATAATATAACGCTATTGTATTTTGAATAGCATCATCTGAAATTTCATTAAAGCCATTTTGTAAATCCTTTTTAGTGTCCTCAACGTGGTCACGTAAATGAACGGTTGTAGCTAAAGCAAATAATTCGTCAGCACGATTTAATCTCATACCTGCTGAATTAACTCTTATAAAAATTTCTCTTGCTTGTTCAAAGTCAAAACCACTAAATTTTAAAATGCTGAATTTATAACTGTAAAAAGCATTGTAGCATTTTGATGCTTCTAAGAATTGATATTTTTTTAGGTTTAGTCTTTTAGCTAAAGTGTTTGGTGTCGTATTAAGTAATTCAGTCAAACGAATTAAACTGCCATCTTCTTCTGATAATTTTTTGCGAAAAGTGAAGCGGTTTTCGCTCTCTTTATTTGTGTCAAAATAGATGTCATTGAAGTTAATTCTTGAATTAACAACTTTGCTGGGCTCAATTCCAAATAAGACACCATATATTGTAGAAAGTCTTTGTTGTCCGTCAATGATTACCTCTGCAACGGGAGCTTGTCGTCTGTATTGTGGAATTATGGTTTTAGTATTTGGTCGTATTTCAAAAGCTTTGCTTGTCTTAGTCTCCCAAACCAAAGCTATACCTATTGGATAGTTTTTATAAATACTGTCCATTAGTTTACAAATGCTGTCCTTTTTCCAAACATAACTTCTCTGAATTTGCGGAATTGCAAAAACCCGTTCGTCAAATTTTGCTCTAAGTTTTTTTAAGTTAAAGTCTTCTATGTAAAAGTCACTCATGATTTATTATTTGTTGCTGTCAAAGTTAATTTCTTGCAGTCAGTTTCAAGTTAGCACTGTCGTCACGGGTTGCAGGTAACGTTTTGGGTATTGCCGAAGGCGGGGATTTTTAGTACAAAAGTTAAATAGAATTACTAAAGTTCAACTTTGTAC
>NZ_JBDHSP010000138.1:0-3674 GCF_039808215.1 Paracoccus sp. (in: a-proteobacteria)
CACATGTAATGCCTTGATTTTGCATATGCTGGATACTCAAGCAGGCTCAAAATGCCCGCGGAACTGTCGAACTTCGGATCGCCGCACCCTTTTGACTGAAGGTGCCAGACAACGAATCACGGTGGATTCCTCCGGTGCAAGACCTTTCACAGCGCCAAAGACACTTGTGGGTAACTGCAAGAACAATCGGGCGGTTACGAAGAACCCCCCCTCTGTCAGGACAGTTGTCACCCGTTCTCGATCTGAAATGATTGATTTGGCGGGCGGGATAGGAAGACGACTTGGGTTACTCACCGGAACGAAAGGCAGCGGTTCTGACGAAGATGCTGCCGCCGAACAACCTGGCCTTGGGGCATCTCCCCCGCGAGGAAGGGATCTCTTAACTCATTTACATAAGGATCGATCAACGTACTGGGATTCCCCGTTCGACCTATAATAGCACCCCCCCCTCGGGCCGCGAATTAACTTCCGTGCACCTGACGTAACCCTCTCAGCAATGTCAGATCTGATGTTAAAAGTCGGGGTGGGATCACTTGTGCTGGTCAACTCATTCAGTGTAGCCGTGCGACTGATTTTAGCATCACCAAGGAAAAACATAATTGCGAAAGCCACACAGACCAACACGGTCGTCCAAACGATCTTTCTTGGATTTAAAACGGTCCATTTGAATATATCATAAATTACAACAACAAATAACCACCCCCTACGCAGCACCATTCGAATACCTACTACTTCCGACCGTCTCGAGGCCAGGTCCAGCTCATTTAGAATCTGGCGCTCCCGTTTTATTTCCGAAAGCTCTTTCAAGATCGAAATTGGCCCCTCAGGAATCCAGCCCCGCCATGCGGCCAATCCATAGCATGCGATTAGACTACCCAAGACAAATATCAGCGAAAGGAGGCTCTGCTCGTTTGCCGCCCCATAGATTGCACCCGCGAGTAGCGTACCGGCAACCATTTCGGAGCGAAACCTCGGCCTCATGCACAGGTTCGCAAGTACTATCGAGGCCGCACCATTACACCAGAGCCAGACCTGAGAAAACTCACCAAGACTCAATTTCGCGTAAGGCGGCAACCAAACCGCGCCGAAACCAATTGCCGGCGACAGCGCATCCGCAATGAGGTGTATACCAATGCCGGCAAATGCGATCGACAGAATCGCCTTAAGAAACCAGTGACGCCGGACGCAGACCAAAAGCAGAGTCGGAAAAAATATCGAATGAGTTAAGACTGAGCGGTGCTGCAATAGCGGTGAAAGCAGAAAGTCAGTATCGGGAAATGGTAACACGAGCGCAATCGCAAAGCTGAATCCAACGGCGATCGCAAAGAACTGCAGCCACATGACAGAAGCAGAGACCCAAAAGGCCAGCCGCGGATATCGCCTCAAGTCCTTCGATACGGCGGCTGCACCGTTGCTGATCACTGTCGTGTCTTCACTCATTTCCAGCACCTGATCTCAACCCCAAAATCGAAACTGTATGCCTCTCGGACAAGCGTGATGCCAGCGCATTTTCGGCTGGGCCAAGACCGTCGGCGGCATGGCGAAGAGCGTCTATCGTGGCGTCGAGCGCGTGCGTTCCCGCTTCATCCTCACCATGGCCGCCAACAACCTCGCCCGACTGCCCCGGTTGCTCGCCGCATGAGGGCGAGTAGCGGCATCAGGCGCGCATGCTGTCCGCGCCGATTGGCCTGACACTCACGGTCCCCGATCCAACCAATGGGAAGCCGTTCCGCTTCGCCGACTTCTTCAGCAGCCTGTTCTAAATGATCAGGACAAACTCAGGCAGGCGGTGCCAACCGGGCCGTTACGATCAACTGCGGCAAACAGGCGGGCGATTTCCTCGGCGGTCTGGCGCGGCTTGTAAAGGTTGCAGATAAGATGGCTCCTCACTTTTCGGAACGATAGCAAGATTTCGAGCTTGCGTATTGAATTTCGCTTGAGAAATCATCATGCCCGCTCTACGGTAATACAACAGAGCACCAAAGATGGGGGCGCAAGCCATGGCCGTCCACAAGCAGAGCGTCAGCTTTACCGACACCGCCTTCGCCTTCGCCCGCGAGCTGGTCGAGGCCGGCGAATACCCCAATGTCAGCGCCGCCGTTTCGGGCGAGCTGGCCCGTGCCAAGATCGTCCGCGACCGCGAACAGGCCCTGTTCGAGGCCGAGTTGCAGCGCCGCCTCGCCTTGCCTGTCGATCAGTGGCAGCCGATGGTTGATCCTGTCGCCTTCACCGCAGAGGCCCGTGCGGCGCTGATCGCGCGCGCCGGATCGGGTTCGGACAATACGCGCTGATGCGGTTGATCCGGCATCCGCTGGTCGTCCGCGACCTGACGGCGCTCGTTGAACATATTCTCGATGTGACCGGCGGTGATGTCGGTGCGGCCGAACGCCGCCTCGACGAGATCGAGGCCATGCTGCGCGACATCGCCGGCAACCCGCATTCGGGGGCACGGCTTGCGGCGCCCCTCGGTGGCTGGCTGGTCCGGCATGGCGGGCGCGGTCACCGGCTGACCATCGTGTTCCGTGCCGATGCAACGCGCGATGCTCTCTACATCGCCCTGGTTGCGTTCGGCGGGCAGGACTGGATGAACACCGGCGCGAGGCGGCGCGGTTTCCCGGGGGAAAGCAGGGAGGCCGGCAGCCCATGAGCAACGAAGCCTTCGCCCGCGTGCATATCGACCAGCTGCTGAAGGATGCCGGTTGGCGCCTGACCGATGGCCGCAGCCTGCGCTATGAATATCCGCTCGATGACGGTGGCAAGGCCGATTACGTCCTGTTCGATCGCCAGGGCCGCGCGCTTGCCGTGCTTGAGGCCAAGGCAACCTCCGTCAACCTGAGTGCAGGCGAGGCGCAGGGGCTGCGCTATGCCGATCAGCTCGACGTGCCGTTCATCTTCCTGTCCAACGGTGAGGAAATCTGGTTTCGCGACAAGGGCCAGGATGCGCATTTCCGCGCCGTCGAGACGATTTTCAGCCAGGACGACCTCGCCCGCCGCAAGGCCGCGGGCGAGATCCGGCGCAATCCCCTCGATATCCTGGTGGACAGCCGCATCGCCGGCGGCGGCGGACGCTGGCATCAGCTTGCCTGTATCGACGCGGTTTGCCGCGAGATCGTCGCCGGGCGGCGCAGGATGCTGGTCGAGATGGCGACCGGCACCGGCAAGACCCGCACCGCTGCCGCGCTGCTCAAGCGGCTGTTCGAGGCCAGCTGGATCACCCGCGCCCTGTTTGTCGTTGATCGCAATACCCTGGCCATGCAGGCCGAGGATGCCCTGGCCGAGCATCTGCCTGAGCTGCCCAGCTATCGCGTGCCGCGCACAGGCCGGCGCTTTCAGGATGAAAAGCGCATCACCATCGTCACCTTGCAGACCATGGTCAACGAGTATGACAAATACTCGTCGGGCTATTTCGACATGATCGTCATCGACGAATGCCACCGCAGTATCTACGGCAAATGGCGCCGCGCCCTTGACCATTTCGACGGCATCAAGGTCGGTCTGACCGCTACGCCCTGCGTGATCGCCGAGGACAAGGACATTGACGAGGAAGACCAGGCCGCCATCCGCGATACGCTGCGCTTCTTCGAGGTGAAAAAGCCTACCTTCAGCTATTCCATGTCGCAGGCCATCGCCGAGGGGCACCTGGTCCCCTATCAGATCTATCGCGCCATGACCGC
>NZ_JBDHSP010000139.1:0-3591 GCF_039808215.1 Paracoccus sp. (in: a-proteobacteria)
CCACACGGCCACCGCACGCGGCACCGATGTCGACAAGCCGCGCAACCTCGCGAAGTCGGTGACCGTCGAGTAGGTGCCGGGGGCTTGTTCATCATTGCTCCAGCACGCGAGCAGTTCAGGGGCCGCGCACGTTCGGATTCAGCCCGCGCGTGGGGTAGATGGGTCGCCACGCAGCACGCCGAACATCTGCCCCTGCTCAGCGAGTGCGTCGACCCGGACTTGATCGCCGCAACGCAGCGGTTTTTCTGAACGTATGTGACGGGTGATGGTCGCGTAACGAAGCATGCAGCGGGCTTGGCGCAGGCTGTACCTGCGGGCAGCGTGCTGGCGCAACCCGCCTACGGTCGCATGCGCCCGATCGCGGCGTCGATGCCGGCCGCGTCGCGCGTGGCGCCGCTACCTGTCGCCGCGTTGACCAGGGAGCTGTCGCGCAGCCCCAGCACATGGCGCAAGACGAGCAGACCGTCGGTCAAGGCAAGCGCGCTGCCGTCAGCATCAACGTCTAGCTGCAGGCGCAGGCGATCGAGATAGGCCACGATCGCGGTGGCGTCCGAGCGTTGCGCATTGGCGCCGACTGCGCCGGCGACGAGCGCGTCACCACGGAGGCCGAACAGATAGCGCAACACCAGTACACCGTCAGTCGCCGCGTCGAAGCTGCCATCCTGGTCAATGTCAAGCGAGCCGCTCAGCGTGGTCGCAGCGAAGCTCGCATTGACGCTGCCAAGCCGCACTGCCGCTGACGATACATCGTAATAGCTCATGGATGACAGCACGCGCAGCTTGATCAAATCCCCCGCAGACACGCTGCCGGCGGCTGCGCTCCACGCGCTCCACGATGTACCGGCATCGGTCGAAACGGCGTATTCACCGCCCGTTGTCGAGACCGCGACCGGCACGGTGATACCGCTGACCGTTGCACTGGCGGATTCAATCCAGCTTTCAAGCGGGACAGCGGTCTGCGCCGCAAAGCTGATCGCGTCCGGCGTCGCGTCGATTTCATAGGCACCCATATCGATGCCGGAGCCCACTGGCCTTGGCGCGCCATCAAGATCGCCCGATGGCGCGCCGCTCGCGGTGCCGGTGTCGACCACGGGTGAACCACCCTGGGGCCGGAAGTTGTCCACTGCCGGGCTGACAAACAAGGGATCACTGCTGATGGTACCGCTGCCCAGCGTAACGGTGGCCGGTGACGCCGGCTCGTTGTAGATCGTCCCGATGTCGGAGAACGTGGCATCGATAGTCAATTGGCCGGCGGCACGGTGATCGAGATAAAAGTCGGTCGCTGCGGGGTTGGTCGCGGTGTTGCCATACACGATTGAATTCTTTGCCGTGATGTTGACGGTGCCGATCAGTCCGTCCACCGACATGCCGCCGCCATAGCCACCCCCGTAGTAGCTGTACTGGAAGGCGTGGTTGGCCGTCACCGTACCGTTCAGCAGCGACAGGTTGACCGTGCCCGGATTGATCAAGCCGCCGTAGCCATCAGGCGCGGCTGCCGCAACATAAAAGCCGGCGCCGTACATCGCGGTGTTGCGGGCGACCAGCGTGTTCGTCAGCTGTGCATTGAGCACGGCGGCGTTGTCGGCAGCCAAGTAAAGCCCGGCGCCGGCGTAGAAGGTGATGGTGTTGTGCACCACGCGAACGCGGTTGAGTGTGAGGTTGAGCACGCTGCCAGCACCATGCGCTTGGGCGCCCACACCCGCGCCATAACCGTGGCCAGCGCTGTTGTTGTCGATCAGGCAATTGTCCAGCGTGAGGTCAACGACACCACCGCCGTTGGCCGCGGCGGTCACCCCCATGCCGATTTCATAGCTGTCACCGCTACCGCCGGTGACGCGAAAACCATCCAGGTTCAGCGCGACGTTTTGCCCGGCAATGGCTTTGACGACAACAATTCCTGGCACCGGCAAGGTGATAACAGTCGTCGATGGATCGTTGCTGCGTGACGAGAAATCCTGCGTCCATCCGCCTCGAAGCAGGTAGCGCCGTCCTTCGGGAATGGTGACCTTTTCGCTGTAGGTGCCCTGTGCGACACGGATCGTCGCCACGCTGGCAGCCGGTGCCGCATCGACAGCGCTCTGGATCGTGGTGTGCGGGCAGGCAGTACAAACATCGAGTGCAACGGCCGGCCCGCCAACCGTCACGGCAATCGGCACGCTCGCTGCCGGCAGATTGCCGCCACTGCCTGACCAGATTGCCCACGCGCTGTAGGCTCCTGCGGCAGGATAGCTGATGGTGCACGCCGCTTTGCCCGACGCCACGGCTACGCGGTCGCACCACACCTCGCCGTTGACGACGAAGGTGACGCTGCCGCCCGTGCTGTTGGCCGGGGGTGACGCCGTCAACACCATCGGCTCACCGGCCGCCACCGGGTTGGCATTGACCGCAAGCGCCAGCGCGCCGGAGCTGGCAACGCCGGCGCGTGCTGCCGCTGCGACCTCGCTCGCCGACAGCGCCCGATCCCAAACCTTGACCTCGTCGATGCGGCCGCCCGTGTTGGTGACGGTGCAGCCAACCGGACAAATGCCCCCGTACGGCCAGTAGCCCAAATAGAAGTCGCTTGCCAGGTAGCTGGTCGTGGCACCGGCGACTGTCTGCTGGTTTTCCAGTACCCCATCGACGTAGAGCGAGAAGGTGTCGCCGGCACGGGTGATCGCAAGGTAGTGCCATTCGTTCAGCGCAAAGCCCCTGCGGCTGCTGAACAGGGAAATACCCGCCGGTCCACCGTCGTAAATGTAGAGCCCGAAGCGCGTGCGCTGGGAACCACCGGTCTGCCAGTAACCAACGGTCAACGTGCCGCGGTTGAGCAGCGGGCAGGCAATGCCGTCGCTGCACAGCGACGGGTTCATCCAGCCCTCGATCGTCCAGTCACCGGACATGCCGAACGCCGGGATCGACACGTAATCGTTGACGCCGTTGAGGCTGAACGCCTGGCCCGTGATACCTGCAGCAAACGTCGTGCTGTTGTGCAAGTTGCCATGATGGGTACCGATGGCATCGAGCGCGTTGCCTTCTGCCGGCCAGTGCGCGATAGGTTGCGCGGCGGCAAGCGCGGCCATCGTGGCGGAGATAACGGCGCAGGCCAGTTGCGGCCATACTCGCCAGCACCATCCAGTCGAAACAGAGTCACCCACAGCAACCTCCGAGCCCGGTTTCAGCAGCCGCCGACGATATGCACCGCGCGGCGCTTTTGTCCTTGATTAGGCTATGGACTTCGCCACGCGAGGTCGTTGACATGTGTCATGTGCCGACCGCGTCGCAGTCGACCCCCTGCTCTACGTTGCATTCAAGCAGCATCGATCCGGCGGTTACCGGTGCCGCGCAGCGCGCCAAGCTCGGCAGGCAGCGCCCAGGCAGCATTGGCGTGCGCTCCGTGAATCCCAGGCACGGCGAGCGTCGCGAACATCAGCGCGAAAGGGGCTTTGGATCAGCGCTTCCCTAGAGCGCGAAGTCGTAATCGATGATTAGCGGCGCGTGGTCCGAGAATTTCCGTTCGCGATAGATCTGCGCTCGTCGGGCGGTGGCGGCGATGCCGGGGGTCGCGATCTGATAGTCGAGGCGCCACCCGACGTTGTTGGCGTAGGCGTTGCC
>NZ_JBDHSP010000140.1:0-3567 GCF_039808215.1 Paracoccus sp. (in: a-proteobacteria)
GGTCGCGGTTCCGCTGATCTTCGGGGTGGCGCCGCTCACCGGGGGCAGCGTCACCGTGAACGGCAGCGACACGCTGCGAATCGTGTCGTTGGGCTTGAGCGAACCGGTCAGCAGGCGGACGTTGTGGTTGGTCCCGGCCACCCAGTCGGCCGCGACGAAGCCGCTCTCGGCCTTGGCGTTGGCCGTGGTCGGGAACGGTAGGTCGACCTGCCAGCTGCCGTCGGCGTTCGCCTGAACGATCGCCCAGACCCGCGTGTTCGGCAGGCCGTCGATCGGGTTGACCGGGGACACCTTCGGCGTGAGGACGCTGTCGTCCAGCTTCACCCCGATCACCGAACCACCGCCACCGGCGGCCTCTGGGGAGATCCAGCCCGTGCCCGACACCCGGATCGCCTTGCCGACGACGACGGCGTCCGGACCGGTGGCGGTGGCGCCGTCGTGGCACTCCCGGTGACGGCCCGGGCGGGCATCGACAGTGCGCCGAGGCCGAGGGCGGCCGCGACCAGGATCGCTCCGGCGCGGCCGATGCCGTGCCGCGACGACGGCCGACGACGGTGCTGCGTCGCCAGCGGTTCGAGGGCAGTTGCCACGTGGGTACTCCTTGTGCGTGGGTGAACATACGGGACGGTTCCCAGGGTCACCGGTCCTCGTCCCGACCAAATCATCCTATGGTATTTAGGTAAGACTTACCTAGTGTCCTATAAGAACCCAGATGGCGGACGGACAACATTCGAGGTCCCCCGGACAGCACCTGTGACAACACCCGCCGGGCAGGCTGGCGCCACCGAGTCGAAAGGTGCCGTCCATGGAGTCCGTCACGCCGCTGTTCCAGCCCACGCCCCGCGCCGCGAAGCCGAAGCGATCGGGAAGGCTGTGGGAGACGCTCGACTACGAGCTGCTCGTCGAGGGCATCCGCGAGGGACTCGACGTTCCCGCGCTGGCCGAGCGCGTCGGGCGCGTCGAGAGCTCGGTCTGGCAGCGCCTGCGCCGGCTGGTCCCGCTGCCCCAGCGGGGCTGCCTGGCCGATCAGCTGCTGCCCGTGCTGCGGACGGCCCTGGCCGACCCGGCGTACGACTGGCAGGCCGAGATGCGATTGACTCCTCCCCCGGCGCCGATCGTCCGGAAGGAGATCGTGCACAACGGCCTGGATGGGCTCACCGCGGACGACGCGGTAGCCATCGCCTACGCGCTGCTCGCCTCCGGCGGGGACGACGAGGCCGCGGTGCTCTCCCGGCTGATGCCGCGACTGGAGGCCGACGACCTGATCGAGGACCTGATCGAGCTGCGTGCCCGGAAGGCCGTCCGAGCCTCGCCGTTCTCCATCGCCGCGGACGCCGCCTGGGCCCACGCCAGCTACTGGGTGCGCGGACGCCGGCCCGACCGTGATCGGTACCGCTCGTACGCGCCCTTCGCGGAACCGACCGGGTGGTAGGGGTGCGCCCCGCCGCTGGGCGGCGCCGGTCGAACTCGGTGCCCGCCGGACCTCTGCGGTGTCGGTGGCCGCCGTGCCGCCACGACACCTTTGCTCGCTCCCTACACTCGCGGCATGAAACATCCCCGTGGACGGCGACGCCGCCTCGCCGGCCTCGCCCTGTCGCTGCTCATGGCCCTGGTCGGATGCTCCTCCGGTCCGCAGCCGGCCGCCTCGCCCACCCCGGAACCGGTGACCGCCCGCGCGCTGGCAGCGCTGGTCGAGGCGCATTTCGGTGCCGGCATGAGCGCGTACGCCGGCGGCGACGCCGAGGCCGTGGTCCTCTACGGTGCCGAGCCGTGGGCGCCGACCCGCGACGTGCGGCTGACCTACGACCGGAACGGACCGTGGTGGGCGAGCGACGACGACACGTGCCGCGATGCGGGAACGGGAACGCCTCCCGTGCAGTGCATGGCGCGCGACGGCGTCCGGATGGGCTGGCAACCGGAGCTGGACGCCGTCTGGGTGGCCTCGCCGCGGGCGAACGGCGTGGTGACCGCTGCGCTGGGCAACGTGCGGCTGCCGACGGATCCGCGTCGGGGTGAGCTGCCCGAGGAGGTGAGCACCCTGATCGCCCTGGCGAAGGATCCCCGTGCGGACGCCGCCACGGTGGCCGGGCAGCTGGATACGACGACCCCGTGGACCGACGATCCGACCTGCTCCTCGGCGCCGCTGGCGCCGTTGGCCACCGCGCCGCCACGATCCGCGGAGCAGCCCCAGCCACCGACGCCCGGGGCGTTCGTCGCCCTGATCGCCGAACGGGTCCGCGGCACCTGCGGGTGGGGCACCGTCGGCGGCTCGGGGGAACCCGGCGTCACCGGCACCCTCTACCTCGGGGGCGGCGACAGCGAGCGGGTCACCGCGGCGGTGACCACGAAGATGCCTCCCTGCCGGGGCATGGATGCCTGCGAGAAGCGGGGCGAGCTGGCCGTCGCCTGGCAGTTCGACGTGCCCGAGGAGTACCCCGCCACCGTTCGGGTGAGTCGAGCGATCCCGGGCGGACAGCTGGTGATCACGCACACGAGCCGGCGTGCGGACGCCACCACCAGGGCCTTCCCGGTGCCGCTGGAGACCCTGCTGGTGCTGGCCGGCGACGACCGGTTCGGCTTCACGGTCGACCCGGCGTTGAATCGCGCGGGCGCGGAGCTGCCGCTGTCCTGGCGGCTGATCGCGCCCACCGGCGAATGACGTCTCCTCCCGGGCCGACGCCTGCGGTTCTCCGCTCGGTCAGCCGATCGTCATCGACCTGCGACGGACGCGGGTCGAGCGCGCCCGGATGACGCGGGTCGCGCGTCCGCCCCGGCCAGCCAGGTCCGCGGTGAACAGCCGACCCGCTGGGTGAAGACCCGCGAGAACGAGCTGCCGGTATAGCCCAGCTCGGCGGCCACCCGGGCGACCGGATGTCCGCGGCGGAGCAGTTGTTGACCCACCATGATCCGCCACCCGGTGAGGTAGTCGAGGGGGCTGCTGCCGACCACCTCGGTGAACCGCGCCGCGAAGGCGCTGCGCGACATCTGCGCCGTCCGGCCCAGTTCGGCCAGCGTCCAGGGGTGGCCGGGATCGGCGTGGACGGCCGCCAGGGCGCGGGCGATCCGCGGGTCGGCCATGCCGCCGAGCAGTCCCGGGGGCAGGCCCACCCGGTGGGGATGGTCGAACAGCCAGCGCAGCAGCTTGATCAGGGTGATCTCGAACAGCCGGTCCGCGACGTGCCGATGCCCGCAGCGGAACTCGTCGATCTCGTGAAACAGCAGCTCCAGCGCACGATCCAGCCCGGAGACCTCGCCGATCGGCACGGTGAGCACGTCCGGGAGCGCCCGGACCAGCGGATTGTCCTCCGCACCGTCGAACTCGAGCGCGGCGCAGGCGAGTTCCACCCCGGCGGCGGCGGTGCTGAAGACGTGTTCGTGCGGACGCGGGTAGAACAACAGGCTCGGTTCGGTGAGCACTCGGGGCGAGCGGCCGGGACCGTCGAGGACGGTGAGTTCGCCGGCGCGCAGGATGTGCAGGAAGCCGCGACCGGGGACGACGTCGAACCGCCGCAGCCCGCACAGCGCACCGGTGTGGAACTGACGTGCCCGGACGCTGAACCGGTCGAG
>NZ_JBDHSP010000141.1:0-3462 GCF_039808215.1 Paracoccus sp. (in: a-proteobacteria)
CCCGTACTTTTGATATTCCCGATATCCGATGAACGTCCGGACGCGGTCGATCATCTTTTTCGTCTCTTCCGCTCTCCGCTCCCCGTCCGGCGATGACCGCAGACGCTCGAGCACCTCCAACTCCTTTTTCTGCGCCTCTCTTCGCCCCTGCTCGAAACGCCGCGCGCTCTCGCCCGGCTCGAAATTCCTGATATTGCCGAGGATGATGGGCAGAAGCATCGTCGGGTGCTCGCTCCAGCGCGGCCGCGTGATGTCGATCTCGCCGGCGCAGCGCATGCCGTATTGGTCGAGGAAGGCGCGGATCGCGGCGCGCGCCTCTCGCCCGACGTCGAGTTCGGGCAGCTCGTCGAGGAAATGATCGTCTTTTGCCTGCTGGAGATACGCCACCACGTCCGCATACGGACGAATCGCGTCCGCGACGTCCACGAGCGCCCATCCCATCTCCGAGGTGACGTTGTGGGGAGCGGATTGCGTGAGGGCGTCGGTGGCGTTCTTCTCCCCGAGCCAAGCCTCGAGGTGCTCGCTAAGCCACCACGTGGCCTCCATGCCCGCCATGACCACGCGCATGTTCTGCGGATCGATCAGGGTCCGCTTCAGCTCCTGACTGTCGGCGCGAAGGAAATCGAAGAGCTCCTCTCCCGATTTCTCGACCACGGCGCGCCTCGAAGCGGCGTTCTCCGCCTCCCATCGCTCGATGAGCGCGGCCGGGATCGTCGGGTCCGGCTCGAGTGGCGGCGGCGGCGCGACGGCGGCGGGCGCCTCCGCCGGGAGCGACGGGATGAAGCCGCGCTCCACGACCGTCTCCAACGCATCCCGGAACCACGGATCGGATTTTCCGACGAGGTCGAGGAGCGCCGCGCGCCGGGCGGGCGAAGCGAGGCTCCGGGTGACGTCGACGAAGAGCCTCGCGCCCGCTTCGAGCATGGGCGCGGCGGCGATCATTTGCCAAACGGAGATCCCGAGCGGCTTCATCGCGTCCGTCATCATTTGCTGGTGACCGACGGAGACGTAGACGTGGTTCTCCCCGTCCGCGGCGGCGGGGATGGGGAAGAGCGTCGTGATCGGCCGGCTCTGAACGATCGAGAATTCATCGTCGAGCAGGCACCACTCGATGTCCTGCGGCCGGCCGAAGTGCGCTTCGATCCTCCGGCCCAGCGCCGCGAGACGAATGGCCTGCGCGTCCGTCAGCGCCGCTTCGTCGCGCCGGATCGTCTTGCCGACGACGTCGCCGCCGCGGACCTCGTAGACGTCGCCGTTCACGAGGCCGGAGACGAGCGCCTCGCCGAGCCCGAGCGTGGCCTCGATCGACGCGACCTTCCGATTCCCGCGGATCGGATCGGCGGTGAAGAGGATCCCGGCCGCCTCCGCGAAGACCATCCGCTGCACCACGACCGCCATGCGGACGCGCCGGTGGTCGAAGCCGTTTCGCAGGCGATACGTCACGGCGCGCTCCGTGAAGAGGGAGGCCCAGCAGCGGCGGACGTGCTCGAGGATCGCCGCGGGGCCCACCACGTTCAGGTACGAGTCCTGCTGGCCCGCGAACGATGCTCCCGGCAGGTCCTCCGCCGTCGCGCTCGATCGGACGGCGTAGGCCTCATGCTCGCCGAGCGCGGCGAGCGCGCGCCGGATCGCGGCGGCGAGATCGTCACGAATCGTGACCCCTTCGATCTCCTCCCGAACCTCCGCGCTCCGCGCGCGGATCGCCTCGTGGTCGTCGGGGGCGAGACCCGCGAGCCGGTCGATTCGCGCGATGATCGACGGCGTCTCTTGCACGACGCGCTCGAACGCGTTCGTCGTGACGCAGAACCCCGCCGGCACACGGACGTGCTCGATCCGCGAGAGCTCTCCCAAGTGCGCGCCCTTGCCGCCGGCGAGCGCGATCTGCGTCGCGTCGATCTCGTGGAAGCCCAAGACGTAGGCCTTTTCGTCGTGCATTCCCAACCTCCTCGTCGCTCGAGGCCGAGAACTTTGCGGCAGACCCGGGGCCTTGCCGCAAGCCCCCCGGTCTGGCATATGTTGGCCGTGGGAGGGGCGGTGAGGGGCCCGGCCACCTCGCTTCGCGTGTTGGCCCTCGCGACGAGGTCGTCGCCGTTCAACGACCCGCGCGGCGCAACACCAGCGTCTTCCCGAGCAGCGCCAGGAACGCCGAGTTCGTGACCAGGTAGCGCTTCCAGAGCTTCTTCGGCTCCATCGCGAGGCGCCAGAACCACTCCATCCCCGCCTCCTGCATCAAGCGCGGCGCGCGCGGGACGAAGCCGGCCATGACGTCGAACGCGCCGCCCACACCGAGCATCGCCGGCGTGCTCAGCGCCTCGCGGTGCTCCTCGCACCAGATCTCCTTGAACGGCGCGGGCATCCCCACGAGCAGCAAATCCGCGTTCGACTCGCGGATCATCTCCGTGATGGCGGGATAATCCGGCTCCTTGAAATACCCATTTCGCGTCCCCGCGATCGTCACGCCCGGATAGCGCGCGCGGATCACGCGCTCGAGCACCTCGAGCCGATCCTGCTTCGTCCCGAGGAGGAAAATCCGGAGCCCGTGCCGATCTCCCTCCTCGAGCAGCCGGCGCATCAGGTCCACGCCCGACACCTTCTCCGGCACCGGCGCCTTCAGCCACTTCGACGTCCAGACGAGCGGCTTGCCGTCGACGACCACGAGATCCGCTTTGTCGATCGCGTTTTGGAGCTTCGGATCGTCCTTCGCCATCATCAGAATGGCCACGTTCACGGTGATGATGTGATGGCTCTTCCGCTCCGGATCCTTGATCCAATCGAAGACGAGCTTCACCGTCGCGTCTTCCGTGATCGCGTCGAACGGACAACCCAATAGATCGATGCGCTCCGTCACTTGGCCGGCTGCGCTTTCTTCAGGATCTCCACGATTCGCTGGTTGGCTTTGCCGTCGCCGTAAGGATTATGGGCGCGGCTCATCGACGCGTAATGCCCTTCGTCGTCCAGCAGCTTCAGCGACTCGCTGACGGCATGCGATCGTCGTTGAGCGGAACGAATCGCGAGCCCATTTTGGTTTCCCATGACGCACTTGGCTATTTCGCACAAGCAACAGGACTCAATATCGTGGGTTCGTTGACGCCGGGATTCGATCGACGTGATGAGCAAAACGCGGATCACTTCAATCAGACCATCGAAGCGACAAAGCAATCCTCAAAATGCATCATTGTTGTTGTTGACGACATCGCACTCGATCGCGCACGCGAAGCGCGGTCACTTCTCAACAACGCGGTGGTTATTGATAGCGAGTCGCTTGTTGTGGACTCGCTCGGCGAAGTTGGCTCGGGAACAGAGACGTATCTTGAAGCGATGCAACACAACGTCGACGTGTTGTCATCGGCACTGCGCGGGTCGTGATTACGCGTTGTTCTTCGGGGGTTGTGATCCACCCGACGACGGCGCGCCTTCGTTGCTTGCTTTCGTGAACTCGTTGCGAGCTTGGGTGATGCTGCG
>NZ_JBDHSP010000142.1:0-3415 GCF_039808215.1 Paracoccus sp. (in: a-proteobacteria)
GCAGGGCGTTTCGACGCCTGACCGTATCTGAAACCGCATGGGCCCGCTCAGATACACAGAGTTTCAGACACTCCCAGCCGGCTCGCTCGATGACGTGAGCGCCGGGTTCCAACTCCCAAAGGACTTCGATTTCCTCCCCGAGGGCGTCTTCGTCGATCGACGTCAATCGGATGAGGTGGCGTTTGGGAAGGCCCGGCGCCGTCGATCCACCGTCGACCTCCGACACGATCCATTGCCGCCGGCGCGCTTCGACCAGTTGGCCCGGCTCAGGAATCGTGTGGTGGGCGATCTGAGTCGCCGCGCTGCTCGCATTTCCGACGATCATTGCAGCCCGCTCCCGCCTCGAACGACGTTTTCGATGCGTTCGGCTGCTTCGCCAGCGCGTTCATGCGCCCATACGCGGATGACACGCCAACCCAAAGCGCTGAGGCGGCGATCAGTATCCGCGTCTCGGGCGCGATTGGCTTCGATCTTGTCACGCCAAAATTGCGCGTTGCTCTTCGGCCAGGAGGCGTGCTCCGGGCACCCATGCCAGAAGCAGCCGTCGACGAAGACGGCGACCCTATTGCGGGGAAACACGATGTCGGCGACCCGCCGTGGCTTGGTCAGCAGCGGGACATGCAAACGGTAGCGCAGCCCTCTCGCGTGCAGTTCCCTGCGCAACGAGAGTTCGGCGTCGGTGCCCTTCTGCCGCACCCGAGCCATGCGGAGGCTCGCTTCATGCGACGAGGGGCTTACGCGCGACATCCGCGGTGCCTCCCTTCTTCGCCTGATCCGTCTGTGCCCCGACACCGAGATGAGTCACGATGCTTTGGCCGATTGCTTCGCCGAGAGCGACGGGGACTGCATTGCCGATCATCCGGCCCAACGCCTTGAAATGGGTCGGGCCGTCATCCGCCACGAAAGCGTATTTCTTCGGAAAGCCTTGCAGGATCGCCCCCTCGCGCAGGGAGATCGCTCGGTCCTGCTCGGGATGGCCGAAGCGGCCGTTGCCGAAACCATAGAATTGCGTGGTGATCGTCGGAGACGGATCTTCCCAGCTCATGCGCCCATAGACACCCGGATAGGTGCGGCCCGTCTCCCGCCGATGGCATTCGGCAACCAAGCGCTGGGGCCAATCACGCCACGTCCCGCCGGGGCGGGACGCACGAATGCGCTCCAGGTTCAAATCCGACAGTCGAGACGAGACATGGAAGGCATCGTCGTCGTGGACGCTTCCCGCCCCGATGGCGGGGAGCCTTCCGATCGCGTCCCTGACGGTTTTTGGCTTCTTGTGGGTCGGCGAGATCAACTCGATGGGGCCGATCAGGCTCGCCAGAATGACCATCCGCCGTCTGGTCTGTGGCAACCCGTACTGGGTGCAATCCACGACGCTCTTCCAGACCTTGTAGCCCTGCCGCTCAAGGGTGGCGACGAAGTCGTCGAAGACGGCGTGCTTTTCGACGAGGGGCACGTTCTCCATGGTCACGATGTCCGGGCGAACGGATTTCACCAGACGCGCGAACTGATACAGCAGCGGCCAGCGCGGGCTGGTCAGGGTGTCGTAACGCTGGGAGTAGGTCGAGAACGGTTGGCATGGAGCGCAGCCCGCCAGAATCCGTATCTTCGCATTGCCATACAGCTTGTTCAGGTCCGACGGCTTTACACTCTTGATGTCCTTCGTGAGGAAGCGCGCGCCATTGTTGGTCTCGAACGGATAACGGCACGCCGTATCGACATCGATGCCTGCGACGACCGGGACGCCGGCTCGAATGAGGCCATGCGTCAAGCCGCCCGCGCCGCAGAACAGATCGATACACGCTACCTCGCTCATCCCTTCCTCCCCGAGGTGCGTTTCTCCGATCCTTGCGCATCCCCTACAGACTGTTCGCCGTCCTCGTCGGACGCTTTTCCGGCTCTCACCCACGAATCGACTTCGTCGGATTTGAATTTCCAAAGTCTTCCGACCTTGTGGGCGGGCATTTCTCTTTTCGCGATCCACCCGTAGATCGTATCTTTACTCACTCCCAAGTAGCCGGCGATTTCCTCGACGGACATCCAGCGATCAGACATAAACCGCCCTTTCTCCGGCCGACGCGGGTGCCAGACATCATTCCATGGATGAAAAGGCGAGTAAAGCCGGTTTGATATGATTTAAGCCGGTTTTAGCTGATATTGGCCGGTTTGCGGGCCTTTGTAACACTCTGGGCGTCCGTTCCTAACTCGGGAAAGCCGCTTTCACCGGCCGTCCTGCCGTCACGCGGTCTCGCACGGTCGCCAGACGAGTTTTCAATGTGGTGGCGCCTTTGGCGCTCAGCCCATCTGAACCGTGAAGTCGACGATAGATCACGCAGAATGAAACCATCTTTCTTCAGAGCTGAGCAACCATCATGAACTAATCTTAACTTCTGTAAACACGGAGAAAGGTGGCTCCGTCATGATCGAGTTGCGTCATGTCCACTATTTTGTCGTCGCCTCGGAGCATGGTAGCTTTCGTAAAGCAGCGAAGCACCTGAACATCGAAGAGTCGGCGGTGAGCCGCCGTATCCGCGATCTCGAGGACAATCTCGGCGCTTCCCTGTTCCATCGCCATCACGCCGGGGTCTCGCTCACCGTGGCAGGACAGCGCTTCCTCCGCCGGGCGCGCATCGCGCTCCAGCAGATCGAGGACGGAATCAGCGAGGTCGCCGCGGTCGGGCGATCCGAGGACGGCATCGTCAAGATCGGCATCTTCTCGTCGCTGGCGTCGGGGTTCCTTTTCGACCTGATGAAGGTGTTCGACGAGAAGCACCCGCGTGTGGTGGTCGAGCTGATCGAGGGCAATCCATCGGTCCATGTGGCTGCGATCCGCCAGCTTCAAATTGACGTGGCATTCATCACCGGCACGACCGAATGGCCCGACTGCGAGACCGAACAGCTCTGGACGGAGCGTGTGTTCTGCGTCCTTCCGACTGAGCACCGCCTGGCCACGAAGCAGACGCTGAACTGGCACGATCTCGCTCGCCAGAACTTTATCGTCAGCGATGCGGCGCCTGGGCCGGAGATCCACGACTATTTGATCCAACGTCTGGCCGGCCTCGGCCATCACCCGAACATCCACCCTCAATATGTTGGGCGAAGGATTTCCGCAAGAAGCTTGCGGAGATGGCCTCCGATTTCGCGCGCACCATCGAGCTCAGCGTGGAGGCATTCTCATCCGATCCGGCGGCGAAGGCCGAGCGCATCCGGCGGGTGAATGCCTGCGGCGAGGACGGGTTCCGGTTCTTCATCGAAACCTATCTGCCGCATTACGTCCGCGGCGAGGCCAGCCTGTTTCATGAGGCGGTGTTCGCCCGTGTGCCCGAGATCATGACGGCCGGGAATGGGGAGTGTCTGAAACTCTGTGTATCTGAGCGGGCCCATGCGGTTTCAGATACGGTCAGGCGTCGAAACGCCC
>NZ_JBDHSP010000143.1:0-3351 GCF_039808215.1 Paracoccus sp. (in: a-proteobacteria)
TGCTGCTCTACGGCCATGAGAAGGGCGCCTACTGGTTCGGCTCGCAGCTCTCGATCGAGGAGGCGCGCGCGCTCGCGCCCTATCAGACCGCAACCGGCCTGCAGGTGACGTCGTCGGTGCTGGCTGGCATGGTCTGGGCGTTGGAGAACCCGCGCTCCGGCATCGTCGAGGTCGAGGAGCTCGACTACAAGCGCTGCCTCGAGATCCAGGAGCCCTATCTCGGCCCGGTCAAGGGCTACTACACCGACTGGACGCCGCTCGACGGCCGCCCGGGGCTGTTCCCGGAGGAGATCGACACGAGCGATCCCTGGCAGTTCAAGAACATCCTGGTCCGCTGAGGCTGTCTTCCCGCACGCGCTGCGGCGCGAAGTGCCGCTGCGCAGATGCGGGACCGTTATCAGGTAGGGGCGCCCTTTCCGGGTGACGGTCCCGTGTCTGCGCAGCGGCACTTCGCGCCGCGGCGCGCACGGGATGACACCCTACGGCCGGCGAACCTTCACCCCCGCCAGCAGCGCCGCCCCCGCCAGGAAGAACGCGATCAGCACCGCCAGCCCCGCCCGCTGGCTCGCAAAAAACGTCGTCGCCAGCGCGACCAGCGTCGGCCCCATGAAGGACGTGACCTTCCCCGACAGCGCGAACAGCCCGAAGAACTCGCCGATGCGCCCCTGTGGCGCCAGCCGCGCCATCAGGCTGCGCGAGGCCGCCTGCATCGGCCCGGCGACGAGGCCGATCAGCAGGCCCAGAGCCAGATAGATCCGCTCCGGCACGGAGGCGAACAGGCCGTCGCCCGGCACGGCCGGCGCCGCAGGGATGACGAAGAGCACGCGGTCGGCGCCGAGCGAGAGGATGCCGAGGCAGGCGAAGAGCAGGCAGGCGATCGCGCCGAGCAGCACCGGCTTGCCGCCGATCGCATCGTCGAGCCTGCCGCCGGCCCAGGCGCCGAGCGTGCCGGTGACGGTGAGCAGGATGCCGAAGACGCCGAGCTCGATGGTCTGCCAGCCGAAGACGCCGGCCGCATAGATGCCGCCGAAGGCGAAGAGCGCGACCAGCGCGTCCTGGTAGATCATGTTGGCGAGGAGGAAGCGCCCGAGCGAAGGCCGCCGCGGCAGCTCGGCCAGCGTCCGCAGGAGGCGTCCGACGCCGCCCCTGGCCGCCTCGGCGAGGCTCAAGCCCGTCCGGCTCGAATCCGGCGTGAGCAGGAACATCGGCGTGACGAAGACGACGAACCACAGCGCCGTCAGCGGGCCGGAGAAGCGGTCGCCCTCGCGCGCGGCGGCGTCGAGCCCGAGGATCGGCGCGATGCCGGCGAGCGTCCTGCCGGTCTGCGGATCGGCCGCCAGCAGGCCGAGCGTGATCGCCAGCGACAGCAGGCCGCCGAGATAGCCGATCGCCCAGCCCGTGCCGGAGAGCCAGCCGAGCCGCTCGGGCGGCACCAGCCGCGTCATCATGGCATTGTTGAAGGTGGTGGCGAATTCGGCGCCGATCGTCGCCATGACGAAACCCGAAAGCGCGATCGGGACCGCCAAGGGGGAACCGGGCACCGCGAACCAGAGCAGCCCCGAGCCGGCGACCAGCAGCGCGCCGAAGGCGGCGATCCAGGGTTTTCGCGGCCCGGTCCGGTCGGCGATGCCGCCGAGCAGGGGCGAGAGCAGGGCGATGCATAGCCCCGCGAAGCCGGTGGCGTAGCCCCAGAGCGCCTGGCCTTCGGCGGCGTCGGCCGCCAGCGCCGAGGCGAAGAAGGGGGCGAAGACGAAGGTGGTGATCAGCGTGAAGAAGGGCTGCGCCGCCCAGTCGAAGAACAGCCAGGCGGTGACGGCGCGCCGCGGCGGATAGGTTATGTGGCCGACGGTATCCTGCGCCGTATTCATCGCGGTCATTGCGAACGGGGATGACCAGACATGCCGGTCATCCGGGGCGGAGCGGCGCGAAGACCCGGGATCCATGCCTGAACCTTCACCGGAAGCGCTCCGGCATGGATCCCGGGTCTCCCTTCGGTCGCCCGGGGTGACGGCGCGTCTTTCAGTGGCGGCAACGAGGCTGGGCTCACTGCAAGGTCGTGTCCGGATCGCCGCCGCCGCGGGCGAGCTCGATCTCGGTGATCGCGACCAGCACCTCGGCCCGCTCCTTCAGCGTCGGCGCCTCGAGCAGCGCCTGCTTCTCGCGCGGCCCGAACGGGCACATCATCGAGAGCGCGTTGACCAGCGCCTCGTTCGGCGCCTCGTTGACGCCCTTCCAGTCGATCTTGAGGTCGTTCGCCTTGGCGAAATCGCGCAGCGCCTTGATGAGGCCCTTGCGGTCGACCGCGTCCTCGCCGGTGCGCGCGACGAAATCCGCGGCGAATTCGTCATAGCTCACCCGTCCCTGACGATAGGGCGTCGCCGCCGGCAATTCGTCGACGAGCCGGAAGCGGCTGATCCCGGTCAGCGTGATGATGTAGCGGCCGTCGCCGGTCTCGGCGAGCTGGGTGATGCGGCCGAGGCAGCCGACCTTGAGCAGTGGCGGAACTTCAGGCTGCCGGCCGGTCTCCGGCTCGGGCTGGATGATGCCGATGACGCGCTCGGCCTTGAGCGCGTCGTCGATCATGGCGAGATAGCGCGGCTCGAAGATGTTGAGCGGCATCTGGCCGCGCGGCA
This sequence comes from Paracoccus sp. (in: a-proteobacteria), assembly GCF_039808215.1. GTDB lineage: Bacteria > Pseudomonadota > Alphaproteobacteria > Rhodobacterales > Rhodobacteraceae > Paracoccus. Next base: position 2,634 of record NZ_JBDHSP010000143.1, read on the forward strand.
GGAGCAGCGCGCCGCCCAAGGGAAAGAGCGGGATCGCCGCCGGGCAATCGCTGGCCCCCTCGTAGACGGCGTTCATGCCCATGCGCGCGCCTTTCGCCGGTCAGGAGAACAGCAGGGTTGAAAGCTTGCGCCGCCCGGCGACGCTCGCCTCGTCCATCGGACCCCAGGCTTCGAAGAGCTGGAGGAGCTGCTTGCGCGCCCCGTCCTCGTTCCAGTTCCTGTCGGCCTTGATGATGGCGATCAGATGGTCGACCGCCTCCTCGCGCTTGTCGCGGGCGTTGAGCGCCAGCGCCAGATCGAAGCGGGCCTGGTGGTCTTTCGGGTTGGCCATGAGCTTCGCTTCCAGCTCGGCGGTGTCGCCGAGCGAGGCGGCCTGCTCGGCGAGCTCGATCGCGGCGCGCAAGGCGCTGATCGCCGGGTCGGCGGCCTTGTCCTGCGGCGCCGCGGCGAGCATGCCCCTGGCGCCCTCGATATCGCCGGTGTCGAGATGCAGCCGCCCGAGCCCGGCGATCGCCGCGAGGTTGTCGGGCTCCATCTCGAGCACGCCGGCATAGAGCTCGCTCGCCCCGGCGGGGTCGCCGGCGGCGATGGCGGCCTCGGCGGCCTCGATCAGCGCCGCCGCCGCGCCGGGGCCCATCGGGCCGACCAGGCGCTCGATGAAGGCCTTGATCTGGCTTTCCGGCTGGGCGCCCATGAAGCCGTCGATCGGCTGGCCCTG
>NZ_JBDHSP010000144.1:0-3342 GCF_039808215.1 Paracoccus sp. (in: a-proteobacteria)
CCTGACCCGCGCCGTGAGTGCCCGCGTGCTCAGCACCGCCGACCGGGTGCGCCGGCCGCCGCTGCGCGAGGTGGGGCAACTGGCGGCCCCGCTGTGGCCCAAGTCGACGGACCGGCTGGTCACGGTCGCCGTACCGAACTTCAACTACGGCGCCTACCTCTCCGACGCCGTGGCGAGCGCAGTCTCGCAGCGCGGCGTGGCCGTCGAGGTCGTCATTGTCGATGACTGCTCGACTGATGATTCCTTTGCCGTCGCTCAATCCCTTGCCGCTCAATACGACAATGTCGTGGCGCTCCAAAACGACACGAATCGGGGACACGGACACACGTTTAACCGTGCCTGGCGCGAGGGTCGTGGAGAATTCGTCGTACGCCTCGACGCCGACGACATTCTTGCCCCGGATGCCCTCGCTCGCGCGGTCGCTCTTTTCGAGCGTTTCGACGGCGTGGGTTTGGTGTATGGGCGGGTGTCACATTTTTCCGGCGTGCCGCCGGAGCCGGAGGACGGCTCCGGGGCGACGGGGCTGGTCTGGTCCGGTGCGGACTGGTCATATCGAATGCTTCAGGACGACCGCAACCTCATCGCGACGCCCGAGGCGATGTTGCGCCGCAGCGTGATGGAGGAATACGGCGCCTGGAAACCCGAGCTGCCGCACAGCCAGGACCTCGAGATGTGGCTGCGGGCGGCCAGCTTTGTCGACGTTGGTTATGTCCGTGCCGTCCAGGCGTATAAGCGCTTCCACGACGCGAGCATGAATCTGCAGGGTTCGGCGGGGACCGGCCTGTTCCATGCGCATCGCCACGCCTACGAATCCTGGTACGGCGACGTCGCCGATCGCCTCGCCGACGCGGAGCTGCGCTACGCGGTGGGGCGTCAGGCCGTCGCGGATCACGCCATCCGGGAGGCGGTGCACGCCTATCGGCGGGGCAAGGCCGACCTTGTCCCCGTCGACGAGCTCAAGGAGATCGCCGAGACCTTGGTCGAGCAACCGTCGGGGCTGCGCGCGCTGGAGCGGTACGAGCGGGCGACCGCCGTGCTCGGCCCGAGCGTCGTCAAGTGGAGCCCGCCCGCCCTGGTGGGCAGCATCCGGGAGCGCCTGCGGCAGGCCGGAATCCAGGCGAGGTTGGATCGCGATGGCTACTGAGTCAGGCCGGGCTTTGGAATCGCTGGGTCGCCAGCTGGTCTGCGAGGAGCTCGGATGGAGTCGCTAGAGAGCGTGGTGCGGGAGGCCGCGCGCGCACACCGGCACATCTACTTCCGCACCCAGTTCGGCAATGCCGGCGATGCGTTGATCAACGCGGGGTTCTATTGTCTTGCAGACCGCTTGGGGCTGCGTTATCGAGAGCTGCGCGGGGACAGCTTCGTGCTGCCGCCAGCCACGCGGGACGACCTCGTGATCCTGACCGGTGGCGGGTCGCTGTCAGAACACTGGGACAGCGGCGCCAACGCCCTGGCTCACTTCACTCAGCAGGAGGCGCCGCTGCTGATCCTTCCGTCGTCCCTGAACGGCAACGAGGACGTCCTGCGCCTGCTACGACCCATCGACACACTCATCCTGCGCGATGCCTACAGCGCCCAGTTCGCGCGAAGCCTCGAGCTGCGGGCCCGCCTCCTCCTCACGGACGACACTGCCTTCTCTGTCGATGTGGAACGCCTCCTGGCTATATCCCCATGGCGGGCACCCCGCAGATCGGACGACCTGCGTCGGGCGGCCGCCTTTGCCCAGCACCGCCTGCGCGCCGCCCGAGGAGAGACGTTGTATGCCTGGCGCCTCGATGAGGAGTCCGTCCGAGATACCTCCGCGTTCCGCCGTCGTGACGACATCTCCCAACTCGCGGACTTCGGCACGATGGACCGTGCATCCAGCTGCTATTCGGCCCAATGGATGCTCCGCATTGCGCGGTGGTATGAGCGTGTTGAGACGGATCGACTCCATTTCGCGATCGCCTGTGTCCTAGCTGGGACGCCCGTGACCCTGCATCCCAACGATCACCACAAGATCGTCGGGGTCTATGAGTTGTCCCTAGCTCCCCATCCCGCGCGGAGCAGGCTTGCCCGGTTCGCCGGGAACCTGCCCAGTGCGACTGTCTAGGCAGGAGCCGCCACGGTGACCTCCCCTCGCTTCTGCTATGTCCTTCTCGCACACACAGATCGGGAGGGTCTGCTCCGGCAGGTGGCGCGCATCCGGGCGTTGTCGCCGCGCGCCGCGATCCTTGTCCGACACGAGGCCCCTGAGCTGATCGGCCCGGCCGACCTCGATCCCTTTGGTGCGATTGACCTACTCAGCGGGATACCGGTGCAGTGGGGGTCATGGCGGATGGTCACGGCGGCGTTAGAGGCGTACGACGTGTCGTTGCGTCTCACCGATGCCGCCTACGTGGTGCTGGTGTCCGGCCAGGACTATCCGATCCGGGATCTGGCGGCGTGGGAGCAGGGCGTGATCGCCTCGGGTGCCGACGCCCTGCTTGATCCCATGCCCGCAGATCTGCGGGCCTATGCCCGTCACTATGTGACGTTCAGATTGCCAGGGAGGCTCACCGTCGCCAAGCGCGCAGCGCATTGGACGATGGACCACGTGGGGCGGCTCCTGGCTCCACGGGTGGAGCTATATCGGATGGCTCGCACGGGGCCGGAGCGCTGGTGGTTCTCCGTTCCCCGCCGCTCGGGCCGGCCCCCGGAGGGGATCGTCAAGGCGAGTCAGTGGATGACCATCCGTCGTGACCTACTGGAGCGCGTTCTTGCGGAGGCGGGTGATGGCGGACGCCACCTGCGTCATCTGCGCACTCTGGTCGTGCCCGATGAGGTTGCGGTCCAGAGCCTCGTGGCGCGACTCGCTGACCGGCTCGTCATGTCGCCGACGTCGGCCATGCGCTTCCCTGAGGGGGCGACGAGCCCCGATTGGCTCACCCCGGAACTGGTGCGCGCCCTGGCCCGCGAGACCTCCGCCCCCTTCGCGCGCAAGATGCCCGTGCAGGGCTGGGAGGCGGTCGTGGCCGCCGCGGACGCGTTGTCCAGCCCGCAGGTCGGCGTTGCCCCCAGTCTCCCGGAGCCGCAGACGGTGGCCGACCGGGCGGCGGCCCGGCCCGGCCGTCGGCCTACCGCGCGCGGCGCGCGACCTGTCGCACGTAACCCGTAAACCGACCCGCGAGCGCGACCGTATCGATGACGGTCGCCGCGAGCCTGTCGGCGTCACGCCGCAGTACGGCGGCGCCGGTGTTGCGTGCGCTGTTGCGCGCCCCGACCAGCAGCGTGCGCCGTACGTCGCGCCCCGTACAGTGCTTGAGGTCCGAGCGCGCGTTGATGACGTTTTCGTGGAAGGCGCGCCGCAGGATCGCCGCGGTC
>NZ_JBDHSP010000145.1:0-3311 GCF_039808215.1 Paracoccus sp. (in: a-proteobacteria)
ATAGCCCATGAAATTGGCGAACGGGATCGGCCGGATCTGCTCGCAGGTATAGATCGCGGCCATGTTCTGCGGGTCGTAGCCGGAGATGAAAAGGCCGCCCGCCAGGTCGAAGCTCCAGTCGACATAGACGGACTGGAAATAGGCCGCGTTCTCCAGGGGGACGATCTTGGCGTCGATGCCGATGGCGCGCAGATTATCGGCGATGATCTCGTTGGTCCGCGCATAGACGAAAAGCGCCGGCCGCGAATTGATGGTCATGGCGAAGCGCGTGCCGCCGGCCTTGCGCGGATAGCCGGCTTCGTCGAGCATCTTCTCCGCCAGCTTGGGGTCGTAGGCGTAGTCGAGCCCGGAGAGCGCCTGTCTGTCGAAGGCCCAGGAGTTCGGATGCAGCGGCCCGCTGGCCAAGGGGCTGTAGCCGTATGCGACGCTCTTCTGGATGAACTCGCGATTGATCGCATGGCTCAGCGCGCGTCTGACCACGGCCTTGTCGAAGGGCGCCCGGCGCAGGTTGAAGCCGAAGGTGGCGACGTCCGCCGTGGCTTCGGCGCCGCTGCCCACCACCGTGATGCCGGGAACCTTCTTCAGCCGGTCGATCTCGTTGGCGGGGAACCCGCCGGAGGCGATGTAGTCCGCCTCGCCGGCTTCCAGCGCGACGACGCGCGAGGACGGATCGGAGATGAAGCGGAAGATGATCTTGTCCAGATAGGGCCTGCCCGGCTTCATGAAATTCGGGTTGCGGGCGAGGGTCACGTGATCGCCGGCGACGCGTTCCTGAAGGATGAACGGCCCGCCGGTGACCTTGGGATTGATGCTGTTGGGATTCTGGAACGGATCCGTTCCCTCGTAGACATGCTTGGGCAGGACGAGCGCGGTCATGTGCCCGAGCAAGGCGATCAGCGGCGAGAAGGGCCTCGCGAGCCTGAAGACCACGGTATGGTCATCGGGCGTGTCGATCGCCGAGATCATCCCGAAGTTCTGCTTGCCCGAGGGATGATACTTGATCGCCATGTCCAGGATGGAGAACTTGACGTCGGCCGAGGTGATCGGCTTGCCGTCGCTCCACCGGGCGGTGGGGACGAGATGGAACGTATAGCTCAGCCCGTCCGGCGCGATCTCCCAGCGCTCGGCCAGCGAAGGCTTGGGCTTCAGGTCCAGCCCGTATTCGAGCAGTGCCGGAAAGAGTTGCGTGCTGATGTACTGGTTGTCGCGGTTCTGGTTCAACCCCATGAAATTGTTCGGCTCGTTGGGTACGGCGACGACCATGACGCCGCCGCTCCTCGGCGCGGACCCTTGCGCGAGGACCGTTCCGCACGCCAGAAGAGCGGAGAACGCGCAGGCGCCGGCTACAAGATTTCGCTTCAGCTTGTTCGGAAGCATCATCGTATTCCCCTCGTTGTTGCGGCAGGTTTCACGCCATTTTTTAACTTGATCCCCTGGGGGTTCCTCCGTGATTTCCTCTCATTCAAGAGCGGAGCTTTATTTGCCGGTTCATGTTCTTGTAGAGCAGGTAGCGCGCCGGGCCGGGCCCCCCGGCATAGAAGGCCTGCGGGCAGAAGGCGCGCATCCAGATGAAGTCGCCGGCCTCGACCTCGTGCCACTGCTCGTTGAACAGGTACATGCCCTTGCCCTGCAGCATGTAGAGGCCGTGCTCCATGATGTGCGTCTCGATGGCCGAGATCGTCGCGCCCGGACCGAAGCTCACCATGTTCATGTGCATGTCGTAGGCGATATCGTTGGTCGGGATGAGATTATGCGTCCATTTCTGGTCGCTGGTCGGGTTGCGCACGATCGGCACGTCCCGTTCGTGGCGCAGGATCGGCGCGGGCCTGAGATCGCCGAGCGGCTCGAACGCCTTGCGGATCCAGAGGAACTTCGCCGGGTTGGATGCGTCGTTCCTGACCGCCCATGGCGTGTCCGGGGGGACGAACGCGAAGCCGCCGCCATCATAGGTTTCCGTGCGCCCGTCCACGGTGATGGTCAATTCGCCGTCCAGCACGAACAGAAAGCTCTCCCCCCCCGCCTCGACCTCGGGCCGGTCGCAGCCGCCGCCCTGATCGAGGAAGACGAGATATTCCGCAAAGGCGGTGGCGAAACCGATGGCCGGGGCCGCCAGGACCCAGCAGCGCGTGTTGCGCCAATCCGGCAGAATGCTGCGGACATTGTCGGTCATCGAGGAGGCGGGAATGATCACATAGGCCTCGCGCACGACGGCCTTGCTCGTGATCATGGTGGTCTGCGGCGGCACATTGCCGTTCGGCGTGAAGTAGCTGGTCATTTTTCCTCCCAGTGCTTTTGACGCAAGACGAGCCGGCCATGGCCGGGTTCCGCGGTGATCCGGCCGTCGTGGAAGACCGTCTTTCCCCGCACCACGGTCCGGGTCACCGCGCCCTTGAAGCCGCAGCCGACATAAGGGCTGTGCTTGTGGCGATAGAAGAGATCGTCGGCCGACAGCACCCATTCGCGAAACCCGACGCCCCTACGAGGGACAGGCCGGAACGGATTGTAACCTCATCAGATAGATTGCATACAAAAATATCATGTCAACACAAAACATCTCTATTGCTCTCAATTCAGCTTTGCGCCAGAAATGACCGGAACGGCCGGCGTGCCCGGCCGCCCGCGCGCCGAGGACGGGAAGGATGCTTGCTTGACGAAGCATGCGCAGCCTTGCGGCATTCAGCTCCCCCGGCCGGGGAATTGGGCCGACCAGCCGCCGGAGCTGAAGGAAAGGGCGCGCTATCTTCTGCTCGACACGATCGGCACCGCCCTCGCCGGGCGCTCCGCCGACGCCACGCTTCAGGTCCGGACGCTGATGCCGCGCGGCGCGGCGTCTCCGCTCGAGGCGGCGCTGCTGTTGGGGACGGCCTGTCAGGCGCTCGATCTCGACGAGACGAACCTGCCGGCCCGCTGCCACATCGCGGCGGCGGTCGTTCCCGCCCTGATCGGCGCCGCGATGACCGGAGGCTGCGGCGGCGCTCGCTTCATGGAGGCGCTGCTCGCCGCCTACGCATTCGAGGCGCGCCTGGGGCAGGCTCTCGCGCCGCGCCATGGCGCGCGCGGATGGCATCCGTCGGCGACGCTCGGCGTGTTCGGCGCCGCCTATGGCGCTTCGCTGCTGATGGGGCTCGACGAGGAGCCGATGCGCCATGCGCTCGTCATCGCGTCCACGCAGGCCGGCGGCGTCAGGGCGGTCTTCGGCGGCACGGCGAAACCCTTCAATCTCGGACGGGCGGCTCAATCGGGGCTGACGGCCGCCCTTCTCGCGCGGTCCGGGATGACGGCGCCCGGCGATCCCTTTCTCTCACCCGTCG
>NZ_JBDHSP010000146.1:0-3290 GCF_039808215.1 Paracoccus sp. (in: a-proteobacteria)
GCTGGGCCGACAGCATCACGTCGTTCATGACCTGCTCCCGGGTCATGTTGTGCGCCTTCATCGTGTCCGGGATCTGCTTCTCGACCAGCGGCGTCCAGACATAGCCGGGCGCGATCGCGTTGACGGTGATGCCCTTGGTCGCGACCTCGAGCGCCACCGTCTTGGTCAGCCCGGCGATGCCGTGCTTGGCGGCGACATAGGCGCTCTTGAACGGCGAGGCGACGAAGGCGTGCGCCGAGGCCGTGTTGATGATCCGGCCCCAGCCCTTCTCCTTCATCTTCGGCAGGGCGGCGCGGATCGTGTGGAAGGCCGAGGACAGGTTGATCGCGATGATCTGGTCCCATTTCTCGATCGGGAACTCGTCGATCGGCGCGACGAACTGGATGCCGGCATTGTTGATCAGGATGTCGATCGCGCCGAAGGCCTTCTCGCCCTCGGCGACGAAGCCGGCGATCTCGGCGGGCTTGCTCATGTCGGCGGGCGAGAACACCACCTTTACGCCGAATTCCTGTTCCAGATCGCCGCGCAGCTTCTCGGCATCGGCCGGCGCCATGATGCCGTTGATGACGAGGTTGGCGCCCTCGGCGGCGAGCGCGCGGGCATAGGCCAGCCCGATGCCGGAGGTCGAGCCGGTGACGGCGGCGGTGCGGTCTTTGAGGAACATGAGCGTCAAGGCTCCTGACAATCGGGGAGAAAATGCTTAGGGTCGGTTTGAGGCGGGGCAATGCACCGACGGGATATCGCCGCAGGTTGCCTCATGAGTCTTCGCAACGCAACATGACGAAAATGCAGCCAGACGCGCATTCCCACGGCGGACATGACCATGCGTCGCATGCCCATGACGACGGCGCCTGCCGCCATGCGCAGGACCACCGCCGCCACGCCGCGGACGCCCTCGCCCGGGCCGAGCGCCTCTGCCGCGAGCGGGGCCTGCGCCTGACTCCGATCCGGCGCCACGCGCTGGAGGCGCTGCACGCCGACCATCGCCCGATCGGCGCCTACGACCTGGCCGACCGGCTCTCGCCGGCCGGCGGACGGCGCCTGGCGCCGATCTCGGTCTATCGCGCGCTCGACTTCCTGGTCGAGCAGGGCTTCGTCCATCGCCTGTCGTCGAAGAATGCCTATGTCGCCTGCCCGCACGGCCATGGCGCCGACGAGGTCGTCGCCTTCCTGATCTGCGAATCCTGCGGCGGGGTGGACGAGGATTCCTCGCCCGCCATGAAGAAAGCGGTGGCGGCCATCGCCGAAAACCGGCAATTCTCACCCTCCCACCAGACGGTCGAGATCGTCGGCCGTTGCGAGCATTGCCGGAGCGCCGGCTCGTGATAGAGCAATCCGCATGAACGAGCGTGCCTTTTCCTATCTGACGCCGGAGCGCGCCGGGCCGCTGGGCCGCCAGCTCACCGTCCCGGTGAAGATCGGCAACGTCACGGTCGGCGGCGGCGCCCCCATCGTCGTGCAGTCGATGACCAACACCGACACCGCCGATGTCGGCGCGACCGTCGCGCAGGTCGCCGCCCTCGCCCGCCAGGGCTCGGAGCTCGTGCGCATCACCGTCGACCGCGACGAGGCCGCCGCCGCCGTGCCCAGGATCCGCGAGCGGCTCGACCGCATCGGCGTCGACGTGCCGCTGATCGGCGACTTCCACTATATCGGCCACAAGCTGCTCGCCGATCACCCGGCCTGCGCCGAAGCCCTGGCGAAATACCGGATCAACCCCGGTAATGTCGGCTTCAAGGACAAGAAGGACAAGCAGTTCGCCCAGATCATCGAGCTCGCGATCGCGCATCGCAAGCCGGTGCGCATCGGCGCCAACTGGGGCTCGCTCGACCAGGAGCTCCTGACCGCGCTGATGGACGAGAACGCCCGCGCCATCCGCCCGCTCGACGCCCGCGCCATCATGCGCGAGGCGATGGTGCAGTCGGCCCTGCTCTCGGCCGAGCGCGCCGAGGAGATCGGGCTCGGCCGCGACTACATCATCCTCTCGGCCAAGGTCTCGGGCGTGCAGGACCTGATCACGGTCTACCGCATGCTGGCGAGCCGCGCCGACTACGCCATCCATCTCGGCCTGACCGAGGCCGGCATGGGCTCGAAGGGCATCGTCGCCTCCTCGGCCGCGCTCGGCATCCTGCTGCAGGAGGGCATCGGCGACACCATCCGCTATTCGCTGACGCCCGAGCCCGGCGGCGACCGCACCCTCGAGGTCAGGACGGCGCAGGAGCTGCTCCAGACCATGGGCTTCCGCGCCTTCGTGCCGCTGGTCGCCGCCTGCCCCGGCTGCGGCCGCACCACCTCGACCGTGTTCCAGGAGCTCGCCCAGGATATCCAGGGCTGGATTTCCAGCTCCATGCCCGAATGGAAGGAGCGCTATCCCGGCGTCGAGACCCTCAACGTCGCGGTGATGGGCTGCATCGTCAACGGCCCCGGCGAATCCAAGCACGCCGATATCGGCATCTCGCTGCCGGGCACCGGCGAGGCGCCGACCGCGCCGGTCTTCGTCGACGGCAGGAAGGTCGCGACGCTGCGCGGCGCCGGCATCGCGGCGGAGTTCAAGGCCATGGTCGCGAGCTATGTCGAGCGGCGTTTCGGCAACGGCTCCGGCGCCGCCGGCTGATCCCTCCTTTGCGCGTCGCCCGCAACGTGCTAGAGGCCCCGGCCTTTCGCTGCGGCGCAGCATGCGCGGAGATCCCTGATGGGGCATGAGAACCCGAATCCCGCGACCGCCCGGCCGGAGGATTCACGCTTCGGGCTCGACGCCGGCCATGGCCCCGAGCGCGGCCACGGCCACGGCAAGACGGGCTTCGCCGCGCTGGCGCTGGGCGCGCTCGGCGTCGTCTACGGCGACATCGGCACGAGCCCGCTCTACGCGCTGCGCGAGACGATCCTGGCCGCGACCGGGGGCGACAAGGCCGACGCCGTGCCCGATTCCGTCGTCATCGGCGTGCTCTCGCTGATCCTCTGGTCGCTCGTCGTCGTGGTGACGCTGAAATACGTCGTGATCCTGATGCGCGCCGACAACAACGGCGAAGGCGGCATCCTCACCCTCGTCGCGCTGGCGCAGCGCAGCCTCGGCCGGGCGCGCAGCCATGTCGCCCTGCTGCTCGGCATGATCGGCGCCGGGCTGTTCTACGGCGACACGGTGATCACGCCCGCGATCTCGGTCCTCTCCGCCATCGAGGGCGTCAAGCTGCTGACGCCGGTGCTCGACGACTACATCCTGTGGATCGCCTCGGTGATCCTGCTCGGCCTGTTCCTGATGCAGAGCCACGGCACCCACCGCGTCGCGACCT
>NZ_JBDHSP010000147.1:0-3193 GCF_039808215.1 Paracoccus sp. (in: a-proteobacteria)
AAGGTCCAGACGCTGGAGACCGAAGGCGAGATGATCCAGCGGGTCATGGGCGACCTGATGGGCCAGAAGAACATCGTCGTTCTGAACGACGAGGCGCATCACTGCTATCGCGAGCGGGTGAAGGACGCCGTCGGCGAAACCGAGGAAGACCTGAAGGGCGACGAGAAAAGCGAGGCGAAAGAGAACAATGAGGCCGCCCGGATGTGGATATCCGGTCTGGAAGCGGTCAGACGGAAGCTCGGCATCAGCCTCGTCTACGACCTGTCGGCCACGCCGTTCTTCCTGCGTGGGTCAGGGTACATCGAGGGCACGCTGTTCCCTTGGACGATGTCCGACTTTTCGCTGATGGACGCCATTGAATGCGGCATCGTGAAACTGCCGCGCGTGCCGATTGCCGACAACGTGCCAGGGGGCGATACGCCAAAGTTCCGCAACCTCTGGGACCACATCGGCAAGAAGCTCCCCAAGAAGGGCCGCGCCGCGGGCAAGGCGCTCGATCCGTTCAGCCTTCCGGTCGAGCTGCTGACCGCATTGGAAGCCCTTTATGGTCACTACGAAAAGACCTTCCTGCTTTGGCAGGACAAGGGGATCGGCGTTCCGCCGGTGTTCATCGTCGTCTGCAACAACACGGCGACGTCGGAACTGATCTACAAGTACATTTCGGGCTTTGATCGGGTCAGCGACGACGGCATCGAGACCACCCTTGAAAACGGCCGTCTTGCCCTCTTCCGGAACTACGACGACTTCGGCAACCGGATGCCGCGGCCGAACACGATACTGATCGACAGCGCCCAGCTGGAGTCCGGCGAGGCGCTCGACAAGGATTTCCGCGAGATGGCGGCTGTCGAGATCGAGCAGTTCAAGCGCGAGATGATCGAACGCACCGGCGACATAACCGCAGGCGACAAGATCGACGAGTCGACCCTTCTGCGCGAGGTCATGAACACCGTCGGCAAGAAGGGCCGCCTTGGGGAACAGATCCGCTGCGTGGTCTCGGTCTCCATGCTGACCGAAGGGTGGGACGCGAACACCGTCACCCATGTGCTTGGCGTGCGCGCCTTCGGCACCCAGCTCTTGTGCGAGCAGGTGATCGGTCGCGCGCTGCGCCGCCAGTCCTACGACCTAAACGACGAGGGGCGCTTCAACGTCGAATATGCCGACGTCCTCGGCATCCCCTTTGACTTCACCGCGAAACCGGTGATCTCCCCCCCGGCCGCCCCGCGTGAAACTGTCCGCGTCCACGCGGTCAAGCCCGACCGCGACGCGCTGGAAATCACCTTCCCCCGTGTCGAAGGCTATCGGGTCGAACTGCCGGATGAACGGCTTGAGGCCAATTTCGGTCCCGATCACGTTCTGGAACTGACGCCCCAGCTTCTGGGCCCTTCCACCACCACCAACCAGGGCATCATCGGCGAAGGCGTTGATCTGACGCTGGAGCATCTGGACGACATGCGCTCGTCCACCATCCTGTTCCACCTGGCGCGGCACCTTCTCTACACCAAGTATCGCGACCCCGGCGAGGAACCGAAACTGCATCTCTTCGGCCAGCTAAAACGTATCACCCGCCAGTGGCTGGACGGCGGCTACCTGAAATGCTCCGGCGGCACCTATCCTGCGCAGCTGGTCTACAAGGAAATCGCCGACATGGCAGCCGAGCGGATCAAGGCGGCCATCACCGAAACGTTGAAGGGCGAAAACCAGATCAAAGCGATCCTCGACGCCTACAATCCCACCGGCACGACTGCCTACGTCAACTTCACCACGTCCAAGGCGCTGCGCTGGCAGACCCGCCCTGACAAATCCCATGTCAACTGGGTGGTCTGCGACAGCGATTGGGAGGCCGAGTTTGCCCGCGTCGCCGAAGGCCACCCGCGGGTGCTGTCCTACGTCAAGAACCAGGGGCTTGGCCTCGAGGTGCCCTACCTCTCCGGCTCGACCCCGCACAAATACCTGCCCGACTTCATCGTCCAGGTCGATGACGGCCGCCGCACCGAGGACGGCAAGCCCGACCCACTGAACCTGATCGTCGAGATCAAGGGCTACCGCGGCGAGGATGCCAAGGACAAGGCAAACACCATGCGCGCCTACTGGGTGCCTGGCGTGAACAACCTCGGCAAGTTCGGGCGCTGGGAGTTCGCCGAGTTCACGGCGGTTTACGAGATGGAAGCGGAGTTCGCAAAGCTGATCGGCAACTTCGGTTGTGTGGAGATCCTGTGAAGTGACGAGCAGCCTTATCAAGCCAACCAACGAGAACTTTGACAAGCATGCCGAACCAGTCTTGGCCAGATGGCTTGTCGAGGCCGCAATGAACCGAACAGATCTTACTTACGGGGAGGCGATGCTGCGCCTCGAGCAACAGGTGGGATTCTCAAGCATCGGTCGCGCAACACGCCTAGGGTACTGCGCGGGTCAAATTATGCACAATATCCATGCCGATTTTCCTGATGCGCCGCTTTTGAATACGCTGCTGGTACTGCAAGACGATCATATGCCAAGTACCGGTGCGGGCGGATTCATGGCCGCCCATTTCAGCGAGCCAAAGCTTGCGAAGGACGGCTTTCGGGACAGCAAACCCAAGATCTGGCGTGAATACTTTGAGAGCGCAGCAGAGGAAGTCTATGCCTTCCCAGATTGGCCGAAGGTCTATCAAACGGTTTATGGAAGGCCATATCAGCCGGACACCAGTAACATGTCACCGTCGAATCCGACCGGTGGCACTGAGAAGGATGGCATTGCCAGGGGGCGAGGCGGAGAAGGCCCCAACCACAAGGCGCTTCGCCTGTGGGTGCAAGCCAATCCAACTGCCGTTTTCCCAAGGCTGAAGGTCACTCGTACGGAAACGGAGGTCGATCTGCTATCGGGCGACCGCGTTGACGTCGTCTACTATGCCACAGAACGCACCATCGCCTTGGAAGTGAAGTCGAAGGACTCGAACGAGGCAGACCTGACCCGCGGCATCTACCAGTGCGTCAAGTATCGAGCCGTAATGCAATCTATGGACCCGCGCGCTGACGCTGACATTTCGGCCGTATTGGTCACCGAGCAAAAGCTGCCCGGCTATTTGAACGAACTGGCAAAACAGCTTGAGGTCCCGCACAAGCTGGTCTCGCCCAAGAAGGATACCTGACCCATGGCCAAGAAACCCATCGAGGTCGAAACCCTCACCCACGACGCCACACGCAAGAATATCCCC
>NZ_JBDHSP010000148.1:0-3190 GCF_039808215.1 Paracoccus sp. (in: a-proteobacteria)
ATCTTGCTCTTGGCCTTGCGCAGGTTGAAGAACAGCTTCTTCTGGTTCGCGGTGGTGCCCATCTTCACCAGCGACCAGGAGCGCAGGATGTATTCCTGGATCGAGGCCTTGATCCACCACATCGCATAGGTGGCGAGGCGAAAGCCCTTGTCGGGCTCGAAGCGCTTCACCGCCTGCATCAGGCCGACATTGCCCTCCGACACGACCTCGCCGATCGGCAGGCCGTAGCCGCGATAGCCCATGGCGATCTTGGCGACGAGCCGCAGATGCGAGGTGACGAGCTTGTGCGCCGCGTCGCGGTCGCCATGCTCGCGCCAGCGCTTGGCCAGCATGTATTCCTCGCTCGGCTCCAGCATCGGGAACTTGCGGATTTCGTCGAGATAACGCGACAGCCCGCCTTCGGCGGACAGGACGGGCAGGGAAGCGCTCGCCATGCTCGTTCTCCTCATCGAGGCCCCCGCTTCGCGGCAGACCCTCCGCGCGATCAACCTTCGCGCAGGTTTCGGACTTCGACGTAACGATCCAACCCCGCCATCGGTTCGATTGGAACGCTCGCGCGGCGCCCCCTTGGCCATCCGCATCCGAACAACCCCAGTATATGCGAACGCACTCTGGCGGAAAGGTGGCAACGGCGCCCGATTGGATGATTTGCGCGATCCGGAGAATCGCGCAAATCATCCAACTCTTTGCTTTATCGCATGTTCTTCACGCGAACCGGTGCCCACTTCGCTCGAAAATGCTCCAGCTCACAGCCTCGCGAGTGCGGCTTGCAGATTCGCAAAATCCTCCGGCGGCTCGGATTCGAACAGCATCGTCTCGCCGCTCGCCGGATGCGCGAAGCCGAGGATCGCCGCATGCAGCGCCTGCCGGCCGAGTGCCGCGAGCGCGGCTTGCGCCTCGGGCGGCAGGCGGGCCGCCTTGGTGGCGAAGCCCGAGCCGTAGAGCCGGTCGCCGAGCAGCGGATGGCCGATATGGCTCATATGCACGCGGATCTGATGGGTGCGCCCGGTCTCCAGCCGGCATTCGATCAGGCTCGCCAGCGGCTCGGTCTCGTCCAGCCCCTTGAGCAGGGGCGGATAGCGCTCGAGCAGCTCGATATGGGTGATCGCCTCGCGGCCGCGCCCCTCCTTGACCACGGTCATCTTCTCGCGGTTGCGGGTCGAGCGCTCGATCGGCGCATCGATCGTGCCTTCGCGTAGGCGCGGCACGCCCCAGGCGAGGGCGAGATAGGCGCGCTGAAGGGGGCCGGTGCGGCCATGGTCGGCGAACTGCTTGGCGAGCTTCTGATGCGCCCGGTCGTTCTTGGCCACGACCAGCAGGCCGCTGGTGTCCTTGTCGAGCCGATGCACGATGCCCGGCCGCCTGACCCCGCCGATGCCGGACAGGCTCTCGCCGCAATGGGCGATCAGGGCGTTGACCAGCGTGCCGTCCTCATGCCCGCCGGCCGGATGGACGACGAGCCCCGCCGGCTTGTCGATGACGATCAGATGCTCGTCCTCGTAGACGACGTCGAGCGGGATATCCTGGCCGACCGGCTCGGCCGGCTTCGCCTCCGGCAGGGTGAGGGCGATCCTGTCGCCCTCGGCGACCTTGCGGCTGCCGTCACCGGCGACAGTGCCGTTGAGGCTGACCCCGCCCTCCCTGATGACCTGCTGGAGGCGCGCGCGCGAAATCTCGCCGGCGAGCAGGGCGAGCGCCTTGTCGAGGCGCTGGCCGGCCTGTTCTGGACCGACCGTCAGGGTGACGGCGGCATCGGGATCGGAAACGGAATTCATCGCGCCGCTATAAGGCGCAAGGGCCGCGGCCGCACGCCTTTTCCGCAACCTCACATCAGGCTCCACTCCGTCATCATACCCGGGCTCGAGCCCTGAGCATCTCCGACGAAAAAGGCGCAGGCAGCGCGACCTGCCCCCTCTCCCCCTGCGGGAGAGGGCTGGGGTGAGGGGTCGCGCGACATGTCCATCATTGCGAAGAGCGAAGCGACGAAGCAATCCAGGGGCGGCAGATCTCTACGCCTCCCTGGATTGCTTCGCTTACGCTCGCAATGACGATGAAGGATAGCGCGACCCCTCATCCGGCCCTTCGGGCCACCTTCTCCCGCAAGGGGAGAAGGGAAAGGCTCACGCTCAGCCGAACAGCCTGAAACCTCGCTTCTTCGGCTCCTGTGGCGGTTCCTCGTCCGGCCCCGGATCATCCGGCGCATGCGAGACCGGGAAGATCACCGGCTTGGGCGGCACCGCCTCGCGCAGGGCGGCGGGCTTGCTCTCCGCCGGCTCGGCCGCGACGGGCCTGGCGGGCTCCGCCACCGCTTCCGCCGGCTTCGGCTCCACGGCCGGCTTCGGCTCCTCCTGCGGAGCCTCCGGCGCCGCCGCGACAACCGGCTCGGGCTTCGGCTCTTCCTTCGGCGCGGGCGGAGGCGGCGGAGGCGGCGCCACCGCGGCAGGCTCGATCGTCGTGACGCTCTCGGCCTTGACCTCGATCAGCCGGGTCGAATCGTCGAGATCGGCCAGCACGTCGTCGAGCATCTGCGTCTTGCTGCCGAGCGTCGCCGGCGGCACCGTCCAGACGAAGGCGTCGAGCCGGCCGGTGATCGGCGAGACCGGCATCCAATGGTCCGAGACCAGCCCGTCCGCCACCCAGGCGGCGTCGCGCGGCGCCCGGGTCGCCCGCGCCAGCCATTCGCGCACGCGCCCGGCGGCGCCGTGCTCGGCCTCCTCCAGCTCGGCCATCAGCAGGCAGGCGCGCACCGAGGCGCCGCCGGCGAGCAAGGGCTTCAGCGCCTCGCGCGCCTTCCTGAACTCGCGCGCCTGGATCGCGGCCCCGGCCAGCGCCAGCACGCTTTCCGGATCGGAGGGGCGCAGCCGCGACAGGGCGAGCGCCCGGTTGAAGCGGTCGAGCGCGCTGTCGCCGGGCCTGGCGTCGATATAGGCGGCGGCGATGTCGGGATGGGGGGCGTCCTTCCAGGCCGCCTCCAGCAGCTTCGACGCCTTGCGGACGTCGCCGCGCGCCGCCAGCATCCGCCCGGCGAGCGCCGCGGCCGGCGTCAGCGACGGCGACAGCTTGACCGCCTCCAGCGCGGCGGCGAGCGCCTTCTCGGGCTCGTGCTCGCGCGCCTGCAACGCCTCCGCCGCCAGCAGCACCGCGCGCTGGCGGCGCGCCTCGGCCTTGTCGGCGAGCCGGAGCGCCGCGC
>NZ_JBDHSP010000149.1:0-3185 GCF_039808215.1 Paracoccus sp. (in: a-proteobacteria)
GCGGTCGCGTTGTTCAGCGTGCCGCAGCCGCGGCAGGTGGCCTGAACCGGAAAGCCCACGAGATACTCGTGCCCCCGCGCGAAGCGCAGGTGCATGCGGCCGTCCCGGCAGACGCCGAGCAGCTTGTCACAGCGCGTGCAGCGCCATTCCGAGTTGGAGGTGGTGGGCTTGGTCTTCGCGGCGCCGGACCAGCTCGTCGGGGCTGCCTGGCGCGAGGGGAAGGGAGTCGGCATTGGAATGCTCCTCTGACTGAGTGAGCACTCCCATTGGCCTGAAGAATCGGAGCCCGTCAGACCCCCCAATCGGAGCCGGATCGGAGCCAGCCGTCAGATGGCGATTTCCCAAGGCCCTTTGGCGCCGAGACTTCTCAGGAAGTTGGCCTTCAGCTTGTCCCACAGCGGCTGCTTGAAGATGTTCGACAGGGACTGGTCTGCGGCGATGCCTTTGACAAGATCCTTGGTCGCCATTGGCATCGGGCCGTTGTTGTGGGCGTCGACCAGTCGCTGGATGATTCCGATGCGGTTTTCGCCCCTGATGTCGATGCTGCCTTTCCCTGGAACGAAGAGGGTTGCGATGTCATCGCCGCTGCGGGTAAGTCCGAAAGTCAGGCCACCACGGGCCAGTATCCGATGCCGCCGAAACACGGACCGGAGCTTGTCTGCAACCAGTGCGATTTCGGACTGACCATCGTCGATCTGATCGGCAAGCGGCGTCAGAACGTTTGCCGCCAGACATGGCCCGGAAGCGTTACCGGCCTGCAGGACCAGTCCGATACCGAGGTTGTGGCGCGTCCGAAGTTCCGTATCGACGGCCGACCGGACCTTCTCCCGGTCGAGACCACGCGCAAGGTAGATCGGAACATCCCCGCCATCGACACCGAGCGTTCCAAGGTAGAAGAGGTGGTCGGTCAACTTCTCGATGGCGGGCGCATCCAGCGCCTGTTCGAGACGTTCCTTCAGGTGTTGCGCGACCCAGCCGTCACGCACTCGATAGATCCTGTAACGATCCGGGTTGCCAGCAGGCGTCACCTGTCCTTCGGTGACCCTGAGGTCGGCCACCTTGCGGTCTTCTTCCTCCGCATCTCCCTTTTCGACCCGGACAACCACCTCGGCTGCGACCGGGCCGACCTCGTCTTCATCGTCGATCAGGTCGTCGCCTTCCCAGCCAGCGGGCACGAGAAAGCCCAGCTCGGTCAGGAGGCCCGGATCGACACCACGAGCTTGGAGCCATGCGCCGGTGACGCTGTCTGCCCCGATGTCCCAGATGGCCAGCAAGGCGGGCATGACAGCCATGCTCTCCTCGTCGCCCGGCGCGCGACCCTCACGGAGGATCTTCCAGTGTCGAAGCAGGCGATGCCCCAGAACCCGTTCGAAGGGGTCGTCGAGGCTGAGAAGGCTGCTCGTGTTGCGGTCGGTGAGCGTGAAGTCGAGGGTCTGCGCCTCATCCCGTCCCGCGCGGCGATACCGGACCACAATCTCGACAAAGCGGATTGCAAGCGCCCGCTCGAAAATCCTCGGGAGGCCCGGCTGGCTGTCGATGATCTCGGAGATGTTCTGATCAATCGTGGTGGAAAGCGAGAGGCGGTTGGCGAGATTCCCGATGCTGATGTCAGCGCGGATTACCTGCGCGCGGTCGATCACCACGTCGTCGAGTTCCGGCTGCTCCAGATCGAGCCCCTGCAGGAACTGCGAAATGTCGTAGGCCTGGAAGTCGACGGGTTGGTTGGAATAAGTCTGATCGAGAGCCGTCTCGATGAATCGCTCGGCGATGGTGTGCCTGAGCTTTCGGTTGCCAGCACGGACATGCACCCGCCCGGTTGATGGCGTGTAGACGATCATCGCCTCTCCGGGCGGGCGGAAATAGATACTCGACCGATTGCCGTCGTCGTCGATCTCCCGAACGCTCGTGGGCGGATCGGGATGATACAGCAGGTACATCTCCGCAGCCGGTTCATCGCCATCCTCGGGGATATCGAATTTGTCGATGCTGTAGCCGTCGCCACGATCGAGGCGCTTGTTGAGGTCGACCAGGAGTTCTTCGAGTAATGCGCTGCCGGCGTCCGGCCCCCCGTCGACCGAAGGGTCGGCCATGAAGGTCTGGTAGTGTTTGTCATAGCGCCGGTAGAGACGCAGGTGCAGGCTGTTCTCCGCCGCTTCAAACAAGCCGTGTTCGTTTGCGAAGGCCCACAGGCTGCGCGCCAGCTTGTCCCGCTGGTTGAGAAGCTCCTTGGCGCGGTCGGGTTCGAGCGAGGTATTGGCGAGACCTTCGAGGACATACTCGCCGCGGTCGCTCGCGATTGTGACGATCCGGGCTGCTTCAGCTTCGAGCGGGCCCAGCCGGTCCTTCTTTTCCTGCGGCAGCATGTTCCTGGCAAGCGACGGACCGTCCGGGTTGTCCGGATCGAACTTGTAGGAAGCAAGCCAGTTCAGCCTCTCGAAAGCCTTGCTTTCAAGAAATCCGGACAGCAGCTTCGGCTCTGCATCGTCGAATAGCCGGGAAAGATTGGGGCAGGTTCTGGCCGGGGCGCGTACCATATAAATCTCCGGAAATGCTGATTTGCGCTATAGATCGCGATCGCGGCACCGTGCTCGGACCTTGACACTGCGATGTCGCCTCTGGGGACTGAGGGCAACATCACCTTCCTCCCGGACAGCAAGAACCGCTTGGGCAAGATCCACGCGCGCTTCCTCGATCAGTGCCAGGACATGGGGACCGATCGGAGTTGCTTTGCACGCCATGGATTCACCCCAACGATCATCTGCTCGTGATTGATTCAACCTGCGATAATCGCGGACGAAAGCACGATGGGCAAGAGGTAATGTTCTTTATCTGTTCGCACGTCCCATCTCGGGCTGCCGCGTGGCTTTTGATCGGTAACGACACCACTGATCGCGGCCGCCCACGACATGAAACGCCCGAACCCGCTGCCGCCCGACCTGATGACGCCCGCCGAGCGCCGCACGGAACTGTGCGGCCTGCTGGCGCTCGGGCTGGTCCGGTTGCGGATGCGGAACGGCAGAGAAGTATCTGACAAAACCGGAGAAAGTTGCCTACACTATCCGGCCGACCGATGCCGTCATGCAACTCCAACGCACCGGAGAAATGCATGACGACCCACGATCCCATCCCCGCGCGCCTGGCCGCGCTGAAGGCCACGCCGACGCCCGACCTGAAGCAGCAATGGC
>NZ_JBDHSP010000150.1:0-3164 GCF_039808215.1 Paracoccus sp. (in: a-proteobacteria)
CACCCTGAAACCCGTCGCCATCCGCGCGGGCACCAAGCAGGCGCGGATCATCGCGATGCTGCAGCGTCCCGAGGGGGCGACGGTGGCTGAGATGGTCGAGGCCACTTCGTGGCAGGCTCATACTGTCCGGGGCTCGATCTCTGGCGCTTTGAAGAAGAAGTTGGGCCTGCCCGTCGCTGCCGAGAAGGTCGAGGGCAGGGGGACGGTTTACCGGCTCCCCTGAAGTAGCAGGTCGTTCAGCAGTAGTCGTCCATGCAGTCGTCGTAACTCTCACCCGTCAGTTCACAGAAGGCTTTGAGGGCCCCCTGAAGTGTAAAATACTGGTGCTCGCTGCGGTGGTAGAAGAATTCGCCGCGGACACCGACATGCGCGACCGCCCAGTCCTTGATCGCATTGTCGCTTGGATCGTGTGTAATGACCACGAGACTGTCCTCGGTCATGCCATGTTGGACGACCAAGCTCTGGTAGAGATGGTTTCGCGCGAAAACACGACCGAACTTCAGGTTTTCCGCGTAGCGTTGGAGCGCGTCTTCGGTCACAGCTTCCGGGCAGAGCGGGAACTCCGTCGGCACCTTCCATTTGACCTGCACGACGGACGGCGTCAGTGATTCATATTCCGCCGGTGGCGGTTCATAGCTCGCCCGATCTCTTGTCCCATACAGCCACTCGCCCAGCGCGCCGCCGCTTGGGACAGCGCCACTCTTCGCCCATTCCTGCAAATGTGCTTTTGCGGCTGCTGCCTCGTCCTTCGACAAGGTGCGCATCCAGGATATGTCGGGAAACGCCTTGTCGGTCTGAACCTGGCTTGGGTCGGCGAAGAAGGCTTCAATCGAGCCGTAGACCAGTTCAATGCGCCGTGCCGAGATTTCGTTGAGTAGAACGTTCTCCAGGCGGGTGACCCACCGCAGGTTTTCCGGTCGGTTGTTCGCCCTGTTTGTGTCGATGTGATCAACGACATGTCGATCAGTGGGTGGCTCGCCGTGAAATGCCACGCAGACAATCCGATGGACGGGCACGCCACTCAGATACATGTAGCCGGTCGACAACCCCTGCCGCCCAAACGTCCATTGGTCATCAAGTGGTCTGGTCTTCTGCCGTTTCTGGGGCAGGCGATGCGCGGAACCATTGTCACGGACACGATAACGCTCGCCCCGGTATTCGACCTCCATCTCGCGCTCAAAGATGTCGATAAGCTGGTCAGCCTTACCGTTGCGGGACGAAGAAGGTGAAGGGCTACGCATCAACTGCTCCGGGGAAATTCGACCATTCAAGTACCGAAGGCGGTAGGCCGAGTTCCCATTCTCCTTCTCGGCAAACATTCGCAAGTTCGAGCCAACTGGTCAATCGCGGCTGGCAGTCCGCCCCGTCGCCATCTCCCACCGCCGCACCGCAACATCGCAATAGGCCGGGTCCAGTTCCACCGCGCAGCAGCGCCGCCCGGTGCGTTCCGCGGCGATCATGGGTCTTTGCATTGCGGGCGTAGGGGCGCGGTCGCGCCAGCGGCCAATGTTCGATCCGGCCGGGCAGGAGGGGCGCGTTCATGCCGCGTGCCGCTTGGCCCTGATGGAGGCGAAGGTCTCACCGGTTTCCGCCAGCAGCGCCTCCTGGCCGGTGAAGGACTGCCAGCGCTCAACGGCCACATCGACATAGGCCGGGTTCAACTCGACGCCGAAGCAGACCCGGCCGGTGGTCTCGGCCGCGATCAGCGTGGTGCCCGATCCCATGAAGGGCTCGTAGACCGCCTGTCCGGGACTGGAATTGTTCAGGATCGGGCGGCGCATGCATTCGACCGGCTTTTGGGTGCCGTGGACCGTGTCGGCATCCTGATCCCGGTTGGCGATCTGCCACAGCGTGGTCTGCTTGCGGTCCCCAGCCCAGTGGCCCTTGCCCTTGGCGCGCACCGCATACCAGCAGGGTTCATGCTGCCAGTGGTAATCGCCGCGGCTCAGCACCAGCCGGTCCTTGGCCCAGATGATCTGCGACCGGATAGCGAAACCCGCAGCCACCAGGCTCTCGGCCACGGTCGAGGCATGCAGCGCGCCATGCCAGACATAGGCGACGTCGCCGGGGAACAGCGCCCATGCCTCGCGCCAGTCGGCCCGGTCATCGTTCAGCACCTTGCCAGTGCGCTTTGTCCTGGCCGCGCCCGCCTGGTTGCGCCAGGACGGATCGTATTGCACTCCATAGGGCGGGTCGGTCACCATCAGGAGCGGGCGGATATCGCCCAGCAGCTGCCCGACAACATCGGCCGCGGTGCTGTCGCCGCAGATCAGCCGATGCGCACCCAGCTGCCACAGATCGCCCGGAACCGACACCGGCGCGACCGGCAGGTCCGGAACATCGTCCTCGCCCTCGACAGGGCCCTCGACGCCCAGCGCCTCGGGATCTCGCAGCAGCGCGTCGAGATCATCGTCGCTGAAGCCAAGCAGCGTCGCGTCGAAATCATCTGCCAGAAGCACCGCGATCTCGTCGCGCAGTATGGCCTCGTTCCACTCGCCCAGTTCCGTCAGCTTGTTGTCGGCGATCCGGTATGCCCGGCGTTCGGCCTCGTCGAGATGGCTGAGCCGGATCACCGGCACCTCGGTCAGCCCCAGCATGGTGGCTGCCAGCACCCGGCCATGGCCCGCGATCAGTTCGCCGTCGTCGGCGACCATGCAGGGCATGGTCCACCCGAACCTGGCCATGCTGGCGGCGATCTTCGCCACCTGGTCCTGCCCGTGCATCTTGGCATTGCGGGCATAGGGGCGCAGCCGGGCAATCGGCCAAGTTTCGATCTGGCTCGGCGCGAAGACGAGGTCCATGGGGCGGGGCTCGGGATGTGGGGGCTGAAAACGAAAGCGCCCGCGAGGGGGTTCCTCCGGGCGCTATTCTTCGATGATCAAGGGGTAGGTCAACGGGGGCAGGTCTGTCAATCGGAAAAATGACGCGGATTCAACAGCGTCCCCGCAGGTGGCTTCCGGTGGAGGCTTCCGGCCACCTGGCTTCCCCGAAGTGGATTCCCTGGATTCCGCAAAAGAATCCAGCACGTCCAGATCGTGATTCCGCAAGCCTTTGATAATGAGTCGGTTTTCCGAAGATCGCCCGGCGGGTGGCTTCCAAGTGGATTCCCCGGTGAAAATGCCTCACGCTAGCGAACCGCCGCGCTGCGCCCCCCCGCATACGTT
>NZ_JBDHSP010000151.1:0-3018 GCF_039808215.1 Paracoccus sp. (in: a-proteobacteria)
GGCCGGCTGCCCGTGCCGGCCGGCGGCGAGGAACAGGACGAGCATCGGGACCAGGAAGGCGAGATAGGCGGCGACCTCGCCCAGCGTCGCCCGCTCCTGATAGCCGAAGAAGCCGGAGAGGATCGCGCCGAGCGGCCCGTCGGCCGGCAGCACGGCGCCGAGATCGTAGACGACCTGCTGGAGATGGTTCCACAGCCCGGCCTCGTGCAGCGAGCGCACGGCGTTCGCCACCAGCCCCGCCGCGACGAACAGGATCAGGACGCCGGTCCAGCGGAAGAAGGCGCGCAGGTTGAGCTTCACGCCCAGCGCGTAGATGGCGTAGCCGACGATGCCCGCGAGCAGCACGCCGAGCGTCGCGCCCGCCGCCGGCGCCCAGCCGCCGCTCTGCTGGAAGATGGCGAGCAGGAAGAACACCGATTCCAGCCCCTCGCGCACCACGGCGAGGAAGGCGAGGCCGACCAGCGCGAAACCCTGATGCGCGCCGGCCAGCGCCGCGTCGACGCCGGCCTGCAATTCGCCCCGGATCGAGCGCGCCGCCTTGCGCATCCAGAACACCATCGAGGTCAGCATCGCGGCGGCGATCAGGCCGATCACGGCCTCGAACAGCTCCTGCCCGCGCTGGGGCAGTTCGCCGACGACGATGTCGAGCGCCGCGCCGGCCGCCAGGCTCGCGGCGCAGGCGAGCCCGACGCCGAGCCAGAGCGCCGGAAGCCATTCGCGCCGCCCGGTCCGGGTGAGATAGCTCGCGACGATGCCGACGATCAGCGCGGCCTCGATCCCCTCGCGGAGCATGATGAGAAACGGAACGATCACGGCGAACCCGCCCGGTTGCGCGCCGGGGTCGGCTCATGGCGGCGCCGGCAGCCCGTGCCTAGGCAGTCACGGCGCGAGGGTCAACCGAATCCTGACAGTTTAGAATGATCGTAAATTGTTGGAGGAGGTCCGGATACTTGCACAATACCGCTGCGACCATGCGTCATCTTGCGTCGCCGACGGTCTTTGCGCCCGACTCGACCGTCATTGCGAGCGCAGCGAAGCAATCCAGGGGGACGTAGAGCCCTGCCGCTTCTGGATTGCTTCGCTGCGCTCGCAATGACGGCGAGCCGACATCGGTTCGTCTCGCGGGCCGCCGGTCTCAGGCCGCCCGCTTCAGCGCGATCTCGAAGGGGGAGAGCGCGACCGTGTTGCCCCGCACCGTGACCAGCGTGTTGCAGGGCAGGGGCTGCCAGCATTCGCGCGCGGCGTCGACCGGCTCGGAGGCGACGACGACGCTGTCCGCCCGCGCGCAGACATAGAGGCTCGGCGGCCGGGCGTCGGAGGACCAGCGGACCGCGTGGATGCTCTCGCCGTCGGCGAGCGCGGCGGCGCAGCGCAGGGGCTCGCGGATGCCGGCCTCGCGCATCAGCGAAAGCGCGTCGGACAGGGCCGTGGCGAGCGCCTCGCCCGGCGCCATGCCCTGCGCCAGATGGGCGAGCGCGAGCAGGAAGACCGCTTCGGAATCGGTGGTGCCGGCGCGGGCGCCGTAGAGCCCGTCCGGGATCAGCGCCTCCAATCGCCGGCGGATCAGGCCGTAGCCGCCGATCTGGCCGTTATGCATGAAGAGATGGCGGCCATGGACGAAGGGGTGGCAGTTCGCCCGCGTCGTCGCGGTGCCGGTCGCGGCCCGGACATGGGCGAAGAACAGATGCGAGCGCACCTGCCGCGCGATCGAGAGCAGGTTCTCGTCGGACCAGGCCGGCCGCACCTCGCGATACTGGCCGGGCTCGGGCCGCTCGCCGTACCAGCCGACGCCGAAGCCGTCGCCATTGGTGCCGGTCTTGGCCTCCTCGGCATGGAGCGACTGGTGGATCAGCGAATGGCAGGGCGAGGCGACGAAGTCCTCGAGGAAGACGGGAACGCCCGAATAGGCGAGGAAGCGGCACATCTGCGCCCCGAATCGCGGTGGAAAGCAACCGCGAGGATAATGTTCTCCGAAGATGAACGCGAACATAACGCGCCCGCCCCGCGCGCCTTTCGTCTAATGGATAAGAGCCGCACCGCCTTGCGTGGCGCGCATCCCTCCTATACCGATCCAGCCGGTAAAGGGTGGAAGCCGCGCGCAATCGCGAGCTCACGGGAGCGGGAATGTGAAGGGTCTTCTCGCCATCAGCCGGGTCATCGATGCGGTCAACGGCTTCATCGGCCGGAAGATCGCCTGGCTGATCCTCGCCGCGGTGATCGTGGCGGCGGTCAACGCCATCATCCGCAAGGTCTTCAACTATTCCTCGAATGCC
Organism: Paracoccus sp. (in: a-proteobacteria); assembly: GCF_039808215.1. Taxonomy (GTDB): domain Bacteria; phylum Pseudomonadota; class Alphaproteobacteria; order Rhodobacterales; family Rhodobacteraceae; genus Paracoccus. The sequence goes on from NZ_JBDHSP010000151.1 coordinate 2,274, forward strand.
TGGCTCGAGCTGCAATGGATGCTGTTCGGCGCGGTCTTCCTGATCTGCGCCTCCTGGACGATGCAGGTGAAGGAGCACATCCGCATCGACATCGTGAACAGCATGCTGCCCAGGCGCGTGCGGCAATGGATCGAGCTCCTCGGCCATGTGCTGTTCCTGATGCCGTTCAGCCTGCTGATCGTCTATCATTCCTGGCCGTTCTTCATGCGCTCCTATGCGATCGGCGAGCAGTCGCTCTCGGCCGGCGGCCTGCCGCAATGGCCGGCCAAGGGGCTCGTCGTCGTCGGCTTCGTGATGCTGAGCTTCCAGGGCGTCTCCGAGATCATCAAGCAGGTCGCGATCATGCGCGGCGATCTCGACGACGACGAGGCGGCGCTCGGCCACGCCGCCGCGGCCGAGGCCGAAGCCCAGCGCCTGCTCGACCAGGCCAAGGAACAGGGTCTCGCCTCGTGAGCCGCCCGCAAGAGACACCGAGCCGCCCCATGCACGCCTCCCGCCTTCCGCGCCTCGCCGGCCTGCTCACGGCGCTGACGCTCCTCGCCTTCTTCGGCCTGCATACCGGCGACGCCTTCGCGGCGGGCGGCGGCCTCGGCGACTTCCTGCGCGTCAACATGGCGCCGGTGATGTTCGCGGCGCTCGTCGTCTTCCTGCTGCTCGGCTATCCGGTCGCCTTCGCGCTCGCCGCCAACGGCCTGCTCTTCGCGCTGATCGGCATCGAGCTCGGCCTGTTCCAGGAGAACTTCCT
>NZ_JBDHSP010000152.1:0-2981 GCF_039808215.1 Paracoccus sp. (in: a-proteobacteria)
GAGAGCATGACCACCACCATCCTGCCCAGCGGAAACGAGGCCTGGGGATTCTGGGGAACCATCAGCCGCATCGAGAACGACCCGGCGGCCGACCCGGCGAAGGCTTGGACGATCGCCTCCCGCCGGATCGCCGAGGCGACCACCGCCTCGCCCGAGGGGGTGCGCGACTTCCTCGACTCCCGCCACGGCCGCCACTTCGCCGACGACGTCGCGAACGAGCTTGCCCGGGGCGACACGCTCCGGGAAGCGATCGACACCGCCATCGCCCGCTGGATGGACTGGCGGATCGACCGCAGGACCAGCCGCGAGACCGGGATCCCGAAGGGGCTCCCTTACCTGACCGGCTTCGCCAATCACTACGCGATCATGGCCGAGCTTCCCTACTGATCGCAGCCCTTCCCGACACCGCCGCGCTGCCACGGGCAAGCGCGGCTCGGGGTCGTAGAAGGTCCGGGATGGTCCCGCGCCTCGCAACGAAGGGACACCCCGATGACCAAGGCACCCGATACCCGCCTTCGCCATCCCCAGCAGATCATCGGCGACAGCGCCCGGCAGAAGGCTCGCCACGCCTATCGCGCCGCATGGAACCGCGACTGGCCGTTCGACGAACGCTACCTCGCCGAGCTCTTCATCCAGGCGAAGGCGGACCTCGGGCTCGAGCCGAACTCCAAGAAGTCGCCGGACAAGGTGCTCGAGGTGGTGCTCGATCTCATGCGCGCCGACCACGAGTTCGACCCCGAGCCGGCCGCGGCGGCACCCGAGGTTTCGGCCGAGGCGCTGGTTGCGCGCGGCGGCGACGAGCCCCCGTTCGTCCTGCGCAGCCCCTGCGACGGCAGCACCGGGGAATGGCACTGCATGGTGGGCGGCCAGATCTTCGGTCCGTGGCCGGACACGGGCTCGGCGGCGGCGGGCTTCGCCACCGAGCAGCGCCGGGCGGCGAAGAGGTCCGGCAAGCCGACCGAAACGACCGACTGATCGCAGCCCGTCCCGACACCGCCGCGCCGCCCTCGGGCGAGCGCGGCTCGGGGTCGTAGCAGGCGAGGGATGGTCTCGCGCCTCGCAACGAAGGACGACCCGATGACCAAGCTCTCCGATACCCAAGTGATCATCCTCTCGGCGGCGGCGCAGCGCGCCGACGGCAACGTGCTGCCGCTCCCCGGCTCGCTCCGCGGCGGGGCCGCGACCAAGGTCGTGGCCGCGCTGCTTTCCCGCGGGCTGATCCGCGAGCAGATCATCGACAGCCCGCGCAAAGCGGACGCGGCGATGAACACCATCTGGCGCAACCTCCCCGAGCCCGACAGCCGCGGGGTGCTGCTCTTCATCACCGCCGCCGGCACCGAGGCGATCGGGGTCGAGCCCGAGGCGGTGCCTTACGCCTTCAACGAGGGCACCAACTCCGCCGGCGAGCCGGCCGCCGGTGCGCCCGAGGGCGCGGACACGGGCGCGGACGACGCGCCGGTCGAGACGCCCGCGAAGCGTCGGGGCGGACGTAAGAAGGCGGCGCCCACCGGCGCGGACGTCGCGCCTGCGCCGAAGACCCGCGCCGGCACCAAGCAGGCGCAGCTGATCGCGATGCTCCGCCGCCCCGAAGGCGCGACCATCGCCCAGATCGTCGAGGCCACCAACTGGCTGCCACACACCGCTCGAGGCTTCTTCGCCGGGGCGCTGAAGAAGAAGCTCGGGCTCATCGTCACCTCGGAGAAGATCGAGGGAACCCGAGTCTACCGACTGGCTTCGGAGTGAGGCCGGTGGCGGTTCATCGCATCAGCGACCGCGCCGAGGCCGCGCTTCAGCGACTGGCGAAGAAGGCGGGCCAGAAGCCGGCGCAGTTCCTCCACGACCTGATCCTCGACTTCGAGGCGGGCGAGGACTTCACGCCGCCGGACCAGCGTCCGGACGCCAATCCTTGGGCCGACGGCCACAAGGACGACGGGGAGGCGCGACAGTGAGTCCCGCCGACCGCCCGGACCCGCGGCACCGCATCCTCGGGATCGCGCTGCGGCTGGCGGCCTACCCGCCGGCCCGCAAGCATGAGCATGCCTACGAGGCGCGCGTGCCATGGCGGCTCATCACCGAGCTGCGCGAGGCGCTCGACGACGCCGGCGCCGACTGGAAGGCGATACGCGCGGCGCTCCGGGAGCCCGACTGACCATGCCGCGCTTCCGGGTTCACGCCTACGACGACGAGCACCACGCCACGCTGATCATCGAGAGCGATCGGTCGGAGCGGGCCGGTGTGGTCGCGTCCGAGTTCGTCGCCGCGATGCACCTCGGGTATTATCCCGCGGATCACCGGGAGCGCTGGCCTGAGCTCGTCGGGATCGAAACCGCGACCTCGTACTTCGATGCAGATGAGGCGTTCGCGCCGATCATCGAGAGCATCGAGGCGATCGATCCTGACCCGCCCGGGGACGGCTGATCACCCGCCGGACGACCTCCCGCCGCCTGCGAGGGCGGCGGGTCCCGTCAGGCGCCGCCGCGTGGCACTTCGTCGCCGTGCCTGCATCGCCGCTCGCAGGCCCCGCTACCGGACAGGCCATCGACAACGTCCGAGCGTCTCCGGTGCGATGCTGGTAAGGTGCACATGCCCGCTGGGGGCAGTTCGGGACCAACGCCAAAGGGAGGGTCAGATGGCAGAAGGCGTCTACAGAATCGTCGATGTTGTCGGTGTCAGCGAGAAGTCGTGGGAGGACGCGGGGCGGAACGCCGTGGAAACGGCGGCCGGCTCGCTGCGCGACCTTCGGATTGCCGAGGTGGTGAAGCTGGACATGAAAGTCGAGAACGGGAAGGTCGTCGCGTTCCGCACGCGTGTCGCTCTCTCCTTCAAGTACGAGGCCTGAGCCGCCCGCGCTCCATGACCACTTGCAGATGGCCATCGCGCCAAGGCCGTCGCTGTCCTTCGGGGCGGCTCCCGTTCAGGCGCCGCCCCACTGCTCGGCCATCGCCGCGGCGATGCCCGGATAGGTGCGGCTCCGGTTCCGC
>NZ_JBDHSP010000153.1:0-2890 GCF_039808215.1 Paracoccus sp. (in: a-proteobacteria)
GGAATGCCACCATGCTCCCGTCCGGCGAGAAATCCGGATCGAGATCGTCGGACGGATCGCGCGTCAGGCGGACCGGGTCGCCGCCCGAAAGCTGCTGCACATAGATGTCGAGTTTTCCATCGCCCGCGCGATCCGAAGCATAGGCCACCAGCTTGCCGTCGCGCGATATGGCCGGGTAGTCCGTAAGCCCGTTGTCCGCGGTGATCGGGCGGAACTCGTATGCGGGCAACGTTGAATCAGCGGCTGTAAGCCGGTGAGCCGCCGCGCCCGCGGCCACCAACGCCAGCGCCGCGACGATGCCAACGAACCAGATGGCCTTGCCGCGCCTCGCCGCCGGAGCGGCCTGCGCGGCCGGATCCGGCGCAATTTCCTCGAGCGCCAATCTCAGATCGCTGGTGGATTGGTATCGCCGGTCGCGGTCCTTGCGCAAACATCGCTCGACGATCCGCCGCAGGTCCCGAGGCGTGCCGGGCGCCGTTTCCACCACCGATTCAGGCTCCTCCTTGATAATCGCCGCCAGCGTCGACACCGCCGTACTCCCCTGAAACGCCCGCCGCCCCGTGATCATCTCGTACAGCACCGCCCCGAAGCTGAAAATGTCGCTCCGGTAATCGACCTTCTTCCCCTCGGCCTGCTCGGGCGACATGTACTGCACCGTCCCCACAATCGAGCCTTCCGCCGTCTTCGACTCGTGCACCAGCGTCTTGTCGCCGCTGCCGGTTTCGGCGCGGTCCGTCAGTTTGGCGAGGCCGAAGTCGAGCAGCCTGACGCGGCCATCGCCGTCCACCATGATGTTGGACGGTTTCAGGTCGCGGTGAACGATTCCGGCGGCATGCGCCTTGGCCAGCGCATCCGCGACTTGAACGGCCAGCCTCACCGCTTCCTTCACCGTCATGCCCTGCTTCGGGATCAACTCGCCGAGCGTCTTGCCGTCGACGAACTCCATGGCGATGAAGTCCTCGCCCTGGTGGGATCCGATGTCGTAGATGGTGACGATGTTCGGGTGATTCAGGGCCGAGGCGGCTTTGGCCTCGAGCACGAAGCGGCGTTTCCGTTCGGGGTCGGATGTTCGATCCGGCGGCAGGACTTTGAGGGCGACGGAGCGGTCGAGGCGGGTGTCGAAAGCTTTGTAGACAACACCCATCCCGCCGGCCCCGAGTTTACCGAGGACGCGGTAGTGCGCGAACGATTGGGGGATCATTGCCCAGTAGCCGTGGTGATTCAGGATACTGCAAATTGGTTGCGAGTTCCAGGGCTGGTTACTGAAGTGTCAAGCCGCGATGCGAATCTACTTCCGCGGTTCGCCCACCCACACGTTGGCCGTATTGTCGCCGATGCTGTAGACGAGGAAATCGCGCGCCGCGGCGGGACCGAACGAAGCCGTGCCAAATTCTGATGGAATCGGCCCTCTCGCGGAGTGGAATGGGTGCACTTCGAAAGGAGCGCCCGCCGGTGTTTTTCGGACTGGATCGAGCCGCTGCGCCCAGATGCAGCGAAAACCGTCGCGGCTCGAAATGAAGAACAGCAAATTGCCGTCTTCCGACCACCATGGCTTCCCGTTCCAATTTTCGTCTCTCGCGATCGCGATCCATTCGCCGTTTGCTCCGGCTTGGCCGTTGTGCTGGGAGGTAATGTACAAGTCGTGACGAATATCCGTAAGGGGAACGTGAAAAGCCAGCCACCGTCCGTCAGGCGACATCTCCGCGCCGTGAATATTCCTCTTGGGATCGGAGATGAGGTCCGATATCCCCCCATCCAGCCCGATTGTGTGGAACCGGATCGGATTTCCTTTGTAGAAGACGATTCTCGAACTGTCGGGCGACCATCCGTAAATGGTTCCGCAGTTCCCGCAAAGCTTGCGGCTCTCCTTCGATTTCGAATTGACGACGTGAAGGGAACGGTCCCGCGAAACGTAATACCCGACCCACAATCCGTCGGGTGAAATCCTGGCTCGCAAAACCGTAGTGCTCTCCGAAGCCAGGGTGGTGTCCTTTCCCGTTTCGAGGTCGCGAAGCCGCACCACGGACGGGGCGATCGTTTGCCTGATAGTGTAAGCAAGTAACTTCCCATTCCTGGAAACGGATGGAGCGAACTCAGTCAGCAGATCACGAGTGATCTGACGGGGTTCTCCTCGCGACTTCCCGGAATTGGAGTCGAGATCCAGCCGCCACAGATCGGTGATACTGCGCCGGCTCGCAAAAACCAGCCTGCCCGAGGGAGAGAGACGCGGCGCCGCTTCAAGACCGGCGCCGTTGGTGATCCATCTTCGCTGTCCCTCCGCGGCGGCCTTCCCTTCTATCCTGTCATCCGCCTCCCAAATGTGAGAATCTCCTCCCACTACCCGGCCGGGCAGCCATTCGGTAACACCCGCGCTCACGGATGCCGGTACGCTGGGGCCTCCTTCCAAACGCATGACGTACCAGGAGTCATTCGTGACAGCATTAGTAGGCGAACTGCGAAACAGGATACGGGTCCCGTCCGGAGACCAGATCGGTTCCACCGCCGGCTGGATGTCCGAAGCGACTTGCCGGCGCTCGCCACCTTGCGCCGGGACGATGTAGATCGCGTTTGATTTCAGAATCGACCCTTCGTAATAGACGATCCGCTGCCCATCCGGGGAGAACCGCGGCCGCCTGCCAAGGCGGGCAACGAGCCGCTCCTCGCCGCCCAATGTGGGCGCCACATAAATCCCGCCGCCCTGCCGTTCGGAACGGAATGCCACCATGCTCCCGTCAGGGGAAAAATCCGGCTCGATATCGTCGGACGGATCGCGCGTCAGGCGGACCGGGTCGCCGCCCGAAAGCTGCTGCACGTAGATGTCGAGTTTTCCATCGCCCGCGCGATCCGAAGCATAGGCCACCAGCTTGCCGTCGCGCGATATGGCCGGGTA
>NZ_JBDHSP010000154.1:0-2889 GCF_039808215.1 Paracoccus sp. (in: a-proteobacteria)
GAAGAAACTTCCCTCGACTTCGCCGAGGCTCGAATGTACTCGAACCCGTTTGGAAGATTCACCGCCGTCGATCCATTGCTAGCAAGTGGCCGCACTTCGAATCCCCAAACGTTCAACCGTTACATCTACGTCGGCAACAGTCCGCTGACAGTTACCGACCCATCTGGTCTCGATTGGTATCGACGCAAATCGAGCCAAGAAGGGCGAGAATGGGACTATAAATGGTTCTCTGGGGAGGCTGACAAAGGCTGGGATGCGGTGGATTTTGGCTCATCGCTCTTTTATCAGGTAGATAATGGCCTAGACGTGGACAATAATCCGCTCGGGACGATCTTTCTACATCGGTATGAAGCTAATTACTCAACTGTCGCGCAACACGCCATGGCCATCAGGCAGAACGCAAAGTTTCAGCCGGGAGGAGCCTGTTTCTCGAATTTCAGATGTGCCGGTATACGCGATCCGATAAACGACGCAACAAACCATTTCGCTGCCCAGGAGGGCGTCGAAGGTTTCCCGATCGGCTTCGTAAATGCCGCGAAGAGTTCGGTCGACATTCCAACTTGGAATCTTTTGCCATCCGTCCCAAACTCGTCGCTAAACTCCCTTTTCGGAGTCAACACGTGGTTTAATTATCAACAGCCACAGGGGCAGTACCAGATTGCCGGAGCGTCCGGCGGTGCCTTGACCTTTGACATCCTGGCCCTGATTGCGACGAAGAAGGTTGGAGGAGCTGCCGCGGACTTTCTAGGTCGAGGTGGTACGTTCGGTGAGCGCTTGTTTATGAGTAAAAACTTTGGAAGGGAGTCACGTCTATTTGGCAATTCGGCGTTCAATGCAACTGGGCGGCCCGGCATTCTAAATCGAAAAGGCACGATTTTCAAAGTTGGTTGGTCAGGCACCCCCAGTAATGGTGGCGGAATGCAATTTCGAATCGGTTTTGGAGTCAATGCTCAAAAAGCAAATATCGCGAGTCGGCATCTGTACGTGCCACGGACGTTTGTCCCAAACAGTTTCTCTAATCCGCTAGTTGTACGGCACTAGAGGCCTCATGGAGAATGATATGAACGTAAGATTTTCTCGCGCTGTGACAAGACAACTCGCTCTTATAGATCGGGTCTTGATTTCCCTTGGCAAGAGGGCGATGCTTGAGAATGAAGATTTTCGGATTGATCATGCCTCTGCCGGAACGTATCAACTGATTGCAACAATTGAGAGATCCGGAGCCAACATACTCCCTTGCAGTATCTATCTCCAAGGCGACGGCCTTCGGATCGACCTGGACCACATTGATGAAGCTCTTGAATGGCCTCTCAGGGATATCGAAGAAAACCCCAAAACCATCCAACTTTTCTTAGTCAATCTATTCAGATGTTTTGTGTTATTCGACACGTCTAACAGAACAATTATTATGAAGCTTTTTGACATGAACGGGCATATTGTGGAAGAACTCAAAATTGGAACTGTCGGTGTTTTTGCAAGTATTCGGCAAATCGAGGTGAAACAACATTTATTTTATCCGATCTATCCATCGGAAAACCCTCCTGTCGAGAATCTACAGTTGCTAGGCGAGCATGGCAAACTTGCGTCGATGTAAACAGAAGGACTGTTTTGGGGAATTCGCCAATACCCAAGCGGAAATTTCTACTTTGATAGATAGAAATACATTATGCTTCTGACTTTTGAATACAATACCAAAGGAGTCGTCGAAATTTTCATGGATAAGGAAGGACGGCGCTCCCTGATAGAATCACTGGAACGCCTCTCTCCTGGGGAGACAAAAATGGACCACGACCACCTAATGACGCCAGCATGGGCTGGCGCGGAGCTCACGGACGAGGTTCAAAATGCGGAGAACCAACTAATAAACATGGTTACCGTGTTTTTGGTCAGAGATGAGTTGAATAACGATTCTGAGATGCGTGATGGGCAGTTTCGTGCATCGTAATTTAAGTTTGACAGTATCTTACAGGTCAGGCTTCGAAGGCGTTCGAATGGCGAGCTTGCGGCGGAGTATTCAACGGCTGCGGCGCCAGCGAATCCGACGACTAATTACACGGCGACGGATATGCTCGGGAGTCCGAGGGTGTTGACGGATTCGGCGGGGAATGTTGTTTCGCGTAGGGATTTCCTGCCGTTCGGTGAGGAGCTTTATGCGGATGGTGTGCATCGGACGGTCGCGGGCAAGTATTCGCAAACCGGACAGGACGGCGTTCGCAAGCGTTTCACGGGCTACGAAAAGGACCCCGAGACCTCGCTCGACTTTGCCCAAGCCCGTATGTACGCTAACACCTACGGCCGCTTCACCGCCGTCGATCCGCTCCTCGCCTCCGGCAAATCCGCCAACCCTCAGACGTTCAACCGCTACACATACGTCCTGAACAACCCGCTGCTCCTCACCGATCCAACGGGTTTGCAGACCGGGAATACCTTCTCTCCAGATTGTGACAAAGATTGCAACGCTCATTTTGACGTCAAAACGAATACCGTCCAGGTCTCGCATGACTCACTACTCGATGTGGTTGTCCAAATCGTGAGTGATCTTATAGCTGGATCAAGCCCGATTCGACTTGATGCGGCTATACAGCAAAGGGATACGAAGATCGTGTCTGCAGTTTCTAGTTCGGACCCGCTGCAGAATGCAAATTATTCTCAGTATTCAAGCATTCGATCCCTTCTCAGCGGTGATGACGACGGTGTTTTCACAAGTCGAATGTTAGGAAATCGAGGTTCGACAAACTTCTCGGTTCTCCAGCAAACACAGTCATCGTATAATTGGGCAGAGTTTATCGGCGAAGCGAATTTGACGTTCCAAGGTCTCTACGCCTCATTTGCTCCCGGCTTTGCAGGCGGGGGTAGAAGCGCTCCCATGAGCACCGCTCGGAAGCTCTT
>NZ_JBDHSP010000155.1:0-2835 GCF_039808215.1 Paracoccus sp. (in: a-proteobacteria)
TTGTAAGAGTTATGTAATTTCAAAGGGCCCTACGGTTGGGATAGGGTGGTTTTACGCGAATGGTACGCATTCCCGAACGAGCGTCAGCGCCAGTTGACCCACGGGTGGTGTGAGTGTTTTCCCTCAGGCCGCGCGTTCGCTCGATCGCTGACAGATATTATCGATTGCCGCGTCCACTTCCTGCATCTCGAGATCGATCACCTCACGCTGCACGATCCGTCCTTCCGCCGCCCTTCCGAAAGACTCGTCTCCCTCGATGCTCCGGATCAACGCCAATGTTTCGAGAAAAGCAAAGCTCTTCTCAAGCCGGTGCTTTACGAGTGGCATACGCTCCGCTCCTCGACGTGGCGAGTTTCCTGCCACATCCCTGTATTAGAGATATCGGCGGGAAGACAATGTTTCAATAATGCGGCGAGCCGATTCCGACGGCTCGCCGGCATCGCCCCGGATCACCAGATCCGGGGCGAGCGGCGGTTCGTATGGATCCTGAGAACCTGGAACATGCCGCGCCCCTCCCTCCCGCCCAAGACGGTAAATTCCCTTTGGGTCCCGTGACATACAGACCTCGAGCGGGCATTCGACATACACCTCGAGAAACCGCTCGATCTGCCGCCTGGCCTCGTCGCGGTACGCCCTCCGGTTCGCCGTCGCGTCGAAAATCACCGGCACTCCGTGCCGCACGAGCAGCGCGCCTACCCAGGTCATCCGCCGGTAGAAGGTTTCTCGATCCTGCTCGTCGTAATCGGAATGCGGGGTGAAGACCAGGCGAAGAACATCGGACTCGAGGACAGCGGCATCGATCCCGCGCTCCGCAAGCTCTGTCCGCAGAAAGGCGGCCAGCGTCGATTTCCCCGAGGCCGGCAACCCCGTAATCCACACGGCGAAAGCTTCCCTACGCTCCACAGTAGCGGTTCACTCCGGCCGGATCGAAACAGTTCGCATCGAGCACGGCAAGCACGAAACAGAGCAGCTTCCGGCGAATGGAATCCGACAGCGCGGGATACCAGACCGGGTGGGCGATGACGAGCCCGCGAAAGGCGAAGAAAGGAGCCGCCGCGCGGAGGATTTCGCCGTCCCCGCTTTGCTCGATGTAGCGCTCCCAGAAACGGCGGAAGAGCGTGTCGAAGACTCCCTCGAGCCGTCCGCTTCTCTGAAGCGAGAACAGGAGGTAGTTCATGGTGAGCGAGGTGACATCGTCGGCCGGGTCGCCGAATTCTCCCCGCGAGCGGTCGAGCAGGGAGAAATCGGTTCCGGAGCGAAACAGGATATTCCAGGGGTGGAAATCCCCGTGGACCTGGCAAAGGCGGTGCGCCAGCGGCTTCAGCTTCCACCGCCAGCGGACACAGTGGTGTTCGATCTGTTCCAGCAGCGTGGGCGGGATCAGAGGATGGGGAGGATAGGAGTCGGTAAGCCCCATGATGCACTCCCCGTGACCCACCAGTTCGCGAATGCGGCGCTGGTAGAGATCAGGGTTTCTTCCCGGCACGCGATGAATCCCGACAAGATAATCGCATAGCGCATCGGCGCGCTCGATGTCGGAAGCGGTGAGCGAGTCCGTCGAACGCAGCCGTTCAAGATCGAAAGCGTAGCTCTCCCCTTCCGCATAGCCGGTGAGGAGAAACGGTTCCCCGGCGCGGCCCAATGAGAGCAGGGCGCCGTCTGATTGGAATACGCCGACATCGAGCGACGGAACGTGACGCGGAAGCCGGTTGAACGCCTGGTGCTCCCACAGCAGGATCCGCGCCCGGTCCGGCATGTGCTCGTGGCCGAAAGGGCCGGGAGTGATGGTGTGCAGGACGGCCGCCCGCCGCTCGCCTCCGATTTCGTAATCCACGCGGATAGGAGTTCCGTATCCGTAACCCTTCACGTCCTGCTCGCGCGGTTCCTTTCCAAGCGGAGCCATGCCCAGCACGGTTACGGGCGCTCGCAGAAGCGAACTCAAGTACCGCTGCAAACTATCGAGATTCAGATCCAGCATGATTCATACGGTGACCGCCGCTCCGCGCAGCGTGAAGCGCCCGTCGAGAGCTTTCAGTTTTTCACTGATTCCGGTGTATTCGAGTTCGCTCACCGGAGCCATCGCCGCTCCGGCGAAACCCTGGCGCCGCATTTCCATGGACTTGTTGGCCACGTGCCCCCGGACCGTGTCCCAGAAGGGGTGGGCAAATGCATCTATATGCTCCGTCAACTTCCCATTGTGAACACAAAATCCGGCGCAGGAGACAACGGGCGGTCCGTCGAAGTAGCTGATGCCGGTATTGAGAGCCACGGGCATCAGCGGCATGTGATGCGAGCCGCGCATGCCGCCGGCCACGAAGTGGCCGATCGCGTAAGGGGCAAGGACCTCGCCGGTGGCGGGAAAGTTCATCTGCACACGCACGAGCATGACGGGATCGTCTTTGCCCGTGTACTTGCCCGCGATATTGTGGAGGCGCGAAGTGGCCACGGCGGCTGCCTGTTCACCCGATGCCCTCGACCAGATGGACTCGATGACGTAGCGCTCCGGATCGCGCAACAGCGCCGCTATGTCATACAGATGCTCGGGAGCGTCCAACTCGATGACGCGGTCGTGCGTGGTGCAGTTGACGTCCATGATGACGAAACGGTAGCCCTTCGACATGTTGGGCGAAAGCAGAAGCCCGGGAGTGTTCATGGGGTCGGCGAAGGCGAGGTAGAGCGGGAGGTTGTAGGCGCCGGGGTCGGTCTTATCGGCGGCGAAGAAGAGGAATGGCTCGTTCGGCCGCTCGTCGAACTCGATTTCAGCGACCGCCGGCCCCATCCCCTTGACATTTCCCGAGAAGGAATCCACCAGCAGGTCCTGGCCGGCTCCGTAGA
>NZ_JBDHSP010000156.1:0-2783 GCF_039808215.1 Paracoccus sp. (in: a-proteobacteria)
GGTGCACAGTTGTGCCCATTTTCGGCACAGATGTGCCCATCTTGATCCGCATCGCGGCGTCCTCCTCCGGTAAACCTTTGGGGAAGACAACACAGCGGCAGATTCCATTTTGCGCCCCAGCCAATACCCCGGGTCCGACTAGACGGAGACGCCTGCATGAACTGATCTGGAGACGGGAATGGCAGGCAGAGAGCCGCCCTCAACAAAAGAACCGGCGAACTCCCCGCCAAAGCGCCGTGCGGCCGAATATGTCCGCATGTCCACGGACCATCAGAAATACTCGACGGAAAACCAGTCGGATGCGATCCGCAAATACGCGGAGGAACGCGGCTTTGAACTGGTCCGTTCCTATGCTGATGCCGGAAAGAGCGGGCTGAGGATCGAGGGGCGCGAAGCCTTACAACAGCTGATCCAGGATGTGCAGGACGGCACAGCGGATTTCGAGGTGATCCTTGTCTATGACGTCAGCCGATGGGGGCGGTTTCAGGATGCCGATGAATCCGCCTATTACGAATACATCTGCCGTCGCGCAAACAAGCAAGTCGAGTATTGCGCCGAGCAATTCGAAAACGACGGCGGCCCGGTTGCCACGATCGTCAAGAGCGTCAAGCGCGCGATGGCCGGGGAATACAGCCGGGAACTTTCCAACAAGGTCTTCATCGGACAGTGCCGCCTGATCGAACGCGGCTTCCGTCAGGGCGGTGCGGCGGGTTTTGGCCTTCGTCGGGTTCTGCTTGACGAACGCGGCGAGGTGAAGGCCGAGCTGAAGCGTGGTGAGCACAAGAGCTTGCAGACAGACCGGGTGATCCTAGTGCCCGGGCCCGAAGCAGAGGTGAAAACCGTCCGCTGGATCTACAGCCGTTTCCTGAAACACGGCCGTTCGGAAAGCGAAATCGCCGCCGAACTTAACGAGCGCGGGATCCTGACCGATCTTGGCCGGATGTGGACCCGCGCAACCGTGCAGCAGATCCTGACCAACGAGAAATACATCGGCAACAACGTCTACAACCGGCGCTCCTTCAAGCTGAAGCAGAAGCGGGTCGCGAATGGCCCCGAGATGTGGATCCGGTCGGAAGGGGCGTTCGATGCCATCGTCGAGCCGAAACAGTTTCAGAAGGTGCAGGCGATCATCGCCGCCCGCAACCGCCGATTCTCGGACGAGGAGATGCTGGAGCGCCTGACCCGGCTGTTCCAGCGCCACGGCTACATATCCGGTCTGGTGATCGACGAGGCCGACGGAATGCCGTCCAGCGGCGCCTATGCCCACCGGTTCGGCAGCCTGATCCGGGCTTACTCCCTTGTCGGCTTCACCCCGGACCGGAACTACCACTACATCGAAGTGAACCGCCTGCTGCGGCTGTTCCATGGGGACGAGGTCCAGCGCGTAATCCGCGAGATCGCCCGGCTCGGCGGAACCGTGGCGCGCAATCCGGCGACCGACCTGCTGACGATCAATGGCGAATTCACCGCCTCCGTCGTCGTCGCCCGCTGCCGCGAAACCTCCACGGGCGGCTTGCGCTGGAAAATCCGCTTCGACACCGGCCTCGCGCCCGACATCACCATTGCCGTCCGGATGGACCGCACCAACACCGCCGCGCTCGATTTTTATCTGCTGCCCCAATTCGAGATGCGGACAAAACCCTTGGGGCTTGCCGAGGAGAATGGCCTGATGCTGGACGCTTTCCGATTTGAAACGCTGGATTTCTTCTTCGACATGGCCCGCCGCGTGCCGGTTTCCGAGGTGGCGCCATGGTGAGCGAAGTCGAGATGCGGGACGAAGTGCAGATGATCCCGATTTCCGCCATCACCGTGGAAAATCCGCGGGAACGCTCGGAAAAGACCTTTCGCGCGCTCGTGGACAGTATCGGCAAGGTCGGGCTGAAAAAGCCGATCACCGTCGCCCGGGTCGATGAAGGGGCGGGAGTGTCCTATCGTCTGGTCTGCGGTCAGGGTCGGATGGAGGCTTATGTCGCCCTTGGGGAAACCCACATCCCGGCCATCGTCGTGGATGCGAGCGAGGCCGAGCGCCTTCTGCGCAGCGTGATCGAGAATATCGCCCGCCGCCAGCAGCGGCCGCTCGAACTGTTGCAGGACATCGCCATCCTGCGCGACCGGGGATATTCAGACCATCAGATCGCCGACAAGACGGGGCTTTCCCTCGCCTATGTTCATGAAATCGGCGAGTTGATCGCCAACGGTGAGGAACGCCTGCTGATCGCGGTCGAGACCGGGCAGATGCCGCTCAGCGTCGCGCTCTACATCACGCGGGCCGAGGAGAAGGACGTGCAGAAGGCGCTCGAGGCTGCTTATGCCTCCGGTGAACTGCGCGGAAAGAAACTGCTGGAGGCGCGGCGGCTGGTTGAGTTGCGCCAGCGCCACGGCAAGCAGCGAGGTGGTGCGCGCAACAAACAGCCACGAGCGCGAATGACATCTGCCGCGCTGGTCAAAGCCTATCGCGCCGAGGCCGAGCGACAGCAGGACATGGTCCGCAGGGCGCAGTCGACGCGCAGCAGCCTCCTGTTTCTCGATGCGGCATTTCAGTCTCTGCTGAAGGACGAGAACTTCTTGACGCTGCTCCGTGCCGAGGGCCTCGACAGCCTGCCGCGCATGATCGTCGATGGCCTTCAGGAGCCAAGATCATGACACAGGCAGGGAAAATGCCTCCGCCGAAGAGCCCGGGATTCGAGGCGAACCTGCGCACGATCCAGATCGACGCGATCCTGCCGGTCAAGCAACTGCCGGCCACAGCGCCCAAGAGCCAGAAGTATGGACAGATCGCCGCG
>NZ_JBDHSP010000157.1:0-2755 GCF_039808215.1 Paracoccus sp. (in: a-proteobacteria)
AGCGGAGGTTTCGGCCAGCCGTCCGGAGGTTTCGGCCAGCCGGCGGGAGGTTTCGGCCAGCCGAACAACGAATTCGGCACTCCGCGGACGAGCGGGGGAATCCTGCCGAGCCTGGGCGGTTCTCGCGGTTCGGGGCGCGCGGCGAGCGCGAGCTTTGGAGGGACGGATGAAACGTTCCAGGGCACGGGCACGTTCCGGCTGGGAAACAAAGACTACCCGATCAGCCGCATGCGTGTGAATCTGCGCTCGGGGGGCGAGGCGGAGTTCACCGTGTACTCGAGCGAGGTATTCACGCTGACGGGACGCTGGACGAGCGGCGGCAACGCGGTGGATATCGAGATCAACAATGGGTTCGGGAGCGCGGGGGCGACAGCCCGGGGAAGGGTCTACCTGACCAGCGCGGGCAGGGTGGACCACGTCGAGCTGGACGGGACTTCCTCGCGGTTCAGCGACCGCTATACGATTCAGTACGCGAAATGACGGCTGGGCGCGCCGTGTAATTTCTTCCATGCCGGCGTCGGGGCGCGGCCAAGGCGTCTTTGTAACTCCTTCTGTTGAAAGGCAGTTCCAGAACCTGTCCAAACGGCATTCGACTTGCCGCAGGAACGGGGAGAAGGAGACATCATGCATCGCGAAGACGATTCGCCCGCCGGAGTGCGTCCGGCATGGCCTTTGGTGGCGGCGGTGATGGCGGCTGCCATTGCCATTGGATTCGGATGGCGGGAGCACAGCCAGAAGACGCAGCTCGAGGAACGGCGGAAGGAGATGACCGCCGGGATGGTCGAGATGCAGAAGCAGATCCAGTCGCTTTCGGGTCAACTGGCGAGCCTCGCGGCGGCGCAGCAGCAGACCGCGCAAGCGGTGAAGGAACGGGAAAAACCTGCGCCGGAGCCCGCCGCTGTTGCCCAACCCGCGCCGGCGCACAGGACTATCGCGGCGCGGCGCGCTCCGGCTCCCAGGGCGGCGCGCCGCCCGGCGGCTCCGCCCGAGGACCCGAGATTGAAGCAGTTGCAGGGGCAACTGTCGGAACAGGCTGAGAAGCTGGCGAGAACCCAGCAGGAGGTGGACCGCAACCGCGCGGAACTCGAGAGCCGGCTGAATGCCGCAAGGGATGACCTGGGCGGCTCGATCGCGCGGACACATGAGGAACTGGTGGCTTTACAGAAGCGCGGTGAGCGGACCTACACCGAGTTTCAACTGGACAAGTCGAAGCAGTTCCAGCGGGTGGGGCAGGTAAGCCTGGCGCTGCGCAAGGCCGACACCAAGCACAAACGCTATGACATGGAGATGATCGTGGACGATGTGAAGCTCCAGAAGAAGAGTGTGAATCTGTACGAACCCGTGTACCTGACGCCCGGTGGAGGTTCGCAGCCTCTCGAACTGGTCGTCAACCAGATCACAAAGAACCATGTGCGGGGTTACGTGAGCATGCCGCGATACTCACGGCAGGATCTGACGGCGACTTCGGCCGGCCACGCGCCAAAAAGCGAGGCGGAGCGCTAACGGGGATTGTCGCGAATCTGGACCTGATCGTAGACCTTTTTCGTGGCATCGAAGCCGGCGAAGGTCACTCCGGGAAAGGTTGCGGAAGCTGTTCCGGCGGCGACGCCCCAGCGGAGCGCATCCACAAAATCGTCCTTGCGGAGCATGGCCCAGGTGAAGGAGGCGGCAAGCGCGTCTCCCGAACCGATGGGGCAGACTACATCGACGCGGGGAGGAATGGCCTCGACCACCTGGCCTTCGCGGGCTCCCACACAGCCGCGGCTGCCAAGCGAGAGCACCACCATTTCAGGGCCCATCATGCGAATCCGCTCGGCGCCGTCGAGATACTGGATGCGGGTGAGGAGCGCTTTGTTCAACAGCCTCTCGGCTTCCTGCTGGTTCGGGGCGACCACGGTGGGCGCGGCCTCGATGCCGGCTTCGAGCGGTTCGCCGTCGGTATCGAGGAGCGTTTTCACGCCCAACCGCCGGGCGTTGGTGATGAGCCGCGCGTAGAGATCCGGAGGGACACCAGGGGGCAGGCTTCCGCAGAGCATCAACCAGCGGGCTTCGGGCAGGCGGCGCGAAACCGCCTCCTCGACACGCCGCACATCCTCGGGCGTGATGGCGGCGCCTCGTTCATTCAGTTTGATGGTGAGGCCATGGCGGTCGGAGATGTTCATGTTGATGCGGGTGGGCGCCCGCACTTCGACAGCGTCCACCGTGAAGCCACAGCCGTTGAGCATCTGCTTCAGACGCTGTCCGGTCTCGCCGCCGGCGACCGCCACGGCCGTGGTCTTTCCGCCGAACGAGTGGATGACGAAACTGGCATTGATGCCGCGGCCGCCGGCGGATTCCTGCGATTGGAGGATATAGGCCCGATCCTCGAAGACAAGCTGATCGACGGTCAGGTTCCGGTCAATGGCCGGATTCGCGGTCACGGTAAGGATCAAGCGCGGTCCCTTTCGAGCATCTTCGCGCCGAGCGCGCCGCCGAGAGTGGGGAACACGGTGAAGAGAACAAAGAGCATGGCGAGCACCAGCAACAGGACCGTCGTCAAACCGGCCGGGCTCTGGAGCAACTGGAGAAACTGCTGAATCTCCGCCTCGCTGCTGCCGGTGCGGCCCTGCAACTGCTGGCGGAACAGTTCGACGAATCCGCCCTTGCTTGAGAGCATCACCACGCTGAGGGTGAAGAAGATGGTGGCAATGGCGAAGCTGAAAACGCCCGTGATCCAGCCCATGCGCGCGCCGCCCACCATGGAAAGGGGCTGGCC
>NZ_JBDHSP010000158.1:0-2745 GCF_039808215.1 Paracoccus sp. (in: a-proteobacteria)
ACCAGCGAGGAAAACTGGTAGATCAGCTCGCCCGCCGCGACGATCAGCGCGCCGATGCCGGTGCGGATCAGCGCCCCCCGCAGCACGGTCAGCGCCGTGGACAGCGAGAAGGTCGCGACACGGGCGGCGACAAAAGCCGCCACCCAGCGCCCGGCCATGAAGCCGGCGAAAGCAATCGCGAGCGAGGCGAGGCGTTCGATATTGTCCGCGACAAGGATCAGCACAGAGGCGACGGTGGAGGAGGCACCCAGAAGCTGATCCCAGCTGCCAACCAGTTGCAGCGCCGCATTGCCGATCAGCGTGAACGCGTCGCCGATGGTGGCCGGCATGGAGTCCGCTTCCTCGCGCAGCAGCTCCAGATTGCCGACCAGCGCGGTGCGGATCACCTCGCCGGTGATCGCGCCCTGCGTTCCCATCACCCGCAGGCCGGAAACTGTGGTGCCGAGTTCCGCAGCCAGCAGTTCGGCCACCCGGCCGCCGGTCTGGATCACCGTGTTCAGGTTATCGCCAGACAGGCTGCCCAGCGCCATCGCCTTCGAGAGCGCGTTCTGGACCGAGGCCGCGCGCTCGGCCTTTGCGCCCGAGACCACCATGGCGTTGTTCAGCGCCTCGGTGAAATCGAGGCTCTCGGCGGTGGAAAGTCCGAGTTCGCGCAGGGCGGTGGCGTTCGAGAGCCAGCTTTCGGTCGTCTGCTCGATTCCCGAATAGGTGCGCCGCGCCATCTGCGCGAGCCGGTCCATGACGGCGGCGCCCTTCTCCTGCGACCCGGTCGCCAGATCGACCCGCGAGCGCAGATCGGTCCAGGTATCGGCATATTGCGCGACCTGGCGGATGCTGAGCGCGCCAGCCGCGATACCGGCGAGGCGGCGCAACATGACGCCGGCCGTGTCCACCTCACGCGACATGCGCTTGAAGCTCTCTGCACCCGCATTGCCGACGCCTTCCAGTTCCGCGCGGACCTGGCGTCCGTTCTCAGCGACGAGACGAACGGAAACTTTCTTCTCGGCCATCGCCTCTGCCTTCCTCGATCTTCTGGTTTGTCCTGCGGATCATTTCCGCCTCGATCACCGGCAGCAGTTCCACGACCGCGAGCGGTGCAATGCCAAGGGCGCGGCCCATTTCCAGCGCCGCGCCCATGTCCCAGCCGAGAACCGCGCCGGGGATCGCCCGGACCTGCCCGCTCAGCCGCCCGGCCAGATCCCAGACCTGCCAGCCCTCTTGCGTTTCGGGACTGTTCAGCCGGGCAGGGCAGTCGGGGCAGTGTCCGGGGCAGGCTGCGCAATATCGCTCGCCCCCGCCGAAATGCCATTCGGCGAGGGCGCGGAGCCGTTTTTTTCCGCATCCAGCACCAGATAGGGGCCCAGAACCTTTTCCTGGAAGGCCTCGAACACCGGCCAGATGTTCAAGAGCGCGTCGATGCCTTCGGGCGTCACCGGAAGGTCGATGCCCTCGGCATCGCCGACGCCCGACCATTCGGTAATCACCATTCTGGCGACGGCCTGCGCCATGGCCACGGCCAGCACTTCCTTCGGCGCATCCGCGTCGAGGGTATCGAGGGAGACATCGGAGCGCGCGGCGGCCATGATGGATGTGGTGATCGGGGCGACCCGGATCATCAGGCCGGGGAGGAGGTCGATCCAGCGCGGCTCGGTGGTCAGGTTCAGACGGATCATGGTTCAATATTCCTCGGTATTGTTGACAAGGGTGATGGTCGCCATGCGCGCCGGGCTGGCGGCCTTCGCCGCCTGCCAGTCGAAGCTGGCCTGAATGCCCTGCGGCCCGCTGATCTCGACGCGGGGGCGCGGCAGATAGACGGCATGTGCGGTGAAGGTCAGGCTTTCGCCACTGGTCAGGGTGTATGCGAATTCCAATTCGCACGGCCCGCCCGCGATGGCCTGGTTCATCAGCACCATATCGGCGAAGCGCAGCTCGATCTGGCCGGTCAGCGCGGCGATGGAGGGGTCCGCACCGTCGATCATGCCGTCACTGCGAATGGTCTCGATCCGGTCGAGATTGTTGGCATAGCTGATCTGGGCCGAGATCACATTGCCCAGCGCCACGCCGTCCCGTTTGATCGCGCCATTGAAGTTGCCAAACCGGATCAGATCGAGGCTGGCCGGCGTTCCGGCCTGCGATGTGCTGGCGACGGTTTCGCCCTGCGCCACAAGCTGGACGCTGGCGGTCAGCAGGCCCGACCGTTGCATGGTCCAACTGAGCTGGTTGACCATGACGCCGGAATACATGGCAAAGCGCGGCACCTCCGGCATGCCGGTCTCGATCGCCATCGACGGCAGGGTCCAGTTGCCTGAGCGGAACTCATGCGTATAGGGTCCCGGCGCGGTTCCGGTCGTGACCGGCGCCCCGAACGCGGCCTTCAGCCAGAAGCCGAAACCCTCGGCATCGATGGGGATGGTCAGATCGCCATCCGCGGTGATCGCATCCTTGACCGGCGCCAGCGGGTCCCGGCCATATCCCAGCAGCTCTGAGCTGAGCAGCGGCTGCTCGGCGCTCAGCGTCGAGGATGCGAAGGGCAGGCGGGTGAAGCCGCTGACGGGGGCGGTGCCATAAACAGTCTCGAACGCAGCCGCGAGTTGCGACCGCGCACCTTGGGCGCGTGCCATGGAAGGTTCCTTTCTATGGAAGCGATCCCGTGCCGGGACCGGGTCAGTGCAATGGCGGCTTGACCAGCGCGGCCAGCCTGGTGAGGCCCTTGGCGGTCACCCGCACCTGCTCGGTGACCTTTTC
>NZ_JBDHSP010000159.1:0-2723 GCF_039808215.1 Paracoccus sp. (in: a-proteobacteria)
GAAGACAAGTGAAGCAGATCCTGAGCAGCCTCGAGGGCATGACGTCCATGTACATGGCGTCGCAGCCCGGCCCCCATACGGCGCAGTCGATCCGGGAGATCATCGCCCAACTGCGTGTCATGCCGATGTTCGCGGGCCAGGTCGAAGATGATGACGCAGAGGAACTCGCACGCCTGATCGAGGAGAAATACGGCATCAGCATGGGCTTTGGCGCCATTGTCGATGCAGAGGATTTCCGTCCCTGGCTGCATGACGCCCGGATCAACGGCGAGATCGGGGACTTCTATTGGGGCCGGTACCGCAAACTCCTGAACCTTAAGGGACTGCCGAAGTCGGTGATCGACGCGACGGACGAGGTGACGGATCGTGTGCTGGATCGTCTTGGCGATCCGCGCAATCTGAGCCCCTGGAGCCGCCGCGGGATGGTGGTGGGACATGTGCAAAGCGGCAAGACCGCCAACTACACGGGGTTGATCTGCAAGGCGGCGGATGCGGGCTATCGCCTGATCGTCGTGATCGCGGGCATCCACAACAACCTTCGCAATCAGACACAGGCGAGGATCGACGAGGGCTTCATCGGCCGGGATACCGGGCGACTGGCCCACGCAAACAAGGCGCAGCGTCAGAAGATCATCGGGGTCGGCCAATTCGACCAGCGCGAGTTTCCGGTGTCTCTCACAAACACCCTGCGCGACTTCAACAAGGCGACGGCGACCACGAACACCAGCCAGATCGGGCAATACAACGTTCCAGTGGTGCTGGTGATCAAGAAGAACACCAGTACGCTGAAGAACCTGCTGGAGTGGCTGAAGGAACATTCCGTTCACCAGGGCACCCAGATGGTCAGCCAGCCGATGCTGCTGATCGACGACGAGGCCGACAATGCCTCGATCAACACGGCCTATGCGCGTGACGAGGTGACCCGCATCAACGGCCAGCTCCGCGAACTCCTCTCGCTTTTCCACCGCAGCTGCTACGTCGGCTACACGGCGACACCCTTCGCCAACATCTTCATCGATCCGGATACCGACGACGAGACGCTGAAGCAGGACCTTTTCCCGCGGCACTTCATCATCGGCCTCGACGCGCCGTCGAACTACTTCGGGGCGCAGAAGGTGTTCCTCGACGCCCGTGACCAGCACGTCCGCCTGATCGACGACAATGAGGACATCCTTCCGATGAAGCACAAGATCGACCATCCGGTCGACGTGCTGCCGGAAAGCCTGATCCGGGCCGTGCGCGCCTTTGTCGTCGCGCGGGCGATCCGGAATGCCCGCGGCCAGCAGGCCGCCCATGCCTCGATGCTGATCAATGCCTCACGCTTCACAGATGTCCAGGGACGGTTGCGGTCTCGGGTGGCCGATGTGGTCGACAGGATGCGGGACGCGGTCGCGGTCGATGGGGCCAAGGGCAAGGTCGCGTTGCGCAACCCCGAGATTGCTGCCCTGCATGCGGTCTGGGAGTCCGAGTTCGCTGGGGCCGAGGGCGCGGACTGGTCCACCGTCCAAGCTCGCCTGCACGAGGTTCTGGTTGCAGCGCGTGTTGTCGAAGTCAACGCGTCGAAACGGTCGCAGCCGCTCGACTATGACCAGACCGGGGAACATGGCGTGACGGTGATCGCCGTCGGCGGCTTCTCCCTCTCGCGCGGCCTGACGCTGGAAGGGCTGACGATCAGCTACTTCCTGCGGAACTCCATGATGTATGACACGCTCATGCAGATGGGCCGGTGGTTCGGCTACCGGCCGGGCTACGAGGATCTGTGCCGGATCTGGATCCCTGCCGATGGTGTCGGCTGGTATGCCCATATCCACGAAGCGATGGACGACCTGCAGACCCAGCTGAAGCGCATGGAACTTGCCAAGGCCACGCCAGAGCAGTTCGGCCTCGCCGTTCGCAGCCATCCGGAATCGCTGATCGTGACGGCGCGGAACAAGATGGGGACGGGGCGCGAGTTCCCGATGAAAGTCGGCCTAGCAGGAAAGCTGGTCGAAACGACACGCATCCGCACAGATCGCGATCAGCTGGACCGCAACCGACAGGCCGGGCAGGCACTGGCGGCGGCAATCCAGGCCAGCGGGCTGGCACCGCAAAACCCTTCCCGCGGAACCCTCTTCAGCGGCGTCTCGGTCGATCTGATCCGCGATTTCCTGCGTGCATTCCGAGCCGATGCTTCTGATCCCCTCACCGATCCGAGGCTGATGTCGGATTACATAGATGTGCGCGCCGACACCGAGCTCAGGGAGTGGGATGTCCTCTTCGCCAGCGCACAGAAGGCGGATGCGACATCCGCCAATCTGTCCGGGATCGACATGCGGGCCTTCGGCCGATCGGTCGGTGAGCCGGATCTGCGGCATGGCGTCCTCGCAATCAGCGGCACCAGCAGACGCGTCGGTTCGCCTGGCGACGAGCGTGTCGGGCTGACCAAGGAACAGATCGACGCGGCCACCAATGCGTTTCGCGAAGAGCGGATTCGGGACGGAAAGCCCGTTCCGGAAACCCTTCCGCCCCGCATCTTCTGCGAGGTCAAGGGGCGCCGCCCGTTGATCATCCTCCGGTTCGTCGAACCTGTGGTTCCAGAAGAGCTGAAGGCAAAATCGCCATATCTGGTCTTGGCATGGAGCATCTGCTTCCCGCCATCCGAGGTTCAGGGTGGCACCGTGGAATACATCGTCAACACCATCCGGATGCGCGAGATGTTCGGCGAGGAAGAGATCGAAGAGGAG
>NZ_JBDHSP010000160.1:0-2705 GCF_039808215.1 Paracoccus sp. (in: a-proteobacteria)
AAAGGCACGCCTTTCACAAAAGCCAACAATTCAGGAAATACACGATGGCTCTGCCAAACCGCGTGATCTACACGCTGACCGAAGCTGCTGCCCGCTGGGACTGCAATATCGCCGATATCGCCGAATGGGCCATGTCCGATCAGCTGGAGATCACCATTGCGATCCCGCCCACGTGCTTTGGGGCCGAGATCCTCTCGGACCTGGTGGTGATTGCGCCGGGCGATATTCTGCCGATGTTTCGCCGCTGCGGGACCGGCCCGCGCAAAGGGGTGATCCGCCGCGTCCGACTGCCGGGTGGCGGCGAGTGGAAACACATCCCGCCATCCGAAGCCGGGCTTCGGGTCACCCGTGACGATCTGTTGATTCAGGCCGGCACGCTGGCGCGTTTCGAGGAGGAGCATGGGGTGTTTCGCCGGGTCAACCCCAACTCGAGCAAGGGCCACGATTGGGAGGGCTTCTATGGCGCCCTGATCCTGCGCCTGTTCCAGCGCGGCCTGCCCGAGAAACAGGGCGATCTCGTGGGCGAAATGCTGGACTGGTTCATTGCCCACAGCACGGATGGTGATGCCCCCGACGAAAGCACGGTCCGCAAGCGGGTCAGCCCGATCCTGCGGATGCTGAGCGCGGAGGCGTAACCTCCTCGGCCGAGGGTGCGGAATGCACGAGCCTCGGCCGTATCCGCATCATGTCGGCCACCGCATCGACGCCGGCGCGCAAGGGCGAATCCATCAGATGCGCATAGCGCATGGTGGTGCTGGATTGCGAATGACCCAGCAGCTTGCCGATCATCTCCAGCGACGCGCCGCCGCTGACCAGCAGCGAGGCGAAGGTGTGGCGCAGATCGTGAACCCGCACCCCGGGCAACCCGGCCTGATCCTGAATGCCTTTCCAGAAGCGGCGAATCTCCTGCACCGGCTGGTCCTTGCCCTCGACATCGCCTGGAAACAGCCAGTTGCAACCGACCGGCACGGCGGAAAACCGCGTGCGCACCAATGCCGCTGTCTCTGCCGAGATCGGCACCCGGTGAATGCGGCGCTGCTTGGTATTGGCGGCGGGCTTTACCCATGTGTTGCGCTCCAGATCGAAATGCTCGAAGCGCGCGGTCCGGACCTCGCCCAGCCGCGCCCCGGTCAGCATGCACATGCGGATGATGCTGGCGCCGCGCTGGTCCTCGGCCCCGCCCAGCGCCTCGCTGAGCCGGGCGATCTCCTCCATGTCGAGGAAGCGCTCGCGCTCGGTCTCGACGCGGCGGCGAAAACCTACCGCCGGATTGTCGGGGCGCATCCGCCATGCGATGGCGAGGTTGAAGACCCGGCGCAGCATCTCGCCCGCACGATTGGCGCGCACCGGCGTGGGCTTTGGCGGCTTCAGCGGGGTGCGGCGCTTGCCCTTCGGTTTCTTCTTGGCCGGACGCGAACGCCCCTCGGCGATCAGGTTCAGCACCCGCTCGACATCCGCCGGCTCGATCTCGGCCACAAGCCGGTGCTTCCAATGCGGCATGATCAGCTTGTGCAGCATCGACGCCTGATCGGCGGCATTGCGCGGCGCCAGATGCGCGGCATGTTCGCGCAGGTAGCGCGCCACAAGATCCGGAAAACGCGGCGCCTCGCGGATCTCCTCGCGCTCGGCCAGCGGATCCAGCCCGCCATCGACATCGCGGCGCAGCGCCTTGGCGCGCTCGCGCGCGGCGGTCACGTTCCATTCCGGCCAGCGCCCGATGGTCAGCCGCCGCTGCCGCCCCGCCGCGCGGTAATCGAACATGAAGCTGCGCCCGCCCGATGGGTAGATGCAGATCGACAGGCCCAGCACATCGCTGTCGAAAATCTGCCATGCCTTCGGGCGCGGCTCAGCCGCCCGGACCAGTTTTTCCGTCAGTCTTTCTCTGTTTCGCAAGTCACGAACCCCCGTCTTCCGCTCCGACACAGGCGTAGATGTGCCGGCTTATCAACGAGATGATTCGGAAACCGGAAGACAGGCGCGGACCGGCGCCGGAAGGCCGAAAACTGCGCCGGTCGGGTGGATGGGGGCGGCTGGCTCAGTGGCCGGATGTCGGAAGTATCTGGGTCCGGTTGGCGCCTAGCCAGGTCATAGTTCCACCAGGGTTCATCCAGAATTCGATGGGTGTCGCCATGGCGTGGACCAAGCGCTGCGCCCCGCCCACTGTCATCGCGGTCTCGCCCTTGAGCTGCTGTACGATTGCGCGTGCGCAGAACGGGCCGCCGTTCCTTGTGATCCGTGGGCTTAGGAGGATAGAAGAGACGCGAGATCGGGCACTTGGAATACGATATCAGTACGATACCAAACCGGTGGCCCACAAAAATAAGGCGGCGTGTGCAATGAACAAGATTACTTCTGAATTCAGTGAATTCGTTCTTTTCTCTGAAGATGAAGTTCGCGCTCTCGAAGAGCGTGAAGTGATGCGCGAGAGCCGGGGTAAGCAGGTCCCCTATGTCAAATGCCTTGTCCGCGACAAGGAAGTGCAACTCAAGCCAGAGGAACGGACACGCCAGCTTTGGCTCGCCCATCTGATCGATAAGCTCGGCTATGCCCGGTCGCGCATCGCCATCGAATACCCGATCACCTTCGGGCGCGACAGTTCCAAGCGGGCCGACATCGTGGTGTTCGACGCTGACCGCCCGACCGTCCCCTACATCATCGTCGAGGTGAAGCAGGCGAAGTATAAGGACGGCAAGGAACAGCTTCGG
>NZ_JBDHSP010000161.1:0-2690 GCF_039808215.1 Paracoccus sp. (in: a-proteobacteria)
AGGTCGCGATCGAAGATCTCGGCATAGTTGCCGACCTTCTTGATGACGTTGTAGGCCCAGTCATCGGCGAGGCCGAGGCCCTTGCCCATGCCCGGCGTGGCGCCGAGGAACTTCGCCACCTGCGGCGAGGTCGGCTTGGCCTTGATCTCGTCGACGTTCTGGGAGGTGATGCCTTCCTGCTCGGCGAACAGAAGCGCGGAGAGCGTCCAGTTGGCGACGTCGACCCAATTGTCGTCGCCCTGCCGCACGATCATCACCTCGGGCTCGACCGCCAGCACGTCGGGCAGGATGACGTGGTCCTCGACCTTGCCCTTGGCGATGCGGGCGATGGCCAGCACCGGGCCCCATTGCGCATACATGTCGCAGCGGCCGGAGAAGTAGGCCTGCTCGAGTTCTTCCGTCTTCTCGATGACGACCGGCTCGAGCTTGATGCCCAGCTTCTGGGCGTAGGCGGCGACCTGCTGCTCCTGCGTGGTGCCGGCCGGGATGCAGATCGAGCCGCCGTCGGCGTCCTTGAGCGACTTCAGGTTGAGCTCCTTGTGCGCCATCACCTTGGTCGTGCCGAGATAGTAGGACATCGAGAATTGCAGCCCGAGCTCGGTGTCGCGCGACAGCGTGCCGCCGGAGGCCTTGATGACGATGTCGACGTCGCCCGATTGCAGCGAAGGCCAGCGCTGCGCCCAGCTGATCGGAACGATCTTGAGCTTGGACGGGTCGCCCAGCACGGCCGTCGCGACGGCCCTGCACAGGTCGATGTCCATGCCCTTCCAGTTGCCCTTGTCGTCCACCTCGGCGAAGCCGAGATAGGAGCCGTCATGGCCGGTGCAGTTCAGCACGCCGCGGGCCTTCACGGCTTCGAGGGTCTTGCCGGCTTCGGCATGGGCCGGCGCCGAGATCTGCATGAGGCCGAGCGCGAGGGCGGCCGCCCCCCATTTGAGTGTTCTCATCGTCATTCTCCACTGTTGAGTTGTCCGTTTTCTTGTTGTTGGGGCCGCTGCCGGCCCGTCAGGCAAAGCCGTCCTCAGTCCGAGAGCGGTATCGGCTTCGGCAAGGGAGAGGCCTTCAGGTCGCCTCTCCAATCCTGTTGCGAGAGCCAGCGGTGCAGCGCCGCGACGGCCTTCACCCGCAGATGGCCCTTGGGCACGACGAGGTAGAAGCCCGGCACCTCCTCGGGCTTCATGTCGGTCAGCGCGTCGCGGCCGAGCGGCGCCACCAGCGCGCCCGAGCGGAAATCCTCCTCGGCGTCGATCACCGAGACCAGGCCGACGCCGATGCCCTGGAGCGTGGCGCGCCGCATGGTGGCGGCGTCGTCGAAGCCGATGCTGCGGTCGCTGTCGGTCGTCTCCACGCGCAGGTGCCGCAATATGTCGGGCCACAGGCGCTTCGACTTGACCGTGTCCAGGAGGGTGAAACGCGTCAGGTCCTGCGCGGAGGCGATCCTTTCGGCGATCGGCGGCGTGCAGCAGATGATCTTCGGGTCCGGCACCAGCAGCGTGGTCTCGTAGTCCTGCCAGCGGCCGTAGCCCCATTGCACCGTCATGTCGATGTCGTCGCGCCCGAAGTCGGGCAGGTCGACCATCGTCGTCAGCCTGAGGTCGGCGCCGGGCAGGATCTCCCGGAACAGCGACAGCCGCGGCAGCAGGTAGTGCGTGGCGAAATAGGGGCTCGCATTGAGGTTGATGCGGTCCCGGTGCACCGATTTCGTCACCCGGCGAACGCCCTCGGCGAATTCGTCGAACCCGGCCTTGACGTAGTGCGAAAGCAGGATCGCCGATTCCGTCAGCTCGATTGAGCGCCCCTTGCGCTCGAACAGCGGCACCTGGAGCGTGTCCTCCAGAAGCTTGATCTGCTGGCCGACCGCCTGCGGCGTCACCAGCAGCTCGTCGGCCGCCTGGCGGAAACTCCTGCGCTGCGCCACGGCGTGGAAGACGCGCAGCGCGTTGAGAGGCGGAAGGCGCAGCTTGTTGCCGGTCGTCGTCAATTCCGCTCCTCTCCCTCCCGCGTTGCCGGAACGAGGCGCGGACGGCGGCGATCGGTGGCCGCCGCCGTCCGTCGGCTCATGCGTATATGTAGCCGCCCGAAACGATGACCTGCTCGCCGGTCATGAAGGTGTTCTTCGGGCCGCCCGTCATCAGCACCCATTCGGCGATCTCGGCGGGTTCGGCTCCGCGTCCCAGCGGGTTTGCCTTGGCGAGTTCCTCGAGGAAACCGAGAGCCTTGGCCTTTTCCGTCGCCATGCCGGCGGGGGCGACGGAGTTGATCAGGATGCCGTCCTTGGCGAACTGATGGGCGAAGGAGCGGGTGAGGCTGACGACGGCGGCCTTCGTCGCGGCGTAGTGGGCGTTCTGCGGATGGGCCTTGAACGCGTCGACCGAGGTCAGGTTGACGATGCGCCCGCGCACCCGGCCCTTCGGCTCCTGCGCCTGCATGTGGCGCACCGCCGCGACCATCATGTGGTAGGTGCCCTTGATGTTGATGCCGTTGGAGGCGTCCCATTCCGCGTCCGTGATCTCGAGCAGCGGCCGGCGCGGGTAGATGGCGGCGCAGTTGACCAGCGTGTCGACGCGCCCGAGCCTGGCGGCGATCGCGTCGAAGGCGGCGTGGCACTCGGGGCCGACCTGGATGTCGCATTTGGCGGACGCGGTCGGCAGCCCCTTCGCCCGCGCCGGCTCCAGGGCGGCCTCGGCCGC
>NZ_JBDHSP010000162.1:0-2666 GCF_039808215.1 Paracoccus sp. (in: a-proteobacteria)
CACCCTCACCGCAGCAGCGGTCGGGTTGCGGCCAAAACGTCCAACGGCCTTCCCCTCACCCTGCCCTCTCCCTCCGGGAGAGGGTTCCCCGCGCTGTCCGCGTCCTTCCGACTTGGCGTCGTGTTCATGGGTTCCGGGCTCTTCGCTACGCGAAGCCCCGGAATGACGGGGGTGTTTCTGCTCAGGACGGCGGTGGTTCCGCTCAGGATGAACCGGACGGGCCCGTCATTGCGAGCGGAGCGAAGCAATCCAGGGGGGCGTAGAGCCCTGCCGCCCCTGGATTGCTTCGCTCCGCTCGCAATGACGATGAGCTGGATGCGAAGGCTTTTGCGATCATGCCCTCGGCAGGCGCGCCGTCACCTCGATCTCCAGCTTCATCTCCGGCTTCAGCAACCCGGCGACGACATAGATGCCGGCCGCCGGGCGGATCTCGCCGAAAACCTCGCCGCAGACCGCGAGCACCGGCTCGCAATAGCTGCGGTCGGTGACGAAATACTGGGCGCGCATCGCATGGGCGAGCGAGGAGCCGGCTTCCTCCAGCACGGTGCCGATCGTGCGGAAGATGTTGCGCGCCTGCTCGGCCGGATCGTCCGGCAGCACCATGGTCGCGTAGTCGTAGCCGGTCGTGCCCGAGACGAAGACGAGATCGCCGTCGATCACGGCGCGCGAATAGCCGAAGGCGCGCTCGAAGGGCGAGCCGGTCGAGATCAGGCGGCGAGGCATGGGAAATCCGTCATTCTCGGGCGAAGCGAAGCGCAGATTCGAGAATCTCCTGCAAGAGATGCTCGGGTCAAGCCCGAGCATGACGGGGGCTACACCCGCCCGCTTTTCAGCGCGCGCAGCACCTTCTCGCCCGGCCGTCCGGTCTGCGGCATGCCGAGCTTGCCCTCGATCTGCTTGATCGCCGCCCGCGTCAGCGAGCCGACGGCCCCGTCCGGCTCGCCGACATCGTAGCCGCGCGCGATCAGCAGGCGCTGCAATTCGCGGCGCTGCTCGCGCGAGAGCGGCAGGTCGTCGGTCGGCCAGTCGCCCTGGACGCCGGGCTTGCCGCGCAGCCGGTCGGACAGGAGGGAGATCGCCAGGGCATAAGAGTCGGCGCCGTTGTAGCTGTAGGCGGCGTCGTAGTTCTTGAAGACCAGGAAGGCCGGACCGTTGCGCCCCGCCGGCATCAGCAGCCCCGCATGGCCGGCGCCGCCCAGCGGCGAGCCGTCGAACTTGACGATGCCGCGGCCCGCCCAGCTCGAGACCGGATGCTTCGGATTGCGCCCGCTCGGCCCGGAATAGCCGCCCGGCACCCTGACCTCGTAGCCCCAGGGCGCGCCCGTGACCCAGCCGGCCTTGCGCATGAAGTTCGCGGTGGAATGCAGCGCGTCGGCGATCGAATCGACAAGGTCGCGCCGGCCGTCGCCGTCGCCGTCGACGGCCAGGCGCATATAGGTCGAGGGGATGAACTGGGTGTGGCCGAAGGCCCCGGCCCAGGAGCCGAACAGCCGCTCGGGGCTGACGTCGCCGCGCTGGATGATCTGCAGCGTCGCGATCAGCTCGCCCTTGAAGAAGGCGTTGCGGCGCGGCGCCAGGCACGCGCCGGTCGCCAGCGACTGCACCAGCGGCCATTTGCCCCGCGCCTTGCCGAAATCGCTCTCGACGCCCCAGACCGCCGCGATCGTATGGCGGTCGACGCCGAAGCGCTGCTCGGCCGCGGCGAAGACCGAGGCGTAGCGGCGCAGCATGGCGCGCCCCTCCGCCACCTTCTCCTCGTCGACCAGCGTGCCGAGATAGTCCCAGATCGGCGTCTTGAACTCCGGCTGGTTGTTCATCGCCTCGATGATCTTCATGTCCGGCTCGACGCCGGCCATGGCCCGGTCGAAGGTCGCGCCCGAGACGCCCTTGGCGGCGGCGGCCGCGCGCAGCCCCGAAAGGCAGGACTGGAAGCCGCCCTGCGCCGAGGCGGCGGAAGCGAGGAGGACGAGAGGCAAGGCCAAGTGAAAAGCGCGCATGGTCTCCACCGAATCGCAGAATTCGCACGAAACTACGGCGTCGCCGTTAACGGAAGTTAACCATGTCCCATCTGGCGGCGCGGCTGCGAACCGGCTATGGACGCCGCGTCATCCGGAACGCCTCCCGTGCCTCTCCCCATCGAACTCCTCGGCTTCACCGCCGCCACGCTGACCAGCCTGTGCTGGCTGCCGCAAACCTGGCGCACCATCCGCACCCGCGACACCCGCGCGATTTCGCTGTGGACGCAATCGCTCTTCGCCTGCGGGGTCTTGCTGTGGCTGGTCTACGGCATCCAGATCCTGTCCTGGCCGGTGATCGCGGCCAATGGGCTGACGCTGCTGCTCGTCCTCGCCATCATCGCCATGAAGCTGCGCTTCGGCTGAGCGCAGCCCTTCCGCCTCCGCGAAGAAAGCCCCCGGCATGCCCTCGCTGACCTTGGCCCATACCCTGCCGATCGTCATGCTCGTCGGCTCGAACGTCTTCATGACCTTCGCCTGGTACGGGCATCTCGGCTACAAGAGCGCGGCGATCTGGCTCGTCATCCTCGCGAGCTGGATGATCGCCCTGCCGGAATACATGCTGGCCGTGCCGGCCAACCGCATCGGCTCGGGCGTCTATTCCGCCGCCGAGCTCAAGACGATGCAGGAGGTGATCACGCTCACCGTCTT
>NZ_JBDHSP010000163.1:0-2632 GCF_039808215.1 Paracoccus sp. (in: a-proteobacteria)
CGTGTTCGTTGCTGTAGGCCCGCATCACGAAGTCCGGCAGTGCGACCGGAAAGACAGCAGGATGTTCGGTCTCGATGATGCCACTTCCGGCTCATTCTGATCTTGCGCCGCCAGCGGCGCGAGGGTGGCGGCGGAAAGAAATCCGCGGCGTGTCCAGGTCATGGCGTCAGGGCTCCAGAAATTGAAGATCCTCCGGCAGCTCGGATGGCTGCTCGAAGAGGTTGGTTCCAAACAGCAGGGGAAGCAGGTTCCCGTTCGGATCGGGAATATTCCCCGTCAGGAAAAACTGCGTGATCTGGCCAAGCGCCGCGTTCGTGATGAGCAGCGCATTGGGCGTGAGATTGGTCAGATACGTGTGCGGGTTCGCGGCAAGCCGCGGGGATTTCGCCCGCGCGAGATCATGGCGGTAGATCCACGTGGTGTCTTTCATCCCCGCAAACCGCGCCAGCGCCGATTCCATCGGGTTTGGAACGGTCGCGTCACCCTTGGCGAATTGAAACAGCACGGTCTTCTCCTTGCCGCCCTCGAGAAGGGTGCGCCTGAAGTGGGAGACATAGGAAACGGGGTCGCCTTCCGCCTGTAGCCACTCGAGTGTCTCGAAAGCATTTTGGATGTCGATCGCTCCCGGCGCCGTCACCACATCCACGGGCTGGTTCCGCAAGACGTAACTTTCGTTGAATCCCATGTCCGCGTTCAGAAGCGAAGGCAACCGCAAACTCAGGTTCAGGGTAGTGGCCGGGAGAAAAGCGGGACTCCACCGCGCGATGTCCACCAGCGAACCCCCGCCGGAATTGAGAGCCGCCAGCGTGATCCCCGGATCCACCGCCAATACCATCGACCCATACAAGGCGCCGAGCGACTGCCCTACATAGTAGATCCTGTCCGGATCAAAGTCGGCGAGGCCATCCCCATCCACATCGAGGCCCAGCCGGATCGCCTGAATAAGTTGCAGAATGTCCACGGCGGTCTGCCGCAGGCAATCGCGCAGGCCTAATGGAGAAGAGGCGGCCGCCGCGCACCCCTCCGCGCTTTCAATGCGCCCGTCCCCGTCTATGTCCGCTCCGCGCCCGGGAAGGGAAATCTCATAACTCGATCCGGACCTGTCGCGCGCCCGGAGCACGCTTTGCGGTCCGTATCCATGCCCCACGGCGGAAATTGCAATCACCGCGATGCCGCTTTCTCCGCTCGCATACGACATCAGCGCCGGAGCGCCGATACGGCTATCCCCCATCCCATGCCCGTAAATGATGACGGGGTATCCCTTGTCAGGCCGCTTCAACCGCGGCAGATAGGCGGCGAAGGGCACTTGAACGGTCGCGTCCGGCAGTGCGAGATCCTCGGCCGACGGAACCGCCGCAATCGTCCGGTCCGCGTCTCGAAAGTCGGGCGATGTATAGCTGCCGAGCGCCACCGCCCGCACCGCGTTCTGCAGCAGTTCCACCGGCAGCGGGACATCCGTGTACGTGTCCGGATTCACCCCCGTCTGCTGATGCCACACCACGTTCTGCAGATCCTCGACCGCGAACACGCCATTGCCGTCCAGCAGCGTGGGGGCGGGGGCCACATTCGAGAGTTGATCGCGAGCTTTTTCGAGCCATGCCGTCGCGCTCATGGTGGTGAACAGGCTCGCTCCCGCCACGTTCACCCCATCGCCCGCCGACTTCACCGCATCCGCCAGCGCCGCGCAGTAGTCCTCGGACACAGTGCACGTTGTAAAGGAGTCGTCCGCTTCCACGGGATCGCCGCCCTCATCCTTGACGGCATCGGTGACCACAATCATGTACCGCCGGTGCTGGTCCATTACCGAATCCGGCTTCCCATACGCCGTGTTCGATGCCGGGTCCCACACCACCTGCGTCAACGGCACTTTGTCGCCGGTCTGATGAACGCCCGGCTCCTCATCCGTCAGATTCTCGCGGGCCACCAG
The DNA here is from genome assembly GCF_039808215.1 of Paracoccus sp. (in: a-proteobacteria). GTDB lineage: Bacteria > Pseudomonadota > Alphaproteobacteria > Rhodobacterales > Rhodobacteraceae > Paracoccus. The sequence goes on from NZ_JBDHSP010000163.1 coordinate 1,928, forward strand.
GTAGATTCCTTCCTGCAGGGTCTCCGGCTTCACCGCTCCCGAGAACCGCACGCGGATCCGGGCGCGTGGATTGAACCCGTCGAAGCTCTGGAGCAGCCACGCTTCCTGGCAGGCGTTCGGTTTCGCCGCGCAATCATCCGGAGCCGGCATGCGCACCATCCGCGCGGTCTTCGTGTTTGTCGCCGGCGCCGTCAGGAAATCCGTGGGGAACGGCCCAATTTCGGGATTCGAAGGGTCAAAAAGCACCTTTACTCCCGCGCCGGCCGCCGGTGCGGCCAGGACAAGAGACAGGAGGGCGAAAATTGTCCGTGTAAAACGCATGAGGTACACCTTACCTACAAGACATCGGCAAATCCGCGCTTGAGGTGACGGAAGAACAGACCTCCGAGAACAAAAATCGTCATCGCATAGAGACTCAGCAGACCCAACTCCTCGATGTTCGGAGGCCGGTAGGAGAGCAGGCTCGAACGATAAGCGCGCACCAGATAGGACATCGGATTATAGTGCACCAGGAACCGCAACTCCGGCGGAACCGAAGCCTCCGTGATGAAAATCGGCGTCATCCAGAACCACAGCGTCAGCACGACCATCACCGCCTGCGAGGTGTCTCTCAGATATACCTGGAGGCTCGAGATGATCCAGCCGAGACCAATGCCGAGCAGCCCGGTGAGGAGCATGTAGATGGGCAGCAGCGCGTGGATCATC
>NZ_JBDHSP010000164.1:0-2621 GCF_039808215.1 Paracoccus sp. (in: a-proteobacteria)
GCGCGCGTCGCCGTCATTCGACGACTTCAACTGTTGCCAAGGCAGCGCTCGCGGGTTGACCAGACGTTGACAAGGTCGCGCGATCATCAGTTCGGGATAGCAGCCAGAGCACAGCGCACTAACAGCCTAACCGTACATCGACATGCCGAGGTCGCTGTATATGAGCTGCAAATCCTGATCTGGGATTGGACAGTTTACGGAAGCAGTCATCGGCTCGATACCAACCTTGAAGTAGACCAAGAGGATTGTCGGAAGTTTGAATATCGGATGCAGTTCCATATGCTCAGCAATCCGGCTGCCGATCCATCGCTTGTCCGAAAGCCATGTGGTAAGATCTTCGAGCGCAACGTCGGCAGCGTACCGGTCCAGAATTAGCCCATCGAGCGGCGTGTTGCCATTTCCAGGGTGATGAGCAACAATATCAATGTACTGTTCTGACAGATGCCGCACTGTATTCTTCAGCGGATCGACTTGCTCAGCGATAAGCTTATTCAGTTGGCTGAAATAGTCCGCCGTTGCTTCGATTAACGCCATGCTCTTGGCGGCTGCGCGCTTCATACTTGAAGTCGTTTTGATCGACGGCTTGTACAGTGTGTCGTGAGTGATCTCACTGTGGGCATGCTGTAAAAGCGTCCGCACTTGCACTTCGCAGGGGATATTCTCCGGGAGTTCAGTACCATCCTCAAAAAACAGTCCTAGCTTCGATCGCACGACGAAGTGAACAGACTGATAGACGAACTCATACGGATGAAGCTCTCGCTCGGCCTCGTGATCTCTCGCACGAACTGCGGTCCAAAACTCAGTCTCAGTTTCAATGGCCTGCGCCATCATCCGCACATCTTCGTCAAGGAGGAGAACCAGCCTGACACCGACCTTATCTTCTATGTCATTGAAAGGATCGAGATAGTTTTTCTCAGGTCGAAAGAATGCCTTTTGGAGAAGGGACTGATCGTCCTTCAAACGTGGCTGTGTAGGGATGCGCGAAAAATGCCCTGCTTGGGACGCCGGGACGCGTGACGCAATAAGTTGATGCAGCCGCTGGAGAACCAAATCTCCCCAGCGGCGGTAGGCAGGCTTTGCAGCCTGCCAGAGATCCATAAAGTCTTGTTCCCTGCTCGTCATATCTCTCTGACGAATGGCTCGCTAATCGTGATCACTGTTTTTTCTGCTCCAGCTGAGCCGTCTTCTGGTGGCAAAGTGTCGATGGTCACTCTTCCATCAGCAATAGCTTCAGGTGACGCGGAAAACTCTATATCGGTCCCATATTTGAACTTACGGCGGCGGAGGCGAGTAGTGAGCTCGGCGGTATCCCTTCGAATAGCCCGTTCTGGAAACTGCTTGCTGACCATGAAGCCGCGATAGTTGTCTCTGATTTCCAGCGGCACATGTCGATCCGCGAACTCTTCCACCGTGAAGGTGGGCGCTTGATCGTTCTTTACGTAGGTGTACAAAGAATCTTGCACAGCATGCCGCGTCGCTCGATCTGTAATTCTGCTCTTGGCAAAGTCTTGAGTCAGGTTAAAGAATCTAGCCGTCTCGTAGGCGCTATCTTCCATAAAACCACAGCCAAGGAAGGATTCGTAAAAATATATCGCCGCAGCTTCGCGATTGCTTGGGACGATCTTGTGGTCAAAAACGATAGCCCGCCAACCTGAAGCATCGGCCTGGCGGACAGCTGGTGCAACCATAAAACCGATCTTGTATAGACGAGTTGCCTGCGTCAAAAAGAGGTCGTTCACGAACTCTGTGATGATAGCTGCACCATCCCGCCGACGACGGAACCCGGCCTGTACCTCGGCTTTGATTGCTCCGACAAAAGGTAGATTCTGGCTTCCGGTCACCCCTCGGAACACAATGACGATCCCGCCAGGGATCTGTTGGGATGTTTGCGCTTCTGAAAGACGTGTAGGTATCCTTTTGGATTCTGCCAAGAAGTCCTCAGGCGTGGCGCAGGCCACGAGCGTCTCCGCATCACCATGGAACGATCCTGCTCCGGCTCTTACTATCCGCATCTCTATCGCTTTGGACTTTGCCGACAAGGCGTCGGTAACCCGAAGGCGAAAGGCGGTCATCGCCTCGGCAGATAGATTCTCTAAGCGCGTGCCAAAGTCGGGCTGTAGGATCCGGCGATCCTGTCCCCTCTGGAAGACTTCATGAACGACGATGTCACTTACGCGTAGATTCTCCAACATTATGCTTTCAAAACTCCTGAACCGTAACCCTCTACAAGTGATGACGCGGAATGAGGCGAACGTCGATAAAAATTCGACACCGGTCGGCTGTTCCAGCCACTCCTGAGATCGAGGGCGCGACCGTCTAACCCATTGATCCCCTTGTCCGGAACGCCCCTCCCCACCCCAGTTCCACCTTCTGCCTGTATTCCGGTCCCGGCCCCGTGGTCCGACTTGATAGTGGCGCGGGTCTACGCCTGTGTCGTCGGGCAAGGAGACGGGATGGATGGTCAAGAGACTGAAACTGAATGAGAAAACCCTGCGTGAGGCGGAGCCGAAGCCCGGCGTCAGCTATCAGATCTTCGACACGGAAGTGATCGGCTTCGCCGCCCGGGTGCAGGCCTCGGGCGCGCGGACCTTCACCATCGACTACCGGCACGCCGGGCGGCA
>NZ_JBDHSP010000165.1:0-2617 GCF_039808215.1 Paracoccus sp. (in: a-proteobacteria)
ACATGTAATGCCTTGATTTTGCATATGCTGGATACTCAAGCAGGCTCAAAATGCCCGCGGAACTGTCGAACTTCGGTTGCATAATTCTCGCAGCTACGCCTGCTGCTCGTCACAACAAGAGATCAAGGACCAACCCATGACCCCGAAATACCCCCATGTCACCGTCCATCTGACCGAGCGGGATGGCAACGCATTCGCCATCCTTGGCCGATGCCGGCGCGCTGCGGAAATTGCGCAGCTGCCGGAAGAGGAGATCGAGAGGTTTCTCACAGAGGCGATGGCCGGAGACTACGACCACCTCGTGCAAACGGCGATGCGCTGGTTCGAAATCATCTGAGCCAACGCCCCGTCAATCGACAACGTTCGCCAGCTGCTGCTCCAGCGATTGACGGATCAATCCCATGACATAGGGCAGGTCTTCGTGGTCGCGGATCGAGACCTCGACATCGCCGTTCCCGTGATGACCTATCTGCGAAACGTCCTTGGCAAGCCCTCTGGGATCCTGAAGGTCGTCGAACCCCATATTGAGCCACAGGCGCAGCCTGCCCGCCTGGGCGGCGACATCCACGAAGTTGGTCTCGGCCTTGTAGGCGATGTAAACCTTGAAGAACTCCTCGGTCACAGCCGGATCAAGGGCCACAATCTCCTTGCGCAGGGCCTCGAATAACCCCTGCATCGGCCCGCCTGCGGCAACGTTGGGGTGATCTGCCAGGGAATAGCGATCAGCCGGCTCCGGCCGGCTCTGGTACTGGCCCAGAATCTCCAGCGACAGGCTTGGCGTCGCCCAGACACCGACCGCAACCCCTGTCAGGCGCTCGGCGCGGTCATGGATCGCTTCGAGGCCCCAAGCCTCAAGCTGGCCCAATCCTTCATTCAGGTTCAGAGGGCTTTTGCCGAACCCACCCGGCATGTCGCGTTTCTCGATAAAGGGGCGGTCTCCGAACTCCGAATTGTATCGGGTCAGTGTCAGGTTGCCGATGGTGTGCAGCCAGACCTCCTGAACGGCTTTCCAGTCCGGGCCCAACGCCGCACGCCACGCAGCTGACAGGTTCTCGTTTTGCGGCATGATGTGTTCGATCGTGTATTCGCTGAGCGAAACCAGTTCCTTGCGGCCATGGTTCTCGAGCCGTCGCAGCCAATAGCTCCGGCGGGGAAAGTTGTAGAGGTCGCGTTGGGCGAGAGCCTGGCGGAACTCCTCATCATGCGGAAAGCGCCGATAGGACGGCATGGTCAGCAAATGCGCCTTGATGCTTTCGACGTAGCGATCCTTGCGCAGCGCCCGGCCAAAGGTCGCGAAGGTCTTGTTCAGCGAGTTGGTCGGGATCGCGCAGACGGCCCGGCGGAACACATAGGATTCGACAAGGCGCACGACCTCGACGAATTCGCTCTTCGTCAGCGCACCGGCCTCATAGTCATGGTAGAGTTCGAGCAGGAACGGGAAGGCCACATCGACCTTCAGCTCGCGCAGGTCACGGAAGGCATCGGCCAGTTCCTGGTCAGACTCCTTGCCAAGGGCCATCCGGGCATAATACCCGGCCAGCGCGTGGACGTCAGCCACCAGCGCATCCACGTCCTTCCCGTCCGCATATTCCTTGAATGCGGAATAGACGTCGCGCAGGTTCGGAATCTCGCCCATGCGCAGCGTCAGGTAATGCCGCATGAAGGCGTCAAAGTGGCTGCCATAGCGGTCCTGCGGAAACAGAACCTCCATCGGGCGCCAGTGGTCCTCATAAATCCGGGTCTGGTCATCCGGCTCCAGGCCCATCAGGACAAAGTTCCGGATCAGGTCGGCCTGGCTGAGTTCCTTGCCCGTCGAGTTCATGCTTTCGAAGATGAGCTGCGGATTGTCCTGATCGCGGGTGAGCGCGATATCGACCACCATCAGCTTGGCAAGACCGGCGCACAACGCGGTCAGATCGCCTTTCAGTTCCTTGATCCATCCTTCGAACAGGTCGAAATTATCGGCAACCCGGGTGGAAGCATCCTCCGGCAACGGCTTTTGCTGCATGATCGTCAGAAGCGTCGGCCGATCACCCTGCGTCAACAGCAGCTTGTATCGCCGGTCCCCCTTCTCGAGCGGATTGAGCAGGAAGTAGCTGCGAATTTTCTCGCGTGAGAATCCGTCAATCGGTTCTTCATCTTCACCCAAGGCACGCGCCAGGGCCTCGAGAATCAGCATGACCGAGGTCAGACGTTGCTGCCCGTCGATCACCAGCAACGGGGACTGGCTGGTGACCTGATAAAGCCCGGCCTCGATATAGACGATCGAGCCGATGAAATGCCCGGACACCTTTTCCTGGTTGCCGGCACGGATGATGTCATTCCAGAGTTGCTGGCATTCCGGCTCGGTCCAGCTGTAGGTGCGCTGGTAGATCGGGATAACGAACTGGGGCGATTTCTTCAGGAACTCGAGCAGCTTGGTCTCAGTGGCCTTCATCTTGCGGTGCTCTCCTCAAATTCCTGATCTGCAATAACTGTAAGCGCCGCGCGTCAGAGCGTTCAACCTGGACGATTACCGAACTCCTTGTAGCCCGGTCGGAGCCCCCGAAGTTCGACAGTTCCGCGGGCATTTTGAGCCTGCTTGAGTATCCAGCATATGCAAAATCAAGGCATTACA
>NZ_JBDHSP010000166.1:0-2563 GCF_039808215.1 Paracoccus sp. (in: a-proteobacteria)
CGACGTTCGGAAGCAGCTTGAAGATGTGAACGAACCTTTCCGGCATGCGGACATTGATGGCCTTCATGTTCCGGAACTGGCGCCGCATCTGCCCGAACGGGCTCACTTGCCGCAAGTCATTGCCCGATGGCGGAACTTTGAACTGGATGATGACGTCAACCAGTTGATTGGAGTTCCGGCCATCCAGATCGCGCGCAATCTTCGGATCGGCAAACGCTGTTCCGGCGAGTAGAAATAATGCAATCGCTCTCAGCGGATTCTTCATGCATTGGTCTCCGTCATATGTTCACCGGCTACCCGCCCCAGGTTGCTATGTCGGAAAGCGTGGCCGCCGTCGCCCGCTGGTGTTGCGGCTTCGAGCTTTTCGGCTCCTGCTCCGCGTTTCTTCGAACGCCGGCTAACGCTGCCGCCAGCGCGATCAAGTCCTTTGTCTCCATTCGAACCGGAGAGAACGTGGATGTATTGGACGCGTTCTTCATGTCTGCTGGGACTCCTTTGAACGAATTGCTTTCGCGCGTTAACAAATGCAAAGCGGGAGCCAATCGGAGAACGCTGATTCTGAATCAGTTATCGAAGTCCACAAGAAGGCTGCCGGACAGATTGTCCGGACCAGGCGACAATTTGTCCGGTTACGCGAGACCTGCCTTCTTCCACAACGCGTCCACGCTGCGCCGCACTTCCGGGGTCATGGCGATCACATCGGGCCATGGCCGGTGGAAGCCCTCTTCCTTCCACTTGCGCGTGGCGTCGATGCCCATCTTCGATCCGTAGTTGACGAGGCGGCTTGCGTGATCCAGCGAATCCACCGGTCCCAAAACAAATTGGATATCGCGCTCGGGATCGATATTGTTCAGCGCCTTCCACGCCACTTCCCCCACGTCCTGCACGTTCACGTCCTCGTCCACCACGACGATTACTTTGCTGAACATGGCCTGTCCCAGTCCCCAGATGGCGTGCATCACTTTGCGTGCATGGCCTGGGTAGGACTTGCGAATGGACACCAGAATGAGGTTGTGGAATACTCCCTCGGCGGGCATGCAGATGTCGCGCACCTCCGGCAATTGCAGGCGCATGAGAGGGAGGAAGATCCGCTCGATGGCCTTGCCCATGTGGAAATCCTCCATCGGCGGCGGTCCGACGATGGTGGTGGCGTAGATGGGATTCTTACGGTGGGTGATGCAATCGACATGAAAGACGGGATATTCGTCCTCGAGCGAATAGAAGCCCGTGTGATCCCCGAACGGACCCTCGGTCCTCATTTCGCCGGGAACGACATGGCCCTCGAGAACGATTTCCGAATGCGCCGGCACCAGGATGTCATTGGTTTCGCACTTCACCATCTCCACCGGCTTCGAGCGCAGGAATCCGGCGATCATCATTTCGTCCAGGTCGGGCGGCAACGGAAGAATGGCGGAATACATGGTGGCCGGGTCGCAGCCGATCGCCACCGAAACAGGCATCTTCGCCTGCTTGGCTTCCTTCAGGAGGCGGCGGTAATGCTCGGCGCCTTGCTTGTGCGTCTGCCAGTGCATGCCCGTCGTCCGTTCGTCAAACACCTGCATGCGGTACATGCCGCAGTTCCGCTTCCCCGTGTCCGGGTTGTGGGAGAACACCATCGGCAGCGTGATGAATGGTCCGCCATCCTGGGGCCAGCAATGCAGCACCGGGAACTCCTTGAGCGAAAACCCGTCCTTGCGGATGACTTCCTTGCACGACCCGCCGGAAACCGTCTTGGGAAAGAACGCGCCCATCTCGGCCAGTTTCGGCAGCATCTTCAACTTCCCCAACAGGCCTTCCGGCATGCGCATCTCGAGATATTCCGCAATGCGTCCGGCAATCTCGTCCACCGAGGACACCCCGAGCGCGATCTCCATGCGGCGCGCGGAGGCGAAGGCATTGATCAGCACGGGCGTCGAGTGGCCCTTCGGCTTCTCGAACAGCAGAGCCGGCCCGCCCTTCTTCACGGCGCGGTCCGCGAATTCGGTGATCTCGAGATATGGATCCACTTCGCAGGAGACACGCTTCAATTCGCCCTTTGATTCAAGGGCGCGGACAAACTCTCGCAGGTCGGTATAAGCCATAGGGTTCAAGAGGATCGGTCTTCCTTCTACTATGATGGAAAGTCGGTACTCATTTCATGGCACAACGGACAGCATTGGTCACCGGAGCCAGCCGCGGCATCGGGCGCGCGTGCGCTCTCGCCCTGGCGGCGGCCGGCAACCGGGTGATTCTCGCCGCCCGCGATACGGCGGCGCTCGAGGAAGTCGCGGCGGCCATCACCGGGCAGGGCGGCGAGGCGCATACCGCCGTCCTCGATCTCGCCTCGCTCGATTCCATCCCCGCCGCTATCGCCGAAGCCGCTGCAAAGGCCGGTCCCATCAGCATCCTTGTCAACAATGCGGCCATCACGAAGGATACGCTGGCCCTGCGCATGAAGCGCGCCGATTTCGAGCATGTCCTGCAAGTGAACCTGACCGCCGCCTTTGTCTTCATCCAACAGGTTCTCCCCTTCATGATGCGCGAGCGCTGGGGCCGCGTCATCAACATCGCCAGCGTCGTCGCC
>NZ_JBDHSP010000167.1:0-2547 GCF_039808215.1 Paracoccus sp. (in: a-proteobacteria)
GTAACCGCCCGGTTGTTACCGCGGTTACTCAGGCGGCTTGGGCCTGAGTGTCGGCGATCGGCGTCCAATTCCACGGGAGGAGCTCGTCGAGCCGGTTGATCTTGTGGTCATGGATGCGGTCGAGCACGTCGGCAAGATAGGCTTGCGGGTCGATGCCGTTCAGCTTGGCTGTCTCGATGATCGTCATGGCGCGGGCCAGTGTTTCGGCGCCGGTGTCTGCGCCCGCGAAGAGCCAGTTCTTCCGACCGATGCCGATCGGGCGCAGGGCGCGCTCGGCAGCATTGTTGTCGATCGCCACACGGCCATCGGCGAGGAAGAGGCTGAACGAGGTGCGGCGGGCAAGCCCGTAGCGGAACGCCTTGGCCAGGTTTCCTTTGCCCGGGATCCGGGTGAGCTGTCTTTCGGACCAGGCGAAGAAGGCTTCGACCTTCGGCGCGCTGTGCTTCCGGCGCGCGGCAAGGCGGACCTCTGCGGGCTGCCCGTTGATCTCGCGCTCGATATCGTAGAGCGCGCCGATGCGGTCGAGCGCCTCGCGCGCGATGGCGGATTTCGTCTTGTCCCATTCGTCGTGGAAGTCACGCCGCAGATGCGCCCAGCATGACGCCTCCTGCAGGCGGGGCGTGCCGTCATGGTCCGGTTCGTAGAGTTTGGCATAGCCCTTGTAGCCATCCGCCTGCAGGATGCCGCGGGTCTGGGCAAGATGACGATGGACGTGTTCTTCCTTCCAGTCCGGGGCGAAGCGGTAAACCGCCCCGGGCGGTGTGGTCCCCGCCCAAGGCCGATGATCCCGGACATAGGCCCAGATCCTGCCTTTCTTGACTCCCTTGCCGAGACCTCGGTCCCGCAGGGACCGGTCCAGCACCCGGATCGGGGTGTCATCGGCGTGGAGGAGATCACTGGCCATCACATCGGCCTCGATCCGTTCGATCAGCGGGGCCAGCACCTTCATCGCCCGCCCGCACCAATCGACCAGCGTGCTGTCCGGAATGTCGGCCCCCATGCGGGCGAAGATCTCGGACTGGCGATACAAGGGCAAATGATCGTCGAACTTGGAGACGAGGATCCAGGCCAGCAGTGCCGCGCTCGCCATGCTGCCGGGGATCGGACGGCTGGGCGCGGGTGTCTGCACCATCGTTTCGCAGCGGCGGCAGGACTTCTTCAGCCGCGCGATCTGCAGGACCTTCAGCTGCGCCGCGACCAGGTCGAGCATCTCGCTCATGTCTTCGCCCACGAGCCGCAGGTCGCCGCCGCAATCCGGGCAGCAGCTGCCCGGGTCAAGCTCGCGCCGCTCGCGTGGGGTGGTTGCTGACACGCGGGGGCGACGGCGGGGCATGCGCTCGTCGATATCGCCGGTCGTCGCCTCGGGCGCAGAATCCGCCTCGTCTTCGTCCGCCAGAGTGGTGGTGCTTTCGGCGCTGGCGATGAGCAGATCCTCGAGTGCCAACTCGAGCTGTTCGATTTCGCGCTCGATCTTCTCCGAAGACTTGCCGAAGGCCTGCTTCTTGAGCTTCGCGATCCGCAGTCGCAACGTCTGGATGAGCTGGTCATGCGCCCGGATCGTCGCCAACATCTTCGCGTTCTCCGCCTGCAAGGTGGCGATCATCGCCTTCAGAATGGCGGGATCTTCGGGAAGGATGGGCGTGTCGTTCGACATGCCATCACTTACCACAGGCGCTCAGGAGGCACCATAAAAACAAGGCGTTTCAGGTGGATAAATCACCCAACCCGGGCCGGTGGTGCGCCCCAGTCCGGCCGCCGCCAGTCGATCCCTTCCCACAGCATCGCCAGCTGCGCCGAGGTCAGGCGCACCACCCCCGAGCCGCTGTTCGGCCAGGGAAAGCGCCCGCGCTCGAGGACCTTGTAGTAAAGGCAGAACCCCTGACCGTCCCAGTAGAGCAGCTTCAGCCGGTCGCCCTTGCGGCCACGGAAGGCGAAGACCGCACCCCCGGTCGGCTTCTGCCGCAGCACGTCCTGCGCCAGCGCCGCCAAACCTCCGATCCCTTTCCGCATATCCGTCGGCCCACAGGCCAGATACACCCGCACCCCGGTTCCCGGTCCGATCATGCGGCATCCACCGTGCGGATAAGGCGGGACAGCGCCGCGTCGTCAATGCTGCTCTCGAACCGTAGCACGCGACCCTTCGCGAGGCGCAGTTCAACCCAGGCTGCCGGACCGACGGCCGCGGCCGCCGCCGGAGGCTCAACTACCGCAAGCCCCATCTCGGGCACCATGCCGGCCGGCAAGAACAGCGCACCCGCCTCGGGCGACCACAAACCCTTCCGCTTCAGCTCGTGACGCCAAGCGTAGATCTGCTGGCGCGTCACCTCGTGGCGCTGCGCAACCTGGGTCACCGTCGCACCATCGATCCCCACAGCGCTCACAATCGCCAGCTTTACCTCGTCGTCCCACCGTCGACGGCGCTCAACGCCCAGAACCTCGCCCCGCATCGCCCCTCCGCGCATAAGAGACGTCGTTAGCGACGTCGCTATGCACGTGTCTTAGGACCTCACGCCGCAATCTGGCAGGCGGCGCCAACCGGGTGGTTAC